>JBGTIP010000043.1:0-107419 GCA_041745615.1 Pyrinomonadaceae bacterium | reverse complement strand
GTTGTAGGAATGTCGGGCCGCTTCGCCATTAATAGGCGATTGCCAGTATCAACCTCTAGTGTCTGGAATTTCAGTTACACTTGGAGGGCTGAGATTGAGAATATTCTCACCGGCGATAACGTTTACCGGAGCGTTCCACATCGCAAAACCGCCGCCGATCTTAGTGACGCCGAAGATGTAATATTCCCTCGGGTCTACGTTAGGCAAACTGGCGTTTCCACTGCTGTCGGTTGTTCCCGTATATTTTACATGCCGAGTAATGGCCCGCATTGCGGCACGCTGAAAATCACCATAGCGGTCCGGAAACACCGCGGCAAGGCCAAGACTGGCGGCATAGCTATTTCCTTCAATAGGCTCGACTCGAGCTTCGCTCAGGATGGTATCGAGATCATCGTCGAGCAAGTAAAACCTCGCATTCCTGACAGGCTGAGGCGATCCGGTCGATCTCGGCATCAGTACCCGAGCGGTGATTTTGACTGATCCGCGGTCGGGTGGTGCCACCGGTGCCTCCGAACTGCCCGGAACCGTAGTAGATGAACTCGGCAAAGACGATGTTTCTGGCACATAATTTGAATCGCTCGGTACGGTTACTCGATCGGACGACGACGGAACCTCTGAAGTTCGAGCATCGCGCGTCGGATCCGAAGCAGTTCGTCGACCGGCCAGATTCACGTTGATGTTGGTATTTCCCTCGTCAGAGCCTTCGCGGAGCATTATATAGGCGAAGAGGATGAGCAGAACGGCACCCATGCCGATTGGGATAAATGCCCACGGTGGAAATCCGCTCTCACGACGGATAGGCGGCGAGGCCACAACCCTTCTTGTTGGCTCGACTATGGGCGGGTCAACGGGATGGCCGCAATTCGGACAAGAAACAGCACTTGCAGACACCTCGTGTCTGCATTCAGGACAGAATAACAATGGCATAGATAATATCCTCCGGCCATAATTGTCCCACACGCCTTCTATCGATAGTTGTGCGCTTCCATACAGAGCAAAGCTTTATTCCAATCCGAGGAACTCCAGTTCGGTCAGATCATCATCTGAGGCCGACACAGTTCGACTTTCAAACCGGTAGCGCTTGGAGTGCACCCGAAGCAAATATGTTCCAAGTGCACTTATTTCGTCGAACTGAAAATAGCCAAGCGAATTAGTCATTACAAAGCGACTTAGACCTGTTGCGTCGGTTAAAGTCACTCTTCCACCATTGACACCCTGACCACTCGGAGACAGCGCCCTACCGGCCACTTCAAAAGGGGGTGGGGGAGCTGCATTCAAAGCGGCGAGTGCATCGACACGTCCATATCCGAATGAGTTATTAGGCAATTGCGTAGATGGAGTTCCGCCACAGGTCTGCGGCGTTATTAATGTCACATCAGGATTGGCAGTACTACGAAGAATATTTTTGGTTGTCTCAATATCGCGTACTAGCTCAGGATTTGCCGACCAGAGAAGAGCGATCACGCCGGCGACATGGGGACCAGCCATCGATGTCCCGTTCAATGTAGAAAAGCTCGAATCGGTCGACGCTATCGCTGAACGCACACCAACACCCGGTGCCGAAATATCCGGCTTCAACAACGACGGATCGTAGTAAAGCGAGGGGCCGCGGCTGCTGCCATTGGCAAGCTGATCGGAGCTGTTGATCGAGCCGACCGTAAACGACGAATTGTAGGTCGCAGGCGAACTTGATACAGACGAGCAGCCAGGGCCGCTATTCCCGGCAGAAGCCACAATAAATATCCCTGCGGCCTGAGCATTGTTGATAATCGTTTCGAGTTCGGCACCCGTCGTGCAGCCTTCACTCACGGGACAGGCCCAGGAGTTATTCAGGATATGAGGTCGCAGGGTTGGGTCGGGATTATTCCCGGAGAGATCGGTTGGAGCGATCATGAATTGAAAACATTCGGTGTAGGTTGCGGGGGTTCCGTTCCCCTGATCCATATTCCTACAGCCTATCCATTTAGCCCCAGGCGCAACACCGATCTGGTTCCCGGCCCCGTCATCTCCCACGATAGTGCCTGTTGTATGGGTCCCGTGGCCATGATCATCGCATGGAGCCATCGTATCGGACCCGCAGATGCCGCCCCCCGAATGTACCGCATCAAGCCAATTATAATTATGATCGGCCGTTGAACCATTCCACCCTCGGTATTTCGATATTAATGTGCTATGGGTCCATCGCACGCCCGTGTCGAGATCGCCGACCACCATTCCCTGGCCCGTATAACCCAGAGTCCAGACTGCCGGTGCATTAACCTTGGCCACCCCCCATTCAACGTTGTTTGGAACTGCGGCAGATTCGTCTGGTAAAGCACTCGGTTTGAGGATCTCAGGAGGCTCGATCCATCGCTGTGGCCGATTAGAGTTAATGCGGGCAACATCAGGACGTTTTGCAAGCGAATCTGCGAGGTTCTCATCGATCTCGGCAACGATCATATTGGCCGCCCAATAAGACTGGTAACTAACACCACTTCGCTGGAGAAAATTCGCAAGCGACTTCTGCGACTGTGCCGCATGGCGGGTCAGTGTATTGTAAACAAACCACCCTCGCTCGTCGTGGTCGGTAATGTAATCGGCACCGCTCAAGTCAGCCTGCTCGGCAAGTATTAGTACTGCGGACTTCCGTTGTCCTTCAGTAAGCTCAGCCTTTAGACCAGGCTCGACTTTGTCGCCACTTCCGATGTACAAGTGCGATACCGCCGGTTCATACCCAGATCGACCGAGAAAAATTGAAACGATATTCAGAGTATTTGATCGAGGAAGGTTCTCCTTAGACGTCCTTTGATCCTGTGCGTAATTACTAAGTGAAAGCACCGCGAAGAAGGCAAACGGTATTACTAATAGAAATTTTTTTCTTGTGTACAACATCGGTATCAATTTCGCCCAAAGCCACTCGAATTTTGCATAAATCTATTACATGTCATTTAAGGGTAATTTTATTAGCAAACCGGGTCAACCTTTTTTGAATGTCTTGCCCGCCATTTGTTTAATGAGGTCCCCACGTTCATTAAATAAAAAGACGGCCGAAACGGCCGTCTTAAGCAAATCTAAAGAAAAAGCTTTTAGTCAATACCAACAAAGTCCACATCTGCGAGATTGTCGGACACCTGAAGGGCTCGTGATGTAAATCGATATCGTCGGGACGAAACGCCCATAATATACGTCTGACCAGCATCGACATCCTCGAACTGATAGTATCCAAGAGAGCTTGTCAGCACTTTACGACGATTGCCATTTGTATCAGTCATAAAAACCTCAGCACTTCGAAGGCCCTGGCCCCTTGCCGTTGTCACCCGGCCGCTAACCGTGACACCCGCCGAAGTGGTGCAGGCCGTACCGCCGACCATCAGATTGCCATCTTGTGACGTAAACGGAGTGTAAAGATTACCGCCCGGGTCAGATATACTTCTTAGAGTTGGACTTCCTCCAAACGTGATAGGTGTAAGTCCGGGGGGAGGTAAATTCACAATATCAAATCTAATGACAACCATTCGCTTGTCCCCCGGGGTCGTCGGAAGGGAACCACCCGAATCGAGTATCATACCGATTTGGCCATTGGCGACGTTGCTAAAATTAAGTGAGTTCGAGGAGGGAGGAGTTCCTAGGGAAGCGAAACCTGCGGCTTGTGCATCAGAGCCCAAGGTAACTACAGGGTTTGTCAAAATCGACGGGTTAAAGTTGATACTAAAGCCTGCCCCTGCGACTTGATTCCCCAAGGTATCTACATCGATAAAAACATGGGTATTGAAGCCTCCGCACGCCGCAAAGGGCGTTACAACCTTGAGTATCGGCGTATTTTGGGCCGAAATCGTCGTACTCAGAAAAAAGGTCATCATCAACATCGCGAACCCCGTAAGTAACAGGGATCTCATGTTGCTCCTCTTTTCGGTTGAAAAAAACCATTTCGAAGCCTGGGATTGTCGTTGGGACATCAATGCCATATTAATTCTCCTAAAGTATTGAACGATTTTGTCTCAAAAGTGCGATAAGAACAAGTCCGAAGGCCCAATATTCCCTGAATAACGGTAGTCGATATTTACTTTCGGCCCATTTGTAATTCCTTGATCTTATTTTGAAATGCCGGTTAAGATAAAGACGGATCTCTCTAAAAGGATTCATGAGAGGCGACTTGGGTTCTGGAAACCATTTCAGACAGTTTTATCAATGCCGACAACTAAGGAGTATGTACCGTTCCGGCATCAATGTCAAGTATTTTCTCCTCGGCTAAAGACTGTTTGCAATGAGTTTAGGTCTTTGCTTGAACCATTTAAGGTCTTCATTTGCCGGAAGCAAGTTGAAGTCGGACCCTCGCAGCTTCCAGATGGTCACGAACGGCCTCAGTTTCCTCCAGCGATCCTGTAGCGACTGCCGAGAAAGCCCTCTCAGCCTCATCCTGCTCCGTACGGGCCTCTATCAAGTCGATTTCTTCCGCCGTCTCCGCCGAATCAGCCAGAATCGCCACTTTGTCGGACTTGACTTCTACGAATCCGCCTCGCACCGCGAGCCGATTGGCCGCACCTTTAATTGAATAAGTCAGGATTCCTGGCTTTAGAGCTGAGATCAGAGGAGCATGATTAGGAAAAATGCCCGCCTCCCCCGAAGCGGTCGGGACTGTTACAAAATCGACATCATCGTCGAAGACCATCCTTTCGGGGGTTACAATTTCTAGTCTTAATGCCATATCGATATGGAAGAGGGATGCACTTGAACGATCCCAGCGTTTCCTGTTCTCTCCACCGTCGTCTCAATTCTACGCTGCAGCCGCCATTTTCTGGGCCTTCTCGCGAGCCTGCTCGATCGTGCCGACCATATAAAATGACTGCTCAGGCATATCATCGCATTTACCTTCGAGTATCTCTCTAAAACCTTTTACGGTGTCTTCGACTTTTACGTATTCGCCCTTAAGTCCCGTGAACTGTTCTCCCACGAAGAATGGCTGTGAAAAAAACCTCTGTATCTTTCGAGCACGCGCAACGGTTAGTTTGTCGTCCTCGCTCAATTCATCAAGACCCAAAATGGCAATGATGTCCTGCAGATCCTTATACCTCTGAAGTATCTTCTTGACGGACTGAGCTGTATTGTAATGTTCATCACCTACGATCTGAGGATCCAGGATCCGGGAGTTTGATGCCAGCGGATCTACCGCTGGGTAAATTCCCAATTCCACGATCTGACGCGAAAGTGCTGTCACGGCATCGAGGTGAGCAAAGGTCGTCGCCGGGGCTGGATCGGTATAGTCGTCCGCCGGAACGTATACCGCTTGGATCGAAGTAATCGCACCGGTCTTTGTTGACGTAATGCGTTCCTGCATCTCGCCCATTTCTGTAGCGAGGGTGGGCTGATATCCAACAGCCGAAGGCATACGTCCCAGCAGGGCCGATACTTCCGAACCCGCTTGAGTGAAGCGAAAGATATTATCCACGAAGAAAAGCACGTCATTTCCCTGATCGCGGAAGTACTCAGCCACGGTAAGACCCGACAAAGCGACACGTAGCCTGGCTCCCGGAGGCTCGGTCATCTGACCATAAACCAGCGATACCTTTGAGCCTTTTATCTCTTCTTTATCGACAAGCGACAGGTCGAAGGCTCCCGTCTTCTCCATATTCTCATTGAATTTGTCGCCGTACTTGATGACCTTGGACTCGACCATTTCGCGAAGAAGGTCGTTTCCCTCACGAGTTCTTTCACCTACGCCGGCGAACACCGAAAAGCCTTCGGAGCCGATAGCGACATTATTGATCAATTCCATGATGAGAACTGTTTTGCCCACTCCAGCCCCACCGAAGAGTCCGATCTTTCCCCCTCGAAGGAACGGCTGCACAAGGTCAATCACCTTGATCCCAGTCTCAAACATTTCCAGCGATGTCGCCTGCTCGTCAAACGATGGAGCATGGCGATGGATTGACGCTTTGGTGTCGGTTTCGACAGGGCCGAGTTCGTCAACAGGGTCGCCGATAACATTCATCACGCGGCCCAGTGTCGCTCCGCCGACAGGCACCATTATCGGGCCACCCAGGTCGATCACCTTCATGCCCCGCACCATGCCGTCGGTGGGCAGCATCGAAACCGCACGCACTCGGCCCTCGCCCAAATGCTGCTGAACTTCAGCTACAACGTCGATAGTTTCGCCTCCGAACCCCTCGCTTGTAACCCGCAGCGCCTGATAGATCGGCGGTAAATAATTGTCCGAAAATTCAACGTCTACGACGGGTCCGATGATCTGCACGACCTTGCCAACCCGTTCGACAGCTTCATTAGCCATTATTAATAAATTGCTCCTATAGAGATGTAAAAACCGTCTGATTTACAAAGGAGTAAGAATATCATAACGAGTTCGGCGGGTGCAAAAGCACCCGCCGAACTTACCGATATAATGGTGAAAAACGATCAGCCATTTGCCGTCGCATTCATATTGAACCGAAGTATTGCCCCGACGCCACCGTGGTCTTTCAAAAGGGACGCGTCTTCGATGAAGACGATCTTAGCATCCGAATTGATAGCACGCGAAATTAGCTCGTACGTGACCTCGCCGGGGGTGTCTACGATAGATTTGCTACCCGTCGGCCCCTCGTCGCCGGGTGCGTAATCATCGAGCACTTTCTCGACGTCGCCGGGTTTAGACTCAATCGCTTCAAAATCGGCACTGATGACGAGTTCCTGAACCTGGCCATTCGAGAGGGCTCTCAGTGTGTCTTCG
Source organism: Pyrinomonadaceae bacterium (assembly GCA_041745615.1). Classification (GTDB taxonomy): domain Bacteria; phylum Acidobacteriota; class Blastocatellia; order Pyrinomonadales; family Pyrinomonadaceae; genus OLB17. The sequence goes on along the minus strand of JBGTIP010000043.1, from coordinate 100,719 downwards.
ACACCGAGGGTGCCCATTCCGGCAGCAGCCTTCGCTGCGTCTATGACACGCTCGACCTGCTGCTGATCTCGGACGGCATTGTCGATGCCGAAAACCTCCAGGGTCCGCTCCCGAATATCCTCCACGGAATCGTACTGGCTAAGATTCAGTGTACCGATCACCTTTTCCTCAAGCGACTTCGACAGCTGCGGCCGCAGAGTCGGCATGATGGTTGTCTCATCCCCGCAAAGGATCAAGTAGTCGATCGCCATCTCGCTCATCACTGATTCAAGCTCCGCTACAACCTCTTTAGCATGGTGCAGATGATAGTTCTCGATGTGACGCTGGAAGCGGGCTTGGGACCATCCGCCAACACTGGTTCGGCTTGTGACGGTGTTCTTGATCTCTTCGACCTTTTCGCCGGCTGGAGCATCTGTCCTGATTCGATTCTCTCCGCCAAAGACATAAATGTCAGCCTTGTTGGTATCTGCCCACAAAACTGCATAGGACGGATTCTGTGAAAGGGTCCTCACGAGCGGAAAGATATTAGGTCGGTCAAAATTATAGAGTTTTGACTCGGGAAGTGCGACCTCGAATTGCACTGCCTCAAAGAATCCGGAATCGCCGAGGCTGGCAAAGATCGCGATCCCGTTTGCCCGAGCCTCGACGTCATTCTCGATATATTCGTTGATCCTCTCGGTCGCGGTATCGAATCGATGGGCCTCGTCCTTCTGATCCTTGTATAGAGCAGCTTGTTCAGAGAGCTGTTTTTTGAGCCAGGTATAGAAGTTGTCACGTCCAACCGAGTCTGCCTCGGCATTAATGTAAAGGCTCAAGAACGGATATCCGTCCGGCTCAAATGCCGCCAGTCTCTTGATAAGTTTGGTCAAGTTCATAGTTACCTCCTCTTCGCAGAAAAAGCCGCGACCAGGCACGCCGGCAGCGATACCGTTCGTAGCCAACGATCCCATTTGTGTTTCACACGTTAAATTATGCCGGCGGAGCGAATTCGTCTCCTGCGTGCGCGAAAATCGATGCTGCGTGCAAGATCGAAAAGATCACGTTCTCCTACCCGTTTATTCGCTGGCGGTTTAGAGTCCTTCCTGACAGCCTTGTGATCATTACGGGTGGATATTTTTTTATCGCGGTCTGAAATGCCAAAACTTCTGGTAATTACTTCAATCATTGCTATCCCCTTGTTCGTTTGGTGTGGTACATCTATATAATGACGCACGCGGGGGCGATTAACTGTACGCGATGTTACAATCGAGGGGCAAACTTCCCAAAAAATTGACAGGCCGGAAGGCTTTTAGTAGCCTTGGCATATCGAGCAGAATCTATTTCCCGGAATCTTATAATTTGTCCACTCTGAAACGTTTAGAACTGCCACCCCAGGGACTCAACACCTTATTCGGTGTTCAGGACCAAAATATCAAATATCTTGAATCGCTGCTTGACGTCAGTATCAGCGCTCGCGGCAATGAACTACTTCTGGATGGTGACGAGCGTGATATCCGGACGGTGGAACAGATCCTACGCGACTTTAGCGAACTCTTTGACGAGGGTAACTCATTTACTGATAAGGAATTGCGCGATGCTTTCAAGCAGATCGCTGAAGACCGCGCTTACAGCCTGAAAGATCATTTTCTTAAAGCACGGTTTAATCCGTCGGGCAAAAAGCAGGTCGCGCCTAAGACAGCTAACCAGCGCAGGTATCTCGACGCGATCGCAGAACACGATCTTGTTTTCGGGATAGGCGTCGCCGGCACCGGTAAGAGTTTTCTTGCCGTGGCAATGGCAGTCGACGCTCTATTCAAAAAACAGGTCAGCCGCATTATCCTTACGCGTCCCGCAGTCGAAGCCGGGGAACGACTGGGATTTCTGCCTGGCGACCTTCAGGATAAGGTCGATCCATACCTGAGGCCGCTGTACGACGCACTTTTCGACCTGGTCGATGCCGAGAAGGTGACCAAAATGCTTGAGAAGCGGATCATCGAGATCGCACCACTCGCTTTTATGCGTGGCCGGACCTTGTCTGACGCTTTTATCATACTCGACGAAGCCCAAAATACCACGAGCGAGCAGATGAAGATGTTCCTCACCCGAATCGGTTTCGGCTCTAAAGCGGTTGTCACGGGTGATAAGACACAGATAGATCTTCCACGAGGGCAAAAGAGCGGAATAAAAGAGGCGGAAACCGTATTAGCTAACCTCGAAGGCATAGAATTCGTTTATTTTACGGAAAAAGATGTCGTCCGCCACAAGCTCGTCCAGATGATCGTAAAAGCTTACGAAGCCCACACCGTCGAACACTCAGACGACCATCGATAGCCCCAAATGACCGACATTGTAAATCTGCAGCGAAAGGTCAAGTTGGATACCGCTTTGCTCCGATCGTTCGCTCAGGGGCTGTCTTCCGAACTGGAAGAAGTCCACGGAAGGCATTTTTCGGTAGCTTTCATCTCGGATGCTCGGATGAAGCAGTTAAACCAGCTTTTCCGCAATATAGACACGACCACGGATGTCTTGTCTTTCCCCCATGAAGCCGATGCATTCGAACCGGATCAGTTGAATTTAGGCGACATCGTTATTTCGGCCGAGCAGGCTCAGAAGCAGGCGGTGGAAAACGGCCTGCCGTTCGAGATCGAGCTAAAGCAGCTTATCCTTCACGGCCTGCTGCACCTGTGCGGCATGGACCACGAGAATGACAGCGGTGAAATGAATGCCCGCGAATTGGCATTACGGGGTCAGCTCGGGATCTAAACGGCCCATGCCCTCTAATTACGGTCAAAGCCAATTACTCGAGACCGATCATTTCGAGGCCCTGAATATTATCCGCGACCTGCAGAAGCTTCGACTCGAAGCGGTAGCGTCGCGATGAGACGCCGATGACGTACGTCCCGCCCGCCGCAACGTCCTCGAACGTGAAATAGCCGAGTGAGCTTGTCGAAACGCTCCTTCGCTGCCCCTCAGAATCCGTTAGAGATACCTGAGCATTTCTGAGCCCAAGGAGTCCAGGGGTCAAAACCCTCCCGGAAACTTCAACGCCTGCAGACGTTGATGGGATCAGTTCAAGACCCCAACCGCCGGCAACCATTCCTGCCAAAGTGAACGGGGTCCCGGTGCCCGAATCCCTCAGATACAGCTGCCACATGCCGTTCTGATTCTGGCCGCTGAATGCCAGGAAAATAGTCGGCCCCGTCATAGTTTCACAGCCGGGTTCCAAGTATGGGCCCGGAGGCGCCGGAGCAGGAAAATCTGCGATCGGCGTTTCACAAGTTGTGGGCCTATACGCTCCTGTTACAAGCGGCCCCGCAACGGGAACTGCCGGATTAAAGGAATCTCCAAATGTTAGGGTAACGGGCGAATTAGAGCCTACCGGTGCGGAGCCTCCCGTGGCTCCCATGAAAACATACTTTGTTCCCGACGGGCTAACGAGCAACGCGTAGAGGTTTTCAGGCTGTGCGTGCCAGACATCGTACAAAGTGACCCTGACCCTGGATGTTCCGGTCGGTGCGTCCACGGTCTCGATGACAGAAGGATTTGGCTCGGAATTCGTGCCAGAAAATATAAAGATACCGTCGAGGCCTGCCTGGAACTGGTTCGCCGTGTCGTTAATAGTAATAACCGCCGTATTTTGAGCACCAATATTCGCGGTGACCGGTGCCGAAAGCAATACGTTGATGGTTTCGTTCGGATCGATGTTTACATCGGGGCATAACGTCACCGGAACAGATTTTGACGTTTCCGTTGGCGCGAAATTTACCGATTGCGAAACATCAACGTAATCGACGCTCAAGGCACACGCCCCTGCTCCAACCGCTCCGATCCCTGGTGACGTCGAGAACGTCACGCTCGAAGCAATGCTCAGATCGCCGGTCCTGGTTATGGTAACGACAGCGGTTCTCGATTCGTTACCGATATAGGCAGCGGAACTAAACTCCACGAAAGGAAAAGTATTGAATATTGCTGTCACCGACGCGGCCGCATTCATGGTGACAACGCAAGTTCCCGTGCCGGAACACCCGCCGCCGCTCCATCCCGCGAAGCTCGATCCGGAACCGGCGGCCGCGGTCAATGTGACAACGGTCCCGATATTGTACACCTCGGTGCAGTCACCTCCGCAGTTTATTCCTGCCGGAGCACTCGTTATCGTTCCGGTGCCATTGCCGTCTTTATCAACGTTCAGTGTGAAAGATTTGAGCGTAAAAGTCGCCGTTACGGCAGCAGCCTGGGTGATATTGATGATACACGTGCCGGTGCCCGAACATCCCGCGCCTGTCCAGCCGGTAAAGTCAGAATCAGGCGTAGCATTGGCCGTTAAAGTCACAGTGGTGCCGTAACTATACGGTTCCGAGCAATCGGCACCGCAACTGATACCGATCGGGGAACTCGACACGGTTCCCGTGCCGTTTCCATCCTTGGTTACTTGCAGCGTATGGATCTCAAGCGAGAAGTTCGCATTCACCAGTGTCAGCTGATTCATCGTAACCTGGCAAGTTCCGGTGCCTGTACATGCTCCGCTCCAACCGACAAAAGTAGATCCCGTTTGCGGAGCGGCCGTGAGGGTCACAACTGTGCCGATATTGTAAACTTCGGCGCAATCCGAACCGCAATCTATGCCCGGCGGGGAGCTTGTTACCACTCCGAAGCCATTACCGCCTTTAGAGACACTAAGACCAAAGGTCTGGATCGTGAATGTAGCCGTGACACTTATCGGACCTGTAACTGTTACGATACAGTCTCCGGTTCCGGTGCACCCGCCGCCGCTCCAGCCGTTAAAGGTGGTCCCGGGGGTTGCTGTGGCCGAAAGGGCGATCGCGTTTCCGAAATTATATATTTCGTCACAATCGGATCCGCAATTGATGCCGGCCGGCGTGCTCGTTACAGTCCCGTTTGCCGCTCCCGTTCCGGTCTTGATCACCGTTAGCTGATATTGCTGCAGAGTGAATGTCGTCGTAACCGTGGTGGCGGCATTTATAGTCACGACACATGTTGGGGCGGTGCCGGAACACCCGCCGCCGCTCCAGCCAATAAAGTTCGAGCCAATATTCGCAGAAGCGTGCAGAGTGACCTGTGAGCCTATCGGGTACGCCTCGTTGCAGTCACTGCCGCAAAGTATGCCGGACGGAGTACTGTAGACAAATCCAGCTCCGTTGCCCTCCCTGATCACTGTCAGAGTTTCGACCAACAAGGTAAAATTCGCCGTAACAGATGCGGCAGCATTCATCGTCACGACACAGGTGCCGGTCCCCGAACAGCCGGCCCCGCTCCACCCGTCAAAGACCGATCCCGGGCCTGCAGCGGCCGAAAGAGTAACGACGGTGCCGATATTATAGGTTTCCATGCAATCCGCGCCGCAGTTTATGCCCGGCGGGGCACTTGTGATAGTACCCGCGCCTGTACCGGCCTTATTCACCGTAAGGTTAAAGGTCTTCAGCGTGAAGGTCGCCGTGACGGCAGCCGCCTGGGTCATGGTCACGACGCAGGTTCCGGTACCGGTGCATCCTGCTCCGCTCCAGCCGGTGAAATTCGAATTTGCATCGGCTGCGGCCGTCAGTGTGACTAAAACTCCATAATTATAAGTTTGGTTACAGTCGGCCCCGCAATCGATACCCGTGGGAACGCTTGTTACCGTACCGGTCCCGTTCCCGGCCTTGGTCACCTCGAGCGCGAACGTCTTGAGCATGAAGTTGGCCGTCACATTTTTTACGGCATCCATCGTGACGATACACACGCCGGTGCCGGTACATCCGCCGCCGCTCCAGCCAGTGAAGTTGGAGCTTACCTCCGGCGTGGCCGTCAGCGTGACCTGGGTTCCGAATTGATAAGTTTCGGCGCAGTCAGCTCCGCAGTCTATACCCGCGGGATCGCTAGTCACGGTGCCGCTGCCGTTTCCGATCCGGCTTACATTAAGGGCGAACGTCTGCAGGACAAAGGTCGCGGTGACGTTGGTGGCCGCCTCGATAGTGACCTCGCAGACGCCTGTTCCGGTGCACCCGCCGCCGGACCAGCCGGTGAATGTCGAGCCGGTCGCCGCCACCGCGGTGAGCGTCACTTCGGTGCCGACATCGTAAACCTCGCTGCATTCCACCCCGCAATTTATGCCGGCCGGCAAACTCGTTACCGTACCCGAACCGTTCCCGGCCTTTATGACCGTGAGGGCAAAGGTCTTGATAACAAATGTTGCTGAGATGGTGTGGGGCTCCATCACATTTTCGAACAGGTAAGTGGAAACCGGTCCGACCGAAACCCCGTCGACGAGCACATCCTCGATCAGATAATCGGGGCCAGGGGTGATCGTATATTCCTGGCTGCCGTCAAAGGGCACGTTTGTGGTGCCCGCGGGGGTTACCGTGCCGTTTGGCCCCGAGGTCGCGGTTATCGGAAAAGTAGTGATCGCGAATGTGGCCGTGATAGTGTGATCTTCGGTCACATTCAGAAATTCATATTCCGTCAGGGGCCCCAGCGATACGCCATCCACGATGACATTGACGATCTGATAATTAACAGCCGGCGTGATGGTGAAAGCCTGGTCCTCACCGAAGGGCACCACTGTAGTTCCCGGGACGATGGTGCCGTTAGGCGTCTGGGTCACCGTGATAGTACGGTCATCTACCAGCTCGACCGAGCCATCGGTCAGCGCGGCTGCCGGAATGCCCTCGTTAAACATGAAACCCTGCCAGGTCAATGGCGAGATCTCTCCGTCGGCCCCGACGGCAGTGAACCGGAAATTGAACAGGGTGCCCTCACCCGCCCTATGTTCACTGGAAAAGAAGACTACGCGCAATATGCCCGGGACCGTATTGTTTATCGATACTCCCATCCCGGCACTTATCGTACCGACGGTATCGATCGGCGAGGCCTGAGGAACAATGATGTCCTCGTCGTAAAGGAGGTTGAATTCAAACGCCCTGATCGCTTGACCGGTCGTATCGCCGACGGTCACGGGGATGACGAAATTCAAGCCCGCGCCGGCCGTCATATCAGGGAGCGATACGGTGACGGGGTTGAACGACGCCCCGGCCTCGGGGTCCAGGATCCGATCAACGGCACCTACGTAGCTGCCAAGGACGCCGGTCTTAAGACTGGCGAGTTTTCGGTCAAATCGGGATATTTGCCCGGAGTGAGCGATGACGGACGCGTATGCCGCGGCGACGGTCGAGAAAGCGATCATGGAGACCGCCAAAAGGATAAAATGCAAAGCAAATGACCTTGCCGAATTGTGGGGGAATTTTCTGGCCTCTGACATCGAGCCTCCTGGAATAATAAAACAAAACAAAATGCGTGGCGGCCCGGCATATCCCGCGAAATTGGCCCCTGCGATCCGGGTCTTATCACCCCATTTCGTCGGCCGATGCCGTCCGTAGAGGTGGGTTTGACCGATCGCAAACCTGTAGGTTCGCGGTCCGAAAACAGCGGAAAACTCGAAGTGCCGCTATCGCATGATCAGCCTGCAAAAGCAGCGATTGTCGCCCGCAATAAATTTTATTTGCCGGGTCGTCGTCCGATGAACGCTTTTGTTATGACGTCGCCTGCCAATATGCTACGTAATCTTGCCCCGTATAGTCAATCTAAAACGTCCTCAGCAGCGGTCTTGATATGGTTCCGAGCAAGCCACCTGCCGGCCCGCAGGCTCCCCATCTTTCTTCTGGCTTCTCTCTTCTGGCTTCTGACTTCTTAATTCTGGCTTCTTAATTCTGGCTTCTCACTTCTGATCTCTCACTTGTGATTTCTCGATTCTGGCTTCTCACTTCTGGCTCAGGCTTCCGGCTTCTTAATTCTGGCTTCTCACGTCTGGCTTCTCACTTCTGTTCCTCCCCCCCATTTTTGTACCACACCTGGTACAACAATTTCGCCGCAACATCCCTGGATAGAACAATTAGCCCTCTGTACCAGTGTACCACCTTTTTTTCAGAAACTGTATTACGCTGTAATACACCGGTGTCATCCGCCACGAACCACGATCAACCATCAACCCATTGATCATCAACGATCGACCTTCAAATTATCAAAGATCAAAGGCCCAGGATCAAAGATCATAGACCCGGCACCGCAACATGCTAACTTATTTTCGGGCTGGATGGAATACTTTTTTCACAAAAAAAAGGAAATATGCGGGGTGTGGGGCCCCGCATATTTCCATCAAAAAGGTCCCGGACTATTCCAGGCCTATCATGACCAGTTCGACCGCGTTGCCGTCCGTGATGCTGACGGCTTGAGCGGCGAACCTGTACCTGCGCGATGCCGCGGTTACGACATAGGTTTCGCCGACCCTTAGATCGGATACCTGGAAGTAACCGAGCGTGCTGGTATTGACCGAACGCTCGTTGCCCTGCGTATCGGTCACGGTCACCCGTGTACGCGCCACTCCCTGGCCTCTCGGATCGAGAAGGCGTCCACTGATGGCACCGTTCTCGGCCGCGGCAGAGACATTCACCTCGCCGTTATCGGCCTGGAACTTGATCCCGCCTTCGTTGATCCGGAAGTTTTCCCATCTCAACACCGACCTGGAATCAGCCGCCCCGATAACATTGAAGTTGAGCTTCAGAAGCTCGCCCTCGCCCTCGAGCGGCAATGCTCCGAATGCAACGGCACGAATGACGCCCTTCTCGGTAGCATTGATCGTAAGTGAACGGCCCTCACTGACTATGGCGAGTTCGGCTGCCGACATGGCAGGTTCGAGCACATCGGCGTCGTAATAAAGGTCGAAGCTGTACGCCCGAATGCCCAGCCCGGTAGTGTCACCGATGGTGACAGGTACGCTTAGGGTCGTTCCCGACGCTCCGCTTACCTTACCGGCCCTGACCATCAGAGGGTCGCCTTCAGGTTCGATCGTGAGGTTAGGAATGCCGGCGGGATGGTCCCAGTTACCTGTAACGTCGCCCATCAACAACGCCGAGTAGTCCTGGTTGACATGGTTGGTGTTTACGTCGGCATATGGCCTGTTAGCGGGAACAAACTTCCACGTGCCGGTCTGGCCGGTCCCCGGAAGAGCAACCACGTAGCTTGCGATCATGGCCGCATCAAACGACGTGACCGTGCCATTGCCGCTGACATCCGCCACGATTATTTGCGTGGCGTTCAGGGTGATATTGCCTACGACGTGCGACGCTATGTCCGCAGCATCCAGGCCCGCGATCGCTCCCAGAACATCACCCGTCTTGGACGGCGTAACGGTATAAGCCCCGGCACCCATCCCGCTCAAACTGTACGTTCCGTCATTCGCAGTAACGCTGGACACAGGAGGCGATCCAGCGGCATTTAGCGTAACGCCGGGAACGGCACGCGGCGGTACAGGTGTACCGATCGGGTTACCGTAGAGCACCTTGCCCGAGATGGTGCCGGAGGTCACATTGACCGCTCCGTTTGTCGTGTTATCACACGGGAATCCTTCATTGAACTCAAAGTCCGTGAAAGAGACCGCGGACGTAGTCGCCGGAGCCCCGGTAACCATGAAGTTCAGGTCGATAAGCGTACCCGCCCCCTGGAACTCTGCAGGTCCAAAGATCGAGAATACCAGTGTACCCACCGAACCTGATATAGAGGAATTAATGGTAACGGTACGAGTACCGGGACCCGGGTGGTTTGCAAGGCCGACGGCTCCCAAAGTCGCGTTCGTGAAACTAAGAACGCTCGAATTGTAAGTCACCGTAAAATCGGCGGACTTCGCATCGCGCGCCGTCATGTTGCTAACAGTCACCGGAACGGTTATGGGAAGTCCTGTCAAGGTATTTTGCGTAGACATGGAAACATCGACGCAGGTAATGAAGAAGTGGACTGAATTGTCCGTGGAGGTCGAAGCGTCGCTCGGGGCTCCACTGACGGTTCCCTGTGCAGCTGCCGCACCTATTGACGCGGTCAAAATTCCGTCGGCATTCATTCCCGATACCGCAACGTTGTAAACCGTGGGACCACCTGTTACAACTACCGTCGATGCTCCGGTTGCTCCGCCAAGGACTACATCGGCATCGGTGAACCCCGCAACCGGTTCACTGAAAGTGACCGTGAAGTTGATCGGTGCCGTACCGGTCGGATCAGCCTGGCCTGCTGCCTGATTGATCGTGACGGTAGGCGTCGTGGGTTCGAAATCGGTAACCGTTGTAAGACCATTAATGGTTGTGACCAGTTTGTCGACGTTGCCGTCGAAACCGCCCGTCCAACCGCCGCCGGCCTTGAATAGGAAGATCCCGGCTGTCGGCGTCACCTGAGCACGTACACCGACATTCGGGAACAGGGATAGGATCTGAGCGGTCGTGCAAGGGCTGCTCTGTGGGCAGGCCACCGAAACGGGCCTGGAGGCACCAGAGCCGGTTCCCCACCATCTACCCTGCAGCGTGTCCCATTCCTGCCACACATCCTGCTGGACTATGTTAGCGGGCGTCTGATATGGTTCAAACACTAATCGGCCTTGGAATGAAGTATCAACGTCATTCAGATTAGAATCCACCTCAAACTGGAGAGCTATCGCCTGGGGCCCGGGGTTGCCGGCATTATTCTGATACGTGCTGTATCGCATGGCGCTGATATCGGCTAATCGAGTGCCTGCGAACTGGAATGTGCCTATTGCATGGCCTCCAGTGCTGTCCACCGTCAGTCGAGCGCTTCCTATACCGGCCGGAGGAGTGGCGGGGCCAAAAGAAAAGTTCCCGGTGCCGTTCAGCGTTTCATTAAAGAAAACCCAGCCCTGAGGGTTGGCGCCGTTTATCTGAACGGGTGCTCCTTGGAAACCAAAAGTTCCACGTCCAGGGGTGGTCTCTACATCGGTATCGACGCCGCTGGTGAGCATTGGGGTGATTTGGAAATTCGCAGAGGCCGGGCCCGCTATGTCGGGCTGTCCGCCCGGATCGGTCGCGGTGCCGCCGTAGGCGACAGGGATATGAACAGCATATCCAGGTTCGGCACTATTGGCCGTTGTCACCACGGGTGATGTGGTTCCGAACCAATTGTATCTAAAGTTCTTGAGATTGGTTGTTCCCGGCGCCGGAAGGGATCCGCCTGACTGGCGGTCAACTATCTCTCCGTACCAGTTGCCGCTGATGTTATTGTTGCTGAATGTACAGTTCGCACATGTTTGAACGGGTACATTTGACCCACTGCTTGCGTCAATGAACAAAACGCCAACCGTTCGGTTATTGGTAATGAAATTCTCGACCACCACCAGATTATCTGTCTGGTTGCGCATTAACATACCGGTGTGATTGTTATCGATAACATTGTTGCGGACGGTGTGTCCACTGCTGTTATTGATGTCGATCGCGGTTCTCATTCCGGTGATTACATTGTCGTGAATCACCGCCCCAGTAAATGCTCCCTGGATAGCAATTCCTGCAATATTTAGGTTGGCGTTGTTCCAGTCTGTAGTGTTGTTGCCATCACGCGTGATGGTGAATCCTGACAGATCGACATTATTTGCCGCAATCTGAAAGGTCGCGTTTGAGGGGGCACTGATCGGGCCAGAAACGGTGGTGTTTGCAGCACCCGATCCTCTGACCTTAAGGCCTGCCTTGTTAACCGTTACATCTTCGTTATATGTACCGGGGCAAACCGAGATAATATCTCCTGGAGCTGCGGCAGCGATGGCCGCGGCTATCGTCATATGAGCGATACCGGTATCGCACCCGTTTTCATCGGCCGTACCATCGTCGTCAACGTAAAGTGTTTCAATGATATTCACGCGTTCCGAGTCGTCGATCGCGAGGAATGGGAAATTGTTTGTAACCATCCAGCCGTATCGATTACCGCCGACTGTAGAACCGATGATGTCCGTCGGGTCGCTCTTCGTCTCAGAAAAGATCGTGACATTTGCTGAATCAATGATCGACATCTCGACCGCGAGAACTCCGGCGCCGCTGTCGTAAAATCGATGTTGGAAAGTATACCATCCGGACGTGGTTATGATAGCAGCCGTTGGGTCCGCCTTAGGCCAACCCGGCGTCGTGGTTCCGGTATTAACTACAAAACGAGGTCCGCTTCCGAAGGCATCGGCATCATTATAGAAACCACCCCAGAAAACGAAATCCCGACGGTGGGTCGGAGCCGGATTTGTATTATTAATCGCTGACGAAAAATCGAATCTTGTGTCATTCGCAACACCAACACCCATGTCAAGGTATATTCTAACGGACGTCGTATAACCGTGAGCAGGAAACACCGAGTTGTAGCCCCCCCACTGTGTAAAAGGCCGTTTGATTTCTTGGTGAAACCCGCCGCTTCTTGAAGGGATTCCATTGGTTCCCGTCGTAACGCGGTTGAATGGCGCGGTCGCGCTGGCAGTCCAGCCTGAGCTATCAACCTCGAAACCTTGAAAAAATTGCACATTCTGGGCCGGTACACTCGACGCCGCGAGAGCCAATGAAATTGTCATGAGGACGAAAGAAATTCGTCCAAAAAGCCGGAAGGCCAGGCCTCGGGCTGAAGAAGCGTTCGATGAACGCTCTTCATTTAGGGGGATATTGTTCAACATACTCTAGGATTCTCCTGTTCTGATCTCCATGAACACTTTCGTCTGCAAAACCACATGTGAATGGGCCGACGAAATCAAAGAATAGAATTCTCTTAGGGCTTTTCGATCAACGAGATCAAAGAACGCCGGGGGGAGGCCTACGCCCAAGAGCTTCTATCAATTAAAAAAATTTGTTTGCGGAAACAGCGAGGTCATAATACATCATTTTCGGATGTAACTCTATCTGTTTCCTGAAGTTGAGACTCGCACCGACCGCGGATTGCAGGCCGCGGCCGGCTTTTGATGCGAGTCCCACCCTCCGCCATGAATGCCGGATTCATCGGGGGAGAACCTAACTAAATACCTTGAGATCATTTCTTTGATATCAAGATCACCGTCTAACGGCGACCGGCAAGTCTGGGTGTTCATATGTCTATGACAAAAACCGCCAAAACCTTTCACTTTTTTTTTCACGCCTACTGCCGGGGCATTAAACAGGGCTTCGGGCGGCGCAGTCGGTTTTCGCAAGAAATCGTCAAAATCTTCACGCTCATAGCAAAGCCGGAACTCACGCCGCTGATAATTTGCGAATTCCCGTGTTCCGTTCATGGGAGCAGCGTTAGACGTCGCTGCTGGATCCGGCTGATGCGTAATTGGGCTAATATCGTTCAGTCCTTGCTCTCAGATAAAGCTTCGGCGCTTTACCGCAACCAAAAACTACTTCCCTACCTTGTATTGGATATGTGAGCTATATAAGGTTCGCTTATTGTGCCAGCCTTGTCGTCACCCAAACGGGTGATGTGAAAACATTTTTTTCGATGCCTATAAACAATGGTTTTTCAGGTTCGCCGGGCCGTTCAGGACGAGGTTGACGAGGTCGCCCTGACGGTTTGTATCGGTCTTTGAGAAAATTCGTTTGAGATGGGTGCGGACGGTGTTTTCCGTCACGTTGAGTGCCTCGCTAGCTTCTTTTGTCGAGAGCCCCTGGGCGATGAGCGCCGTCAGCCGGGCCTCGGCCGGGGTGAGCGAATAGATCCGCCGCAGAATGTCCTCTTCGGTAGCCGGACGTATCTCGGGATCGAATACGAAAACCAGGGCGAGTGTGTCCGCAGCATAATTTGCAGCTTCGCCCTTAAGAAACGGGGCGATCAATAGCTGCAGCGGCCGCCGGCCCGACGGCCTCGCCAACTGGATCACGCCGACCGGGTCGGCAAAGCGCCTGTTTCCGAGCGCAAAAACGTTTGAGAGAGCATCGCACAGCTTTTTAGTGTCCTGAGCAAAACTGGCCTGCAGAAAGCCCCGATGGACCTGGAGCCCGTCCTTCTGATCGATCATCTTTTCGGCGGATTCGTTGCGAAAAACGACTTTGGACTTGCAGTCGAGGACGATCACGCTCTGAGGGATCTTGCTCAGAGCCTGGGTCATCTGACGATTTTCGCGGTAAGCCTCATTCAGCAGCAGATAAAGCTGAAATGCACGCTCGACATGCGGAACGAGAAAATCGAGCACTTTTCGTTCAGCGGGCGCGAAGACCGGGTTGGACTTCGGACGCGACAATGAAAGTCCGCCGGTCATGCCGGGCATTTGGCCGAGAGCGTAATGTTCGATCTGATAGATATCGAGCTTGCGGAAATAGTCCTGGTAGATCGGTGTTTTCTCGAATTCATCGTCCGGGCAGGCTTGCAGCCGTGACATGGACTGCCCGGGCTTAAGGCGGACCACCGATTCGCGAAGCGGATTTTCGAACTGATAATGCTCGTCAAACTCTCTGGTAGCGGCGGGATCGAGATCGGAGGCAAAGACCTCGAAACGGCCGCTGCCGGACATAAATATATTCAGGCTGCCCGGCCCGGCCGAAACGAGCGCGGACATTTGCTGGTAAACTGCGAGCCAGCTTTCGGGCGTGCCGTCCTTCGCATTCTCGTATAGCTTGCCGAGAATGGAAAGGACCTTCTTTTCAGAGATCGTTTTCATCACTTTTCGCTGCCCTGAGGCGATGATCGTTCGGTCCGGGGACGGATGGATCCTTGCCAATTAAAAAGCTTCTGAAAAAAAAGCCGAGCCTCCTTTAAATAGGATGGTCCGGCTCGCTATTTATTTTCTGTCGTTTAGGGCCTGCAAACCCGTAAATGTATCGCGGTGTTAGAGTTCAGGATAGCCTATTTACACGCGTCTGTCACCAATATAACCCAACCAGAAAGATCGATGGGTGAAATTATTCGCATTTATCTATGAAAAAATGGTGATATTTGCCGTATTCTGGTATAAACTCGTGATGTTTTAGTCGCATATCCCTCGAAACGATCTGTTTTGGTAATAGTCACTGGAATAATTAAGCCTGTGACGCCTGAGTGTGAATAAGATACCCGGCGATCTATGAGCTCCGAACCTCCAACAGTATTTACTTTCGATGACTTTCGGCTTGATACCGATGGGCCCGCCCTATACCATCGCGATCGGCTGATCGACGGAGGCGGCAAAAAGATGCTTGAGGTGCTGGCAGTCTTTTTGCGAAAACCAAACAGCCTGGTCTCGTATAACGAACTGATCGACTCGGTCTGGGGCGAAGGCAATTCCAGGATCAGCTCGGACAATCTCAATCAATACGTTCGCCAGATCCGCAAGGTGCTTTCGACCTACGAGCCGGACCGTGTTTATTTCTCGAATAAGAAGGGACGCGGTTATGAATTCACGGCAGATGTAGAAACCGTCACGCCGGTCATCGAGGACCCCGGCAGCGGGGCGCACCCTGTTTCGACAGATATTCATTATCAATCACCGGCGACGGTGCCGGCGGCGGGGCGTTCGACTTACGGCTTTGGCCGATCGGGCGTCATTTTCGCCGTGTTCGCATTGCTTCTGATCGGTTCCTTCGGTTTCTGGATGTATGCCAGCCCTAATGACGATGAAGAGATCCGCCGCATCGTAAAGGAATCTCAGGTCTATGAGTCATTGGTCCTCTATAAGGAACCGCAGGAATTTCGCGAGGAAAACCTTGATCAATATTGGACGCCGGATCTCGACCTGACCGCCAACTACGACCGCCGGCGAATAAGGGAGTCGGTAAAGAACCTGATCCGCGAAAGTCGAAAGTATGGCGACGGCACTAAGTGCGTACGGCTGGATTTTCAGTCTGTCGAGATAAGTAAGGACAAAAGCCTGGCCACGGTGAGAACGCTCGAAGAGTGGTTTCTCGCCGTTTACAATGCTGACGGCACCCCGCTGCGAAACCGCACCGTCGGCCCCTACTTCGTCGACTATATTCTAAAGAAGCACGATGGCCGGTGGCTGATCGAAAAATCCACATCAGCCAGCGTCATCCGCCCGCGGCCTCAACTCGCACATGTAAATTCCCCCGGCCAGGTGGAAGCCGGAAAGGAATTTCGTATCGATATAACGGGCCAGGATATCGAGCCCCAATCCGTTTTGGTTGAGATCGTCGGCCCTGGCTGCCCCGAGGTAAAGCCCTGCCGGATCTCAAACGAAATTCTGCGGACACACGCAAAGGTTTCGGCGATTTCGCTCACCAGCGTTCCGCTTACTCTTGCCAGCGGCGAATTCCAGGTCTTTCTTTATAACGCCGATTCGCAGCCATCCGTCCCCGCGATTCTGACCGTGCCGTAGGACGCATTCAGCGACATAGTGAATATGAGTTAGAATGGACACGTATTTAGCGTACCTCTGCCGAACAGTGAACCACTCTGATGACTGAAAACCGCAAAACCGCTGATCCATGCGTGATGGTGATCTTTGGGGCCACCGGCGACCTGACCAAACGAAAGCTTTTTCCGGCGTTGTATAACCTGGCAAAGGACGATTTTCTGCCTCATAAATTTGCGATAGTCGGGGTCGGAAGGCAGGAAATGACCTCTGAAGATTTTCGGGGCCAGATCATCGCGAATCTTCGCGAGTTTATTCCGAATGGGCCGGACGAAAAGCTAATTAAGTGGTTTGAGGACCGGATCTACTATACCGGCGGCGATTTTAACGACGACAAAAAGCTGTTCGGAGATCTCAAGGAATTGCTCGGCGAGGTCACTGCCGAACATCAGATCCCCGACAATTATTTTTTTTACCTGGCCACGCCGCCAGACCTCTTTGCGAATGTCACTCAAAAGGTCGTTCGAAACGGCCTCGGAAAAGAGGAGAACGGCTGCTGGCGAAGGTTTATTTACGAAAAGCCGTTCGGCAACGATCTCGCATCAGCCCAAAAACTCAATGCCGACCTCCTGAAACTCATAAAGGAACGCCAGATCTACCGCATCGATCATTATCTCGGCAAGGAAACGGTGCAGAATATTCTCGTCTTCAGGTTCGGCAACAGCATCTTTGAGCCGATCTGGAACCGCAATTTTGTCGATCATGTACAGATCACGGTCGCCGAAAAGCTCGGTGTGGAAAAGCGCGGGGGTTATTACGATTCGGCCGGAGCCCTGCGGGACATGATCCCCAATCACATTCTCCAGCTTGTGACGCTGACCGCGATGGAACCGCCGGTATCGTTCGAGGCGGACTCGGTTCGTGACGAACAAGCCAAAATACTTGAGGCGATACAGCCTTTCAATCCGGGCGATGTCCTCAATTACGCCGTCCGCGGGCAGTATGGCGAAGGCGAGATCGACGGGAAGTCTATTCCCGGTTACCGCGGCGAAGATAAGGTCGCACCGCACTCAAACACAGAAACGTTCGCCGCCCTGAGGCTCTCGATCGACAACTGGCGTTGGGCGGACGTGCCTTTTTATATACGAACCGGGAAACGCATGCCGGCAAAACATTCGAGCATCATAATTCAGTTCAAACGTGCGCCGTTCATGCTCTTTCGCGACACTTCGATCGAGCGGCTCACTACCAACCGCATCGTCATTCACATTCAGCCGGACGAGGGCATCACTCTCCATTTCGGGGCCAAGATCCCCGGCCCGATCGTAAATATGGGCCCGGTCGATATGGACTTTAACTACCTCGACCACTTCGGCGAGCAGGTAAGTACGGGCTACGAACGCCTGCTCTTCGACTGCATGATCGGCGACGCTACGCTCTTTCAGCGTGCGGATATGGTCGAAGCCGGCTGGCGCATCGTCACTCCGGTCCTTGACGTTTGGAAAGCGCTGCCGGCCCGCGACTTTCCAAATTACGCCACCGACACCTGGGGCCCCGCCGATTCCGACACCATGATCGAGAAAGACGGGCGTGCCTGGAAGAATCTGACTCACTGATAAATTGAACATCGATGTACCGGGCTGCAATTTTGTCCTCCCGGTGCGCCTCGACGAGGTTTGTTCCAGACCATAAACAGCGTAGAATCGTTCTCGATGGAGATCGAGATCATCGTCGCGTCCCTAATACTTTTAGCGATGGTATTTTTAGCTACCCTGGACATCGCGTTTTCGGACCTATCGGACGTCGGCCTGCGCCGGATCTCATCCGATGAGGAATATGCGGAAAAAAGTTCGGTCAGGTTCCTCCGCGAGATACTCGATAATCGCCAGCGTTTTCGTTTCGCTCTTTCGTCCACGATACAGGTCCTGCTGATCGGTTTTGCGGTCCTGTTGACCGATATCATCCTCAGAACGGCGATCAGCCGCACATGGTCGCTGCTGCTTGCGCTCGTGATCGGCATTGGAGCTACCGTCGTTCTTCGCCAGATCCTGCCGCGGGTATTTGTAAGAAATAATTCCGAACGAAAGCTCATATTCCTCCTCCCGGCCATACGGCCGATCTATGCCATTGCCACGTTTTTCCTTGAGCCTTTTTCAAGACGCTCTAAGGCACGGCAAAAACTGGAAGCCACCGAAATGCCGGAATCAGCCGAAGATCGGGCAGAGGACAACGCCGAGGACCTTCACGCGTTGATGGAGGTCGGCGCTGCCGAAGGGATCATCGAAGAAAGCGATCGCGAATTGATCGAAACCATGGTCGAATTCAGCGACACGCGGGCCGGCGAGATCATGACGCCGCGCACCGAGATCGTTGCCATTCCGGTCAACTCCTCGATCAAAGAGGCCCGCGACCTGATAATCGAGGAGAAATATTCTCGCATTCCGGTCTATCGCGAATCGATCGACAGTATCGAGGGCGTGATCTACGTCCGGGATCTACTGCAGGCCTGGGCCGAGGGCAAGCAGGACGAGCCCGTTGACGGAATACTGCGTGACGTGTTTTTTGTTCCCGAAACAAAGACAGCCGCCGTGCTGCTCAAAACGATGCAGAACAACCACGTTCAGATCGCCGTGGTCATCGATGAATACGGCGGCGTGGCAGGATTAATTACTGTCGAAGACATTCTCGAAGAGATCGTCGGCGAGATCGAGGACGAAGATGAGGACGAGGAGATCATCGAGATCATCCAGGGGGCCGACGGTTATTGGGATGTTATCGGTTCGACCGAAATCGACAAGATCGAACGCCTGTTCGACGCCGACCTCGAAGATGAGGACTACACCACCATAGCCGGCCTAATAACGAGCGAAGCCGGTTATGTACCAAAACCCGGGGAGAATTTATCGATTCGCGGCCTGCATATTGAGATACTTAGGGCCGACGAAAAACGAATACATCTTGTACGTCTTCGCAGCGGTGCCGATGAGACAAATGGTAGTGCCGATTCGTCACCTGGACCTGATTGAACAATCCCGCTTTTTCCGATAATATATTGACACTTAACATCAAATGGAGGCAATGCAATGGCAATTCGTTTAGGCGATACAGCGCCCGACTTTACCGCAGAAACCACACAGGGACCGGTCCAGTTTCATGAGTGGCTGGGCGATAGCTGGGGAGTGCTTTTCTCCCATCCCAAAGACTACACACCGGTCTGCACGACCGAGCTCGGAATGGCCGCAAAGCTGAAACCGGAATTCGATAAAAGGAATGTAAAGATGATCGGCCTGAGCGTCGATCCGCTGGAGTCGCATCTCGGCTGGGAGAAAGATATTGAGGAAACTCAGGGCACGGCCGTTAATTTCCCGATGATCGCGGACAGCGACCGTAAGGTGGCTGACCTTTACGATATGATCCATCCTAATGCGAACGATACTTTCACGGTCCGTTCGGTTTTTGTGATCGGCCCTGATAAGAAGGTAAAGCTGACGCTGACATATCCGGCGAGTACGGGCAGGAATTTTGACGAGGTCCTGCGGGTTATCGATTCTCTCCAATTGACCGCCGGTTACAGTGTCGCCACACCCGTAAACTGGAAGGACGGCGATGACTGCATTATCGTGCCGGCAGTTTCCGATGAGGAGGCCAGGGAGAAATTCCCGGCCGGCTGGAACACGATCAAACCTTATCTTCGCGTAACGCCACAGCCTAATAAATTGCAGCGATCGAGCGGCCAAGCAACCGAATAACGAATGAAATTGCATGCCGAGATTGGTTCCGATAAGCACGAGATCGATATTCATCGCGATGGCCGCCGGGTCATCGCGAATGTTGACGGCCGGGAATACGATCTGGAGGTTTCGGAACCCGAGCCGCACGTTTATCTGTTCAAACACAAAGGCCTCGTGAATGAGGCTTTTGTTTCGCCGGATTTGGGAGCTGCGGCGGAAACGTATGTTTCTATTGGCAATGAGCACTTCGAGATAAAACTCTTCGACCCTAAACGGCTGAGGGGAGCGGCCGCCGATTCGGCAGTCGCGGAAGGGATAGCCGAGATACGTTCCGCCATGCCGGGCAAGGTTGTACGGATCCTCGTCGAAGCGGGTGACGAAGTCGAAAAGGGTCAAGGCGTCATCGTCGTCGAAGCGATGAAGATGCAAAACGAACTCAAATCACCCAAGGCCGGCGTAATAAAAGCGATTCGTGTAGGACTGGAATCAACCGTGTCATCGGGCGATATTCTCGTAACAATTGAATAGTCGATCAGTTGTTCTCTCCTGTAGAGATCATCTCGACCGGTCTTTCGCCGAGCTGCTGAGAATATTCGCAAACAACCTGTATGCCCCTTCAACGCCCGCGGGCAGCTGTCTAAAGAAAGAGTATCCCGTATAGATATAGGTGCCCTTTCCCAGAGGAGCTATGACGAGCCCGCCCTTATTTTCGGCTTCGCCCGGATCATGAGCTTCGAGCAGCCCGGTGTACTCAGGTCCGAAACCCGTAAAGTTATATAGATTTCGCTCCTGGACCCAGCCCCGGAAATCCGCGGCCGTGATCTTATTGGGAAAATTAAAGATCGGATGATCGGGCACAAGTATCGTGATAGGGGCGTTTTCATCCGCTACTCTTGGCCCCATTTGTGTGGGAAACGGCATCAACTTTTGTTGTGCATACCCGGGCAGTTGGTACTGTACGATCAAGGTGCCTCCCTCACGGGCATAATCGAGTAGCCGGCCGTTGTTTGCTACCACGTCCGGCCTCACTTGATACGCCCGGATCCCGACGACAATGGCGTCGAAACGCGACAGATCGCCGCTGGCCAGATCGCCCTCCGAGATCGTTTCCAAATTGAAGCCCATCTGCCTGATCGCATCCGGCACACGGTCACCGCTGCCGACGACATATCCGACCTTTACAGGCGCGATCTTCAGATCAAGGATCCTGGTGTCGATATCCGCCGGACCATAGTAGCGGTGGGTCTGGATATGTGGATAGGCAATGGTCCGCATAGTCGAGGCTGCCACGGTGTCCCCGACCACGGCGTTACCAGATATACGATAACGCCCGGGGGGCGTTTCCGCAGGGATCGTGATCTTAAAAGTAACGGCAGACTTCTCGCCTGTTCGCGTCAGGTCGAAGGTCTTTCGCTGCGCCGCATACCTCCATTCCTTAGCGCTAATATTCAGGGCAATAGTGCCCGATACTGGCTTGGAGGAATGGTTGGTGATCGTCATCGAAACCCGTGCCGATTGCTCCTTTTCGGAATTCGGAATGATCAGCATCGACTGGTCCATTTCGACCGATACTAAGGGTACGACATCTACATTTCGCCGTATCTCACCACGCACATCGTCGGCAAACCGGAATTCGATCGGCCGCTCAACTACGATCTCGGTGCCGATCACATCGAAGACCGCATTGAGCTTTATAGGCCGCTCCTGAAAAGGAAGCGTGTGAGCATCATGAGGGGAATTCCAGCGGAAAATGTCTCCGTCACGAGGTTCGACAAGCCAATACGGCTCGGTCGGCTTCCATACGGCGGGCACGGTCACGTTGAAATAAGCTGCGGAGTCTCCGGGTTCCCTGCTGACAAATGCTGGGCTGTTGGCTTTCGGAACTTCGGCTGACGTTATGCTCCATGTTTCCGGTCCGTCTACTTTCAGGCTCTTAACTTTAATGAGTTGGCTATCGGAAATGAATGCCCGACTTCCGACGAAGAGGGTTTCGCCAGGCACAACGGTCTCGCGGTCGGCAAGAGCATCGAGTTGAACGCCAGCCGCAAGTAAGATCGCCTCGGCAAACAGTTTTCGCTTTTGATCAAAGAAATCTTTGGCGGCAGGATTACCGGCGACTCTCTCACCACCTAAGGCGGCGGCATAACCTTTTACGAGATGCGGAACGATCTTCGCCGGGGCAAAAACCGTGAGATCTCGAATGCCCGCGTTAGAAGCGGCCTGAATATCGGCCAAAGCTTTGCTTTCATCCGCGGAGGCGATACCCAGCGCCTTGCCTATACCGGTGATCGAAGTGTCGAGGCCGTCGAGCAGTCCCTTTTCAGAATGCTCGATACCCACCGCGTTCATGCCCGAAAATTGTGCGCCCCGCAATTCCAATACACCCTGCTCCTGGGATTTGTGCTGGCTGCGAGCTTCCATTGCTATTTCGAAATACGATCTTCCCAGAACAGGATCATAGTTCCCCGTATTGATCCTGAGCCGTGGTTCACCGGTCGCCCTGAAGCCGTGCCGGACGTAGAATTTTGCTACTGTCCACGCCGGCCCCGATCCCGGACATTGCGATGAATCAGCGGATGCTTTCACAGCGATCGGAGTGATATAACCTGAAAATTGATGATGTCCGTGGCCGTCGGTCGGTGTGCCTGAAAACTGCGAAACCACAACGAGGGGTCTAAAATTGCGGATCACACGGACCACATCGCACAAAACGAGCTTCTCGTTCCACTTCTCCCTGGCTTCGGCAAGAGTTTTTGAAAACCCATAGTCATAAGCACGGGTAAAATACTGTTCGGCTCCATCCAGGGTCCGAGCCTGCAGCAGTTCTTCGGTTCGGATCAGGCCAAGTGCCTCCCCGAGTTCCGGGCCGATTATATTTTGCCCGCCGTCACCACGCGTCAGCGATAGATACGCCGTCCGGGCACTCTCGCCCCGGGCCAGATACGTGAGAAGAGCGGTATCTTCGTCGTCAGGGTGAGCCCCGATCATCAGGACACTCGCCGACGTGTTCAGTTTCTTAAGTGTCTGAACCAAACCCATCGACCCGCGGTCGTAGACCGGCCTGACCTGCGCAGCCGTCGACCCTGCCGCGATCACGACCGCTGCGATCGCCGCGAGCAACCTTCCGGTGAAAATAACCCTGGTATTCATAATTTATTGCGCATCTGCCGGTTCTTCGTTGACCTCTCTTTTCGTCAGGCTGATGAGATATCCAGCCAAGACCGTAACCAAACAGCCGATCACATTGAACCAGAGAAACTCTATATTGGTGTAGAGACTCGCCAGCCAAACGGATGCGATCCCGAACAGCAGGCCAAAAAACGCACCGCGGGCATTGGCACGCGGAACGGCGAAGGCGAGCACAAAAACACCCAGCAGCGAACCGTAAAAGAACGACCCGAAACGGTTCACGACCTCGATCAGCGAACCTAGATTGGTCGCGAATATCGCCACGATGCAGGCGAATATTCCCCACATAAATGTAGCAAGCCGCCCGACCAGGATCAGGTGGGGATCCGAGCCTTCGGGACGGAAAAGGCGCCTGTAGAAATCGATCGTTGTGGCTGTAGCGAGCGCGTTTAATTCCGACGATATTGATGACATTGCCGCCGCGAAGATCGCTGCGATAAGCAAACCGATAATGCCGATGGGCATGTTCTGAAGAATGAACGTCGGAAACACATAATTGACGTCATTGAAGGTGCGATTGCTCGTAGCCCGGACCAATTCGACGGCCTCGGTTCTGGCCTCTTCGAATCGTCGATTAGCATCGATATAGGCGGTGCGGGCGGCATCGTTCGTCGGATCGTATGCTATCGCTGCTTCTCTCCGGGCGGTGTGGGCTGCGGAAAAGCGTTGTTCAATGGCCGGATAGGCCGCTGTCTGTGAAACCTTGGCGGCCTCGTTGGGATTGAAGATCACCGGCGGCGCCTGGAATTGGTAAAACACGAAGACCAGTATCCCGATCAGCAAAATGAAGAACTGGATCGGAATCTTCAGGAAGGCGCTCATCAGGAGTGAAGTTCGGCCCTGGTCCACCGACTTCGCCGACAGGAACCGCTGGACCTGGCTCTGGTCACAGCCAAAATAGCCAAGGGCAAGGAACAAACCACCGATCAGGCCCGACCAAATGGTATATTTCTCTGTAAGATCGAAACTAGTATCGATCATGTCGAGCTTTCCGAGGCTCCCGGCCAAATGAAGCCCGTCTGCGATCGAAACACCGGCCGGAAAACTCGAAACGATAACATAAAACGCCACACTGAGCCCAAAGAAGATGATGACCATTTGCTTCACGTCGGTCCAGGTAACCGCACGCACGCCGCCAAACATCGTATAAAGTGTCGTCGAGAGCCCGATGGCAAAGATCGTAGCAATAAGATTCCAGCCGAAAACTATCGAAAGGACGATCGCAGGTGCCGAGATGATCGTACCGACACCCAGTCCGCGGGAAATAAGAAAGAAAAAACTGGTGAGCGCCCGCACTTTAACGTCAAATCGCTTTTCAAGATATTCGTATGCCGTGAACACTCTCGCCCGGCTAAAGAACGGAACAACCGTCACGCAGAGTATGATCATCGCGAACGGGAGCCCATAGTAAAACTGTATGAATCGCATGCCGTCGGCGTATGCCTGGCCGGTGGTACCGACGAGCGTGATCGCGGACATCTGCGTTGCCATTACCGAAAGCCCCACCGCCCACCACGGCAGACCACGGTCCGCGAGGAAAAATCCCTCTTTTGTTTTGCTGTGTTTTGAGAGGCGGATGCCGTCCCAAATGACGTATGCCAAATAAGCGCCGACTATTGCCCAATCCAGCCACTTCATAATTCGGTATTAACTGAAGTATCGCGAAAATGCCCAAAGGGCGGTAACCACAAGGAACGTGAATGCTATCACGGCCGCATACACTCGCCGCCAAAATGGCGAATCACGTTCTTCGTTGGGTGATAATTCTTCGTTCATAATTCATGTGCGATGAAATCCACGCTCGATATCCTTCATCGATAGCCGAAGGATGACCGGCCGGCCATGAGGGCACGTCGTCGGCGACGTGGTTTTCAGCAGCCGATCGATCAGCCAACTCATTTTCTCCGGTGTCAGCTTCATATTGATCTTTATCGCTGCCTTACAGGCCAGGCTCGCCGCTATGTCGTCACGAAATGTCGATTTCGGCGCACCGCGTTTTTCAACTTCGATCGCGTCGAGCAGCTCGGAAAATAGGTTTCTTGCATCGGCCGGTGCGAGGTCGGTCGGGATACTCTTGATCGCAATGGTCCTTCCGGACAAACGCATCAGACCGAATCCAAGACTCTCAAGTTCGTCCTCGATAAGCTCGAACGCCTGAGATTGAGCGGGAGTGAGATCGATCGTCTCGGGCAGTAAGAGGTTCTGGCTCTCGATCGAACGGTCCGCCTCGCCCTTGCGGTATTTATCGAACAGGATCCGTTCATGAGCAACATGTTGGTCTATCAGCAGCAAACCTTCGTCATCGACAGCTATAATAAAGCTCTCGTGAAGCTGCCCGAGGCAATTGATACGGTTCCCCGAAAGTGTATCCGTTTCGATCGGTTTCGCGATCTTTGCGGCCGAATCCACCGGCGGAAGCTCGGCCGCAGTGCGTGGGACGGGTTGAGGGCGTTCCGAGATAGCGGCAGCGGCCTCGAACAAATTCGTATTAGAACTGTCCACGAAGTCCTCAAGCCGTATCTCGTGTTGGACCGGTTCGGAGTGCGGCTTCCGGGCCTCGGCGTCCTGTTGATCTATCGTGATCGGACGTAGTTCGCCAGGTTCCTGACTTACCTCACCGGCTGACGCAGCATGGGCCCGCAAAGTTTCCTCAACTGCCAAACGGTCTCCGCTACGTGCAATTTCCTCAACACCTGACGCTAACGGCGGAGTGTCCCCAGTAATTCCCGCTTGTGCCAACGCCGAGCGAACTGCCTCTGCGATAACATCCTTTACAGCCTCGCCACGTCGGAACCGTATCTCAGTTTTAGCGGGATGGACGTTTACATCGATCTCCTCGAGCGGAATGTCGAGAAAAAGAAACGCCACGGGGTATATCCCGTGAGGCAGAACCGACCGATAACCCTCGAGCAGGCCGCCCGCGATAGTTTTGTCCCTCACGAAACGCTTGTTAACGAAAAAGTACTGTCCGTCACGGGTGGTACGGCGTTCGCGAGGTGCCGAAACAAAACCGCTTATTGTGGCAACGTACTCGCGGCCGCCGCTAACCGGGATCAAGCTTTCCAGAAGACCGCCGCCAAAGATCTGAAATGCACGCTCGCGAAGGTCCCGGGCCGGAGATACCCTCAGGACCTCGCGTCCGTTGTTCGTCAAGGTAAAGGCGATCTCGGGATGAGCCAGGGCATAATGAGTAACAATGCTCGTCAGGTGGTAGTTTTCGGTCGCTTCGGACCGCATAAATTTTCGCCGGGCCGGCGTGTTAAAGAAAAGATCGCGGACGGCTATCGTTGTACCCACGTCGCGGGCCGCATCATTCACATCGATCAGCCGTCCGCCTTCGACTACAACACGGGTAGCGGCGAGGTCTGCTTCCCGCTTGGTCGTAAGTTCGACCCGGGCGACCGATGCGATCGACGCGAGGGCTTCGCCGCGAAAGCCCAGGGTGCCGATTTTCGCGAGATCATCCTGCGTGCGTATCTTTGATGTCGCGTGCCTCTCAAAAGCGAGCACGGCGTCGTCGCGGGTCATCCCCTCGCCATCGTCGCCAACCATCATCAATCGTCGCCCGCCGAGTTCGACGTCGATCTTGATCCGGGAGGCACCTGCGTCGATCGCATTTTCCACCAGCTCCTTAATTACAGAGGCGGGCCGCTCCACCACCTCGCCGGCGGCGATCTGGTTTGCGAGATTGTCCGGTAATATCTGGATCTTATTCATTTTACAATTCCAGAATGCGGTGCCGCTTGTCCTGCAGATCGATCGCCTCGTAGACCCAGTCTATAAAATTGGGGCCATATTTATTGACGAACGAAAACGCATTGATCGACCTTTCCTGGAGTTGGCCGTTCGGCATAACGGCCGAGAACAAGCTGCCGATCCGGCGTTCCGCGTCCCCATTTCTTCGGGTCAGGGCAATCAAAGCCTTTCTTCGGATCGCTCCGATATGATAGATCATCTTTCGCCGCCGCTTCGCCAGATTGTCCAAAAGCGTCGTGTCGATCGCCGAAAGGTGCCGATCAATGTTGTGAAGCTCCGTGTTTATCGCTTCTTCGGCCGACGCAAATACTCCTGCGGTTTCCGGGTCCAGGTTTGTCCGCGCCCAATCCATCGTCACGTCATCCTGCTTCCGAAACAGGTCGGAAAATTCCAGCCCGAGCTTCGCCATCGATCTCGTGTCTCTCGGTTCGAGAACCGTGAAGCTCTGCCGATGAAAGATCGGAGTGACGGGTCGATCAAGCGTCTCATAAACCACGCTGTTTTGAGCAAAATACGATATCTCCGCCCCGCCGCCGAAGTAAGCCACCGTTGGTAAAAGGTAATCCTGAACAACGGCTCGCAGCATAACGCCGGGACTAAAGCGTTCCGGGTCGCTTTCAGTCATCGCGAGTAATTCGTCTCGCGCGAACTCACGTTTTTGGCCTTTTGCCCGGTAAATTCCGTCTGCTGTCTTTCGAAGCGCGATTCGTCGGCCATTCTCATCGTGCCAGAAGAGCGGAAAATAGTCCTTCTCCACGAGGACCTGTGAGTGAAAGCCGCTTTCTTTCAATTCCCGATCCCTTCTCCCGATCGCTGCAATGATCTCGTCGGAACGATCAACCGCTCGGGCGTATATCGGGGCCGACAGACGTTTGATCGTTGATTCAAGCGGGTCAAGCAGGATCAATCCAAATCTGGATGTCAGGTTGGCAAGCGTTTCGCCAAAAGCACGGCCAAAATTGCTGCCGCTCCGCCATGATCGTTCTAGTTGAGCTTTAACTTCTTCGGTGAATTCCGTCACCGGGAGATCGGCGAACAGGATCTCTATTGTCCGTGCGATGTTTTGATCGATCTCGACATTCCCGACAGCGGAGTCTTCCTGATAAGAAGCAGGAACATATTTCGATCGAAGAATATCTGCCGAACCGGTTGAAAAATAGGTACTCGACACTTCCGCAAAATCGTGGTCTTCCGTGGCCATCCAAAATACCGGTACGGCCGGCTGCCCCTGGGCGGTCAATTCCTCCGCGAGCCGGATGGCCGAGAGAGCCTTGTAGATCGTATACAACGGGCCGCCGAACAGGCCCGCCTGTTGGCCCGTCACCACCGCAACCGTTTCGGGTCGGCGCAACAGGTCGATATTTGCAACTGGCGTTTCACCCGCACCTAAGCTCGCATTCAGTTCCGCCAGAGAATCACACAGTTGGGTACGGTCCGTCTTGTAATTCGCCAGGACGGCAGGGGCAAGATCCGCCACATCCGCCGGATACTCCACTGCGTTAGGATAGTATTTCTTTAGGGATAGGGGGTTAGCGAGATACTCAGTGAACAAAGCGGATTGGCCCGGAATATCGGAAAATGATATGCCCGAGACCTTCGGAATCACTCTTTTACGCGAAGTGTCGCGGGCGGTTTCCTGCTTCAATATCTGCTTGCTCCTGTTGCAAAGATTATAAAGTCCAACCTTCGAACTTCCAAACCATAAAAAAAGAGCGGCCAAAAACGGCCGCCCTGTCAGCATCGATCATTTACATTTACATCCCCGCAGAGGTCCGGGCCGTTCGTTCGATACGGTAAACACCGGACGAGTGGGTGCCGGCAAAGATACGCTGTGCGTCATTGGGGTCGAAGGCTAAAGCCCAGACACGTCGGCTCGGTAAACGCATTTCCTTCGTATCGATCCGCTTCCAGCGGTTTCCGGCATCCGTCGAAATATAAATGCCGCCATCTGATTCTAATGAACTCGCCAAAATTATCTCGTTCGAATTATCAGGATTGATCAGAATTGAGTTGTAATTTCCGAGCGGAAGATTGCCCCCGCGGCGATTCCACGACTTTCCGCCATCCTTGCTTACGTAAAAGGTTTGGACCGTCCCAACGTACACGAGTTCCGGATTCTTAGGATCAGTCTTGATCGAGCTTACAGGAATGTTATCGACCGCCCCACCGGTTCGCTCCCACGTCTTACCGTCATCATTGGAAATGATCACGCCGGACGTTGCGGTTCCAACCCAGATCGACTGGGGCTTCGCATCGGGAACATGGATCGCAAAAACATTCTCGTTAAATCCGTTTCCGAAATGCAGTTTCTCCCAACCCTTCTCCGGGTCCGTACTGCGGTAAAGTCCAGTATCAGTCCCCACAAGCAATCCCTTGCCGTCAGGCAAAAGCTCGATTATCTTTACCTTTTCAGTCAAGGCAGGGATCAGTACCGGAGCAGCAGGATCAACCTTCGCAGTTGCTGCCGCAGTTCGCTTGACGGGCGCCTTAGCGTTCCTTCGTACAGGCCGCTTGACCGGGGCCTTTTTCGGGGGAGTGAGATGTGTCCACGTATCGCCGCGGTCAGTCGAGCGAAAGATCCCGATGTTTGTACCAAGGTACATTAGCGTCGGATCGGCGGTATCCTGTTTCAAAGCGAATGGCGTGACCCGATTAATATCGAGGTTGCGGGCCTGTCGCCACGTTCTTCCCGAGTCCTGGCTGGTAAAAAAGAAACCGCCGCCGGT
This sequence comes from Pyrinomonadaceae bacterium, assembly GCA_041745615.1. GTDB lineage: Bacteria > Acidobacteriota > Blastocatellia > Pyrinomonadales > Pyrinomonadaceae > OLB17. The sequence continues at coordinate 71,293 of JBGTIP010000043.1, read as the reverse complement.
TGCCGTATTGTGCGTCGCCGCATACAAACGGCTCGAATCCTGGATGTCCGGAGTTATCGAATAAGTGAAACGGCTGGTGAAGTTTTCGTTTGACTGAACAAAATTCCGCCCTCCGTCATTCGATACCATTACGCCGAAGTTATTCGTTCCGATAAATACTCTGTTGGGCTCATCCTTATGTACAGCGATCGAATTGATCTCGAGGTTTCGCTGGGTTGTCATCGCCCAGTTATTCCCGCCATTGGTAGTCATCCAAAAACCCTCGGTGGTAGCAGCGTAAACGGTTGTCGGTATTGTCGGATGCTGCAGGATGTCACGTGTGCGTCTGGACGTTGAGGGAATTCCCTGTATCTTGGACCATTTCTCGCCGCCGCTGAACGACTGATAAATGCCGCTGCAAGCGGATGCGATCACGTGCTCCGGGTTTCGCGGGTTTATAGTGATCGCAAAAACATCAGAATCATCGATCATCCCGTTCTTGATCAAACGCCAGCTCTTTCCCGCGTCAGTCGATTTATACGGACGCCACCAGGTACCGGCGTACATCGTCTCCGTGTTTCGGGGATCGATGGCAAGAGAGCCGATATTCACAGGCATCGTGGGCGACTTGATCTTTTCCCAACCTTCACCAGAATTCGTGGATCTCCAGACTCCATCGTTCGTTCCAACCAGAAGGACATCCGGATCCTTGTCAGACTGGGTCATCGAATGGATCGACGCTTTACCAAGGTCCTTCGACTTTTTCCAGGTCGCTCCACCGTCGGTCGAGCGAAAAAATCCGCCGGCGGCTATATGGCGGTGGCCGGATGCATAGAGTATTTTTGAATCACGCGAATCGACAATAAGCTGGTCGAGGATCAATTCGGGTTCGTTAAGATTTGCCAGAAGCCGCCAGGATTTGCCGCCATTCGCCGATGTGTGGATCTGACCGTCAAGTGTACCTATGTACAAACGGTCTTTATCCTTGGGGTCGACAACGATCACTCTGACGTCCCCACCCGTGGGGCCCATCACCTGCCAGTCGCCAAAGCTTTCTGCCGCAGCTTCCAGCTCCGAACCATCCCGCGGCATAGAAAGTACCGCAGCATTAAATACAGCCGCCACGATAATTGCGGAAACGATCGAGCTAAATTTCCTGATTTGTCGCATAGTGTTTTTTCCCTGGTCCAAGTGGAAGAAGACGTAAAGCGGATCATACCGCACTCTGTGTTAATTAATCAGATGTTTAATGTCGTCCGCGGGTTTGCGGCGATAAGTAAATATCGATGGTCCGGACGGAATACTGCCGGATCTAAGACTGAACAGGCATAGTGTAACTAAATACGACAGAAAATGGAAGAGTTTCAGAAAAAAAAGCGGCCGGGACTCGTGATGACCGTCCCGGCCGCTTAAGATGTTTGCGTCGCTTAAGACACAAAGCGCTTATTGTTGAACTATGGTGTAACCTGAGGTGCTCCCGGAGGCGACAACACGAGTCTCGTTCGGATACCCGTGCCGTCACTCGGCCCCTCGATGAAGGTTATACGACTTGCATCATATCCGCGCATACGGATGTGATTGTTGATCAGCGTATTACGCCTTCTGATCTCAGCAGCCGTTCCGTAATTGATGATATACCCCTGAGCACCCGGTTGGTTGTTCAACTGGATGAAGAAGTTATCGATACGGCCTCTAACCTCATCATTCGACAGAGTGCCGAATTCATCGACATCGATATTACGGATTTCATCGGCAACACTTCCGATATCGCTTGCTTCAGTACCGCATCTACAGCTCGGATCCTGACCGATGTTGCCTACAGTGACTGTTGCGGTGACGTTGGTGCCGGCCATGTCCTGAGTGGTACGTACGGTAATGCTCGGAGTACCTTGGCCCGATTCGATGGTGCCAGCAGTGACTCTCCAATCGTATGTCACGCTCTCACCGCCGCTTACATTTGCCGTAAATGTCATCGTGTTACCCGGAGCTGTGATACCGGCAGGACCGCTGACCGTAATCGTTGGACAAGCACAATCCGGCTTCGGTGGTACACAATCAGCACAAGCAACAACAGTGATCGTCTGCGTATCGGTTCGACCGCAGAATCCGCAGCCGTCGTCAACGCCGGTCGTGATCGTGTATGTTCCCGCAGTCGCAGTGCTAAGGTCCCACTGGACATTGGCACCGGTCCCGACGATGCGTCCGCCTGAAACCGTATAGTTATAGGTCAAAACATCATTTTCAGGATCAACTGCTCTGGTAGCAACATTGATCGTTGTGTTATCGGGACATGCACCCGATGCAGAGGCTGTTCCCGGAGGGCAAGGCAGCGTAATCGTGCTGCTGCTCAGCGTGACAGACTCGACGTTTGCGGGCAGATTCACGATCGGCCCCTGACGAGCGTCACGGCGACCGATCCAAAACTGTGCGATGTAGCCATGAGGATCACTTGAGGTTACCAAACCGGTTGGCACACCCGTGGATGTACTTACAGACGTTGAAGGAACACAACTTGTTGGAGCTCCCGGAGGGCACAGAACAGTCACCGCATTAGTACGGCGTGTGTCTCCGAAGCTGCCTTCATCCTGCTGATTAAAGTTGTGACGATAGGCAAGGCCAAATCCAAACCATCTGCGAGGATAAACGCGGAAGCCGGCAATACCATCGATCGGATCCTGCTCGAGCACGTTTGGTGTACGCCCGCCCACATAGTGAAGCGACCTGAACTCAAGAATAGGCTGGAAGAATTTGTTTACCGGGAAATCTGCAGCGACCGCCCATGAGAATTCATCCGGACGATCGAGAATGTTAAATCCATTAGATTCGGTCCTCGATGTGTAGACATATCCGACGTTAGCCGAAACATTGGCCCATGTTGCGACGCGGGCGTCAGCGAACATCGACAACCCTGCGTCCCCTCTCCAGCCTCCGCCGGATCCTGGACCTGAACCACGCTGCATCATGTTCCAACCTGCGGCGTCGTCTGCCGAATCCATGTACCAGCGATAAAAGCCCGTAAGGCCCCATCCGGCTGAACTCATAGAATCGTTAAATCTCCACTTGGCACCCAGAACCATTGAATTAAAGCTGGATGTTCCCCACGTGCGATTAATAAACGGAGCATCCGGCAGATACGTCGGAGCGGTCGTGAAACTCACAGGTGCTTGACCGTTGTTGATCGTTGTCGTTGTCAGCACAATGCCCGGCAGGATACTGCCGTACACCGATCCCAGACCCGGAAAAAGATCAGCAGCCCCGCCGGCTCTTGCGGGCCCAATGGTGGTACCCGTGCCGATAATATTCGGCGTAAAGAAAGGGCCGGAATACGGGAATTGTCCGAAGGGAGCACCGGAAGGCCTAAAGATCGCTCGGCCGCCTGCGCCCGGCTCCAAAACAATTGCCGGTGGCCTGGTAAGCACACCGCCTATAACTGCTTGCGAATTCGGCAGGTAAAAACTCGAGAGATTTCTCGGAGAGTTCACCTTGACCCCACGATAGCCTTCGGTGGTAAAGAACAATTCAAAACGATTTGAAAGTCCAACCTGAAAACTAAGTGGTATCGATGTTATATCGACGTTACCTGGATCGCGGTCATAATTGCTCAGCGCCATGCTCAGCGTATATTCGCCTTTCCTCAGGGTCGAAGCGTCATAAACGGTAAAAAGACCGGTCGGGCCACCCTGGGCTCCGCCGGTTCCAACAGTCGGTGCAGTGTTGCGATCATCTTCCGCCGACTTCTGAGCCGGGGCCGCAAACACGAGCATTAATAGTATAAGCGTAACAACATACGCTTTATTAGCGAGTTTCATCACATTCCTCCGCCGAAAATAGAAAATTAACTTTCAATTCGAAAAAAACTGAGGGCCCAGCCAAAAAGCCGAACAACCCCAAACAGTCCTAAATTATCTCACGCGAAGCTTTACAGCTTTGTAATCGAGCCTACCAACCGCGTGGCTAATACAAGATAAATCAATACTAACGTTTCATTTATACTAGGAGAGAGAGCAAAAAGTCAATAAATCCTTTTAAAAACTTAGCTCTCCCTCTGAAAGACATTATCGCAACCGTCGCCGAAAATCAAGCATTCTCAATAAATTATCCAAATTCCTTATGCGTAAATGCCCCGCATCCGTGTATGATAGGCGACACGGTCAATAGCGAGCATGTAGGCCGCAGTTCGTGTGTCCACGTCGTGCTTGTCTGCATAATGGCACAGCTCGTTAAAACTGGCTACCATTTTATCCTCCAGACGCGCGTTGACCTCAGCCTCGGACCAGAAATAACCCATCCGGTCCTGAACCCATTCGAAATAAGATACCGTTACGCCGCCGGCGTTCGCTAAAATATCGGGAACCACAAATATCCCCTTGTCATGCAGGATCTTGTCAGCCTTTGGTGTTGTCGGACCATTTGCCCCTTCCGCCAGGATCTTGCAGCGAATGCGGTCGGCATTCTCAGACGTTATCTGGTTCTCTGTCGCGCACGGTGCGAGCACATCGCATTCGATCTCAAGCAATGCCTTATTATCGACGCGTTCTACATCCGGGTAACCTTCAAGAGATTTATTGGTCCTGAGGAATTCCAGAACGTGCGGAATATTTAACCCCTTGGGATTGTATATCCCGCCGCCTACATCGGAGATCGCAATGACCTTATAGCCTAACTCGTGCATAAGCTCGGCCCCGATGCCGCCAACATTTCCGGCTCCCTGCACGACAACCGTGGTTTGCGCGGGCGTCAAGTTAAATCGCTTTATGGCCTCGTTGACTGTAAACAGAACGCCGCGGCCTGTCGCCTCCCTCCGGCCCAATGACCCCCCCAGGGCCACGGGCTTGCCGGTTACTATGGCATTCACGGTATGGCGGGAATGCATAGAATAGGTATCCATGATCCACGCCATCGTCTGTTCACCAGTGTTCATATCCGGGGCCGGAACATCCTTGTCAGGCCCGATGAAATCGATCAATTCCGCCGTATACCTGCGAGTCATTCTTTCGAGCTCGCCGATCGACATTTGATGCGGATCACAAATTATCCCGCCCTTCGCCCCGCCAAACGGCACGTTCACTACGGCGCATTTCCATGTCATCCAGGCCGACAATGCCTTGACCTCATCCAGGGATACATCCGGAGCATAGCGGATACCACCTTTTGCAGGTCCACGGGCAAAATTGTGCTGAACGCGAAAGCCCTCAAAAACCTGAATGTGGCCGGTATCCATCCTGACAGGAATGTAAACCTTCAGTTCCCTGCTGGGAACCCTCATGACTGCATAGAGGTCTTCGTCCAGTCCGAGCAATTTGGCCGCTCGGTCAAACCGTTCGCTCATAGCCTCGAACGGATTCTTTTCATCGCTGCCGCGAAATCGCCGCATTTCATCGGCCATTGGGTTTGCCATCTTAAAGTTCTCTCCAGTTAATGTGCTTCACACGTTCTCCGTCAGACCGCGTTAGACGACAAACATCCAACAGTTTCCGCACAGTGTGCATCTCAATTCAGTTGTCATACTGTAAGTGAATTGAATAAAGGGCAGGTAAAATATTCCGGAATGCGGATGGGGTCAGGTTCAAAACGCATTGTTGGTATCGGGCGTCCAATTTGGAATATTAACTTACCAAAAAGACGGATAGCAAATGATCAAAAAGAAAACTTTTTAGGGCTTTACATGATGTCGATTTTTCTTTCTGAGGCAATGCAGCGGATGATAAAATCAGATCACGATAGGAAATGAACTTCCCTTTTACAACTGGAATGCGGGTTTTACCGAGGCTGCTCAAGCTCGTCGTCATTTGTTCGATCTTGCTTTCATTCCCATCCGTCATTTCTGCGCAGGAGGACGGTGAACAACCTGATCCGGTCGACTTATTTAATCAGGCTCAGGACCTTCATGAAAAAGGCGACCTTAAAGGGGCCGTCCTCTTATATGAGAAGGCTCTCAGCACTCTCCCGGAATTTCCGGAAGCCGAGTACCAACGAGGGATCGCTTTAGTTGCACTAAATAATATTGACGGCGCGGAAAAGGCCTTTAGAAGGGCGATCGAGCTGCGGCCCGGCTGGACGCTTGCGATGACACGTCTCGGTACGGTTTTGATCCAGCGTGAAAAACTGGACGAGGCTTCGTCACTTCTTCAGGAGGTAATAAATGTCGACGCCAACAATCCACTGGCATTGACGGCGCTTACGGAACTGCGTTTACGCTCCTCTGCCTCACCGGCAGTGCTCAAGGATCTCCTTGCGAAACTAACGGATCTGACGGTGAAATCTAAGCCCACAGTTTCGATATGGACGGCGCAGGCAGCCCTCGAAATGGCCCTGGGGCAGTTTACTGCTGCCAAGTCCAGCTTGACTAAGGCCCTGTCTCTGAATCCGGCAAACACAGTTGCCCTCTCGATGCAGGGGGACATAAGCCTGACAGAGGGCGACGTTGAAAAGGCCCGTGAGATCATCCTCCGGCTTGAAAAAACAAAAGAGCAAGCCGGTCCGGCCGTATTGCTTAAAGCCAGGGTCCTCGCGTTCGAGGGACAAATTGACGATGCAGAAGCTCTGCTAAATACCATCAAAGGAGAAGTCCCAGGCGTATCGGACCTTCGAGCCAAGATCAGCGTCGCCCGTTCGTCAAGCCCGGAAACCCTCGAACATCTGCTTAAGAACAACGAAAGAGATGCTGCGATCCTTAGCCGACTTTGTTCTCTTTATCGCCGCGAGGATCCGGCAAAGGCTCTGGAATATTGTCGACGAGCATCGGCGGTCGAGCCGAATAATATTAGCCATGCCATCGGTTTCGGTGCTGCACTGGTACAGACACGACAGTTTGAATCTGCGGTCGGCGTCTTGACGAAGATCATTGAGATCGCACCTGACAACTCGACCGCCCGGGCGAATCTGGCTACGGCTCTTTTTCAGTTGAAGCGGTTCCCGGAAGCAAAAACGGAATTTCTCTGGCTTACCAGGGAGCAGCCGCAGTCCGCCGGAGCGTATTATTTTCTCGGCATACTGCACGATGAAATGACGGAGTATATGGACGCCGCCGCAAACTATCAGCAGTATTTGAGATTGGCCGACCCGGTGATTAACAAAACGGATATCGAACGGGTTAATTTAAGGATGCCCCAGATCCAGCGGCTGATCCGGGAGGGAAAAGGAAAGAAAACGGGATAGATGTTACAAAGAAGACTATTTTGGATCAGGTTATGCGTACCGGCGTTCTGCGCCGTTCTTTTGCTAAACGTGTCTTTTAAGGCACAGAACGAGCCTTCCGAGGCGCAGATCGGTATTGTTGATGTTGCTCCGCCTCCGATGAAATTGCTGCCGAAAGAGGAGGAAGATCGTCTGAATCGCTCCAGAGACATCGGGGCACGAACAAAACTCGCACTAACCATGATGGACGGTCGTCTCGCAGAAGCAGAGTCACAAAATAAAAAGGAGAATTATGAGGAAATGTTTCGCGAACTCGGGCATTTTCATGCGTTAGTGGACAACAGTTTGGACTTTTTGAATGAAAATAATACCGGAAGAGGAAAGGTACTGGACAACTTTAAACGTCTTGAGATCGGACTTCGCAAATTTATTCCAAGGCTTGAGGCGGTTCGCCGAGAGCTTCCGCTCAAATACGAGGACTATGTTAGGAAACTTATGATACGGATCAGAGATGCTCGGACAAAGGCGACCGAGCCTCTGTTTGGTGAAACGGTCGTTCCCCTGTCCCGGTCTACCAATAATTTATGAACGCTAAAAGGTTAGTAATCATTCTGGTTTTCCTTGTAACCGCATTCTTACCTGCGGACGTATCCGCACAGCGAGACTTTCTCACTCCTGAGGAGGTCGAGATCGTCCGCAACTCGCAGGAGATCGACACGAGGATCGAGGTCCTTACACAGGCCATCGACCGGCGCTTTGCCGTGATGAACCTGGACGTTGCTCCTCCAAAGGTCAAGAAAAATGGCGAATGGGGTGAGCTTCCGCAAGGGTCGCGCTCTGAACTTTTTCTCGATATCCGGCGGCTGCTTCAGAAAGCCGTTGACGATATCGACAATATCGCCGAAAGACCCGAGGCAGCCGTTGTCCCCGACCCGGCGATACGAAAGGGCGATACGAGTCATGCAACTCTATTTCCCAGGGCCGTTCGCAACCTCGCGGCCGCGGCCCAACGTTACATGACTGTGCTCAAATCCCAGCTTGATAGCGGTGACAATAGTACAAAGGGGTCCATTCTCGATTCTCTCGAGCTTTGCCAACAGATAATCGAATCCGTTGCAAAGCTTCCTGCCGAAACCCCGAAAAAAGGGGGCAAGAAAACCTAGGAAGCCCCTGAACCCCCACTCGGTTTACAGGCACCACGCTGCCGAAACGAGGCCACCGAGGGCTCTACTAACCTACGTGGATATTTTCGGCTGCTCCAACTTGTCGTCCCGGAATGCGCTCAATTACACTTCAACCTTATGGCAGATAATACTTTACTTCGTACGCCCCTCAACGCGGTGCATCGTGAATTGGGCGGTCGGATGGTCGATTTTGGCGGTTGGGACATGCCTGTTCAGTATCCTGCCGGAGTCATTGAGGAACACAACCGGACGAGAACGGCATGCGGCCTTTTCGATGTGTCGCATATGGGCGAGATCTGGGTTCGGGGCCGAGGGGCGATCGGGTTCGTAAATCGTTTGACCACCAACGACGTCGCCCAGCTTGTCGACGGCCAGGCCCATTATTCTGCGTTGACAAACGAGAAAGGCGGCGTTGTCGACGACCTGCTGGTCTATCGATTTGGGCCGGAAGATCTGTTGCTGGTGGTAAACGCCGGAACTACGGAAAAAGATTGGCAATGGATCACTTCGCAGAATACTGATAGTGACGACGTTGAGCTTCAGAACGCAAGCTCAGAATATTGCCAGATCGCGGTGCAGGGCCCGAACGCCCTCGGCATCGTCGAGAAGCTCACGGATACTGACGTTTCGGCGATCAAGTATTATCACTTCGAAAAAGGTCAGTTTGACGGTGTGGATTCAATTATCTCCCGGACTGGTTACACCGGTGAGGACGGTTTTGAGATCTACGCGGAGGCGGAAGCCGCAGAGCAGCTTTGGAAAAAGATCCTGGAGACAGGAAATTTCGGATCCGACGGAGGAATTCTTCCCTGCGGATTGGCGGCAAGAAACACGCTTAGGCTCGAATCGGGGATGTCGCTTTACGGCCACGAACTCTCCGACGATATCACGCCGCTCGAAGCAGGACTGGGCTGGATCGTCAAACTCAAAAAGGGCGAATTCATCGGCTCCGCTGCTCTGGCGAGCCAGAAGGACGCAGGGTTACAGCGTAAGATCGCCGGGTTTGAAATGACCGAACCCGGCATAGCCCGCGACGATTGCGATGTTTACATCGACGATCAAAAAGTTGGATATGTCACTAGCGGCAGCCCCGCGCCTTACCTGAAAAAAAACATCGGGTTGGCGTTTCTTCCGCCCGAGTTTGCAAATGTCGGACAAGAAATTAGAATTGATGTTAGAGGCAAACATTTAAAGGCTAAGGTAGTTTCAGTTCCCTTTTACAAGCGGCAAAATAGATCTGGAAGTTAAATATTACATAGGGTTTTTCACTATTTTATGGCAAATATTCCTGAGAATTTACGTTACAGCAAGGATCATGAATGGGTATCCGTCGAAGGTGACGTAGCAGCGATCGGCATTACGGATTACGCCCAGCATTCGCTTGGCGATGTAGTTTACATTGACATGCCGCGGGTGGGCGACAAATTTTCGACCCACGAGGCTTTCGGGTCCGTTGAATCCGTAAAGGCTGTTTCCGAGATCTTTACGCCCATAGCCGGAGAAATCCTGGAAGTAAACGACGGCCTGAATGACACGCCCGAGGCGGTCAATGACGACCCTTACTCGGCAGGCTGGATGATAAAGATAAAGATGGATAATCCAAACGAGGCAGACAAGCTGCTTTCATCAGTCGAATATGAGGAGTACCTGGCGGCCAGTGAGTAGCGTCGTTAGAAATGTGCCGTCTATGCAGTTATCATAAACGGTTTCGGGGGAAGCTCCGGGCCGTTTTGTGTTTGGCGAACAAGCCGATAGGGTTTCGGAATTCAAATTCTCGATCGACTATCATCGTAAATTTACAGCTTTCGTAATTTAAATGAGATATATACCAAATTCGCCGGAAGAGCGAGATGAGATGCTCGCCGAGGTTGGTCTCGCTCATGCTGATGAGCTTTTCAGGTCCATACCGAAAAACGTTCAACTTAACCGCCACTTGAATATCACTGAGCCGCTCGCCGAAAGCGAAGTAATTACGTCGTTTGAGGAGATGGCATCGCGTAATACGGGGGCGACCAAGCCCTCCTTTCTAGGTGCAGGCGTTTATTCACACTTTTCTCCGACGATCGTCGATCACCTTATTCAACGGTCCGAGTTTTTCACGTCCTATACGCCATACCAGCCGGAGATATCGCAGGGAACGCTGCAATATATTTTCGAGTTTCAGACCCTGGTATGCCAGCTTACCGGCATGGAGGTCGCTAATGCGTCGATGTATGACGGCTCAACGGCGACAGCCGAGGCCTACCTAATGGCACAGCGCGTGACGCGACGAGACAAGATCGTCGTCGCATCGAGCGTTCATCCGGAATATCGTGAAGTTGCCAAAACGTATGCCCAGCACGGCGATACTGAGATCGTGACCATCGATTTTGACGAGGAAACCGGACGTGTCACAGGGCTAGAAACACTTGACGACAAGACTGCGGCCCTTGTCGTCCAATCGCCGAACTTTTTCGGGTGTATCGAAGACCTACAGACGCTGGCAGACGCGGCCCACGCGGTCGGAGCACTATTTGTCGTCGTGGTCACCGAGGCGATCTCGTTCGGATTGCTAAAACCGCCCGGTGCGTGCGGTGCCGATATCGTCGTCGGTGAAGGCCAATCCTGGGGCATTCCTATGGGTTTCGGAGGGCCGCACGTTGGGCTTTTCGCAACACAGGAAAAGTTCGTTCGCCAGATGCCGGGGCGTCTGGCGGGCGTCGCATATGATAAGAACGGCAATCGGGGCTTCGTGTTAACGCTTTCAACCCGAGAGCAGCACATCAGGCGCGAAAAAGCGACGTCGAACATCTGCACTAATCAAGGTCTTATCGCCCTCGCCGCCACTATCTACATGGAAACGATGGGCAGGCAGGGACTTCAGGAAGTCGCGATGCAGAATGCGCAGAAGGCGTCCTATGCGAAGCAAAAGATCAGCGAAATAGAAGGGTTCTCAATTCTCTTCTCGGCGCCGACGTTCAATGAGTTCGTCGTCCGCGGGCCGAAACCCGCAACCAACATTCTTGAACAAGTTCGCGAAAAAGGCATCATCGGCGGTCTTGCTCTTTCGAGATATTATTCGGGCCGCGACAACGAATTCCTAGTCGCGGTGACGGAAACGAATACACGCGACCAGATAGATCTGCTAGCTGAAACGCTGGGCAAAAGCCTGGTTAGATGACCGTGAATATGAGAACTGCGATCATGTGGCGACTGAGAGCATTGATCCCGATCGTGATCATACTTTTCTCTGTGGGTGTTTTCGCCCAAAAGGAAAAGACGCTTCTCGCGATTTTTCCGCATCCGGACGACGAATCCGCGATAGGCGAGGTGTTGGTGAAACATGCACGACTTGGTTACAAAGTCCAACTAATATTAGCGACCGACGGGAAGGACGGCACACGCGTGACGGATATTCCTGCGGGAGACAAGCTGGCTGCGATCCGAAGAGATGAAAGCCGATGTGCTGCAAAGAAAATAGGTATACCCGAGCCGATCTTTTTGGGAATAGACCGACTCGACACTAGAATCGGCGTCGGTAATTATCTTAGGGAACACAAAAAGCTGCTTGCTTTGCTGAAGGAACGGATCGCGGACATCGACCCCGATTTTATCATCACATTCGGGCCGGACGGCGATACGCATCATGCAGAACATATCGTTAACGGCGCCGCGGTCACAGAGTTGCTGCTGCGTGAAGGTTGGGTCGAGAAATACCCGCTTTATTTTTTGGCATGGACGAAGGAGCAGGGTGAATTGTTCGACCTCGGTTACGTCAATAATCAATACCTCAACATAAAGATCGAATACACACAGGAAGAAGAAGATAAGGCACTCGAGATGATGCCTTGCTATGTGTCGCAGTTCACGCCTGCCGAGATCGAAGATGACAAGAAAAAAAAACTCGCGGACAAGTCGAACTCTCTCTATTTCAGACGGTATGTTGTTGCAAAGGGCTTGCGGAATGGTTTTGAGAATTCCCAGTTAAGAGTTGATGGCCATTGATAGACGAAAATTTATCGCTTCGACCGGCAAGGGGCTTGGCCTTGCCGTGTTGTCATCTGCCACGGTCGCTTCGCTCTTTGAAAGGGTAGTGGCAGCAGGTAGGTCGATCGATCATCTTTCGCCTATCGAAGCTGCTGCCGACGAAGATTACTGGGCGGCGATACAGCAGTCGTTCTCGGTTACCAGAGGCATCATAAATCTGAATAATGGCGGCGTTAGTCCGAGCCCTCGGATCGTGACAGAAGCCTTTATCCGCTACACTTGGCAGCAGGAGGATGCGACCGCATACACGATGTGGCAGATCCTCGAGCCGCAGTCGGAGACGGTCCGAACGGGCCTCGCTGAAGTGTTTGGCTGTTCCCCCGAGGAGATCGCGATCACTCGAAACGCTTCGGAATCGCTGGAGATATTACTGCTGGGGCTCGATCTCAAGTCGGGTGATGAGATCCTGACCACAACCCAGGATTACCCGAGAATGCTTACCACGCTTAAACAGCGCGAATTGCGTGAAGGGCTGAAACTCAAACTTATAAAGATCCCGATCGCGCCAAAAGATGTAAATGAGATCGCCGATGCGTATGAACGTGCTGTAACTCCTCGGACCCGGCTTATCTTGATCTCACATCAGATCAATATTACCGGGCAGATAAATCCGGTAAAAAAAGTCTGCGATATGGCCCGGGCAAGAGGGATCGAAACTATAGTTGACGGGGCTCATTCCTTTGCCCAATTCGATTTTAAACAGAGCGACCTGGGCTGCGATTACTTCGGCACGTCACTCCATAAATGGATCTATGCCCCGAAAGGGACCGGCCTGCTGTACGTGAAAAAGAATAAGATCCCGAAGGTTTGGGCATTGATGGCGTCGGAAGATAAAAACAGGAACGACATCCGCAAGTTCGAAGAGATCGGCACCCACTCGGCAGCAATGCGGCTCGCGATCGGCGAAGCTGTGCTGTTTCATAACGCGATCGGCGGAAAAAGAAAGGAGGAACGTCTTCGTTACCTTTCACGTTACTGGATGAACAAACTTAAGGACGTGCCTAAGATAGGCTTTAATACGTCGTTCGACCCAAAACAATCTTGCGCGATAGCCAATTTCAAGATCGACGGCGTCGATCCCGTCGCTCTCGGCGGTCATTTGATGTCGAAACACAAGATATTTACTACACCGATCGTGCACGAAGAATTTACGGGGGTTCGAATTACCCCCAACGTCTATACGACCCTTTGGGAGCTTGATAGATTTTGCGATGTGATCGAGAATATCGCAAAAAAAGGACTGCCGAAAGCATAGATCTTATGAGTATTAAGAAGGTTACGCAACATCCGTCACAGAACGAAGCCCTGATATTTGAGCGTTCGCAGACCGGCCGCGTCGGTTACCGTCTGCCGAAACTCGACGTTCCCGAAACGCTCGACATTTTGCCCGCCGAGTTGCGGCGCGATGACGATCTCGACGGGGTTCCCGAGGTTTCCGAGGTTGATGTCGTCAGGCATTTCACCCGTATATCGACCTGGAACTACTCGATCGATCTGGGCATGTATCCGCTGGGTTCCTGCACAATGAAATACAACTCGCGGTTAAATGAAAAGGTTGCAAGGATCGCCGGATTTGCGGGGCTCCATCCGCTCGCGCCTGAGGAAGAAACGCAGGGAGCGCTCGAATTGATCTATCGACTCCAAGAGGACCTTTGTGAGATCACCGGTCTGCCGGGAATCTCGCTGCAGCCCGCAGCCGGGGCGCAGGGTGAGATGACCGGCGTCATGCTTATCCGTGCATTTCTCGACAAACGTGATGGCGCGGAATCTGCCAATCGTCGCGTTATGCTCATTCCCGATTCGGCCCACGGGACAAACCCGGCGTCGGCGGCCATGGCAGGATTCACTGTTAAAACGATCCGGTCAACCGCGGAAGGCCTGACAGACATGGAGCACCTTCGCGAATTGTGCGATCAGGGCGGAGTCGCGGGCCTAATGCTCACCAACCCGAATACCGTCGGCATCTTCGAAACAAATATTCGCGAGATATGCGACACGATACATTCTGCCGGCGGCCTCGTATATATGGACGGAGCTAATATGAACGCTCTTGTAGGCGTGGCACGTCCTGGTGACATGGGTGTCGACGTCATACACCTGAACCTGCACAAGACGTTTTCAACGCCCCATGGCGGCGGCGGCCCGGGATGCGGCCCGTGCCTTTGCTCGACCGACCTTATGCCTTATCTTCCGGTACCCAGGATTGAAAAAGACGGAGCACGGTTCCACCTGAATTACGAATATCCCGGCTCGATAGGCCGGGTAAAGGCGTTCTACGGCAACTTCGGCATGATGGTCCGAGCCCTTTCATATATTTATACTCACGGCTTTGACGGTCTGAGAGAGGCGACCGAGACGGCTGTCCTCAACGCCCGATACGTTTCCGAGAAGCTTGCCGCCACATACGACCGGCCTTACGATTCGGATTGCATGCACGAGACGATCCTTTCGCATAAAAGACAATCGAAAAAAGGAGTGGTGACTTTAGACATCGCCAAGCGCCTGATCGATTACGGGTTTCATCCCCCGACGATCTATTTCCCCCTGGTTGTCGAGGGTGCGATGCTGATCGAACCGACAGAGTCCGTCGGCCGAGCCGACCTCGACGCGTTTATTGAGGCCATGGTCGACATCGATCGCGAGGCTCAGGAAGACCCCGATCTGGTAATTAATGCTCCGCACTCGACACGGATAGGCCGGCTTGATGAAGCAGCGGCGGCACGGAAGCCAGTTCTTAGGTGGCGACCTGAAACCGACGCTGCGGCCGGGGCCGCTTAGTTATGTTCTATGAAAAAGAGAATCTTCATTTCGGCAGTTCTGGTGTCATTGGCTCTTAGTCTTTCGCTGATCGTTTCCGCCGATGGCATTACGAAACGAATCAAGTTTAGTCGCGGCAAGAATTCGGCAACGGTATCGGGTGCCGTGGTGCGGGGAGACCGGGACACTTATATCGTCCGGGCAAAAGCCGAGCAGTTGATGACAGTTTCGATTTCTTCACGAGAGGATAATGCTGTCTTTCAGGTTAAAGGGCCCGACGGCGAGTATCTGCAGGACGCCGGTGAGGAAGACGATACCCGAAACGTCACGAATATTCTTCCGTTTGACGGAGATTATAAGATTGTAGTGGGTGGGACCCGCGGAAATGCCACATATCGCCTGACTCTTTCGATTAAGTAACTATTGGCAGTCGCTCCCAAACTTTTTCTATCGTGATTGCTTCTTTCTCTGCTTCGATTTATAATTCCGCGCGCGTTCACCAATAATATTTCTCTCCCTCGTTTTTCATGCAAGGAAGGGAATATGCCGCAAGCGAGTCAATTAATAGAGGTCAACGAGAAAAAAATACGGTTTCGCAAATGCCCCCGATTTTGCGAGCTTTTTCGCACTACTTGCGTTTTCTTCGCGGTCTAGAGGAAACGGCTCCCCATCGAGCGAGCATATGCGGCCCTGAGACGCAGCACAGAAATTGCAGGTGTTTCGGTTATTGATGCGGTATATAGTGAAAGCGCTTGTGACGAAAAGTAAAGAAGGGAGGATCTATGTTCATTTCAGCAAGAAGGATAATTATGTTTTTCACCATTTTGCTAGTCGCGGCAGGTCTGGCAGTAACACCGCATGGAGCCTCGGCCGAAGCTGACGGCAAATTAGTGGTCGCAATGCCGACAGCCGCCGGTGATCAGCCTAAATTCTCTTCGTATAAGGGCGTTTCTATCGGAATGACTATGGATGAGGTCCGGGAAAAGCTCGGTAAACCGAAAGAGACCTCAGACACGATGGATTATTATGCACCGTCGGACAACGAGTTTATTCAGATCTATTACGAGGCTAAAAAGGTGACCGCCCTTACTGTCACGTTCAGTGGAAAACTCGATGCGGCACCCGACGCAAAATCCGTATTTGGGGAAACTGTTGAAATTAAGCCCGATGGCGGTATTTTCAAAATGGTCCATTATCCGAAAGCCGGTTTCTGGATCTCATACAACAAAATTACCGGCGACGATCCTATGATCATGATCGCTATCAAAAAGATCTAGAAACAGTCCTACATTAAAGCGTGACACCCGTCACAGCATCTGTGCGGGCGCACTAGTATTCTCCTATTTGTCTGGTATATTTAGATTTACTAAAACTTTGTCGGAGTTTTCGAGCGCCTTACGTCCCGGTACGGATAAAATATTATGACAAGGATCGGCATTCCTAAAGAGATTCACCCTGGCGAAAAACGGGTCGCCGCCACGCCCCAGACCATCCTAAAACTAAAAAAACTAGGCTTCGAGATCGCGATCGAATCGCATGCAGGTCACGGTATCAACTGCATTGACAGTGAGTATCGTGAAGCCGGCGCTGAAGTGATCGAGGATACCGCGGAACTCTGGTCAAGCTCGGATGTGATCATGAAGGTACGCCCTCCAGAAGCCGATGAGGTCGATCTTATCAAAGAGGGCGGTTGGCTCGTTGGGTTTGTCTGGCCCGGGCAGAATAGGGAGATCGTGGACGGGCTGGCGAAGAAAAAGGCCACCGTCTTCGCAATGGACAGCGTGCCCCGAATAACCAGGGCACAAAAGATGGATACGCTCTCTGCAATGGCAAACATTGCGGGTTACAGGGCGATCATCGAGGCGGCCAATAATTTCCCGCGTTTCTTCACCGGTCAGATCACTGCCGCGGGCCGGATCGATCCGGCAAAAGTGCTGGTGATCGGAGCCGGTGTCGCCGGTCTCTCTGCCATTGGGGCCGCGCGAGGTTTGGGTGCGATCGTCCGGGCATTTGATCCACGTTCGGCCACCAAAGACCAGGTCGCCAGCATGGGGGCCGAGTTCCTCGAATTGAACATTAAAGAAGAAGGCGAAGGCAAAGGCGGTTATGCCAAGCAGATGTCCGACGACTTTCTGAAGGCCGAAATGGCCCTCTTTGCACAGCAGGCGATGCAGGTCGATATAATCGTCACCACCGCCCTAATTCCAGGAAAGCCGGCTCCCAAACTCATCACCCAGGGAATGGTCGAATCAATGAAACCCGGGTCCGTGATCGTCGATCTCGCCGCCGAACAGGGGGGCAATTGCGTCCTTACGGTTCCCGGCGAAGTCGCCCACCACAAGGGCGTCACGATCATCGGTTACACCGATCTTCCCTCCCGCATGGCGAGCATGTCGAGCCAGCTTTACGGTTCGACGCTGACCGCACTTTTAGAAGAATTGCAGGACGATGAAGGCAGTATGCAGGTTGACCTCGAGAACGAGGTCGTACGCGGTGCGATCGTACTTCACGAGGGAAAGATGATGTGGCCGCCGCCGCAGCCCCCAGCACCACCTGAACCGGGTGTCCCAACAAAAAGTGCAGCAAGCGTCGCGGTTGCCAGGGCGGCGAGCTCGGCCCATGGTGCGGATGATTCTAAGGGCATCAGTCCCCTGACGCTTGTCGCTATTGGCATTGTCTTGCTCTTGATCGGTTACGCGGTCCCCGATAACAAGCTTTCGCACTTTACGGTGTTTATGCTCGCGGTCTTTGTCGGTTTTCAGGTCGTCTGGAACGTCAAGCCCGCTCTTCACACACCGCTTATGTCCGTCACCAATGCCATTAGCGGCATCATCCTTGTCGGGGGCATGCTGCAGCTATCCGGCGATATGAATCTGACGACGATCCTCGGCGCCGTCGCCGTGCTCATCGCCACCATAAATATAGTTGGTGGTTTTATGGTGACGAACCGAATGTTGGCGATGTTTAGAAAATAAAGAATTCAAACATGAACTATAGAGACTACATTACAATCGAACCCGATAAACGCGGCGGAAAGCCATGCGTGCGGGGACTGCGGATCACGGTTTACCAGGTCCTTGAATACCTTGCGTCAGAAATGACGGAGGAGGAGATTCTCAATGATTTTCCGGATCTGACCAAAGACGACTTGAAAGCATGTATAGCGTTCGCGGCGGACCGTGAGCGGAGGCTAATGGAAGTGCCGATCGCCGCATGAAACTTCTGTTTGATGAGAATCTTTCCGACCGACTGGCGCAAAACTTGGCGGACATATTTCCGGGTTCAACCCATGTTCGGAATGTCGGGCTGAAATCATAAAGTGATCCAGAGGTGTGGAGCTATGCGGTCGAAAATGGCTATGTGATCGTTTCTAAGGATGCTGATATGCATGATAGAAGTCTGCTTTACGGCTTGCCACCAAAAGTGGATCCGGCTAGGCAATTGTTCTACGAGAGAGGTCGAGGCTCTGATCCGCCGTAAGATTGGCTACATTTCGAAATTTATTGAGGATGATGTCGTTTCATTTCTCGCGCTTTCCTGATACTACTGATGAAAACCAGCCTAATCACAATCGCATACATCGCCGCGAGCGCGTTGTTTATCTTGAGCCTCGGGGGCCTGTCAAAACAGGAAACTGCACGGCGCGGCAACTGGTACGGAATTATCGGCATGCTTATCGCTCTTGCCGCGACAGTCGCGGCCATGCAGCCGAGCGGATATGTAACCCTCGGAGCGATGCTTATTCCGGGAGCTCTTATCGGAGCGTTTGTGGCGTCACGTGTTCAGATGACCTCGATGCCGCAGCTGGTCGCTATGCTTCACAGCTTTGTGGGGCTTGCCGCAGTACTCGTCGGTTTTGGAACTTATCTGGGAGATACCCACGTCCCGGCCGACGAGGCCACAGTACATCTAATCGAGATTTTTATTGGCGTATGCATTGGCGCGGTGACTTTTACGGGTTCGATCATTGCTTTTGCAAAATTACAGGGAACGATGTCGGGCAAGCCTCTTCTGCTTCCCGGTCGGCACATCATCAATCTAATGATGCTCGTGGCAACGATCGTACTCGGAGTGATGTTCGTTATGGCCCCGGGAACCGATGGGCAGATGTTTTTGCTGGCCGCGACGATCATTACATTCATTCTTGGCATTCATTTTGTAATGGCTATCGGCGGGGCTGACATGCCTGTTGTGGTATCGATGCTAAACAGTTATTCGGGCTGGGCTGCGAGCGCGGCGGGATTCATGCTGTCGAATGACCTGCTCATCATAACCGGCGCCCTTGTCGGCTCGTCCGGCGCTATCCTCAGCTACATAATGTGCCGCGGCATGAACCGTTCGTTCATAAGTGTAATGCTGGGCGGCTTCGGCACCGAAAGCGGTACGGTTGCCGCCCCGGGATCGGCCCCGCAGGGTGAGGTCCACTCTATTGAATCCCCCGGTGCGGCCGATCTGATCATAAATGCGCGAAAGGTCGTTATCATCCCGGGTTACGGACTTGCCGTCGCACAGGCCCAGCACTCGCTGGCCGAGGTCGTTCAGATCCTCAAGGAAAAAGGTGCCGAGGTCCGATTTGCGATCCATCCCGTTGCCGGACGCCTGCCCGGCCACATGAACGTCCTGCTCGCCGAGGCAAATATCCCTTACGATATCGTTTTTGAAATGGACGAGATCAACGAGGATTTTGCGAACACCGATGTCGCCTGGGTGATCGGAGCAAACGACATCGTCAACCCATCTGCCCTCGACGACCCATCCTCCCCGATCGCCGGAATGCCCGTCCTCCACGTCTGGGAGGCCCGCGACGTCATCGTAATGAAACGCTCAATGGCCAGCGGCTACGCCGGCGTCGATAATCCGCTTTTCTATAAGGAAAACACGTTAATGCTCTTTGGCGATGCAAAGAAGGTGGTGGATGAGATTTTGACCGCTATGAGATCCTAGTGCAGAGGTTTCTAATGATTTTCGGGCGAAGCTAGGAGAGGGGTTGATGAATGAGAGGATAAGTGTAACGAGAAGATCTACCGCGTTTTTGAGTTGCGGTTTTGCTGCCGCAGGATGCGTTGTTCAATTAGTGATCGTCTTCGCGATGGGTTTTGTGACAGGTCGGCCGGATTTTGCTCCCCATGTGGCGTTATCGTTTATCGGGATGTTCCTAGCCGCAGCAAGTCTCGGTTATCTATCCCACGACTACTTCTCAAGAAACACGAGTCAGGCTCGCGCAATAATCCTCGGTTCTTTTATAGGGTGGGCTGCTCTTTGGACACAAGTACTGTTCGGCTCATCTGTAGAATTTTTTCCGCGTGCCCACGAAAGTGGAGCTTTTGCTGACTACGTTATTAAGCCCACTCTTTCGGTGATTTTATTCGGTACCATACCAAGTTTAGCAATCGGCGGATTTTTCGGGAATACTGCATGGCGGAAAATACGCACAGCTCTTCCCTAAGGAACCGAATTACATAATAAGTTTTACTATGACCAAGGTCGTTACCGTAACAGTTTTAATTTGTATACTCTCAGTCTGTGCATTTGCTCAAAGTAAACCGTTTGAGGATTTTCGGAAGGCGGTCAAAGCTGAGTCGGGAGGTTTTGCGGGGAACAAAGAAAATCTTTCGAAAATATTCAACAACGAGAGGGTAAGATTAGGGGAAACTTTTGAAACTGAGCTTTGGCGATATTTAGAGGATGATCCAGACAA
This sequence comes from Pyrinomonadaceae bacterium, assembly GCA_041745615.1. Taxonomy (GTDB): domain Bacteria; phylum Acidobacteriota; class Blastocatellia; order Pyrinomonadales; family Pyrinomonadaceae; genus OLB17. The sequence goes on along the minus strand of JBGTIP010000043.1, from coordinate 50,512 downwards.
GCATTATTGGATTGCGTCGTTCATTGACTCAAAATCGTACCTGCACGGTAACTCGCCACTGCCTGAACTGGCCTTCAAGATACGTAAGAGATCACTCGACCTACTGGGAAATGACAAACGAAGTCGAGGAAGGAGGGCGTCTACCCTTCGTGAACTTGCGATCGCGTCCAAGTTGACCGGCGATCAAGAACAAGCGCTGCGTTTTCGTGATGAGGCCGAGCAGTTGGCTAAAGACCCCGATCTAAGCGCTTATATTGCCGGCAGAATGCGCTACGATGTCTGCATTTATGAGAACCTTGCGGGAAGTATCTCATCGTGTAATGAGAATGAAGCTCCCAGGGAAACGATCATTACGGCCGGCTGGCTGAACAGCCGGGCTCTGGAGTTTCCGCAGCCGATCTATCCCCCCAACCTCGTGGGAAAACAAAGAATAAAGACCCAGGTCGATGTACGTATCATGATCGGAACAGACGGCAAGGTCATTACTGCAGAAGCTTTCCGCGGGCCTGCTGAGTTCCACAACGCCGCGGTCGAGGTCGCCAAAAAAGCAAGATTCGCGCCGACGCTTTTGTCCGGACAGGCCACCAAAGTATCGGGTTGGTTATCTTTTGTTTTCAAACCTTAGGAACCGTTCGCCGAAACGTCCCCACCGCATTGGCTGGCCGCTTCCGCTCGCGGTACTGATTTCATAAGAGTCTGGTAGACGGAATTTATGCCCCGACTCTTATCCGCGTCATCCGCGTTTATCCGCGGCAAAATCCTTGGTCCCCCTGCGTCATCTGCGTCTCTGCGGGAAAATCCGAATCCCAAGTTGAATCAAGGGAGCCAGAAGTTAAGGGCTGAGGTCGCTAACACTCGCGGTTTTGACACCACTGGGCCCGCTTGCAGCCCCTCCCGATATTGATGTCTGTGGCCAGATCGCTCCCGCTCACGGTACTAATTTTTCCCTCCCATGCCCATTTTAGAGTTGGACAAATACGCCAAACACGCCAAATGTGACAAATGTGACAAATGCGACATTTGGTATTTCCACGAAATCCGAAATGCGCTAGCCTGTTGCGGTGAGGGGTCTATGAGCTTTGATCTTGACCTTTGATCTTTGAAAATGAGGTGATCGTGGATCGTGGATTTTGGATCGTGGATGGTTGATCATTGTTCACTCTCACCATTAACACCTGTCTCCTGTCTCCTGTCTCCTGTCTCCCATCTCCTGTCACCCGTCAAAGATGGGACACTTTAGGACAGTCCTTAACCAACGTGATGCAATGGTTTAGGTGCCGTTTCAGGTGTCCCGCCGTGGGACAAAATGTTGAAGTTTGATCGGGGATCGCGGATGCTCAATGGCTGGTTGAAACACGTTATGCACTTTTTGAAAAATGGGATAAACGGGGTTAACTCATTGAGCAGCAATGGGTTATGCGTCCCATTTTTCATCCCACGTGGGACGGCAACGGTGCTGTTTCGCGATAAAGTGGGTTAAACCAACTGGATGCAGTAATTTAACTGTATGACTTGCGGGGCGGGTAAGCACCGAGGCAGGACGAGATGCGAACGTGCAACCCAGCGGGTCCTCGCTGGGAGGAGCTTGATCGACAATGGAAAATGGTGATCCCGGCTGGATTCGAACCAGCGACCTTTCACTTAGGAGGCGAACGCTCTATCCAACTGAGCTACGGGACCAAATTGGAACGCCGGCATCCTGCCGGCATCCAATTAAGAATCATACCGTATCAGCGACCTTACGTCATAGCCGTTGAACCTTTCGCGGCCGCCGAGGAAATTCAGCTCGACGACAAAGAGCAGCCCGGCGACCGTGCCGCCGACACTCTCGACGAGTTCGACGACCGCCTTTGCGGTGCCGCCCGTTGCGAGCAGGTCATCGACGATAAGAACATTATGCCCCTCGCCGACGGCGTCCTTGTGCATTTCGAGCGTATCGGTACCGTATTCGAGGTCATAGGAAACGGAAACCCGCTCGGCAGGCAATTTCTTTGGCTTACGAACCGGGATAAAGCCAGCCCCGATCTGATACGCAAGCGGGGTCGCAAAGATGAAGCCTCGCGATTCGATGCCAATAACGGTATCGATCGGGCCCGTAGGGCATAGCTCCCGCATCGCATCTATCGTTTGCTTCAAACCTGTCGGATCGAGCAAAAGAGTCGTGATGTCGTAAAAGTTGATACCCGGCTTCGGAAAATCGGGCACTTCGCGGATAAGCTGTCGTAAATTGTCCATAGTCAGTGTTCGGTTGTCGGTTGTCGGTTGTCGGTTGTCGGTTGTCGATAGATTATCGTTCGATTCTAAATGCTGAGTATGAGCCCGTTGGTTCTAAAACGATCTCCTCGACGCCTTCGACACGCGAGTATCGCGGGCCCGCGGCGAGATCGCGGCGGAATGCTTCGACGTCGGCGGCCGGGCCTTCCGCATGGACCTCGACGCGGCCACCTTCGAGATTTTTTACGTAACCCCGCACCTGATGCCGTGCGGAGGATCGCTGGGCAAAATATCGAAATCCTACGCCCTGCACTTCCCCACTGATGAAAAACTTTCGTGCGATCAGCATCAGCCCAGTGCGTCCAGACATTCGGTCAGATCTCGCTGGCGGCAAGTATACACGGGCATGCCGCGCAGGGTAAACGAACTTGCAGCCGTATGGCCCAATTCCTCTGCAAGGGCGATGAAATCCTTGGGCTCGTCCGTCTCGAAGGAGATCAGATATTCGTGATCGTTAAATCCAAACGCGTGCGTCATATGGATCCTGATATTCGGAAATTTTTTGCCGACCATAAAATTTTCCTCGATCAGGGCGTCCCGCTCGTCCGCGGGCATTTTATACCATTCCTTGTTCTTGGCACATGGATAAACAAAATGATATTTGGTCGCGCCGGCGATCACATGACCGCGGTCCTCGGCAGGCCCGCTGACGAACATCATTCGCTTGGTCACCGAGAGGTAGTTGTTCGTCGTTTCGATAAAGCTTCCGAGCCCCGTGCGGTAAAGCCTGGCGGTCATATCCTGCAACTTATCCAGTGAGCTGCCGACCCGCCAGAACATCAGATCGGCCTTGGAATCGAAACCAACGAGTGAATATGTGAAGAGCAGAAATTCATCTCGAAACTCGTCAAAGATGGCAGTAAATTCGTTTTTGAGTTCAGTCTTGGTGTCGGTCGGCAGCCGCCGCCACTCCGGGCTCACCTTAAGGAACATGAAATTGACGAATTGCTTCTCGATCGGCGTCAATTCAAGGACGTCGGCGCGTTCGCTGACGAGGCGAAGGCCGCCCTCGCCCGATTCCCTTTGAAAAGTGAATATGTCGTTATTCATTCGAATTACCGATTTGATGCCGGTGGGGAAACCCTTCTCAATTTTGCAGGTTTGGCCCTTTATGTGCAAATGCAGTTCGAACGCGGCATTAAGATTTACAAAACATTATGAGAGTGTCAAAATTGTCATTGATGTCACGCCTGATATCATTATCGATCCTCGTTTTCGGACTCGCGTTCGCCGCCGCAGCCCAGCAGCGGCCGCTTCTGACCGATGATATCGACATCACGCCGGCCGGCTCGATGGAGATCTCGGCGGGCGTCGATTTTTTTCAGGACTCTAAGTTCCCGCTCTCAGGCATCAGAGGCGACCTCACTCGCATCGGCGATATACGAATCCGGACCGGTTTCGCTTCGAATGTCGAACTGCAGATCGAGGGCACGATCCAGAATTATGTAGCGATCAATTCGCTCGGCCCATCGGCGATACCGTTGAACATCAATAATAATTCAACAAACGATTTCGACGATTTCACGATCTCCGCCAAGGTCAAACTCCGAAGCGAGACAAGGCTAATACCGGCTTTGGGTATGAAATTTGGCTATCAAATGCCCAACACCGACCAGTCACGCGGGATCGGCTTGAACCAAATCAATATCTTCACCAAGCTGATCGCTCAGAAGAAGTTTGGCACGGTCGTCGGGCGGACGCCGAAGTTCAATCTGATGGGAAATATCGGCCTCGGAATAATGACCGCCCCGATCGAGAGGTTTACACAGAACGACGTATTTCTGTATGGACTCGCAGGTATCTACCGGCTGACCGACAGCGTGAATCTCCTAAGCGAAGTCAACGGACGCATGAATACCCGCAACGCAGGCGCACCTCTCGGAACCGAAAGCGTTGGCCAGTTTCGGATCGGCACGCAAATAAAAACGGCGGGCCTCAGATTCGACACCGCGGCCGCCTTCGGCCTGACCAGATTCAGCCCACGGACCGGTGTCACATTTGGCGTTACCTACCTCTCGCCCAGCATCTTTGAGCCGGCGAAATAAGGATACTCTAACGGATGTTTAATGGGGAATGGCCTTTTCCCAGGGTCGTGGCGTTTCCTATGGCCTCCGTCACGAAGCTTTTTGCCGAGCGAACGGCTTCGCTCAGTTCCAGGCCCAGCGCAAGGTTTGCAGTAATGGCCGCCGCGAGCGTACACCCCGTGCCGTGGGTGGCCGTTGTATCGATGTATTCATTATCGAACGTTAATATCTCACCACCAAAAAAGAGATGGTCGATAGCCCTTCGCTGAGGCTGATTGTCATCAACAAAATGGCCGCCCTTGATGAGAACATTGCTAGCACCCATCGACTGCATCCTGCGTCCGGCAGCGGCGATGTTTTCAAGCGAGTTAATGGCAATACCGGATATGCGTTCCGCCTCGGGTATATTCGGAGTGATGACCCGTGCAAGAGGGAAAAGCGATTCGATGAGTGCTGCAAGAGCTGCTTCATCGATCAGATCGAAACCAGATGTCGATCGAACAACCGGATCAACGACCAGGTGTCCGACATCTCGCTCTTTGAAAATTGCGGCCGCCTCTTCGATGATCTCCCGCGAGGGGAGCATACCCGTCTTAGCCGCTGCAACAGTGTAGTCGTCAAAGACCGGCTCCGCCTGCCGTCGAACAGAGTCGGCCGTCTGATGTACGGAGCCAAATACCCCCGTCGTATTCTGGAACGTAACCGAGGATACGACCGCGGCGGCAAAGCAGCCATGGGCAGTAAAAGTTTTGATATCCGCCACGATCCCGGCTCCGCCGGAGGGATCGAGCCCGGCAATTGTCAGGCAAACGGGCTGTTCGTTTTTGGTCGGATCAGTCATGATCAAGCGCTTCTCTTATGGCACGAAGGCCCTTTTCATTGCCAAAGGCCCGGATACCTGCAACGCCGGCGGCGCCTGCTCTGACCACCGAACCGCAATTCGAGGCGTCGATTCCGCCGAGGCCGATAATGGGAAACGGGGCGGCCAGCGCACAGGCTCCGGACAAAGATTCCAGGCCTATCGCTTCCCCTTTGCCGGGAGTATCGAAAACCGGGCCATATACGGCAAAATCGGCGCCGTCGCGGCCTGCGGCCACCGCTCTTTCTTTCGAGTGCACCGACACTCCTATGATGAGCTTATCTCCCAAAGTTTTTCGAATCACAGCAGTCGGTATCGAGGTCTCGGTAAGATGCACCCCATCCGCTCCGGCTGACAGTGCGATGTCGGCACGGTCATTCAGCAGCAATTTCGTCGAGGTGCCACGCGTCAACGCCGAACACATCGAGGTAACCTCATATAATTGTTTTCCGGAAAGGAGCTTTTCTCGAATTTGGATCAGGTTAACTTTCTCGGAGATCGCGGTACGCATCTGAACTAATATCCGCTCGGCACTGGCATCGAAGTCGTCCGAAGTTGCTTTCCCGGCAGTGATCGCGTAAACGACAGACCCGCCTGAATCGTTAAGCGTCCTCATCTCCCCGACGATTCGCCCTCGAGCATCTTTACGCTCTGCTTGAAGTGGACCATTTCCCAGACGGCGATGAGGATATTGACGACACCGAGTCCGGTAACGGCTCCGCGGAACCACGTCGAAGCTACCGTCCGCCTCAACCCCGGAACGCCGGTCGTATCGGAGAGGAAAACGAGCAGATAATTCTCGCCCCAGGGCCCAAACAGTGCATCCCATGGCGACAGGATCAGGTAGAACCCGAGCAGCAGGCAAAGGATGATAAAAAAAATGACGGTCAGGCGTTCCACCATACCGTCAAAGTATAACTCTTTGGAGATTTTTGCCCCAAGTCCGAATGCGTCTGGGGTATCAACCCGGGATCAAATTTTTCACACGCTCACTGACATCCCGAAAATCGACATCCTCTGCATAGATCTTTTCAAAATATGAAGCGGCATTTTCGTGGTCTCCAGTAGCCTCTAATGCCTTCGCTAGCTCGTACCAAAGTCCATGCTGCTCCTCGTCAGAGACCGGCGTTTTGAGAGCACGGTTTATCCAGGTCACTGCATGGTGTGGTTTACCGCTTTCCAAAAAACAATGACCGAGCAGGTTTGCACAGTAAAAAAATCGCCGTGTTCCGTCGGTTGGATCGGTAAGGCTGATGGCTTCCTGAAATTCTCGGATCGATTCCTCCAGTAGGCCCATTTCCTTGTAGGCTACCGCCATCTGATAGTGCGTGTCGTAATCCCCGTTATCGTTCTCAGCCTCGGCACCTTCGATCCCGAATTCAGAACGGATCTCGGCGATACCGATCGTGCTCGCAACAACCTCGTGCCCGTTAGTTTCAACCGGGGTGTTTTGCTCTACACTACCCTGGCCTGTCAAGGTGCTAAATTCGGGCAGGTCGCCGAATTCGCTGCGAAGGGCCGAAAGCGCTTTTTCGGCGAGGTCGTCATACCCGTTTTCACGATAAAAGGAGATACTCTCAAACTCTTTCTGGATACGTTGTTCTTCAGAAAGAGACCGCCCTGACGCGTCGCCAGGACCTGAGCCCTCGACCAAACTCGCGTCAAGGACGTGTTTCTCCTCAGGAGTAGTATCGGCGACCACCGACTCAGGTCGATCCCCGTTTCCGTTCTGCTGTGTATGCTCCCGCAGGTCGTCGGCTCGTAATATCTCGAACTGGCTTTTCAGAAGCTCTTCGTCTATGTTTTCCTCGTATCCGAATTCTTCATTGATCTCTTTGAGCCGCTCTTGAAACCTGGTTTCCTGAGGCTTTACTACAACGAGCTGAGCGAGAGCATATCTCTCGTCTTCGATAACGTTCTGTTCCACAGCGGCGGCATTGAGCCTTTCCAGAGATCGACAAAAGCCATCCGGATCATTGGCCCAGGAGTTATATCGGACGAGAAGACGCAGCCCGACGAGCTGATTGGGGTCGCGAACGAGTATCTCGCTGATCCATTTGCTGCATTCCTCGGACTGTCCGCCGGCAAGCAGATACTCTGAACACATCGTGAGTATTCTTGCGGCCGAAGCTGGATCATTGCCGTTCAAATAGATCCGGACCAGGTCCAGAAATTTGGAATAGTTCGCTGGCTCGATCTCGACCAGCTTAATAACCGCCTTTTCCGCTCCTGCAGCGTTTTGCGAATCAATACAGCATTCGATGAGCAGATAAAGGACGTCACGGTTGTATGGATCGTTTTCGAGGATCTCTTCGAGCAGCGATGCTGCTTTTCCCGCCCGGCCCAGGGCATTCTGCGCTTTGATGATTCCGTTGAGAATGCGGAGATCCGTTGCTTCGATATCCAGGCCTTTTGTTAATGCCCTGATCGCTTCCTCATGCTTATTCTTGCGGCTGAATCGGGCCCCGGCTTCGGCATAGGCATCGACCGCCTCTTCACGCTGACCCTCCCGCAGGTAGGAATCGGCAAGACTAAGGCAGACCTCTGTATTATTCGGATCCAGGAGAGCGATCTGTTTATACATTGACAGAGCCTCGAGCCGGTGCCCGGTTTTCTCGTAGTGCTCTGCCAACGTCATGTAATGGGACCGCGCTTCGGAAAGCGATCCTTTTATTTTGTAAAGCTCCGCCAGCCTGGCCGACACCTCGATCGAGTCCGGCTGAATTCGGGATATCTTGTTGTAAACAGCGATCGCCTTTTGGGCAAAACCCTGAGTCTTATAATGTTCCGCAACCTGAAGATAGCAATTTACGGCGTCTTTCTTCTCGGCGGACTTCGCGTAGAGATCACCGAGCATGTTGAGCGTCGCGATGTCGCGCGGATCGTTCTCGACCACGCCTTTATACTCGGCGATCGCCGAGCGTATTTTGCCCTGCGCGACGTAACGCTCTGCATTTCGCATCGCCTTTGACTTGTCGAAGCTCATTATATCTGAAGCTGGACCTTGGTCGGGCGGTGAAAGGATCAAGCGCACCGCAGATTGTCCGTTGGAAAAGGAGTGTACAGGTTAGATTCACGACAAACCTGTAGTATTCAAAATACCATTAAGATCAGTGGACTGTCAATGTTCTTTGGCATTGTTGGTCACTGCTAAACACCAGATCGCGAGTGAAATTGATTTTTTGGTTGGGGCACCATAGTCTAGATTTACGACCAAGTCGTCTTTCTTTTGAATATGCAAGCACTTATTCTGGCCGGCGGTAAAGGCACGCGTCTAAGGCCGCTGACCGTATACACACCGAAACCTATTGTTCCCGTAGCGAATCGGCCCTTGCTTCTCTATCAGATCGATCTGCTTCGCAATGCGGGTATCACGGATATCACGTTGTCGCTTAGCTATCAGCCGGACAAGATAGAGCAGATCATGGGTGACGGTTCTGATTTTGGGGTTCGACTGCGATACATTACGGAGCCCAGCCCGATGGGCACGGGCGGAGCCTATAAATTCGCGGTCGATGCAACATCAAATGAAACGACATTGGTGCTCAACGGCGACGTCCTTACCGATCTCGACTTGTTGGAGGTGATCGAATTTCACCGCTCGCAAAAGGCGGACGCAACCATCACTCTTGTCCCGGTCGAAGATCCGGCCCGTTACGGCGTCGCGGAGGTCGACAATGAGAACAAGGTCCTTCGTTTCATAGAGAAGCCCTCGGCAGATCAGCTCAATGACCTGACCAATACAATAAATGCCGGAATCTACATACTTGAACCCTCAATCCTCGAACTTATCGCGAAAGATACCAATCGTTCGTTCGAATATCACATTTTTCCTGAAATCCTGGATAAAGGTTTAGGATTTTACGGATACGTGATGTCAGACAATTACTGGCTTGATGTCGGGACGCCTGAAAGCTATTTGAAGGCTCACCTCGATCTCTTATCCGGAACGGTTAAGGGCGTCGAAGTCGAACGTTTGATCGATTCCGATGTTGCGACTCACGCTGAGATCGACAAACGGTCAATCATTGGCAAGGGATGCGCGATCAAGCCCGGTGCATCGATCACGAATTCAGTGATCGGCCCTGGTGTGCATATCGAGGAAAAGGCAGTGATAGAAGATTCCGTTATCTGGTCGCACACCCGGATCGCAAGTTTTGCAGAGGTACGCTCAGCAGTGATCGGGCGAAGCTGTCATGTCGGGCGAAATGCTGTCGTTAGCGAGGGAACGGTGTTGGGTGACAAGACGACGCTGACCGACTACACAAGGGTATAGCCATGCCTGAACTTCCTGAGGTTGAGCTTATCGCCCGTTCACTTAATTCCCTGGTGTCGGGTCGAATGATCTCATCGGCGGAACTCCTTCGCCCTCGGCTCGCTCCGGGCATTTCTGCCGATCTGTTTACCAGTTCGCTGGCTGACTCGGCCATCAACTTTGTCCACCGGCGAGGAAAACACATCCTATTTGACCTGAGCGGCGGAAAGACCCTGATGGTTCACCTAAGAATGAGCGGCCGTTTCTCGCTCCTACGCGGTGATGCAGACAATCCTAAATTCACGCATGCGGTCTTCTACCTGGACGACGACGATCGTCTGATATTCGACGACCAGCGGCATTTTGGATATATGAAGGTCCTCGCCACCCAGGACCTTTCTTTGGCTCCGGAACTTGCGAAACTGGCTCCCGAGCCATTTTCGGCTGACTTCTCAACTCGATATCTTTATACGGTCTGCAAGTCTTCAGGGCGGACCTTGAAAGAATTGCTCCTGGACCAAACAAAGGTCTGCGGGCTCGGCAATATCTATGCATGCGAGGCCTTGTTCATGGCCGGCATCGATCCGCGAAAGCCCGCGTCGAAACTTTCGAAACTAAGGGGCGCACGACTTCATGAATGTATCCTGCACGTACTCTCTGCAGCGATCGCTCATGCGTCTGCACGTCCCGTCAATCCGCAAAATCTCGAAGGCAGCTACTTCAGCGGGCTCGATGATGCCGGCTGGTTCGTATATGATCGCGAAAACGAGATGTGCCTCAGTTGCAATAGTGTCATTTTCAGGCTAAAACAGGGAAGTCGTTCGACATACTATTGTCGACAATGCCAGAAACGCTAGATCTGATCGTCCGCCGGAGGAACTTATGCTTTTGAAGAAGATCGCTACGCTTGCCGTTTCCCTGTTCATAGTACTGCTTACGACCGGCTCGGTCCTGGCGTGTGCCTGCTGCGTCGAGCGAGGATATTACGGCCGTAGCAGGGTGAAACTGGACAAGTTTCGTACCGAGTTGCTTAGCGAGATCAAGATCAGCGGGCCCGCAGATATATACATCACTGAGGCAGGTTTCGATATGATCAAGGGCTTGTCCGAAATTGAAAAATTCGATGCCGAGGGAGGCACACCTGAATTTCGATTTACATCTGCGTTCGACCGACGTATGTGGCGTCTGGCCGTGGACGCAGGTCCGGGCCGCACCGGGACGCTTGTACTCCCGATGCCAGCTGACATCACTCTTCACGCCGCAGACATTGACGGGGTCGACACCGGACTCGGCGTCAGCCTCTACAAGGAATACAGCCTGAATGGCCGAGTAACAACCGGCACGGGAATATTTCGCTCCGCACGAGCAGCGAATTATCACCTGATGTTCCAGGGCCGCGGCAACGGTTGCGATAACGCGTCCGATTTTACCCGCTGGCGCCTCGATATTAACGGCCCCCGCGCTGATTACGCTTTCTTCGGGAAGACAGGATGAGCTTCTGACGGCCCTTGACAGCACGAACGTAAAGGCACATTATTAGCTATCATCGTGGTGAGTTAATGCGACTTGCGACCACGTTAAATAATCTGCTAAACAGCTATAGACAAGTTTCGATCAAAAGTCTCGCTGTTTCGGCGAGGCTTTTTGTTTATGAGAAATTTTCGCGAGCTTCTTGATTCTGACCATATCTACGTTTTCGACGGAGCGATGGGAACACGCCTTTACGACAAGGGAATTTACATCAACCGGAGCTACGACGAACTAAATATCACTTCTCCCGATCTTGTGCTCGAAGTCCATTCGGAATACGTCGCCGCTGGGGCGGACATAATCGAAACGAACTCATTCGGAGCTACACGACACCATCTGCAAGCCTATGGCCTCGAAAGCCGCCTTCACGAGATCAATGTTGCTGCGGCAAAGATCGCACGCGAGGCTGCGGGTGACAAGGCTCTCGTTGCCGGAGCAATGGGGCCGCTTGGCTTAAGGATTGAGCCCTACGGCCCGACATCATTCGCTGAGGCCCGGGCGATGTTTCGCGATCAAGCCGAAGCCCTCGCCGAGGGTGGAGTAGACCTATTCATACTCGAGACTTTCTCAGATCTTTCAGTGATCGAGCAGGCGATACTCGCCGTCAAGGAGGTCAGCGATCTGCCCATCGTGGCCCAGATGACGATCCAACTCGACCTGATGACAACATTTGGGGCAACGCCCGAGGTATTTACCGAAAAACTCGATTCCCTCGGTGTCGATGTGATCGGCCTCAATTGCGGAGTCGGGCCGACACATGTACTCAGTGCGCTGGAGAGAATGCGCCTGGTTACGGACAAAAAGCTGTCCGCACAGCCCAACGCGGGCCTGCCGCGGGACGTACAGGGGCGGCAGTTCTACATGGGCTCGCCCGAGTACATGGCAACTTTCGCCAAGCGTTTCGTTCAGGCCGGTGCAAAATTCGTCGGCGGCTGCTGCGGCACGACCCCGACGCATATAAAACTGATCGTCGATTCGATCCGCTCGATCAGCCCCAGGCAGGCCCCGCAGGCTTTTGTCTCAAAGGCCCGCACGTCAGTTGCCGAACTAAAGCCGCTGGACGTGCAGGTAGTGCCGCCGGAAGAGCGTTCCCGATGGTCGGCGAAGATCGCCCGCGGGGAGTTCGTGACGTCCGTCGAGGTTCTGCCGCCCAAAGGCTGCGATGCCGAGAAGACGCTTGATTCTATCCGTCTATTGAAAGATGCCGGTGTCGACGGCGTCAACATTCCCGACGGGCCGCGTGCTCAAACACGGATGTCAGCCCAGGCGACCGCTGTCCTGGTCGAACGCGAGATCGGCATCGAGGCCGTGCTTCACTATTGCTGCCGCGACCGCAACCTGTTGGGAATGATGTCAGACCTTCTCGGTGCAGCGGCATTGGGGCTGCACAATCTGCTCCTTATAACCGGAGACCCGCCGAAAATGGGCCCGTACCCCGACGCCACGGCCGTATTCGACATCGACGCGATCGGACTGACCAACATGGTCAACAAGCTCAACCACGGCCTCGATCTAGGCAACAACCCGATTGGCCGCCCAACCGCATTTTCGATCGGTGTCGGTGTAAATCCCGGTGCCGTGAATATGGAAGAAGAGATCCGCCGGTTCGAATGGAAAGTAGAGGCAGGTGCCGAATATGCGATCACGCAGCCTGTTTTCGATACCGAGCAGCTAAAGCGATTTCTCGATATGATCTCACACGTTCGCATCCCGATAGTCGCCGGCATCTGGCCGCTCATCAGCTATCGCAACGCGGAATTTATGCATAACGAAGTCCCTGGAGTTGAAGTGACCGCGGAGATCCTGGAACGCATGCGTATCGCTTCCGACAAGAGCAAAGAACACGCCCGAGACGAAGGCATCGCCATCGCCCGCGAATCACTGATCGAAGTGCGCGACATCATCCAAGGTGTCCAGGTCTCGGCTCCTTTCGGGAATGTGAGTTACGCCCTTCAGGTGTTCGACGTAATATAAAACCGCATTTGGTTGGAAGTGGGATACGTATTAAGTGATATCACTTTCTTAAGTAGACGCTATAGGTGTATTTTAGTTCTTTCTCGCCCGGCGGGATCTGCACGCTCCACTTTATTATCGAATTGGAGTTGACGCTTTGTAGATTTAGACCGCTCTTGGTGGTCTTAGCTTCATCGCTGGCGCTCGAAACTTGCCCGACCAGATGCCGTGTCAGCACGAGTTCTATGGATCGTTTCTGAACATTTCGAACTTTAACTGTTCCTTCGAGCGTAACCAGATCGAAATCGTAGTCACTTCCGTTCCAGCGAATTTTCTCTCTGGTTCGCTCCTTTTCCTCCAACGAGTGAAATCCCGTCACTTCCGTGGCGGGAGTCACCCTCAAGACTTCTTCGGCCCCGATGGGTGTAAAATTCAGAAGGTCCTGGCCAAGCGGTTTCCATTCGCGAAAGCTGATGGCAGGTGCCGTTGTCCACGGCATCCCTGTTGTATTTTTCAATCGCAAGGCGGACCAGATCTTGGTTGAGAGGTCCTGCAAAGAGTTTAGCTGATGACTCTGCCCGGAATAGCCTGGATTGAGATATCTTTGCTGAGCATCGCTGACATCGTTGAGCGTCCACTCGAATACCTCGGAGCACGGTACCGTCAGGGAAAATAAACGGGTTGTCGCTCGTTCGCCTTTCTTCAGTTGCAGCAGATCGGTCTGGTAGAGAAAAAGCTGTTCGGCAGAAAATGAGAGCGACTTTTCCTCGCCCGCTACAGTCGGCGAAATATCATCAACGCGACGCCCGTCTAGTGGAAGTTCCATGACCTGCCTGGATATCGCGTTCGAAAGCTGGTTGACTCCATCGCGGCGGAAATTGCTGGAAACGCCGGCAAATGCCGTATTGATAGAAAGAGGCGACGTCGTTTCCTGAAACAGGAAATGCGGAACCCCGACGACGAAGTTTATCTCCGTATTATTCAAGTCGGCGAGATCGTTTATAACATTCGCCTCGAGCTCGAGCTTGGCTTCCTTGATCGGGTCGCCCTTCACCTCCACACGGTAAGCCGGAATCCAGCGAAGTCCGCGTTCAAGGGCCGCGATTCCGACATTGACCGGCTGGCCGTCCCTCGCCCCGTTCAGCTTTATGCCAAGCCTGACAAGTTTCTCCTTTCTGGGCCTTAGCAGAATAGGCTGAGAATCCAGTATCTCGATCGTCCTAACAGAAGCTGCGGGCAACAACAAAACGCCGTTCTCGGTCTTGATCGAAAGAGTTATCAGATTCAGGTCGTATTTCGCTCGAAAGCCCCCTTCAGGTCGCACTTCCTCGGCAAAATTACGGTAACGGCTAATGATCTCATAAACGCCTTCGTGGACTCTGTCCGCATTGTTGCCATCGACCACACGGATCCTCTTGCCCTCGTTCGCGATCAGAAACTCGGCAATGTCCTCTACCCGATCGGTCTGGGTTGAATTCAGAAATTCGGATGCGAGCGGTTGGTCGACACGAACACTTGCCGAAGTCGAATATCCCCAGACCGTCCCGAGTACGCCGACCGGAGTATTGGTCGTATGAACCCAGTTTGCCCTCGGACTGGCTTCGCCCTCGCGGTAGGTGAAGGCATAGCCGTTCTTGAAGATCGCGACGCGATTGATCTCGGGCGAAAAGTTCTTCTCTTGAGCGACAACTCCGATGCAGCAAAACATGACCGTTAGGAGAAATACGGGCTTCTTCATATGTTCATTTACGGATATTGATCACGCATATTGATGCGGCTAAGGGCAAATTCGTTTCCTCGCCGGCGAGGCACTATTCAGTTTCCACCGCGAGCCTTGAAATACGGATCAGAAGCATTCCAACACTTTTGGAACGGATCTGTAACGATAACTTGCAGACATGCGACGAAAAGACGGTTTTGCCGGCCTACAGCGTTAGAACGATCTTACCCAAGGCCTTGTTGTCGATGATCTCGTGATGGGCGGTTGGCGCGTCGGGGAGAGAAAAATTGCGAGAGACGGGAGGTTTAAGAAATTGCTTCGTTAGACCCTCATAAATAGCAGCATGTATCTCATCCAGTTTTTCCTGCGATGCGTTGAACAGCGACATCCCATAAATCGTTGCGTCTTTCGTCATCATTTGTCGCGGAGTGAAATCCAATGTTCCTCGACTCCCGACAACGACGATCCTGCCAAACATCGCCAGAGCTTCGAAGTCGCGCTCGAGATTCTCATTTGCAAGCATTTCTATGATGACGTCCGCTCCTTTGCCGCCGGTAAACCCGCGAATTTCAGACAGATGATCAATGTCCGAATGATCGAAAACCGCATCGGCCCCATTTGCTTCGACAAGAGCTTTGCCGGCATCTGAACTCGCTGTGCCGATCACCGTTAACCCTGCCTGTTTTGCCCACTGGACGGAGGCAATTCCCACCCCACCGGAAGCTCCGTGAATCACAACCGTTTCGCCTGCGATGGCCCCGGCCTTTTGAAACAAAGCCCGATAGCTAGTGGCATAAGGGGTCCAGATACCGGCTCCTTCCTCAAACGTTATGTTATCCGGTAGCTTGCCGAGGTGCTTTTCGTCGCAGAGCGAGAATTCGGCATAAGTACCACTGATAGAGTTGGCTGTATAAACCCGGTCCCCGATCTTATATTTGGTGACCGCATCGCCGACGAACTCAATAACCCCGGCCCCATCCTTTCCCGGCGTGTAGGGCAGCTTAGGAGCGTGTGCGTGAATACCGGTGCGAAGGTAAGTATCGACCGGATTGACACCGGCAGCTTTGATAGAAACGAGCGCCTGTGTGCCTTCCGGCTCCGGTTTCTCGACTTCGTCGAGCCGCATGACCTCGGGCCCGCCGTATTCATGGACAACAATGGCTTTCATTTACCTTTCCACTCGGACTTGGGAATCTCGGCGTTGGTAAGAATATTTCTGGCAGTTCCGAGAGGAAGTGTCTTACCTTTATGAGAAGGAACAATAACCTGTCGTCCCGTATTCATATTTCGCCACTTCCTATGGCTTCCTTTTTGAGAAATAAGAACAAAATTGAATCGTGCGAGCAATTTCTCAAGCTCGCGTGCGGTGAAGAGACGAATCTTCTCGCCCATTAAACATAGACCTCGCGAATTACGGCCGTGGAACTTAGAGGAAGCGGATCGGGTTCAAGATAAAGCTCGATCGCTTCCCGTATGTTGGCCATAGCTTCTTCTTGTGAGTCGCCTGCACTCGTGCAGCCGGGTAGTTCCGGACACCACACGGCCCACTCCCCGGTTGATTCATCTTCTTCCAATACCACACGCCACTTCATAACCGACATCTTACTCCACCGTCACCGACTTAGCCAGATTTCGCGGCTGATCGACATCGCAGCCGCGGCGGACGGCGATATGATATGAAAGTAGCTGCAAAGGCACGATCGACAGGATCGGCCCGAGCAGATCGGATGTTTCAGGGATCTCGATGACGTGGTTCGAGACCTTTGAGCTCATGGAGTCGCCTTCTGTCAAAACAGAGATTATGATGCCATCGCGAGCCTTTACCTCGACTATGTTGGAATGTGTCTTTTCATATCGCAGCTCGCTGCCCGGATTGCCCATTTCTCGCGTATTGATCACAACGACCGGCAGTTTCTCGTCGATAAGAGCATTTGGTCCATGTTTCATCTCACCCGCTGGATAACCCTCGGCGTGAATGTAACTGATCTCCTTTAGCTTCAATGCCCCTTCCAAGGCAACGGGGAAATTTATCCCTCGGCCCAGGTACAGGAAATCCTGCACCCGGAAAAACTCCTTTGAAAGCTCTTCGATTGAATCGGCGTCATTCAGCAATTGCTCGATCTTGAGCGGAAGCTCGGCCAGGTCCTGAGCAAGTTTCTTCGCCTGTGCCTGATCGATCGTCTCGCGTATATTCCCCAAATGAGTGGCAAATAGATACAGAGCAACCATCTGCGAAGTAAACGCCTTGGTCGATGCCACACCGATCTCCGGTCCGGCGTGAGTGAGGATCGTACCTTCGGCCTCGCGGTGGATCATCGATCCCTGCACGTTGCAGATCGCAAGAATTTTGCACCCTGATGCTCGGGCCTCACGCATTGCGGCGATAGTATCGGCGGTTTCACCAGATTGTGAGATAACTATTATCAGGTCCGTTTCGGACAGCACCGGGTCTCGATAGCGAAACTCCGAAGCATAATCGACCTCGACAGGAACACGTGCTATCTGCTCCAGCATGTATTTGCCGGCCAATCCCGCATGCCACGAGGTCCCGCAAGCAGCGATCTTGATCGACGTAACGGCGCGCAGGTCGTCTTCGGAAATATCCATCGGTTCGAGATAGACCTTCCCTGTATCCAACGAAACACGGCCCTGCGACGTATCTCGAACGGCCCGCGGCTGCTCGTAGATCTCCTTGAGCATGAAATGCTTGAACCCGCCTTTTTCCGCCATGATCGGATCCCACGTGATACGCTGTTGGACCGGTTCGACGACGTTTCCATCAAAATCCGTCACACGGACCGAGTCTTTGGTCAGCACCGCGATCTCCCTGTCGCCCAGAAAGAAAACATCGCGTGTATGCTGAAGGATCGGCGGAATGTCGGAAGCCACGAAAAACTCTCCATCACCGAGCCCAATGACCACCGGCGGCCCTTCGCGGACCGAAATGATCATGTCAGGCTCGTCGACCGAGATGATCGAAAGCGCAAAGATGCCTTTTAGCTCTTTAACGGCCTTGCGAACGGCGAGCTCGAGCGAGAGCGACTCTTTCTCGACATAATGGCCAATAAGGTGAGCAACGACCTCTGTATCGGTTTCCGTGTGAAACTCGTGTCCTTGGTCGATGAGCCTTTCTTTCAGCGTAAGGTAATTCTCTATAATGCCGTTATGGACGACGACCACCTTGCCGGATTGATCGCGATGCGGATGAGCGTTCTCCTCGGTCGGACGCCCGTGCGTCGCCCACCGCGTGTGCCCGATGCCATAGTTTCCATCCAGCGGATTAAGACGAATACACTCTTCCAGGTTTCTAAGCTTGCCCTCTGCACGCCGCAAGGAAAGCTGATGGTCCTCATCAACAACCGCAATACCCGCCGAGTCATACCCGCGATACTCGAGCTTCCTTAGGCCGTCAATAATAAGCGGCACAACCTGTTTATTTCCAACGTAACCTACAATTCCACACATATATCAATTTTTATCCGTCTTACTTCGATCGACTTCGGGCTTTCGAACCATATACATCAGTATGTCTGTAAAGCTTTGGTACCAGTCCGGAGCATGGGGCGTGCCTGTCGAAGCGTAAAACCGTCGCGCCTTTCGAACGAGTGGAATGTCCTCAGGCCGAAGTACGACAATAGCATCCTTTTCACCGTCAGGAACCTCAGAGACTAGACTCATAAATTCTTCCGCTTCACCCTTGCCCAGCTTGTCGAGAGCCGTCACGAACTTCTCTCGGCTCGCTTTAGCGGGTCCTACACGCGGGAGGATGAACGATGGATTATTGACGTAATTCTTGACTCTGTCACGTACCGAGGCTGCCAAACTTGTCCGATCAATTTTCATCAACAGGGCCGCCGCCTCGGGTGTCACCTGCATTACAAGAAGGTCAGCAGCGATATCACGGCCCGGATGGTCTTTTTGGTTTGCAATTTCCGCTAAAGCAGGAGTTGCGAATCGTTCTTCCATCGAACCGTAAATCGCTAATGCACCAATTCTCTTGTCAACCCTCACAGTTCCATGTTGCGGTAAGTAGTAAAAGGGATCGTTAGCCTTTAGCCATGTCTCGGCCGCAGAAGACGTGTCGAAACCTTCAAGCCCAAACATCAGAAGATAAGCGATCCAAGTTCGGACGTCGACGTCCACAAGATCGGTACGGGCATACGAAGCGATAAGTATCTTCTTGGACTCATCGGATTTATCTAAACTGAACAGTAAATTACTTCCATCGAATAAGAAGAAATTGTTTGCATTGGGTTGACCAAGCCTGGATCTTAGACAGGGGATCAATTTTCTGTCGGCCTTCACTTTCTCCCAGACCACGTCCATCGCATTAGACTTGGAAGTCCGCTCATCGGGGGTGAGTTTCGATGGTTTGAATGTGTAAGTCGTGTCAACAAGTAGCTGAAACTCCTCACACCCGGGTGGTGGTTTCGCCGAACCTGTTTCCGGTGCGTTTTTAGGTTGCCGATCAACAGCGGGAACGACGTTGCTAGAAGCGGACCCACAGGCTACTAGCATTGATGCGACAAAAAGTACGGATATTAAGAGTGGGCTTCCAATCATCCTTTTACTCCATTGTTTCCCCGTTTTGTTATTGATCGCGCCGGAACTCCGACTACCACTTCTCCCGCCTCAACATCCTTCGTAACCACACTCCCGGCTCCGGTTACTGCACCGTCACCGACCTTTACAGGAGCAACCAGCATCGTATCCGACCCTATCTTTACATTGTCGCCGATGTGGGTCTCGTGTTTGTTTTTGCCGTCGTAGTTGCACGTGATGGTTCCGGCACCGATGTTTGTATTTTCTCCGATGGTTGCGTCGCCGAGATAGGTGAGGTGGCTTGCCTTTGAGCCGCGGCCGAGCTTTGTTTTCTTCAGCTCGACGAAGTTTCCCACTTTCGCACCGTCTTCCATCACGGCCCTACCCCTGAGGTGGGCCATCGGTCCGACCGAGCAGCCGTTACCGATGGTCGAGTCGGTGACAAAGCTGTTGTCCTTTATCTCGACGTCGTTACCGATGACCGACTTCACGATCCGCGTTCCGGGCCTTATGGTGCATCGTTCGCCGATGACCGTTGTTCCTTCGATCGTAACATTCTGGCTGAGGATCGTGTCGCGGCCGATCAACGCCCTTGAACTCACATAAACGGCCGAAGGGTCGAGAAAGGTTACCCCGCTATCCAGCATCAAGCGCGAGATCGTCCGTTTGCGTATCACGCTCTCCATTTCGGCTAATTGCCGTCGGTCGTTGACGCCCTCGACCTCGAAACTGTTGGCGCAGCGAAATATGGCCACCAATTCGCCTTCTTCACGCAGAATACCGGGTACATCGGTCAAATAATATTCCCCCTGCGCGTTCTTGTTGCCCACTCTTTCCAAAGCGTCGAAAAGTTTCTTTGTGTCAAAACAGTAGATCCCCGAATTGATCTCATCGATCTGTTTTTCATCGTCAGATGCGTCCTTTTGCTCAACTATGCGATCAAAGGACCCGTTTTCATCCCGCACGACCCGGCCATAGCCCGTCGGCTCCTTCAGCCGAACGGAGAGGACCGTGCATGCGGCACCGCGTCCACGAAATTCCGAATGCACCTTGACAAGTGCAGCGAGCGTCTCGCCGGTGAGCATCGGCACATCGCCAGAAAGCACCACTGTGGTCGAGCCACGGTCCTCAAGCAGGTCGCGAGCCGAATTCACGGCATCGCCAGTACCCAATTGTTTCTCCTGTACCGGAAACGCAAAGAGCGACGTATCGAACTCATGCAAAACCGCACGCCTAACATCTTCTGCCTGATGTCCAACGATGACAAAGATCTTCGATGGCGAGAGCGAAAAAGCAGTTTCGCAGACATGATTGATCAGCGGACGGCCGTCCAAATGATGCAAAACCTTGGCTCGCGAAGACTTCATTCGCGTACCAAGCCCGGCGGCCATTATCAGGACGTCAAGATTGGACCGCGGCTCAATACTGGTTTCCATAAATAGGGATCAGACGACAGCCTTTTCAACGGGCTGCAATGCACATAACAGCAGCACCTGGGCCAGCTTTTCGGGATGGTGCCTCACCTTTTCGCCGTCGTCCAACAGGTTACCATAGACGATCTCGGCCCCCTCAATGGTCTCGGGCGAGATCGAGCCGTGAACACCGATCTGTTCTGCCCCTTCGAGGTGATATTTTTCCAGTTGGAAATCGCTCACGGGGCGGTTATTAACAACGACGTAATCGAAATCGATCTGAGGAGCAAATTGCCGCACAAGCTCGAGATGGCGGCGTGCCGAGAATCCATCCGTTTCACCGGGCTGGGTCATCAGGTTACAAACAAAGACCTTGACCGCTCTGGATGCTGCGATCGCATCCGCAACGCCATCAACGAGGATCGTAGGCAAGAGACTGGTAAAAAGCGATCCCGGGCCTATTGTGATCACATTGGCCGCGCGGATCGCGGCTAACGTCTCGGGCAGGGGTTTGGAGCCGGCCGGTTCCAAATACAGCTTGCGTATATCGTTGCCGACTCGCGAAATGTTCGTCTCGCCGTGTACGGTCGATCCGTCGGAAAGTTTCGCCACCAGCCTGACGTCGGCCACCGTCGCCGGATAAATATGGCCCTTGCTCGCAAGGATCTCAGACGACAACTTCACCGCTTCCGCAAAATCACCGGTAACTTCGCTGAGCGCGGCAAGGAATAGATTTCCAAAACTGTGGCCCCCGAGATCACCATTTCCACGGAAACGATGTTGAAACAGCCTCGACAGCAGCTGCGAATCCTCGGACAGGGCAACCATACAATTTCTGATATCACCGGGCGGCAGCATTTGCAGTTCGTCACGCAATCGGCCGGAGCTGCCGCCGTCATCCGTCACCGCTACAATTGCCGACAGATTTTCGATCCACACGGTGCCAGAATCACCTTGGTCCACAAATCGTTTCAAGCCGGATAGCAGCGTCGACAGTCCATTACCGCCGCCGATGGCGACAAAATTCAGCCCAGGTGAAATGTCCGAGAATAGATGGTGCTTCATTTAAACAGGCGGGACGAATCAGAGAAGAATGGCGAAGAGAACACTTGTCGGCTACGGGCGTTTTCGATCCGGAGAGCGCTTCCGAATCGTCTAATCATAACATCTTAGCTGCTTTTTTGACAACAATTTATCCGCTTCATTGCGAATGGAATATACCGGCCTGCCTGACCCGGACTTTCAAAAAATCACTTGTCTTCATTGGGTTTAGTGTGCTAACTTTAACGTGCGGCGAGTCAATGACCATCCGGCCGCTTTGCCAATACAATTCACCGAATATATACTTTCCGCATCGGCGATTCGCACGATTAAACCCTAATGGCAGATACGCCTTTTATTTTACAAGAACATCAGTTTCAACGGCTGAAGACCGTCCTGGCTCGACTCTGCGTTGAGTGTGCAGCCCGTGTGGTTTTTCTGATCGACCGCGATGGGCAGCCGATCGCCTTTCATGGCGAGATCGGTGATATGGACACGACGAGTTTCTCGTCGCTTGCCGCCGGAAACGTGGCTGCGACCAGCAGCATGGCAAAGCTAATCGGCGAAGATGCTTTTCCCTCTGTTTTTCACGAGGGCGAACGCGAGAGCATATTCATAAGTATTATCGGCCGCAGTCTGTTGGTAGTTGTCTTCGACGAACGATCGACCCTGAGCCTTGTCAAGATCCGCACCAAACGAGGCAGCTTCGAGGTCGCCGCTATCCTCGACGAGGCCACAACCGACTCAGCCAACTATCGCATCAACCAGAATTCCTTTTTCTCCGAAATTACGGACGAGGATATTGACAGCTTGTTTAGTTAATGACAGGTGACGGGTGACAGGAGACAAGTCGAAGAGAAATGCGTCCCCACGAGAAGTTGGATGTCTGGCAAAAGGCAATTAATTTCGTTGTTATGGTATACAGTCGAACGAAGGAATTCCCTACGGATGAGCGTTTTGGGCTCACATTACAGGTCCGCCGGGCTGTCGTATCAATTCCGACAAACATAGCCGAGGGCGCCGCTCGTCATTCTAATAAAGAATTTCTACAGTTTTTGTCGATAGCCCAGGGATCCTGCATTGAAGTAGAGACTGAGCTTTTGATCGCACACAAACTAGGGTATTTGAAGCAATCAGAATATCTTGAACTAAGAACGGAGGCCGATTCGATCGGGAGAATGCTGTTAGGTTTGTCGAACCATATTCGAAATAAAAGTCAGTAAACCGGCCTTTTCCCGTCACCTGTCACCCGTCACTTGTAACGCCTTAAACGATATGACTTTCATCAACTACGCATCACGAGAGATCAATTGCAAGATTGTCTATTACGGACCGGGCCTTTGCGGCAAGACGACCAATCTTCAGTACATCTACGATTCGACCGCACCGCAGGCTAAGGGCAAGCTTATTAGTCTCGCCACCGAAACAGACCGCACATTGTTCTTCGATTTCATGCCGCTGGAACTAGGAACGGTGCGCGGCTTTAAGACGCGTTTTCATCTATATACGGTTCCAGGCCAGGTCTATTACGACGCATCGCGAAAACTGATTCTCAAGGGCGTGGACGGCGTGGTCTTTGTGGCGGACAGCCAGGAAGAGCGGATGGACGCGAATATCGAGTCGCTATATAACCTCGAGGAAAACCTGCAAACCCAGGGCTACGACCTTAACCAGATCCCGTATGTACTCCAGCTCAATAAACGCGACCTGCCGAACGTCATCCCGACCCACGACCTCTCCGGCGAACTGCTTCGAAAGAACGAGCCCGTTTTCGAGGCCGTAGCAACAAACGGCACGGGCGTCTTTGACACACTGAAGGCGGTCGCCAAACAGGTACTTACAGAATTAAGAAAAGGTTAAGTTAGATCTATTTAGAAACGGAAAGAGGCGGGCCCTACAACCGCCTTTTTTGCATTTACATTATAATCGCACTGATGAAACCTGGCCAAGATATTGTCGAACAGGGCCTCCGCGATGTTGCCGGTATGTAAACCCATCCCGGCAATGCTGGTGGCGATCGGGGGCACCTCGGCTGCTCCGCATTGAGATCGCGGTCCCCGGAACCCCGTCTTTATCTGAAGCTCGCAGCCGAAGACTCCGGCTCTGCCCATTCCAGATAAAATGCTCTGACTGGTCGATTAGTCAGTTTCGAACGCGCGGCCGAATACGGACTCTAACTGATCCTGAAAGATAGAAGAGTTCACAAACGCTCTAACTTCGCGTGTCAGTGGGTCGACAGCCATACAGAATCGCCGTTTCGCGTCAACTTGCACCGCCGCCAGCCGAATGCTATTTTTGCAATACCCTGCACCCAATTTGTGGAGTTAAAAAAATGACATTGATCGAAAGCTCCTACGCCTGTCGAGCAGTAGCGGGATATTGTCTACTTTGTGCTTTCTGCGTTCTTGCCGGCATCTCATGCGGTCAGGCGGAGGTCGCACCTTCGGAAACAAAAGCCGCACCTTCTAACGTCTCTATCGACGTCAAGCCCGCCGAGACTGAAGCGAAGCCAGCTGACACCAAGCCTGTTGGAAAGGAGATAGTCGCGGCCGACGGTCCGGCATTGAAATCGATCACCCCACCGGACGGAGCCATCTATGGCGGTATTCTGAACGACCTCGCCATCAGCCTGCCAAAACCGGAATATCCCGCGGCCGCCAAGGCTGAAAAGGTGAGCGGCACTGTCACCGTCGAAGTAATGATCAGTGATAAAGGAGAAGTCGTGGCCGCAAGCGTGGTCAGCGGTCCTCAGCTCCTCTGGAACTCAGCCGGTGTCGCCGCCCGCCAGGCCCGCTTCGACCCGCCGCTTAAAGACGGAAAACCCGTCAAAGTCGCAGGCGTCCTAACCTTCGACTTCGACAAGTAGTATGTGGTCCTGCTCGGCGATCTGCGACCGCAGCTGCCGGCACGGCGCGATTACGAGATAGGATATTATCTGACCTCCTGCTGCCCGATCGAGCCCTTCCGGAATGCCGTGAGCAAAACCAAGAACGACATTTACAATATATTTTAAATAAACTAGACTCCTCGCATCTCTCGGGTTTCGACGAATATCAATCAATCTTCGCCGGAGAGTAAAAAATCAATGTTTGATTTCTATCAAGTGCCGTGGCACGCACATCCGGCCTAAAAGTTTACCTGTCGGCGGTTGAGCTTGCATTTGAATACGTTACGTCCAAATCTTCTGAAACCGGACCCCAAACTGCAGGTTGCCCGGAGATTATCCGGCATCGAGCATGATGTTAGAGGTTCGAAAAATATTAAAGCAAACTTTATGAGAAAATCTATCCGTCCATATGAGAGCCGACGCCGATTCGCTTCGTTCACTTTAATTGTAGTTTTATTAACAACATTTTTCTTCCAAGCGCAGTTTTTTCACAATGTTGCGCAAGCCGATACAGGCACCGGCACGGTTACTTTAACGACGGCGGGCAGCCCTTCAACTCAAAACTTCGATACATTATCGAATACCGCAGGTTCAACAACCAACACGACGCTTCCAACAGGCTGGTATATTACGGAAACCGGCGGCGGCGCTCGCGATAACGAACTATATGCCGTTGACACCGGTGGGAGCAACACCGGCGACACATATAGTTACGGCGCGGCTGGCAACACGGAACGTGCGTTGGGCGGACTACAAAGCGGCACGCTCATTCCTGTTTTCGGAGCAAGTTTTACAAACAACACAGGCTCGACGATCAGTAGTCTGGACGTTGCCTATTTCGGTGAGCAGTGGCGTATCGGCAACACCGCTGCGGCTCGCGACGACCGACTTGATTTCCAGTTCAGCACGAACGCCACCAGCTTAACTACGGGAACCTGGACTGATGTCAACGCGCTTGATTTCACTAATCCGGTGAAAACTGCTGCGAGCGCCGGGGCACTTGACGGAAACCTAGCCGCCAATCGCACTGCCGTCAGTTCGACAATTTCGGGCCTCGGTATCGCCAACGGCGCAACTTTCTGGATTCGCTGGAATGACCTCAATGCCTCCGGCGCAGACGACGGGCTGGCAGTTGACGATTTTTCAATAACCCCGAATCCGACGGTCACAACAACTCCGAATCTTTCTATTAATGATGTTTCTCTTTTTGAGGGAAACAGCGGAACGACTACTTTTAATTTTATTGTCAATCTTTCAGCGCCAGCAGGACCGGGCGGCGTCACGTTTGACATTGCCACGGCGGACGGCACGGCGCAGGACGGAAATCCTCCGGGTGAAGATAACGATTATGTCGCAAACAATTTAACTGGACAGACAATTCCGGCAGGCAGTTCTTCATATAGTTTCAATGTCACAGTCAACGGCGACACAACGGTTGAGCCGAATGAAACCTTTTTCGTCAACGTCATCAATGTCGTCGGCGCGAATGTCGTTGACGGGCAAGGTCTGGGAACGATTATCAATGATGATGTAACTCTTGTTCCGATACATGACATTCAAGGTCCCGGGGCTTCTTCGCCGATCGTCGGTTCCAGCGTGACAACACGCGGCATAGTCACGGGCGTCAAAAACAACGGCTTTTTTATTCAAGAGACGGACGCTTTGGTTGATGCCGACCCGGCTACGTCGGAAGGTGTCTTTGTTTTCACGAGTTCCGCACCGACCGCCGCTGCGACCGTCGGAAATCTTGTTCAGGTAACGGGAACCGTAACCGAGTTCGTGCCCGCCTCAGATCCGCTGCAGCCGCCTCTGACCGAGTTTACTTCGCCGACGATCGTACAAATTTCTACCGGCAATCCGCTTCCGGCGCCGGTTGTGCTGACAGCAGCATTTCCCGATCCGGCGGGTCCGATTGACCAGTTGGAGCGCGTCGAAGGAATGCGCGTCAGCGTACCGTCGATGACCGTCGCCGCGCCGACCCAAGGCAATGTCAATGAACCTAATGCGACCGCTACATCAAACGGTGTCTTTTTCGGCACGGTGACCGGTGTTCCGCGTCCGTTCCGCGAACCGGGAATTCAATCGCCCGATCCGGCTCCGTCCGGCAGCATCCCGCCAATCCCGCGATGGGATGCGAACCCCGAGCTCCTGCGCGTGGATAGTGACGGGATCGGTGCCCCGGTCTTGGACGTCAGCACGAGCGCGGTCATCACGAACGTAGTCGGACCGCTCGACTACGGATTCAGACGATATACTATTCTGCCGGAATCAGCTCCCACAGTGGCAGGCGGTTCTACTCCAACGGCAGCGGCGGTGCCGGAAGTGTCCGAAATTACCATTGCATCCTACAATCTCGAACGCTTTTTCGATTCCGTAAACGATCCGGCCATCGGCGAGCCGGTTTTAACCCCGGCCGCGTTTGATAGGCGTTTGAACAAAGCGTCGCAAGGCATCCGCAACTTCCTGCATTTTCCGGATATTGTCGGAATCGTCGAGGTTGAAAATCTTACAACCTTGCAATCTTTGGCTGCCCGGATCAATGCCGATGCGGCAGCCAATTCTCAGCCGAACCCGCAATATACAGCTTATCTTGTCGAAGGCAACGACGTCGGCGGAATTGATGTCGGATTTTTGGTGAAAACGTCTGAAGTTTCGGTCGGTATGCCCCGCGTTGAAGTCGTCGAAGTTCAACAGGAACTTGCCGGAACGCTGTTCGTTAATCCCGATTCTTCGACCGAATTGCTTAACGACCGTCCGCCCCTGCGTCTAAATGCAATAGTACATTCAGCGAACGGCGGCTCGTTTCCGCTTACCGTTATCAATAGTCATCTGCGCTCGCTTATTGATGTAGAATCCATAGATCCCGGCTCCGCCGGCTGGGCAACGTCGGGCGACCGTGTCCGCGCGAAACGGCAGGCACAGGCGGAAGACCTAGCCGATCTGGTGCAGGCACGACAAACAGCCGACCCGACCGAACGAATTATGCTGATCGGCGATTTTAATGCTTTCCAATTTAACGACGGTTTCGGAGATTCGATGGGTGTTATCGGAGGAACGCCTGCCCCCGACAATGAAACGGTCGTCCCAGGCGACGGGGTGGATCTGGTAAACCCCGATCTGGACAATCTTTTCGACACCGAGCCGGCGGCGGAGCGGTATTCCTTCGTCTTCGAAGGCAATGCCCAATCGCTCGATCACGTCCTTGTCAATCAGGCCTTATTGGATTCGGCAACTTCAGTTCGGCTGGATCATGCTCGAATTAATGCCGATTTTCCGCAGACTTCCCGCAACTCGACGGGTGTAGAAAGGCTTTCCGACCACGACCCGGCTATCGCCTATATTTCTTTGGTTCCGCCCACTGCGATAGACGATACATATAATACCGACGAAGATACTCCGCTCAATGTCGCCGCTCCCGGAGTTCTCGACAATGATACCGGTAATGTCGACGATACTTTGACCGCGATTCTGGTGACCGGTCCGGGTAATGCAGCCTCGTTCAATTTAAATTCCGACGGCTCATTCAGCTATACTCCAGCGGCTGATTTTATCGGGCCGGACTCATTTACCTACAAAGTGTCGGATGGCACGTTAGAGTCGAATGTTGCGACCGTTAACATCAATGTAATTGCGATAAATGATGCTCCGACCATTACCGGGATGGCGGTTCCGCGGCAGCAAACGGCCGCGGGGACGGTTTCAGTTATCGCAGCGATTTCGGATGTGGACAATACTTCGGGCAGCTTGTCGGTGATAACGACCAGCGTGCCGGTTGGAATTACCGTAACCGGAATTACCAATAACAATGACGGCACGATCAGCGCGTCGGTTGCAGCTGGATGCACCGCCGCCCTCGGCAGTAATCTCATCGGATTGCAAGTCTCGGATCCGGGCGGAGAAATGGGAACAGGCACTCTAACGGTCAACGTCACGGCGGAAACCACACCGCCGGTGATTGGTACGATCGCCAATGTCGCGGTCAGCGTGCCGTCGAATGTTACCTCGACGGCGGTTACATTCCCGCTTCCGACGGCAACGGATAATTGCGGGGGAACCGTTACAGTTGAAACCGATCCTCTTTCAGGCTCGATGTTCAATGTCGGGACCACCACTGTGAATGTCAAAGCGACCGATCAGGCCGGCAATATGTCGTTTAGCAGCTTTACAGTCACGGTCACGCAGCAGTATCAATTCAGCTGGTTCAGCTATTCAGGCCTGCTTTTGAACCAACAAGCATTAAATCAGGCAACGGCGGGCAGCGATATTCCTATCCGGTTCAGCCTGAGCGGATTTAAGGGAGCCAATCCTTACAGCTCGCCGCCGGTATCGCAGCGAATAAACTGCTCTACAGGGGCGTCGATCGGACCAATTCAGGTGATCCAGTCGAGAGGCGGAGTAGTAAACTACAACGCAATGTTCGATTTCTACTCGACGACCTGGATAACACAGGCGGCGTGGAAAGGAACTTGCCGGAAACTGACGATCTCGCTCAACGACAGCACGACCCGGTCGCTGGATTTCTACTTCAAATAGATCCCGTGATGAAGATGCGGTGGCGTTTTTGCAGAAACGCCACCGTACTCCCGATCCCATAGAAGCTTCAAACGCTGCCCAAGAGAGCACGACAATCTCTTAACATTAAAAGCTGAACATAGCGTACATCGCGGACCTCCGAGCCATAATGTTCCTGCTGTAACACTCTTTTCTTGTATCATTATCAGAAAACCGCATTTTGCGTTTGCAAAACATCTTCGATAGTCTAAACTCTTTACATCTCTACGCTTAAGCCGCTGATCGCGGCTCCCGCCAGGTAGGGAAATCTATCCCACGGTGACTCTAAATTTTTAGTGTGATTCGGCATTTTCAAACCGGATCTACAAGCGGACTAAATCATCAGGCAATCGCCTTTCGAGCCCTCACTGCGTGAAACGGGGCCGGAAATGCGCCCAAACTCGATCAAGCGTGACTTATAGATCAGAAGCAGAATGGGCCTCAGATGATCGAAACCCGAATCGCTTCGAAATAGACAAATAGGAGAAATCAGTGAAAGCAGAATCTGTTAACCAGCAAAAGAAAAGGGTCAAGAAGAATAAACCTAAATGGATACAAAGCCCCGGCATTCGTGCTGCATTGTGTCTGACTTTTTTGAGCGGAATTTTTATAGTCGTTTCCGGAACCGGTGCACAGGTTCTGTTTCCAACGAGGGATGATGTGCAAAGAACTCCGGACAAAGAAAAATCGAAGCCGAGACATTTAAACTTTGACATTCGTCTGAGCGGTAAACACCAGGTCGAAGATAGTTTGAAGAAAAGATCGGCGCGCGTCTCAAAATCGGACATTTTGGAGACGGCCCTTACCAACAAACGGGAAATTGGAGCCGGCTTTTCCAGACTGAAGTCCAGGCGTCCTAATGTGGAAATGGGAAGTTCGGCTTTGACCGGGGCGGTCGAGATAGTTAGAAGCTCGGACGGTCTGACCAAAGCCAGTCCGGGGCGGAGCGGTATTGATATTGTCCGCGATTTTATTTCCGGTAATCAGGCTCTATACGGGTTAAGCAAAGCGGAAACTGACGATCTGAACTTTATCGGCGAGAGCGTTGCTTCGGGCAGCGGCATACGGATGGTTCGCGTCGAACAAATGATAAACGATCGTCCGGTTTTTCAGAGTGAAACTAGATTTATTCTAGACCGCGAGGGTCGTATTATTCGTTCTCTCGGTTTGATGGTTCCGAAAGCCGGACTAAGCGCGGAACCGATCGACGATCTATTATCGCCGCAGGAAGCCCTGAAGTTAACGATGCAGCAGTTAGACGTTTCGCTGGAAGTCGGGCATATGATAGTCAGTGAAACGGAAGAACAGGGAATGCTCACCGAAATGCGGGTGGCCGATCCTCAAATTCGCGGCAAGGTTACCAGCAAGCTCGTCTACTTCCCGCTCGCTCCGGGCGTTCTGATTCCGGCCTGGTCGCAGATCGTTTTTGGAGAAAAAGAAGATTGGTATGTGTTGGTCGACGCTCGCGACGGCACCATGCTCTGGCGTAAACAGATCCGGGATGACGTTTCGACGCACGATGCGCGTTTCAGGGTATTTGTGCAGTCGGACGGGATCACCCCGGCCGATAACCCCGCTCCGCAATCACCGTCGGCGGCCCTTCCGGGTGGCGGAACCCAATATCCGGGCATAACACCTTCGATCGTTTCGATGTTTCTGGCGCAGAGTTTGATCGCCAGCCCGAACGGATGGATCAACGATTGCCCGGGCGGGATTTGCACGGAAAATGAAACACAGACAATAGGCAACAATGTGCTTGCTTGTGTGGATAGAACCGGCGGCGCCAATGCGAATATTTGTGATACCGATGCCAACGGTGTTTTGGACGGTAACGGCAGACCGACGGGAAATCCCGACGCAAATAGTCGTAACCGCGACTTTTTGGGAACATCTCCTCGTGATTTCGAAACGGGTTTTCTACCTGCGCCGCAGGGCGGCAACCCCGAAGCGGGACAAACTGCGACCGGGACTGGTGCGGCATTTAACTCTTTCCGGCGAGGCTCGGTCGTCCAGCAATTTTACGGTGCAAATTGGTACCATGATAAACTTCACGCTCTGGGATTTGACCAGGCGGCCGGTAATTTTCAGCAGGATAATTTCGGCGGCGGCGGTTTGGGCAATGACCGCGTTCTGATCGATGTGCAGGACGGATCGGGAACGAACAATGCGAATTTTTCGACACCGCCTGACGGGACCTCGGGCAGAGCTCAAATGTTCCGGTTTACCGGACCGACGATCGACCGCGACGGCGGACTAGATGCCGAAATACTGCTGCATGAATTAACGCACGGCACGAGTAACAGGCTTGTCGGCAACGCCGCCGGCTTACAGTGGGACATTGGCGGAGCGATGGGCGAAGGCTGGAGTGATTTTTACGCTCTGTCGCTTCTTAATAATACAAATGCCGATGACCCGAACGCGGCATATGCGAATGGGGCGTATGCCACTTATAAACTCGTCGCCGGATACCTTGACACTATGTCTATGGCATTCGGCGTTTTCCCTATTCAACCGATAACACCGTCAATCCATTGACATGGGCAGATGTCGACGCTACCACGAATAATCTTTCGGGCGGCATCGCACCAAATCCGATCAATTTCAATGGCGGCGGCGCTCTGCAGGTTCATAACGCTGGAGAAATCTGGGCGAATACCCTGTGGGAAGTACGCAGCCGGATAATCGCCGCAAACGGTAGCGATGTGCCGACGGGTAATCAGATCACGCTTCAGATCGTTACCGACGGAATGAAGCTAACTCCGTCGAATCCGTCATTCGTTCAGGCCCGCGATGCCTTGATCGATGCTGACTGCGCTGCTAATGCATGTGCGAATGAACAGTCGATCTGGGACGGCTTTGCCGACCGGGGACTCGGTTATAACGCCTATGCTCCTATATCCGTAATGTTCGGTTACACGGCCGGTCATATGGGCTTAAGGGAATCTTTCACTGCGCCCGATCTTGACATTAATACCATAACGGTCGATGACAGCGGCGGTAATAATACGGGCTTTATTGATCCGTCTGAAGGGGTCAATATCGACGTTAATCTAAAGAACCCGTGGCGAAATGCTTTGAAGACCGCTACCGGCATCACTGCGACGATCTCATCGTCGACTCCCGGCGTAATGATCCTAAACGGCTCGACGACTTTTCCGAACATCGCTCCAAACGGAAACGCCGATCTTAACGGCAGCGACCTCGTTGTCCAGGCTCCGGAATCCGCGTGCGGAACGAATTTGTATTTTACTTTGACTGTTACGAGTTCGCTCGGAGTAGTAGCCAAAGACTTTTCATTGCGAATGGGCGAACCATCGGGCGCTCTTCCGCCGGTAACATATACGCGCAGCGGTCTCGGCCTGGCAATTCCGGATAATAGTCCGTTAGGCGTCATCGATGCGATGACGATTACCGACGATTACGAGATCGCCGATCTCGATATACGAATAAATAATTTGACGCATACTTTTGTCGGCGATCTGACCTTTATGGTTCGCGGACCGAATGGGTATGGAGCAGACTTTATGAGTATACTCGGAGGTTTAACTGACGGCGGTTCGGGCGACAATCTCGTCAACACCGTGATTGACGACGAAGCGACGAACGATCTTTTGACCGAGGTTGCCGCCAGTGCCCCGTTTACCAAAAGCTATCGTCCGGCAATGAATTCGCCGTCATGGACAATCGCGGGATTCTCCGGCCCCGACAGCGTTCCGCAACTCAGCCGGTTTGACGGAACAAGCACGCTTGGATTATGGAAAGCGGTCGTTTCCGATCAATTCGCCTTCGACACGGGAACGCTGAATAGCTGGTCGCTGATAGTAACACCGCGTGATTTTGTCTGCACGCTGGCAAATTCAGCTCCCGAAATTACTCCGCAAGCCGTTTCGCAAGCCCGCGATTCTTCGTCCAATCAACTGATCGCCGTCGTTTCCGACGCCGAGGACGCAGCGGGTGATCTGACCGTCGAGGTTGACGGTGCATCAACCGTCAATGGCGTAACGATCTCGAATCTGTCGGTTGATTCAAACGGCAATGTCACGGCTGACGTCGCGGCAACCTGCTCGGCGACCAACGCCTCTTTCACGCTGAAAGTCACCGATTCGAGTGATCAGTCTTCGACCACGCAGTTGAATGTCACGGTAACGCCGGAAACCACTCCGCCCGTTATAAACCCGATTGCCAACATCACCGTTGCTCTTCCGCCCAACGCGACCTCGGTAGCCGTCAACTTCCCGCTGCCGACCGCTTCGGACAATTGTGGAATGGGGACGGTGACGACCGATCCGGTTTCTGGCTCACAATTCCCGGTCGGAACGACAACCGTAGAGGTAACGGCAACTGACGCGGCTGGCAATCAGTCGTTCAGCAGCTTTACGGTGACGGTTCAGTATTCGTTCAGCTGGTTCAGCTTCTCGGGACTGCTCCTGAGCGAACAGGTGTTGAATCAGGTGACAGCCGGCAGTACTGTCCCGGTCAGGTTTACGCTCTTCGGCAACAAGGGCAATCCGTACAGTTCGCCTCCGACCTCGCAGCGGTTCAACTGTGCAACCCAAGCGTCGATAGGCGCAGCGACGGTCATAAACCGGTCATTGCCCGACCCGTCTTACTCGGCGATGTTTGATTTCTATCAAACGACGTGGCAGACGCAAGCCGCCTGGAAGTTTACCTGCCGGCGGTTGACGTTGCATTTGAATGACGGAACAACGCGAAGCTTGGATTTCTATTTCAAGTAGGTCAAGTATGAGAATACGGTGGCGTTTGCGCAGAACGCCACCGTTTTTCTCCACGCATAGAGGCTCGAAGACTGCCCAAGCCCCTACGTCAATAAGGCGTAAATCGCACGGACCGTGACATGAGCCCTCCCGAAAACGAAGTCGATGGCCGCATGGTCTTGTACGATGGAAATCGTGCCGGATCAAATCCGCACACGCTAAGTTCGACCTCGATCCACTCGAAAACAATATAGGCAATCTTTTGCGAAAACACTGAAATCCTCTTCATCCTTCAGTTTACCCCCGGTATTATCGTGCCCGGGGAAGTGTAATTATCCGTTCGGTGGTTTTAGATAACTAAGAGCTGCGGCCTTTAAAGTTCCTGACGTTCCGAAATCATTTAGTTGTATACGAATGCAGTGCGTTGCTGCCTGACACCGCTTCACTCCCCATCCGCAGAGACGTTTTTCTCGGGCCGCATGTGCGGGAAGAGGATGACGTCGCGGATCGAGTGTTTGTTTGTCAGCAGCATCACTAGGCGATCGATGCCGATGCCGATGCCGGCGGCGGGCGGCATTCCGTAGGAGAGGGCCCGGATGTAGTCTTCGTCGAGGACCATCGCTTCTTCGTCGCCACGCTCGCGTTCGCCCATCTGATCGATAAAGCGTTCGTACTGCTCTTTGGGGTCGTTAAGCTCGCTAAAACCGTTAGCGACCTCCATACCGTTGATGAAAAGCTCGAAGCGCTCGGCGATCTGAGGGTTGTCGGGCGAGGCTTTGGAGAGTGGCGAGATGGATTTTGGGTAGTCGACGATGAAGGTTGGCTGAATTAATTCCCTTTCGACGACCGACTCGAAAACACTAGCTATATTCGCCCCTGTATGAAGATCATCAACCCTTTCGCGTTCCTGCTCTTCAAACCAACCCCACCATCTCGAATAAGCCCCTTCCTCGCCGATAAGTGTATCAATTGGAATACTTTGGCATCCTTTCTCTTCGAGATCGGGCAAATCCTGTCGATCAACATAACGTTCAATCGTGTCTGGATCTCTCCAAACCGGTTCAGTCCTTGCAGTCAGAGCATATTGTCGAAAGAAGTTCGCAAGTCGGGCGCATTTACCCGGATTCTCTAACCATTCAGGTTCAAACCTAAGCTCGTCACGGACGTCAACGGGAAAGTACTTGATGATTGCTTCCTTAATCGTTAAAGGTTCAAACCTACTAAAATCGATATCATTCCCCTCATATTCCACTGTCAAACCGCCGGTCGCTTTCTGTACACTTTCCTGTAACAACTCCTCGCAAAAATCCATCATCCCGTTCACGTCCATGTACGCACAATAGAATTCCAGCATTGTGAACTCGGGATTGTGCTTGTTAGAGATGCCTTCGTTGCGGAAATTGCGGTTGAGCTCGTAGACCTTTTCGAACCCGCCGACGACGAGGCGTTTGAGATAAAGCTCAGGCGCTATGCGGGCGTAGAGGTCGATGTCTAGTGCGTTGTGATGCGTCTTGAATGGCTTCGCCGCGGCGCCGGTCGCCTTGGGCGTCAGCATCGGCGTTTCGACCTCGATATAGCCGGCGTCTTCAAGAAAATTCCGCATCGACGAAATAACTTTCGCGCGCCGTTCGAAGACCTCGCGAGTAGTGAGGTCCTCGCCCGCTGACGCAGGCGGTTCTGACCTGACCTGCAGGCTCGAACCGATCAGGTCGACGTACCGCTGCCTTTGCTTGATCTCGGCGTCCGCGATGCCGTGCATCTTGTCGGGCATCGGGACGAGGGCTTTGACTAGGAATTGGAGCTTTTCGACATGAACGCTGAGTTCACCTGTGTTCGTTACGAACAGGTATCCTTCGACACCGATGAAATCGCCATGGTCGAGCAAAGCAAAGGCGTTCCAGGAGTCTTGGGCGTCCAGGGGGTCTGAAGAGTCATTTCGAAGGAGTACAAAATCGTCCTTGCGGCAGTATATTTGCAGCCGCGACATACCGTCGGAAAGGTGAACGAACGCGGCTTTGCCCATCACCCTCGGCGGCACGGCGAGCCGGCCCGAAATGCGGACATTGCCAAACTCCCTGAGGCGGGCGTTAAGGGCATCTTTTATCTCAGCCGGGGGCCGCTCGCGTTCGGCGAGCTTGGAGACGATCTCGCCTATCTCCCCAATGATGGCAGCCACGGGCGGATACTTTAACAGATTGGTGATCGAGTCTTCGGCCCCGCTCAAGTTTGAACGTTCAAACTTATTAGGATACACATTGCCGACCAGCTCCCGCAGCTTTTCGAGATGCTCTCGGCGGGCAGCGGTCTGATCGTTTTGCTCGACTATCTCGGTAAATCCCGGTACGTCCATAATTTAACTCCTGACAAGATACTGATTAAATCAAACCTCACACGGGTAAGGCAATTAACCCATGCTAAAACCCGTATAAATACTGGTTCGTTTTGCCGACGGACGTTAATCGCCTAAACTTGATACCTATTCGGCCGAGCTCAACATGCAAGAAGTAACTAGAGAGTACCTAAACCCGCTATTCGAACTGCTCAATTACAATCTCTTCGCTCTTGGTGAAGCCCGGATAACACCGTTGAGCGTTCTTTACATCCTCATATTTACTTTCCTGCTCTTCTATTTATCGAACCGGATGAAGCGGGTGCTCGTTTCGCGGCTGCTCGAGCGCACGCGGCTCGACGTCGGGGCACAACAGGCGATCGGCACGATCACTCGTTACCTGATACTTTTTGTCGGGTTTCTGATAATACTCCAAACCGTCGGCATCAATCTCACCACTCTCAACGTTGTCGCCGGAGCTATCGGCATCGGTATCGGTTTCGGACTTCAGAATATTGCAAATAATTTTATCAGCGGCCTTATTATCCTTTTCGAACGCCCGATCAAGGTCGGCGACCGTATCGAGGTCGACGATGTGAACGGGCAGGTAATGTCGGTCGGTGCCCGCAGCACGCTAGTCAAAACCAACGACAACATCACGATCATCGTTCCGAACAGCAAGTTTATTTCCGAGAACGTGATCAACTGGAGTTTCGAGAGCGGGATGGTGCGATTCCGGATACCGGTCGGGGTCGCATACGATTCGGATGTTGATCTCGTGACTCGCCTGTTGACCGAGGTGGCAGAGGAAAATGAGGATGTCGTCGACAACCCTCCGCCGGCGGTCCGCATGCTTGAATTTGGCGACAATGCCCTCGAATTCGAGCTCCGCGCCTGGAGCCGCTCGAGGATCCATCGGCCCGGCTTGTTGAGGAGTAATCTGAATCTCGGGATTATTAGAAAATTTCGAGATAACAATATCGAGATACCGTATCCGCAGCGAGATCTGCATGTTCGGGGCGGGAAGATCAGATATAACGGCGATGCGGTCGAGATGACCGACGACTCCCAGCCGCAATAATACCCATTCAATTCAATCTCGGCCATCCGTGTCTCTGTAATTGGCCGCCAGTGTGGCAGAATATAACCAACGCTTGAGATCGCTTCGATCCGGACACCTGCCCCGGCCGCGATCCTGGCGGCTTTCTGCGTTTTATGGCGACTGACATCGACGATATCAAGCGAGAGATCGAAAGCGGCACTCGCATCATCAGCCTTAGCGGACTAACTTCACCGGCGGCGAAGGCGTTTGTACTTTCACGGTTGCAGGCCGAGACCGGACAGACTTTTGCGATCGTTACCGATTCGAATACCGACCTTGAGGTATGGGAGCGCGACCTCGAATTCTTCGGCAGCCAAAACGGCATCGGGAGTCCGTCGATCGTTACACTTCCTTCATTCGAAGCGGACCCGTATTCGGGAGTTTCTCCGCACGCCGAAACCGAGGAACGCCGTGCCCTGGGCCTATGGCAGTTGGGGCAGGGAGCGGTCGATCTCGTCGTACTTTCTGCCCGTTCACTGATCCAGCGGACCGCGGCCCCCGCCGACATAGCGGCACTTGGATGCAGGTTGTCGCGTGATTCCGATTTCTCGCCCGAGGCGTTAGTCGAAACGCTGGTTTCGGGCGGTTACACACGTGAAGATCCGATCTACTCGCCGGGCCAATTTTCCATTCGCGGGGGTATTGTAGATGTCTGGTCTCCCGATGCCGAGGCCCCGGTCAGGATAGAGTTTTTTGGCGACACGGTTGATTCCATTCGGTCCTTTGATCCTGAAACACAGCTTTCCATTGGCCAGCTTGAGAATATTTCGATCGCCCCCATGCGCGAATTCGCATTTTCACCTCAGGACCTGAAGGATTGGGCGTTTTTCGCCCGTGAGCGATTCGCCGATGCCCGGTACGCCCGCAATCTTAAAGACCGCACCGATTTTGCGGAAAACGGCGAGACGTTTTCGGGATGGGAATTCCTGATCCCGATCGTTAGGCCGCTGGCAGCAACGATCTTTGACCACCTTCCCGAGTGCATCTATTTTATCGACGAACCAGTCGCCGTCGAACACTCCCTGACGGGCCTTTATGAACACGCAGCAAACAGCTATGCGGCCCTGCAGGACCTCGACGACATCGGGTTAGAGCCATCGGAGTTGTTCCTCTCGACGGATGAGCTGCGGTCGCGTCTTGAAGCTGTTCGTTCGGTCGAATTGCGTTCGCTCGGCCTTACGTCCTCAGAAACTGACGAAGAGTTTAAAGTGACTGACTCATCAACAGCCTCACCTCTTTTTCTTTTTCCCCCTTCGCGCAAGATGGCGAACCTCGAGCTTCTCTCGCGATCGAGCCGCAAATTCAACGGCGATCTACCCGCGTTTGTTTCCGAGATCAAGGCCAAAACAGATCTTTCAAACGTCAAGATAGTCCTCGAAACCTCGGGAATGGCCGAGCGCCTTGAGGAAATACTGCGGGAATACGACCTTTCCCTGCCGGCCGGGTCGATCGAGATCGGCGATCTTTCGGGCGGATTCGAGCTGCCGGCAGGGCGAACGATATATACGGAAAAGGACATTTTTGGTGAAACCTCCGGTGCGGATTTCCGCCCCTCCCAGCCGAAAGGCCCGCGGACGAAAAGTAAGCTCGGCGCTTTTATCTCCGATTTTCGCGATCTTAAGCCGGGCGATTACGTGGTCCACGTCGATCACGGCATTGGGCGATTTGATGGGCTCCAGACCATTTCTTCGCAGGGCTCGGAACGCGAGTTCATGCTTTTGATCTATGCGGACGATGCCAAGCTCTTTGTTCCTGTCGAGCGAATGGATCTGGTCTCCCGTTACTCGTCGGGCGAAGCGACTTCGCCGACGCTCGACCGCCTCGGCGGCATCGGCTGGCAAAAGACCAAAGCCAAGGCCAAGCGGGCGATGCGGGACATGGCCGACGAGCTGCTTCGGCTATATGCCGAGCGAAAGCTCGTTCGAGGTTACGCCTTTTCGCCTGACGCTCCGTGGCAGCACGAGTTTGAAGACGCCTTTCCCTATGACCTTACCGTTGACCAGGCGGCTGCCATCGAGGACGTCAAGAGCGATATGGAAACCGCGACGCCAATGGACCGCCTGATCATCGGCGACGTCGGTTACGGCAAGACCGAGGTCGCGATGCGTGCCGCCTTTAAGGCCGTAATGGACGGCAAACAGGCTGCAATTCTGACCCCGACGACCGTGCTTGCCTATCAGCATTACGAAACTTTCAAAAAGCGATTCGGGGCATTTCCGATCAAGGTCGACCTGCTCTCGCGGTTCCGCTCTGCAAAGGAACAAAAAACGGTCGCCGAGGCGGCCGGAAACGGTGATGTCGATGTGCTGATCGGTACGCATCGCATATTGTCTAACGACGTCAAGATGCCCAAGCTCGGCCTCGTGGTGGTCGACGAAGAGCAGCGGTTCGGCGTTGGGCATAAGGAAAAGCTGAAGCATCTCAAGAAAAAGGTCGACGTGCTGACCCTCTCGGCAACGCCGATACCCAGGACGCTGAACATGTCGCTTCTGGGCATGCGGGACATGTCGGTCATCGAAACGCCGCCGCGGGACCGTTTGGCGATCAATACGCAGGTGCTGCAGTTTTCCGAGGGCGTAATTCGCTCGGCCGTTGAGCTGGAACTCGCCCGCAACGGCCAGATATTTTTTATCCACAACCGTGTCGAAACGATCCAGGCCATAGCCGCTTTGGTCCAAAAGATTGTGCCCAATGCACGTGTGGCGATCGGCCACGGCCAGATGAACGAAAAAGAGATGGAGCAGGTCATGCTCGATTTCATCGACTATAAGTACGACATTCTGGTTGCCACCACCATCATCGAAAACGGCATTGATATTCCCCGGGCTAATACGATCATCATTAATCGGGCCGATAACTACGGCCTTTCGCAACTTTATCAGCTTCGCGGCCGCGTTGGCCGGTCGAATCGCCGCGCGTACGCCTATCTGCTGATCCCGAGTGAAATGGAACTGACCCCTATCGCCCGGAGGCGTCTGTCGGCGATACGTGAATTTTCCGACCTCGGTGCCGGGTTCCGGCTTGCCGCTCTCGACCTCGAGCTTCGAGGGGCCGGAAACATTCTCGGCGGCCAGCAATCGGGCCACCTGGACGCACTTGGCTTCGACCTTTATACAAAGATGCTCGAACGGACGATCGCCGAACTGCGGGGCGACGAGATCGCCGACGAGACGAGCGTGTCTATCAATCTCGGCGTCGACGTTTCCATTCCTAAAGACTACATCTCCGAGGCCGGCCAGCGCTTGCGGACCTACAAGCGGATATCTTCGGCCGAAACCGAGGAAGCCCTCATGCATATCCACGCCGAGATCGAGGACCGCTATGGCCGGATCCCGCGTTCGGTCGACAACCTGTTTGCCTATGGCCGTTTGCGAAAGCTGGCCGAGCAAATGGGCCTTGTATCGATCGACAAGACCGCCGAGGGGGTGGCGATAAAACTCGGCGGATCGGCCCGGGTTTCTCCCGAAAGACTGATGCAGTTCCTTGAAGATGAAACGGGCTCTGTTTTTTCCCCGACCGGCATACTCCGGATACCGGTCAAAACCAGCGATCCGATCGCTACGGCCCGCGAATGCCTGCTCGCCATCCGCTTGTAACGGGCCCTTATTCTGTGCAGTCGGCAAAGCGATTTTGCACGCAAACGAACAATTCCGGCACGTATTCGCGAGTCTGGTGGCGGACGTTTGTCCAGACGGGTGAAATGCCGTATTTCTCCTCGGTCCACCCCAACCGCTGACGGTTTTTCCAGACATATTCGTAAGCCTCTTTTTCACCCTCGCCCAGCAGGTGGCGTGCCTCGTGGAGCAGGATGGCGGCCTTTTCGACATCATCGAGCGGATATGTAAAAAAATCGTCGTACAAGGTGATTATCTCGAACGGGAAATTGGTCGATGCATACGCATTCTCTTTAGCGACGGAGGCGTTGAGCCAATTGTCCGTACTGCGAAAGGCGGTGAAATTAGAAAGCATCATGACCTCGGTATCAAAGCTATTGTCATTTAATATCGCGATGGCACGTCTGACCGTTTCCTTTTGCTGGAGCGATAACCGGTCGGCGGACGCGACGAGCGAAATATAGAAACCCGCCATTATCACTACGCACGTCATTAAAACGGCACCGGCCCGGACAAATAGCCATCCGGCGAGCGACCTCCTGTTCTCTGCGGCTTCGACGAGATGGTTCAGGTCTGCATCGCATCGGGCACACGCATCTGCGGCCGCAAAATTGATCAGGTCACACTCGGAGCATTTTTTGTTCATCGATATGGTGGGAACGGAGGGGAGGCCATTATTATTATAAATTTCCAATCGAAACAAATTCCTTGGTTATTATCATGGCTTCGTGACGAACGCTGCCGCCGGTTTCTGCATCTTACGCTTTGTAATTTCAAGGGTACAGGCAATAATATTGGTTTTTGAACCCGATCAGGAGTATTGAATGAAACATTTCAGACAGATCATTTCCTATTTTTTTGTTGCAGCAGTTTTGGCCATCCCCGCGTTTGCCCAGGAAACCGAGGTAAAGGTGGTCGATGAGGTCGTCGCCCAGGTAAATGACGGCGTTATCACGCTTTCGCGGATCAAACGCGAGATGAAGGACGCTGTCGATTCCCTGAAACAGCAGGGCAAGAGCCCCGAGGAAGCCCAGAAGACCATCGACGAAAAGCAGGGCGAATTGATCGCGAGCCTTATCAACGAAGAGCTGCTGATCCAGCGTGCCAAGGAGCTCGGACTCGAAAAAGAGATCGAACAAGCTTTGAACGAGCGTTTCGTGGCCATTATGCGGGAAAACGATCTCAAGACTGTCGAAGCCCTCCATGCCGAAATGGTGAAAGCTGGTGTCGATCCCAAAGAGATCCGCGAAAGCTGGAGAAAACAGGTGACCCGTGATCTTGTCATCCAACGCGAGGTCCAATCCCGGATCTACTGGGAACCGAATGGATCGCAGGTAAAGGCATATTTCGATAAGAACAAGGCAAGATTTACCAAACCTGAAACTATCTCGATCAGCGAGCTGTATCTGGGGTTTGCCGGACGGAACGAGGCTGAGGTTCGCGCCAAAGCCAAATCGATCCACGATCAGTTAAAGGCCGGAGGCGATTTTGACAAGCTTGCTGCGGAGCATTCAGATCCCGGAGTCGTCACCCAAGGGGCCGGCAAGGCGGAAAATCTGAAGGTGCCGGAGCTGGTCGAGGTCCTCGCAAAACCGTTAAAGGACGTCAAGGTCGGAGGATTTACAGAGCCATTTGACGCGAACGAACTCGGGGTCGTGATACTCCGCGTGGATAAGCGCGAAAAAGCAAGCAGCGAGTCCGTATATGACGAGAACGCGGTACGCCTCGCCATGATGACCGAGCGGTTTCCTGCCGAACAGTCAAAATTCATGGCCAAGGTCCGCGAAGACTCGTACATAAAGATCAACGAAACCTACCGCCCGATCGTATCGCCCATCCTTTTCGCCGACGAGCGAAAACAGAAGGTCGGTAATTAAGATCGCCAGTTCCCTATCGAAAACCACTAAAGGCTGCCCCAAAGGCGGCCTTTTTTACTGCCTCTCGATCCCATCCCACGTGGGACGGAAAATGGGACGCTTAACTGCCTGTAGCTGCAACAATTAAGCCCGAATATCCCATTTTTCAAAAAGTACGTAACGTGTTTCATCCCACCGTGGGACGACAAATGGGACGCTTAACCATCTGTAATCGCAACAATTAAGCCCGAATATCCCATTTTTCAAAAAGTACGTAACGCGTTTCATCCCACCGTGGGACGGAAAATGGGACGCTTAACCGTCTGTAGATGCAACATTTACGCCCGTTCATCCCATTTTTCAAAAAGTGCATAACGTGTTTCATCATCCCAGCCATCAAGCTTCCGATTATCAAAGATCCATCCGGACACGATCCGGAGCGTTGCAAGTATAGCACAGATTTGCGTGGATGCTAAACAGGGCGCATTGGTCGACCGTCGCGGGGGGAATGTATTCTTCTAATAGACTAAGGCCTGCTGATCGGCGATCAGCTCAGCCTGCTTGAGGATCGTATCGACGGCTTTCTGCTGTTTATCCGGCGGATAACCATGTTTTCGAAGAGTCCGGCTGACCAGCCGCATGAGGTTGGCCCGGGCGCTTTCCCTGATGGTCCAGTCGATAAAATTATTGTTTCTGACCTTGTCGGCTATTTCTCTCGCGATGTCTCGCAAAGTTTCGTCGCCCAGGACCTGAACCGCGCTTTCGTTTACTTCGAGTGCATTGTAGAAAGCTACTTCGTCATAGGTTAATCCCAGCCTTTCGCCCTGTTTGTCCGATTCTTTTACTTCATTGGCGATTCTGATCAATTCTTCTATGACCTCGGCGGTTGAGAGCAGATTATTTTGGTACCTCTTTACCGCACCTTCGAGCATTTCGAGCAAGGCTCTGCTTTTTACGAGGTTGGTTTTGGCTCTTGTTTTGATCTCGTCGTTCAAGATTTTCTTTAGTAGTTCCAGAGCGAGATTCTTATGTTTCATACCTTTTACTTCTAAAAGGAATTCGTCGGAAAGAATCGAGATCTCCGGCTTTGCGATTCCGGCTGCTTCGAAGATATCGATGACCCTGTCGGAACTCAGAGCATTATCGACGATCTGCTTTATCGCCGTTTCTATCTCGACGTCGGATCTGCCCGTTCCGGTTCCTTCAAATTTTACGAGCCGGGCCTTAACGGCTTGAAAGAAAGCCACATCTTCGGCAATTTTCATCGCGGCGAGTTGCGGCAATGACAATGCGAACGCCTGGCCCAAAAGCGCGACCTCGCGGGCGAATCTTTCCTTTCCTTCTGCAAGTCCGAGAATGTGTTCTTCGGCTTGCAGGATTATTTCCATCTTGCCTTTTGAATCAGCACGGAAAAATCGGTCGAAATGAAATGCATTCCCGACGGGATAAGCGTCCGGCGATTCCGCTAGAATATCTTCCTGCGATCTGCTTGTTTCCCCGAACATCTGCCGAACGACTTCATGCTTTTCCAGCATGGCATTTACGGCTTGTTCAATGCTTTCTGTTGGGTCGCCCTTGCCTCCGGCGTCTGAATAGAAGGAAAGGGCTTTCTTTAGATCGGTTGCGAGTCCGAGATAATCGACAACGAGGCCGCCTTTCTTGTCGCGGAATACACGATTGACCCTCGCGATCGCCTGCATCAGGCTGTGGCCGCGCATTGGTTTGTCTACATACAAAGTATCCAAACACGGAGCATCAAAACCTGTCAGCCACATGTCGCGAACAATTACGATCTGGAGCGGATCATCTACGTCCTTAAATCTATCCGCCAAGGCTCGCCGCTCGGTCTTGCTCGTATGATGTCTTTCCATCGCCGGGCCGTCTGAACTCGACGCGGTCATTACAACCTTTATTTTCCCTTTCG
Organism: Pyrinomonadaceae bacterium; assembly: GCA_041745615.1. Taxonomy (GTDB): domain Bacteria; phylum Acidobacteriota; class Blastocatellia; order Pyrinomonadales; family Pyrinomonadaceae; genus OLB17. The sequence continues at coordinate 5,924 of JBGTIP010000043.1, read as the reverse complement.
ATTTATCGTTGTCGTGCCAATCCGGACGAAGTGCAATTATCTGTTCGTAAAGATCAACCGCAATTCTCCGGCTCATCGCGACGATCATTGCTTTTCCGACACTGCCTTTTCTTCTTGCTTCAAAATGCGAAACAATATCAGCCGCCAGATTCTTAACACGGCTTTCGTTTCCGACGATTGCCTCGATCCGCGTCCACTTTGATTTAGCTTTTTGGCGGTCGCTGACTTCGTCGTCTTCCTGCAATTCCTCGTCGAATTGCTTTAGAAGCTGCGTTCCTTCTTCCGTCAGCGTTACCTTTGCCAAACGGCTCTCGTAGATTATCTTTACGGTCGCTCCGTCTTCGACGGCATCGCGAATGTCGTACTTATCTACATAATTCCCAAAAACCTGCGGCGTGTTTACATCGTCGCTTTCTATCGGAGTTCCGGTAAAACCGATGTATGTCGCATCCGGCAGAGCGTCACGCAAATATTTGGCAAAACCGTAAGCTATTCGCTGGCCGATTACTTCCTTTGTATCTTTATCGACCTCTTCGAGAACCTTTGCCTCAAATCCGTATTGTGTCCGATGAGCTTCGTCGACTATTACAACGATATTCGATCTATCCGAAAGCTGCTCATAAACCGAGCCACCGTCTGTCGGTAGAAATTTCTGGATCGTCGTAAACACGATCCCGCCGCTGGCTACTTTTAGAAGTTCCTTAAGATGCTCGCGATCTCTTGCCTTTTGCGGTTCTTGTCTTAAAAGCTGTTTTGCTCCTGAAAAGGTGTCGAATAGCTGTTCGTCGAGGTCGTTGCGATCTGTTATCACGACAACGGTCGGATTATTGAGCCGAACGACGAGCTTTCCCGTGTAGAAAACCATCGACAAGGATTTTCCCGAGCCCTGCGTATGCCATATTACGCCCGCTTTGCGGTTGGCGTAACCCTCTCCCGGCCTCACCCAGGGGGAGAGGAGTTCAGATTCTATTTCTTGTCCCTCCCTTTGGGAGGCTAGGAGGGTGCTGAGCTTTGTCAGCATGGTTTCCGGGTCGTCTAATATCTCCCTATTCTTAAATCTCACCACACGATTGCCGAGAGTTGTGAGATATTTGTCTCTGATCTCATCGTGACGCTGCTGCTCAATAGAATCGTGAACTTCACCGTCAAACTCGACCACCAACCGCTTTTCGTGACAATAAAAATCGGCAATATAGTTCCCAATCTGATGCTGACGTCTAAACTTAAGACCCAGGAATTTCTTGTTTCGCACCAACTCCCAGAATATGGATTCAGCAGGCGTCTGTCGCCGACGTAGTTCCCGCGCCTCTTCGAGTAAACCAGCAAATTCCAATCCGCCCCTATAGTGAGGAACACTACCCTCCCTGCCCTCCCAGTGGGAGGGTTCCTTAAGCGTATTTTCTTCAAGTCCCGCCCTCTGGGAGGGATTTAGGGAGGGTTGAGAGTAGCCTGCGGCACGCAAGGTACTCTCAATAGCCTTATTTACTGCGTAATACTGATGATAGGCCGCGAGTTTCTTAACCGTGCTTATTGTGGTGAGGCCGGTCTTTAGGTCCTTCGCCGCCGATTTCTCGAAAACGATAAAGTTACGCACAAGGTCGAGGAGCGTTTCCTTGTTGAGCATTCCTTTTATCAGGGTCTCAAGCTGCGGGATATATTTCGAAGCGTCTTTCTTTCCGTCTGCGGTCTTCCAGTTCATAAATCTGGAATATCCGGCTGACAGCGAACCGGCTTTTGCGTCGAGTCCGTCAGAGATTATGCATATCGCGTTATAGGTAAAGAGGCTTGGGATTACTGATTTGTAAGTTTGTATCTGCTCGAATGCCGAGCGGATCGTTGCCTTTTCATCTGCGGCTCCTTTTAGCTCGATCACAACCAGAGGAATTCCGTTTACAAACAAAAGAACATCGGGCCGTTTGTTTTGGTTGTTTTCGGTGATCGTGAATTGGTTGACGACGAGGAATTCGTTGTTTGCCGGATTCTCAAAATCGATCAGCTCAACCTCATGGCTGCGTTCGAAACCGTCTTTTTGATACGGGATTCTGACTTTCTCGATCAGGAACTCGTAAAACGTCTCGTTATTGGTCAAAAGATCGCCCGCGAATATCCGCAATACTTTCTGGATCGCCTGTTCTCTTGCTTCGTCGGGAATATCAGGATTGATAACCGCAACTTGCCGCCGCAGACTCTCGATCAAAACGATCTGCCCAAAATCTTCCCGCTCGATCCCCGGCCCATAAACGTAACCGTACCCAAGAGCCTGCAATTCCTCTATGGCGTACTGTTCGATATGGTTTTCGGTAATTGGTTTCACTAGATATAATGTTTGAAAGGTAACGGCGGCTGATTCCCTAAGGGCCCCGCAGTTAGAATCTCGCCAACGGCATTAGCGAACTTCAAAGTTACCGGCTGTCCATCCGCAAAAATGCACGCATTGTAATTCAACTTTGTTAGCGCAAAAATATCGGTCAATACCTGCGTAATATTCGCCTGTCCTCGACAAACATGTACGAAAAGAGGATTTGGCACTCCACGACCTGGATAAGTACCTAGCCGAGGTGTGAAACCCTTTGTCCACAAATGGCTAATCCAATCCCCTTGGATACTGGCGAGTCCTCTCAGTACAGCGCGTGTTTCTTTCCTAAAGAGCTTGAAACGATTTTCGTTATAGATCTTTACCCCAACGACGTTAGTCTTATCCGGTTTAACACCTGCGTTGAAACCACGCCACTCGTCAGGGTTATAAGCTGTCTTGCCGTGAATGAACAGTTCCCTAGGTGCAACTCCAAATTGATCAGTATACGAATCGACGGCTTTACCGATCAGTTCTTTGGCGGCGCTTTCGCTCAAGTGATAATCGCCCTTTTTAGGGTTGTACCACGGGCCAACATTGCCTCTAAAAACGACACCATCGCCAGAGTCTAGAAACATTTGAGCAGCACAGCAGGCTTGTCGCACGTCAGAGTGACTTTCATCGTTCTTGAAAACAAGACCGATATAACAAACACCCTCCCGAATGTTGTTCAGTTTCCAAGGGCGTCCGCCGACTTTGTAGTAAACTGCCGCCGAAATATTCCAGGCAATTGTGGACGGGTCGTCCACACGACGTATTGGATAACCAAACTGGTTAAGAAACTCTCCGGGCGCTAAGGTTGTTTCTCGCAAAACCTGTGTCAATGCTCGCTTTTCCAGTAATTTCGCCTTGAGCTGGTTGTGGAAGTTCAGTTCGAATTGGTACGGAATTGCATCCTGTTCCTCCTCAGGAAATAAAAACGTATCGGTACCTTTAGCACGATGAGGAGAAATCGTTTTTTCCGCTTCGACCACTAGTTCCTTCTTTATTTTTGATAGCGGTCGGCAGTTTTTATAGATCTCCTCCGGAATCACGACAAACCAAATATCCGGCGTCTGATCTTCCCTGTCGATTGCCTCCGTAATTCGACTCGCGTAGACATCGACCGTCTGAAACACCCGTTGGTAAGGATCGTCAAGATACACGTATTTCTCGATCTCTCCATCGGGAATGACAATCGTCTGAAAGGGATCGGATGTCCACTCAACACCGAAGGCTGCCTTGAAGCCGGGAAAGAGGGGGCGGTTCTCTTTGATCTGACCTTTATCATCGAGGTCGATGATCGGCGACGAGAGTTTGCGAACCCAATCCTTGTAAATTCTTATTCCATTTGCCGTACCAATAACGCCAGCTTTAACTCCGTGAAACTTGCCGTGGTCCAGCGGCCCGAACAAAGTCAAACCGTCGCGTGGGTCTTCGACCGATTGCTGATGTCCAAACTGGAGCGTTGGTTCTGAAAGCTTTATGAGTTGGTTCAATTCCATTCTTCCTCGTCTTCGAAATTGGATTCGGCTGACTCGGCCTCTCCATCTTCGGCTACGTCCTGTGCCCGCACGGGATCGTGAAATAGTACTGGGCTTGTGAAAGTAATCGGCCGGAAAGGAATTTCTAACGTCTCACCCTGCGCGAGATTCAATGTTATAACTCCCTCCTTTGCTAAAAAGGCCATCGCTCCAAATATCCGATCTCGCCAATGATGATTCCACCAGTTGCTACACTGGCTCATTTTGGCTTTGTGCATTCGATCGCTGCTAGTCCAGATTGTTTTCCCATCATCTGAAAACACAACGTGCGGATTCACGGCCAGATAGCGCCTTCTTCTCAGATAGAATCGTCCAGAAATACCAAAGTGCCAATGTCTCAGCGTGGCCTTTTCTTTATTCGTTGTCTTGAATCCCACTACTTGCCGTCTTCCTTTGAACCCTTCCAAGTCAAAACTCGCCCAATCATTCTTTAGTAAGTCCTTAATGAAGTAGCCGCATTGGTCGCCCGAAGCTAGCTCATGCAAAAGAAGGCCCGACTCCGATAGCTTTTTTTCCCAAGCTTGACGAAGTAGATCGACAAGAACATCTATAAAAGTCTTGGAGTCGATTAGGGTGCCCTTGTGCTGGTCGTCAAGCAAGTCATCGATACTGTACGATGACGAGTTCCAAAAGATCGATGATGAACCATCAAAATCACTTAAGGGAGCGAAGGTCAAAATCGCATTCGCATGCTCACGCGTTGGAGGTAAACCTGCCGAGCTGCTCAGTAGTGACGACCTGGAGTAGCCGGGTTGAAACGTATGCAGAAAAATCTTCTCCGGAAACGCTGATATCGGAAACCAGTTTGAAAACAATGTCTCCGGCTCGTCGGCTAATCCGGCGTCGGAACTGAAATGGGATTTCCACCATTCCGACACCGCCGCCGGGCCAAAAGCGATATTCTTTGGAACTCCATCCTTCTCAAGCTTTTTTAGAAGTTGAGCGAAACCGGCCGCCCAACTCGCATTAAACGGAATATAGTTAAGACGCGAAATTTCAATATTTGTCTGGCATTGGTCAATGTGGAGCGGTATTACGAAATCATTTAATTTGTTAGCTTTCGCAACACGTTTCGCTACGGTTAATTCTTGAAGGACGCCATCCTTAACGGTCGATATATCTGAGGTTACAAATAAGAATTTCGCCGTTCTAGACTCAATTACGTTTTGAATGTCCTTCCAAAAATCTTCCCCGCCTAACAGTTCTGTAAGATCGCACCATACGGCGTACCCCTCCGTAGCCAATCGAAGAGACATCCATAAGGCAAAATCATTGTCCTCGGGATTCGCGTGACTTACGAATATTATGTCTCGTGTCTGATTTTGTTCAGTCATCCACAAACAACCTCACCGCTCATCAGTTTTGGCAAAAGCGAATCTCGGAGGCGGACGAGATCGCGGATGTGTTTATTGATCAGCTTCATTTTTTGCAATGAAGGCTCGATGTAGGCGTTGAAGCTGTTGATCACGTTCGTTGACGGAATTTTGATCTCGTATGTGGCTAGATTATCTACGTCCGCGCGTTGGCGTCCGCTGGAGCCAACCATGCAGCCGATGGCGAAATCTCGGAAGTCTTGATGCCTTGCCAGAATATAAGAGAAGAAAGGATGAAGCGGTTCTTTTGCTCGCATCACGATGAATTCCGTCGAACCCCAGCCGACTTGTTCTTCTTCGAGGAAATCAACGAAGCCGGTTTTTCCGTTTTCAAGGCAAGGAGTAATTCGAGCAAGTAATGTGTCGCCGTTTACAAACTTTGTTCCAGAGCTAAACTCTCTGTCGTACCAGTCGGCCGGATGATAGAGGCTGTTGCTGAGATTGCTCATTTCGAGATACGGAGCAACCGTTCCTTTTGAGAGAATCCGTTTCGGATTTAGTTCTAGCAAATCCGTTATCGTGCCATTTTTCCAGCTATCATCGGCTTCTTCGATGAACCATTGGCGGAAGAGGGTTTGGGCTAGGGATTCGAGGGTTTTGTTTTGGCGGTGGAGCAGATCGATCTTATCGTCCAAACTGCTAAGAACTTCCGCGATGGCTTTTTGTTCGGAAAGG
>JBGTIP010000042.1:0-52515 GCA_041745615.1 Pyrinomonadaceae bacterium | reverse complement strand
AGCTAAAGTTAATTAGGCAGCAAGAGCTAATTCTTGATTAGCATTTGTTTTTGTATAGTTTTGTTAACGAGCTCACCATACAAAAGCCCGACGTGCACTCAAAGATCTATACAAGCCCCTGTCGAAGCCTGTCGCCCCCATAAGGCTGTTCAAGTTCGGCCATGCCGAATCTCGAAGTTTACGTAATTGAGATGAAAAATGAAAGCCGATAGTTGTAAAATAACCGGAGCATAACGTGGTTTGCATCGTCAGGAATAGCGTTTCGGGGCGGGCCCTTTAATGTTATGATGGTTATCCGGGTTTTTCTACCGGAGCCAAACCCGATCGCGTCAGTTTCCAGGGGGGCGAAGATGGAAATGTCTAAAGAGCGGCTTTTATCCGCAAGTCTGATGAAGAGTCATTGGATGGTGCGATACGGGTTTGCTCTTATTGTATTTGCGGCGATCATCGGCATAAGCCTGCTCAATAGCCGCCTTTTCGAGCTTCGTCTGAATCTTACGATCCCTGTTGTGCTCGCCCTGGTAGCGGTCGCCTGGTATGCCGGCCGGTGGCCCGGCATCTTTCTGGGGATCCTCTTTCAGGCAACGACCGTCGCTTTTTCCACGGCTCCGCCCGATTCGCTCCTGGCCCGGCGGCTATTCAGCTATTTTAGTATCTTCGCTTTCTATGTATTTGTCGCGCTCGTTATCAGCAGCCTTCGGCAGGCTCAGGAAAGGATTCGCGAGCAGCGCGATCTGCTGCAGGTCACACTGGCCAGTATAGGCGACGGGGTGATCACCACGGATACAAATGATGCGGTCACCTTTATGAACCCGGTTGCCGAAAAGATGACCGGCTGGGAGTGTGATAAGGCCCGGGGCCGACCGCTCAGGGAAGTATTTCAGATCTTTAGTGAGGGTACGCGTGAGCCGGTCGCTTCGCCTACCGTGAAGGTGTTGGCTACGGGCGATATAGAGGGGCTCACAAATCACACCGTTCTTAGATCGAAAGATGGGAGCGAGATCCCGATCGACGACAGCGCCGCCCCGATAAAAGAGGGTAAGAACGTTCGCGGAGTAGTACTTGTATTCGCAAATGTTTCCGAGCGAAAGGCCGCTGAGCGTTCGCACCGTCAGACACAGATGATGAAGCGTATAGTCGAGGCACAGGAGGCCGAGAGGCGTAAAATAGCCCGCGATCTGCATGACCATCTCGGACAGAAGATGACGGCTCTCCGGCTTCGCATCGAGTCGTTGGATAAGGAAGTCGGTGCCGGTAACGGCAGTTCCGCGGCGATCGACGAGGTCCGTGCCGCGGCCTCGCAGGTGGACCGGGATATCGGATTTCTCTCGTGGGAGCTGCGGCCGACCGAGCTCGAGGAACTAGGACTTGAAGATGCTTTGAGGAGTTTTGTCAGGGAGTGGTCGGATCAATACGGTATAGAAGCAGAGTTTCAGGCAAGTCATTCGGTTGTCCATGCTGCCGGCGGCCGGCTTCCGAATGCGATCGAAACAAACCTTTACCGTATCGCACAGGAGGCTCTGAACAATATTCTCAAGCATGCCGGCGCGACCAATGTAAACGTTCTCCTGCAGGGTCATAAGGACGGGATCACGCTTATTATTGAGGATAACGGTATCGGATTTGAAAATATTCACAGGTCCGACGCGGGCAACGGGGCCCGGCAGCGGCAGCTCGGGCTTATCGGCATGCGTGAACGAGCCGCCCTGCTCAAAGGCACGATAGAGATCGACAGTCAGTCCGATGGCGGCGGCACAACGATCCTGGTTCGCGTGCCGGTCCCGAACACTCAGGTCTCGGTGAATTCCTAAGCCGGGATACCCTTACCTTCGAGGTCGAGCTTTTTGTTTTCTCCCCATTCGGCGCTTTCGCCGGTTGCAAGAGCCTTGGCGAAACCCAGCAGTTCCATTACTTTACCTGACGGTGATTCCCAATATTCGGCCTGCTCCGCTGAGATCTTTAAGAGGCAGAGATGCGGGTCATCGAGGCCCTCAGGGAACCAGGCCTTTAGGACAGGGCTCCACAGTTCTTCCATTTTAGCCGGATCTTTGACAACAGACGCTCTGCCGCTCAGCGATACGTAGGTACTTTCGGACGGCTTGGAATAGGCGACGCAGACCCGGTTATCCTTTTCGATCTCGTCGATCTTGTGAGTCTGATCACTGGTGAAGAACCACAGATCGCCGTCGAATTCCGCCTGCTGGGTCGACATCGGCCGGCTCCGCATTTGGCCTCTGTCGATAGTGGTGAGCATGCAGATGTCGATGCCCTGCATTAGTTCTCTTAGCTTTTCGATCGATTCTTGCTTTTCGTTCGTCATTAATAGCCCTCCATCGGCTCTTTAGTAAGAATGGGGACGACGCCGGAGAAAGTCTGTAGGGTTTATAACATTGGAAACGGGCAGTGATCGTTGGGAGGCAGGAATCGATCTTAGCTCAATTTGCGAGCAGCCACTTTTCGGCCCGGTCGACGTCTTCGAACAGCTGCATCCTCACGCTAAGATTGCGGAAGATCGCTTTCGCGGCCTCGGGGATATCGTGGTGGCCTCGTGTGTCAATAAAGGCAAACGAACGCCCTTTCAAGAGGTCGGCCAGGGGGCCGATCACCTCGAGCATCTCGGACATGGATATCATCGTCACGAAATTATGTTCGAGAAGGATCTTTGACAATCCAAGTTCATCGCATTCGGCGATGATCTCGCGCCAGTAACTGAGTGCGATCTCGGGAGTTACCTTCAGACCACCGACGATCGCATAGAGGTACGAACCGCGGTTCTCGGTCTCCAGGTCATATGACTTCGATTGTTCCACGACTCAGGTATATTCTATCGGCGGGCGATTTTCAAGTGCGGATGAAACTGGGGCCTAAGCGGCTTTGCCATTAGCGATAAGCGTCGGGTATTTTCCCGTCCAGCATGCATTGCAAGACCGGGATGCGTCGATACCGGCCGCATCCAGCATGCCTTCGAGCGAGAGATAGCCCAGACTGTCGGCACCAATGTAATCACAGACCTCGGTGACCGACATATTCGCGGCGATCAAGGCATCGCGGTCGGGAGTATCGACACCGTAATAACAGGAATGGGTCGTCGGGGGACACGATATGCGCATATGCACCTCGGTGGCGCCCGCCTCCCGGACCATTTGTACGATTTTTTTAGACGTAGTGCCCCGCACGATGGAATCGTCAACCAAAACGATTCGCCGCCCCTGGATGAGATCCTTGATCGGATTGAGTTTGAGCCGGACGCCAAACGACCGGATAGACTGCGAAGGCTCGATAAACGTGCGGCCGACATAGTGATTTCGTATGATGGCCTGCCGGTAGCTGATGCCCGACTGGCTGGCAAATCCGATCGACGCGGCAACTCCCGAATCGGGAACCGGAACGACCAGATCGGCTTCGACAGGATGCTCGATGGCAAGCTGCTTTCCCATCTTATGCCGGGATTCGTTCACCGACTTCCCGAAGATGGTGGAATCGGGCCTTGAAAAATAAACGTGTTCAAACGTGCAAACGGAAACCGGCTTGGGAGCGAAGGGCATCGACGAATGGATACCCGCGGAATCGATGATCAGCATCTCACCCGGCTCGACCTCGCGAACGTATTCGGCATCGATCAGGTCGAAAGCGCAGGTTTCGGATGCCACGCACCACGCGTCCTGCACCTTGCCGAGGACCAGGGGCCGGAAGCCGCGGGCATCACGCACTGCGATAAGCGATTTTGGCGTCAGAAACAGAAGCGAGTAGGCGCCGTCAGTTTCGCGAAGCACCTTTTCGACCGCTTCGATTGCGTTTGCGGCCTGTGTGCGGGCAATATCGTGCAGTATCGTTTCGGTATCGGATGTGGACGAAAAGATCGCCCCCTGTTTTTCGAGTTCTCGGCGGCGGATCTCCGCAAACGGAAGATTTCCGTTATGGCAGACGGCGATATCGCCGTGCTGGCAGGTAACAGCGAAGGGCTGGACCTCCTTGACCGTATTTCTGCCGGATGTTGAATAGCGTGTATGCCCGATCGCACTCGTTCCGACGAGTCTGCCGAGAACCTCCTCATTCAGCACGTCCGCAACGAGTCCGATGGCCCGGTATTGATGCAAGTCGACACCGTCAGACGAAACGATCCCACAGGCTTCCTGCCCGCGATGCTGCAGTGCGAACAGCCCGAGCTGCGTAAGCGTCGATGCTTCCAGATGGCCGAATATGCCGAAGATGCCGCACTCCTCGTGCAATTTATCGAGAACCAGGTCCATAAGATCTATTTTGCCACATGGGGAACTAAACTGCCGCCCGGACGGTGACCAGGACGCATTTCGACGTAGGAGTAAAGCTTCGTCGGGCAACGCTGCCGAGCGCAACGAGCGGGTTCGCCTCGGGAAAATACATAGCGGCACAATCTTTCGGGATCTCGTAAGGCACAACCTTGAATCCGGAAACGGTACGCTCTCCGTCATCGAAATGACTCGTAACATCGACAGTCATCTCCGCTTCAAGTCCACGATCTGCCATATCGATTGGATTCATAAAGATGACCCTGCGATCGCCGTCGATTCCGCGATAACGGTCCTGCAGCCCATAGATGGTAGTGTTGAATTGATCATGGGAACGGATCGTGGTCATAAGCAGCTGGCCGTCTTGCAGCTTTATCGTTTCCAGAGGCTGCGTCCTAAAGAGGGCCCTGCCTTCCGGCATTGCAAATTCCCCGGCATGCGGCGGACTCGGCATATAAAAGCCGCCCGGCGTGCGGATACGCTCATTGTAGCCCTCGCAGCCCGGCACGACGCGGGAGATCGCATCGCGGATGTTGTCATAATCGGCGGCCATGGCTTCCCAATCAACAGTGGTTCGATCGCCCAAAACAGCCTTTGCCAGCGAGGCTACAATCCAAGTTTCGCTTCGCAGATCCGGGGATGCAGGGGGAAAAATGCCCCTGGACATTTGCACGTTGAGCATTGTGCTCTCGGTAGATACGAATTGCTCGCCGCCGGATTGCATGTCGATCTCGGACCGGCCAAGACATGGCAATATCAGCGATGTCTTGCCGGGAGTCAGCGCGGTACGATTAAGTTTTGTAATGACCTGAGCGGTAAGTCGGCAATTATTTAGAGCCTTGGAAACGACCTCCGTGTCGGGGGTTGCCGAGGCAAAATTGCCGCCCATCGCGAAGAACACCTTCACCCGTCCGTCCAGCATCGTCTGGATGCTTTCGACGGTGTTAAACCCGTCTTTCGACGGTGCGGTGAACCCGAATTCCCTTTCGAGGTTTGCTCGGAATGTTGGGTGCATACTGGGCCAAATGCCCATGGTGCGGTCGCCTTGTACGTTCGAATGGCCGCGGACCGGACACAATCCGGCTCCCGGCTTTCCGATCTGGCCCATTAGCAAATGCAGGTTGACAATGTCCTGGATCGTAGCAACCGCAGCCGTATGCTGTGTGACGCCCATCGCCCAGCATGTAATAAACGATCGTGCCTCGACGATCATCGAAGCCGCTTGGTCGAATTTTTCGCGGCTGAGGCCCGAGGAATGCAGGATCTCATCCCAGCTTGTTTCATCAAGCATGTTAACGAGGTCCTGATAGCCGTGGGTCTTAAGGTCAATGAAATCGTGGTCAAAAACGGAGCCCGGTTCGTCCCGTTCCCGTTCGAGAAGAAGTTTCATCAGCCCCTTAAGCACGGCCATATCGCCACCGATACGCACCGGCAGATGAAGATCGGCGAGTTTCGTTGCCCGGTTTGAAATGAGTGTGAATGGCCCCGCGAGCGGGTTTTTTCCGTAATGCTGCGGGTTCGGATCGACAAAACTCGTCAAACCGACCTCGGCAAGCGGGTTAATAGATATGATCTTAGCCCCGGCGAGTTTGGCAGCCCTTAGTGATGCCAGCATCCGCGGCGAGTTCGTGCCCGGATTTTGTCCGATAACGAGGACAAGGCCAGTTTTCTCGAAATCCTCGAGCCGGATCGTGGCCTTGCCCAGGCCGATGGACTCCGCGAGTGCGATGCTTGTCGATTCGTGGCACATATTCGAACAATCGGGAAGGTTGTTAGTGCCGTATTGTCGGACAAAGAGCTGATATAGGAACGCGGCTTCGTTGGAAGTCCGGCCAGACGTATAAAAGATCGCTTCGTCCGGCGAGTCGAGCGAATTCAGATGGTCTGCGATCACGTCAAAAGCGGACGCCCACGAGATCGGCCGATAATGTGTCGACCCTTCAGCCAATATTAACGGTTCGGTTATCCGGCCCTGGGCATTAAGCCAATGATCGTCTTTAGCTGTCAGTTCGCGGACCGAATATTGTGCGAAAAAGTCCGAACCGATCTTTTTAGTGCTGGCCTCATCGGCAAGTGCCTTGGCTCCGTTCTCGCAGAATTCGTGTATGGTGCGATGCTCCGGATCGGGCCATGCACACGATTGGCAATCGATACCGCCCTGCTGATTGAGATTCAGCAATCCCCGGGTCCCGCGAATGACACCCATTTTGCCAAAAACGTGGCGGAGTGCGTTGGTCACGGCCTTAATGCCCGCCGATGATTTGGGCGGGTCCGTAACCTGAAGGGATTTTTTCGTTTCGCCGTTCACTTCATCAAGCGAGCAGATCCGAAATAACTTATAACTGAAAACTGTTAACTGATAATCGCTTCATACGTTTTCACTTATCAATTATCAGTTTTCATTTATTCCGAAGGGACTTTCGAACTTAGACAATTCTCTCTTTATGGCAATAAATATTGAATCGCGCGTCTCGGAGAAAACCGATAAGCGTCATACCGTATTCTTCGGCCAATTCGACCGCTAGGCTCGAGGGAGCGCCGACAGCCGCGAGGATCGGTATACCGGCCATCAAGGCTTTTTGAACCAGTTCGAAACTCGCCCGCCCGCTGACCAAGAGAATGCGGTCGGCAAGCGGCACCTGTCCATCCAGGAATTTCCGCCCGATGACCTTGTCGAGTGCGTTATGCCGGCCGACATCTTCGCGAACGATATCGAGCACGCCGTCGACTGTGAACAATGCCGACGCATGCAGGCCGCCCGTTTGACCAAAAACCATTTGCGAGGAGCGCAAAATTGCCGGAAGGCTGATGAGCAGATCCTGGTTGACAGAAAAGTCGAAGCTCGTGAGCTTTTTCACATCGGCCCGCAAAGCGTCGATCGACGACTTCCCGCAGACCCCGCAGCTGGAAGTGGTGTAGAAATGCCTTTCAAGTTTCTTAAGATCGACGGCCGCCGAGTCCGCCAGATCGACACGTATCGTATTAGAATTCAACGCCGCCGCTCTCTCGATCGTTCCGCTTCCCGTTCCGATCTTCAGCCCGCAATGGCTTATCAGTTCGACCTGGGTAGGGTCGCGAACGATCCCTTCGGTAAACAGAAATCCTGCTGCCAACTCGGCATCATTGCCCGGCGTTCGCATAGTTATCGAGATCGCCCGATGGCTTTTGTCCGGGAAACCAAGACGTATTTCGAGCGGTTCCTCGATAGCGAGAAGGTCGGAAAATTCGCTACCCTCGGATGAGGTTACTGTTTTTTCGACACTAGTTAGCGAATGAGCTCGCGCAGAATATTTCACCTAACGATTTTATCAGACGAAGAGAAATTAGCTACGAAATACACAAAAAGCTCGAATTTGATCAGCCGTACTTCGTGACCTTCTCGAAAGAAGAGTTAATCCGCCGTTATGACCCGACCGCGACATTCACCGAAGCCGATCCGGCGAAATCCTTCTCGCTCACAATAGCCTTTCATGATGATCTCGTCACCGTCCTCGAGGAAACGCCGGGTTTCGCCATTGGGAAGTTCGATCGGTTCGGTGCCGCGCCAGCCAAGTTCGAGCATCGAGCCGCGTTCCGACTTTTCCTTACCTGATATCGTGCCGGTGGCCATCAGATCGCCTGTCTGCAGGTTACAGCCGTTCGAGGCATGGTGCGTCAGCATCTGGCCGATCGTCCAGTAGAGATCCTTCATATTCGAACGCGAGAGCATGTGGGGCTGAATCTTCTCGCTCCGCATTTTTTCACTTTGGATGTAGACCTCGAGATTCACATCGAACCCGCCAGTTGATTGGTCCTGCCAGTCTGCAAGGTAATCGAGTGGCTGCGGATCGTCAGGATCGCGTTCGAACGCCGGAGTGCGGAAAGGCGCGAGCGCCTCCATTGTCACCACGTACGGTGAGATGGTGGTGGCGAAACTCTTCGCGAGAAACGGCCCGAGCGGCTGATATTCCCATGCCTGTATGTCACGTGCCGACCAATCATTAACGAGGCACAATCCGAAAATATGTTTCTCAGCCTCGCCGATAGGTATCGATGTTCCCAACTCATTACCCTGCCCGACAAAAAAACCAACCTCCATCTCATAATCGAGATTCTTGCAAGGTATAAACACGGGAGGTGCCTCTGCATCGCTGCGGTTCTGCCCGTGCGGCCGCTTGATGTCTGTACCGCTCACAACGATACTTGACGCTCGGCCGTGATACCCGATCGGCAAGTACTTGTAATTTGGCAGCAATGGATTATCCGGCCGAAACATCGATCCGACATTTGTAGCGTGGTAGATGGAGCAATAAAAGTCGGTGTAGTCGCCGATAACGAAGGCCGGTTGTATTACGCATTCTTCAACGGGATAAAGTGATTCTTCCAGTTCCTCTCGAAAGTCGTCTTCGGCGTCGACTGAAAGGCCTTGTGAGATCACCTTTCTAATCGCCGACTTTACCTCCGGAGGGCAAATTGCAAAGAATTCGATCCCACCGTAAAGGTCCGGGTCAAAATCGTAATACCCTCCCAACAATTCCTCCTCGATATCGACGATCATATCGCCGATCCTTATTCCGGTCGAGTAGTTTTCCGGATCGGAGTCATGGGAGAAGGTACAAAATGGCAAATTCTGTATCGGGAAATCCGTGTTCGGATCGTTGGCGGATTCAACCCAGCTCTTCAAGTCTGGCTCGTGTGTTTCGTTGATCTCGTACATATTTACATATTTAGTGGTCAGTGGCCGTGGCCGGTCGTCAGAGTACCCCCAGTTTTTGTAAGTCCGCGATAGGCTCATCGAACGAGCACGAGCCGAATGACTGTATCCCGTACTTTCGCAGCCAGTCCATCTGCCAAGTGCTCAAACTATACTCATCTCGCCAGACAGCGGCTTGCTCATCGAAGGTGAACACCTCTTCGAATTCGTCCTCCATCACATCCGCCAAAAGGCTCGGGCGGAACCCCTCCCGGGCGAAGCCGGTCATGAGGAAAAGGTTTAGAAAACCGTGCATGGTTCCCATCGGAGAATTGATCTCATAGGTCAGAGGGCGAAAACACCTCACGGGGTGATGGAGCCCCGCAGTCGCCTTGAAAAGAACGTTTGCCGCCAAGCATGTCCGAACAAATCTAATGATCTCGGTGCTCTTCGGGAAGGATTCGGGGGTCACTCCACCCGTGCGAATTTTTGCTCGCTGGCCTGACAGTGCGATGGTTGCGATCAGATCGGGCATTCGTTCATCGAGAGGAACCTCGAAGTAGGCGTCCACGTCACTTGGCAGTGAAGCGGCCGCATTCTCGATGTCGCCGGCCGTTTCCGCCTTCACCTCGATCGTGTCACAAACGATGCCAGGTCCGCTCTTGACATTAAAATCCTTGATAGCGTGAATCGCTTCGATTACATTATCGGCAATAACAACGCTGGCCCTCCACGCGTTGTCGGCATTTCGAGGGGCAAATTCGCGGGCACTTTCATAAAACTCGCCGAGCCGGGCCGAACTAACGATGAACCTTCCCAGCATCCAGCTATAGTTGCTGCCCCGGTACGTTGTGTAATTGATCACGGCCTCCGACATCGAGAGATTGGCCGGAGGAAACAGCCCGGCATAGTCGATCGCCCCGTTAAGGAGCGTGCGGACGGAATTCTTTACCGGCGATTCAGCAGACATACTATGGTGACGGCACAGGTCGTAAGGTTCGATGATAAGAATATTGAATTCATTTTACAACAGGACCTTGTCGGGAGAGCTGCGGACCTCCAGAGATGCTCTCGATCTGCAACAAAAACGCTCCGCGCTTGATTTCAATAAAACGGCTGGAGTATCTTGTGTTGGTCTAGTAGTTTGAAAGAGTTGCAAATGCGCGTTTTAGGAATTGATCCCGGCAGCGAAACGCTCGGTTGGGGCGTGGTCGACGGAAGCGGATCGAAATACGCGCTCGTGGGCTTTGGCACGTTAAAATCCCGGCTGCGGCAGCAGTTTTCAAAGCGGCTCCTCAACATCTACAATGGTGTTGCAGAAATCATGGCGGAACATTCGCCTGACGTGCTAGCTGTTGAGGATACTTTCTACGCCGTAAATGTCGGCGTCGCCCTAAAGCTGGGGCAGGTTCGCGGAACGATGCTTTTGCTGGCAGAACAGCGGGGAATGGATATCGCCGAGTACGCACCCCGTCTTGTAAAGCAGACCGTAGTCGGGTACGGCAACGCAGAGAAACGGCAGGTTCAGGAAATGGTAAAGATCCTCCTTCGGATGCCTTCGGTTCCGACGCCGCACGACGCAGCAGATGCCCTGGCAGTGGCCATTTGTCATTTTCATCACGTGGGTTTTCAGGAGAAGATCCGAAAACAGAAACAAAGGCCTGGGTAGGTCTGCAGGCTTAGGGAAACGTTATGAAGCTCCCTCTTTCCATTGTACTTTTCCTATTGATAAGCGGTTCGAACGAGCCGTTGACCGCGCAGACGCGAAAATCAACACCTTCGAAGAACCGTCCCGCGGCAGCCCGTTTCTCCGAAGCTGGCCAAAGAGGGGTTGTTATAGACGAAACTCTCTCAGTTCTTCGCACCCGGCCATCGTTATATTCCTCATCGATCCAGCGGATGCGGCGCGGACGAAAAGTTCAGATCCAGGCTGTTGCCGAGGCTGATGGGGTTAAGTTCTATCGGGTCACGGCTCCTCCGGCCGCGTCTGGATGGGTCCAGGCCGATGCGATCTTCGGAAGTTTTCGAGCCGGGGATGAACAGAGATTGGCCGCCTTGGTTCAGGCACTAAACGGGTTCGAACAGATCGAGGTTGCCATACAGTTTTTCGAGGTCTACCCCACTTCAAGCCTTAAGCCCTCGATCCTGCTTCTGTTTGGCGACCTTCTCGAAGAAGCCGCTCCGCGGCTCTCGCGTGAGGCCCTGTCCCGCCTCAGCCGTAAAGAGATGGCTGCAAGCGGAGCCCCACTTCATAGTTATTACCTTAATTTCGTAAGCCTGGATCGATATCGGAAGCTCGGAATCAACTTTCTATTCAATTCCGGAACAAGACAATATCATTACGATGGTGCCAGTTGGCAGGAGATAGTAGCCAAGTATCCGTCGGCTCCAGAATCATCCGAAGCCGGCAAGCGCCTGGATGCCCTAAAAGCAAAACTCGATCTGACGCCCCGGGCTACAAACTGAAGCTGACCCTAAACAGGCCCACGGTTTATTGCAACGGCGATGTCAGCGGCAACGAGAGCATTTGATTCCAAAAGAGCAATGTTGGCTGCAAGGGTTCGGCCGCCGCTTTGCCGCCCCATTTCGGACAAGAGGAAGGGTGTAACGTCTTTGCCTGAAATCCTGTCTGCTTCCGCACTTTGCAGCGAATCAGCAAGTATAGCCTCGATCTCATTTATGGGAATTTCATTCTCTCCGGGAACCGGTACAACGACCAGGATTGCCCCCCGGATGTGCAACTCATCACGGGCCCTAATGATCGCGGCAATTTGGTCAGCCGAGTCCACCCTTTCGTCTACCGGCAATCCGCTAGTTCGTGAATAAAAGGCGGGCATTTCATCACATCTCCATCCGAGAACCGTGATCCCGTGGGTCTCCAGCCACTCCCTTGTAGCCGGCAGGTCGAGTACGACTTTTGGCCCTGAGCACACCACAGTGATCGGTGTTTGGGCAAGCTCGGGCAAGTCCGCCGAAACATCCGCGTTAAACCCCCGATGGACTCCTCCGATTCCACCAGTGGAGAAAACCTTGATTCCCGCGAGGTGTGCGATAAACGAAGTGGTGGCAACAGTGGTTGCGCATGTAAGCCTTTTCGCCACGGCAATGGCAAGATCCCGTCGCGAGATCTTACGGACCGACCGATCGGTAGCCAGGAGCTCCAATTGCTCTTGGCTGAGGCCTACAGTAAGCTCGCCGTCAAAAACGGCGATCGTGGCGGGCACCCCTCCTCGTTGACGCACAATCCGTTCGAGCTTTATTGCCGTTTCGAGATTTTGAGGAAAGGGCAGCCCGTGGGCGATGACGGTCGATTCCAAAGCGACTACTGGCAGATTTGCGTCCAGGGCTGCTCGTAATTCCGGGCTCAATCTTATATTCATCTAAACAAATGGCGGCCATATAGACCGCCTTTTCGAGGAACGAGATCATTCAAAAACCAGGCTATTTCACGAACTTTCCTATCCGGTCAAACCTTGGGTGCGTAACGCAGCCGAAGAAACTCCCGTTTGACGCCCCGCGGTCACACGACCAATATACGAACATTGCCCGTCCGATGATGAGCCCTCGAGGGACGAATCCCCAGAAACGGCTATCTTCACTATTGTCACGGCTGTCTCCCATCACAAAAAAGTTATCAGGAGGTACGACCATCGGTTTGCCGGAAACCCCAAACTCAAACCCTCTGCGGCTCAGTTTCTGACCGTCACGTACAGCATCGATCTTTTCTCGGTCATAATAGACATTCCAGCTTTCGCCTTCCCGAGGTTCTTCAAACTCCTCGACCGTCAAAGCGGAAACACTATCGTCGGCCTCTCCGATAAAGCGGCGTTCAGGCAACAATTGGCCGTTAATAAAAACCTGGTTGTCACGAAACTCCACGGTTTCGCCCGGAAGCCCGATCACACGTTTTACGTAATTTATCTGATAAGGAATGAGGTTTCGGGACCGGTCGTTCTCCGGTCTTACTTTATTACCCGGATATTTGAAGACGATTATGTCTCCCCGCTCGATAGCACGCTGCGGCAGAAACGGCAGCTCGTACCCGCCCGGCGTAAAAATGAACTTGTTAACGAGCAAATAATCGCCAACAAGAATGGTGTTCTGCATTGAGCCGGTAGGAACCGTTACCGCCTGAAGAATGAACGTCATCCCAAAGATCGCCATCACGAGGGTGACAGCGAATGACTCGAACGACTCGCGAAAGGTCGACTTGGGCGGACCGATCGCCTTTTTTGTAGTGTTCACCTCAGATGGTTCGGAATTGTTCATAAGTGAATTTTACCAATAATACGCTAAATTTATTGCGGGCGTTCCGTTGCCGGGGCAGAATCTCCTTTGAGTATCTTGTAAGCTTCAGCGGCCGCCTTCATTTCGGCGGCTTTTATCGAATTCCCCACGCCGCGCGATGTACCATTATTCCACGCCGCCTCAACTGAAAACGTACGGTCGTGCGGGGGGCCGTCGGTCTTGACGACACGATACGTAGGTGACGCATTCTGCTGCGACTGGAGAAATTCCTGCAAAAGCGTTTTATAATCGACCGAGTTGGAAGGAGTGGCCTGCCGAATTTCTTCCCTAAAGATCCGGTTAATAAAAACACGGGCTGCGGAATATCCGCCATCGAGGAAAACTGCCGCGATCAAAGCTTCGAGCGAATTGGCGAGCAGGGCTTGCTTTTTGCGGCCCCCGGTTTTAACTTCACCGTGGCCAAACCGCACGAAATCACCTAACGAAAGCGTAGCGGCGACCTTCGCGAGTGTGGCCGTGCTCACCAGATGATGCTTCATCAATGTCAGATCGCCTTCATTCTTCTCCGGGTGGGCTGAGAACAACTGTTCGGCTATGACAAGCCCAAGAACAGAATCCCCAAGAAACTCCATAGATTCGTTTTCGGCTTTGCGGATGGCGGTTTCATCGCCATCAGGGAGATTTTCAAATGCCCAAGAGCGGTGGGTCAGAGACCGCTCCAGCAATTGAGGGTCTGCGAATTTATGTCCGATCAGGTTTTCTAAGGTTGCGGGGCTGGCTGACATCGATGCTAATTTTAATTATTCAAAAGCAAAAAAGAAAGTCGGACACGCATCGTATACGTGCCCGACCGACCTTTAGATACCCAAGGAACGAAAACTACATTCCTTTTTTCTTGGCAACAGTCTTGGCCGAAGGCTTCTGTTTAGGTGCCAGCTTTCCCTTAGCGGCGGCATCCGTTTTGACAGGAGTCGCTGCAGCCGCTGGCGTTACTATTGCGGCAGGACCGGATGAAGTTGTATTGGTCGCCGGCTCCGGGTCACTTACTGGAGTGATTGGCGATGTTGGATTTGGGAATGGCTTGCTTACCACGCCAGCGATCCACGAATCGACGCCCTCAACTTTGCCAAACCGAAGCTTATACGCCGCTTCGATATTCGCTTTCATCTGCTTCCTATAATCTACGGCTTTTGGCTCAGCATTGGTAAATGCTCTTGAAAAGGCATCCATTGCCCGTTCTGCTGTACCATTGGCCAGTGCGACCAGAGCCTTGAGATCATCTACCTTCTTCTGAGCGACTTCAGGGGTATCGTCCGGGCTTTGAGCCGCTTCAGCCGTTTTGATCTTTTCAACCAGGGCATTCAACTCGTCAAAATAAAACCTTCCGATCAATTCGTACGGGATCGGATTTTTAGCAGCAGCAGTGGAACTCTGCGTCACTTTGTAAAGATAAGGGGCCGCGTCCTTTTTGTTCTTAAGGGCGACCTGTGTCAGGTAACCGATAGTCAAGTTCAATTCAGCAAGTGTGGCAGCCTTATTCTTGAAGCTCCAGCCGTAGAGGCCAAACTGCCCGGATGGCGAGGATTTGCCCGAGTCCATCGCGGCTATTGCCTGCCGGGCATAGCGGAGGGTATCATCGTTGTACTTGAAGTTTGTACGGCCTTCGAATAGCTCATCATAACCGATAGACCCAAGGGTGATCATTACGTCAAGCTGATCCGGTTCCTTAGAAAGAATTTCTCGACCGCTGGCGTAAACTTCATCCCAATTCTTTCCTTCCACAGCCTTGTTGAACCGCCCGTAAAGCAGATCCTTCTCTCTTTTTGCCTTTTCAGCGCTGATTCCCTCTTCAATTTTAGGCAACGCTGACCTGAGCCAGTCGACCACATCTTTATTGATCTCACCGCAGTTGGCGTACTTTTCGAGATACTGCTTTCCGGCTTCAACAGCGACTATTCTCTCCGCAAGCCCCTTATTGTAGTTTTCCCGAAATTTTGCATCGGTTGCCGCCATTCCTTCAGCGTCTTCGCACGGGTTCTGGGCATATCCGGCAACAGTTCCAATGCCGACAAGGACCGCCAGCAAAAAGGCAAAATTCGCGTATCTAAAAATCGTTTTCATTTGTTCCTTCCTCCGAATAATCAACACTTCCGCTGTTTTGTCTGCTCTCCATCCTGCTTCCTTAAGAGCAATTTGGTTCGCCTGAAATCAGATGTATCCCTGCGCAAAAAAGTTGCAACAGTTCCCGAGAACATCTCAGGTACTCAAACAAACAATTACGAATAAGAAGTAATACTCTAAAAAACTTCATAATCACGTATAGTGGCGTCGCTGTCAAGCTTTTGCGGCGCAAAAAAGCCGGCCTCGTGACGTTTCAACGAAGCCGGCTCGATATTTGTTGCCGAAAACTATTCGGGTTTTGATGCTTTCTTATTTGATTCCTTCAAGTCCTTTTCGTACGTGATGACGACTGGCGGAAAGGTCGGTTTAGAACTTCCCGTCTTTGTAACCAACCTTTTGGCGTCGGATTTAACAACGGGCACCCTCTCAACAACCGATGGGGTTTTCTCATCCCCTGAGTTTTTCAGATCGACTTGATCCCCGGCAACCGTTGCACCTGTCTGCCCCTCGACTTCATCGTCCTCTTCTTCCCCTGCAGACGCTGCTGCTGTAGATTTAACGGCCTGCACGGGCTTGAGCCTGAATTCCGTTTGTGCAAGGTTGCGGTCGGTGCGGACGATCTTATTACTTAAGGCGTTATAGATCTTGCTTGCAACTGCTGCGGCATGACGTCCACGCTGGCTTTGGCCCCTTGTGATCACTACTACTGAATATTTGGGGTCCTCGATCGGAGCGACTGATGCAAAGAGTCCGACCCAAGTACCCTTGCTAATGCAGGATCCGGTTTTGCCCGCAACGCCAAGAGACTGATCCATATTCCGACGGGCAGTACCGTATTCCGCTGCCCCGATCATTCCTGGGATGACTCGGCGGAGGTTCTGCCGCGGCAGATCTACCTTTGCACGGAAGAACGGTTGAAACCTCGCCTTTTCGATCTCGTTTCGCGGCACGCGAGGGATAACACGGTTACCTCCATTTGTGATAGCGGAAACCATCACGGCTAACTGAAGCGTCGAAACCTCGAAATCGTCCCCGTGCGAATAGATCCGAGCGTTATTATTACCGATCGCAAGCTTTCCCGATGTCTCGCCCTCAACATTGAGCCCAGTGGGTTGGCCCAAGCCAAGATCGCGGGCATATCCGATCATTTTACTATTGCCGACGATCGAACCAGCCCGCTGAAAATACGGGTTGTCTGAATATGCCAGCGCGGCGTCTAGGTCGAGACGGTAGGGCTTATTTGGCATCGCCCCGCTTTCTTTGTCAATTACGCCTTCGTTTATTCCGGCCACTCCCGTGACCAGTTTGATCGTCGAACAGGGCTTTACGCTGTCCCTGATCGCCCAATCCTGGTTAACTATGGTGAGAACCTTTCCGGTCTGAGCTTCCATCACTACGACCGATCCGGCATGCGACCCCAAAGCGTTTATTGCCGCTTGTCGGATCTGCAAGTCTTCACCAGCCGTGTCATCTTTTGCGATATTGGTGACAGTCTCCGTGCGGAGATTTCGCTCGAAAGCAAGTCTTCGTTCATGGGCTTCCCGAGCCGCCTGTTCACGGCGCCGGCGTTCAGCCGCTATAGCTGTTTGTCTTTCTTTCTCCAAACGCCTTCGTTCGGCGGCTTCCTTCTTGGATTCCGCTACCTTTTTCGGATTATTCTTCGCCTTCGCGTCGGCTTGTGCTTTCTCTTTGGCGGTTGATTTTTGCTTATCATTTCTTGCAGCAGCAGTGGTGGGGGCCTTCGCAACGCTTTTCTTCGTTTTGGGATCGACTTTCGGCCCGGACTTGGTAGCTCGTGTGTCAATCTTGGCATTCCCCTTCTTGTTCTCGTTCTTCTTCGCTACGACGGCCTTCGGCTTTACCGGGGTCTTTTTATTTGCATCCTGGGATCGCTTGGATGACGTCGTAGGGGTTGGCTTCTTAGTCGAAGAAGACTTTTTTGTCTGAGCGGAAACACTTACGAAGGCCGCGAGTAGAAAGACGAGTAAAATCGACGCAAAGCCGACACAAGAGTTTTTCGGGAACATTGACTTCATGCTTACCTCAGGAACGAACTTGCTTTTTGGAATGCTGGAGGTGGCCAATATCGGCCGATCGAATTATCGCCGTTACCGGCGTTGCTCACAAACTACCGATGAATATAACATTCAACGAATGCCGTGGCAAGAACTTTTTAATAAGATCTATCGATAACTTCTATATCAGTTGTTTATGACATTTCTGAACACATTCCGCGGTCGCCTGTTATTGATACTCGCTGTAATGCTGATCGCGACACTCGGAGTCCAGTATTATCTAAACCTTTTAACCCAGAACGAAAACGACGAACTGC
The DNA here is from genome assembly GCA_041745615.1 of Pyrinomonadaceae bacterium. Taxonomy (GTDB): domain Bacteria; phylum Acidobacteriota; class Blastocatellia; order Pyrinomonadales; family Pyrinomonadaceae; genus OLB17. The sequence continues at coordinate 34,874 of JBGTIP010000042.1, read as the reverse complement.
GTGAGGAACAGGAGCAGATGATCGTAGCCGCGATCGCCTTGGGGATCGGTAGCATTACGAGCGGCGAATACGTTCAGGACCTTATGTCACAGACCGACCAAGCCTACCTGGACGAAAAGGCGCGCAAACGCATTAAGGACATCGTCGTTATTGATCATCAGTGGCAGATCCGCGATAGCCTTAATCCCGACTATCTCCCGACTGCCGATGAGAATAACAGTCTATTATATAAGCGACTTGCGTTCATCGAGGACCTGCCGCCCCTCATGGAGGGGTCACGCCTCGGGGAGGATCTAAAGCAGTTCCCTAATCAAGAGTCCGCTGAAAATGGAAAGAGTGATCAGGAAGCCCATGCTGTTCCGATCCTGACAAGTTTTGGACGTTGGTACGTGATGGTTCTGCTTGAAAACGACCGTTCGGAAGTTATGTGGAGGGCGGCCCAACCACTGATCGTAACCCTCGGGGTCTTGTTGGCATCTTCATTAGTGACTTTCTTACTTGTATGGTGGTTTGCCCGGCCGATCGCAAATCTTGCCGCCGCTGCCCGTGCAGTGGCTGCGGGAGACCTCTCAGTTCGCGTGCCAGATTCTCATCGCAATGACGAGATCGGGCGCCTTGCTTCCCGATTTAACGAAATGACGGCCGAACTGGAAAAAAAGCAAGATATTGAAGCGAAACTGCAGCAGGCCGAAAAATCCGCGGTGGTCGGCCGCCTTGGTTCGGCGATCGCCCACGAGATACGAAATCCACTTAATTACATAAACCTGACTCTTGACCACCTTCGTGCAAAATTTGCCCCAGAAGAAGCCGAACGCAAAGAAACGTTTGATAAGCTGACCTCGCAGCTTAAATCCGAGGTAGCAAGGATCAATCGTCAGATCACTGATTTTTTAAACTATTCAAAGCCTTCCACACCGGACCTTCAGCCGCTTGATGCTCGAAAAGTAATTGAGAATTCGCTGGCGATAGTTGAGGCCGAGGCGGCCGAAAAAAACATAACGATCGGCGTTGTCGAGCATGAAAATGTGCCCGAGATCATGGGCGATCCGAAATTTCTAAGATCAGTTTTTAATAATCTGTTCCTCAATGCGATACAGGCGATGGAGCTAACCGGGGGACATTTAGGGATCAAAATAACGCCTGACGCCAGTGGCCGGTGTGTTTATGTTGAGGTAACAGATTCCGGACCGGGTATAAAGGCCGAGAATCTGGATAATATATTCGAACCTTACTTTTCGACGAAGGAGACGGGCACCGGACTCGGACTTGCCATTGTGCAGAAAATCGTCGAAATGCATGACGGGACGATCGAAGTAGAGTCCAAAGAGGGCGAGGGAGCCAGGTTTACGGTAAAATTGCCCAGAGCAAATATTAATGATCAGCAAGGGCAAGGAATCGAGGGGCAGATCTCTTAATTTATGGCAAGAAAATCAATACTCGTCGTCGACGATGAAAAGAATCAGCGTGAGATCCTGGAGACGATACTTTCCGGCGAAGGGTATGACGTAACCACGGCAAGTTCGGGTGAGGCTGCGATGAAATTCGTTGCTGACCGCCACTTCGACCTCGTCCTGACAGATCTCAAGATGACGGGCATGAGCGGTCTGGAACTGCTCAAGCAGCTCACCGATTTCGACAAGTCGATAATCGTTATATTACTTACCGCCCACGGCACGATCGATTCTGCTGTAGATGCCCTGCGGTTGGGTGCCTTCGAATATCTACAGAAACCGTATGACAGTGAGAAGCTGCTTGAGACCGTTTCGCGGGCCCTCAAAAAACTCACCACTCTCGACGCCGAGATCATTTCGGTTTCCCCGGAAATGGACAAGGTTAAAAAGCTGATCCTAAAGATAGCCAAATCGAGTTCAACGGTCCTGATCCGCGGCGAGAGCGGGACCGGAAAAGAGCTGATCGCTCGTTCTATCCATACGAATTCACTCCGATCCAGCGAAACTTTTCAGGCTGTGAACTGCGCGGCGATCAACGAGAACCTGCTTGAGTCTGAGCTTTTCGGTCATGAAAAAGGTTCGTTTACTGGTGCTGTAGCAGATAAGAAAGGGCTGTTTGAGATCGCCCACAATGGAACACTTTTTCTGGATGAGATCGGCGAACTGGATATTTCGCTTCAAGCCAAGATCCTTCGCGCTCTGCAGGAAAAACAGATCAGGCGTGTGGGCGGAATAAAGGACATTGACGTTGACGTGCGGGTCGTCGCCGCGACAAATCGCGATCTGCTTCATATGGTCGAAGAGAAACGCTTTCGCGAAGACCTTTATTATCGGCTTAACGTACTCTCGATCGAACTGCCGGCACTTCGAGAACGAAGAACGGACGTAACAGTATTGATCGATTATTTTGTTAAAAAACACACTCGGGGCACACAGCGAAAGATCATGATTAACGCTGACGCACGTCGCCTGCTCGAAGATTACCATTATCCGGGAAACGTTCGGCAGCTTGAATCTGCCCTTGAGCGTGCCAGCCTGCTGTGCGAGAACGATACCGTCACACTTGAGGATCTTCCGCCCGAAATGACCCAGGGCACTTCCTCAACATCTGGTGACCAGTTCAAGCTTCCACCCGAGGGCGTGAATTTCGAGGACGTAGAGCGTAGCCTGATAATGCAGGCAATGGAGAGGACGGATAATAACATTACCAAATCGGCCAAATTGCTCGGGCTAACGTTTAGGACCTTGCAATACCGGTTGGAGAAGTTCGGTTTCAAGAAAGAAGAGGGTAGTGACGAGGGACAAGGGATTAGGGACGAAGGCTAAACGATTAGAATCATGGCCGATAGCGGAAATTACAAGAGCCTCATTGTTTGGCAGAAGGCCATCACCTTAGTGAAGCTCATTTATAAACTAACTGGAAGTTTTCCAAACGAAGAAAAGTTCGGTTTGATCTCACAAATGCGTCGTGCATCCGTCTCGATTCCTTCGAACATAGCGGAGGGACAGGCTCGTCGAACGACTGGTGACTATATTCGTTTCATTTCAAATGCTGAAGGCTCTTTGGCGGAGCTTGAAACACAACTTATAATTGCCATCGAACTGGAATTTTGCCACGAGGAAGGCACTCGGGAATGCTTTGGACTTGTTTTCGAAGTCGGAAAAATGTTGAATGCATTGCGCCGAAGTTTATTGGCAAAATCGACCCGGACTAAGTGACCTCGTCCCTTGACCCTTGTCACTTGTCCCTACATCCGGAGGATGTGAAATGGAATGGTTTTCGACAATCAGTCTGGCGCTGGGAACCGCTTGGACGGCAGGGATAAACCTGTATGCAACGGTAACTGTACTTGGGCTCTTGCAAAAATTTGGAGCCACCAAGTTGCCTGGCGGCCTCGACGTTCTCGATAACTGGTGGATCATCGGCATCGCGGGGGGCCTCTACCTCGTGGAGTTTCTCGCCGATAAGATCCCTTATGTAGACAGCGTCTGGGATGTGGTCCATACATTCATTCGCGTCCCGGCCGGAGCTATTGTTGCTTATGCGGCCACGAACCAGCTGGAACCGAGCGTTTACATAGTAGCCGCATTGGTCGGTGGCGGTCTCGCCCTTTCGTCGCACGGGACCAAGTCGGCTCTGAGAGTTGGGGCGAATCTGTCACCCGAACCAGTTTCCAATTGGTCGCTTTCTCTTGTCGAGGACGTTATCGCATTGATAGGGACCGCCCTCGCCGTATTCGCTCCAATTGCGATCGCGGTCGTACTGATCATTTTTCTGATTGCTTTCACTTGGTTCGCTCCAAAAGTGTTTCGGGCAATCGGCAGGCTATTCAGCGCGGTTTCCGCGTTCTTTCGGGGAGAAAGTTTTGCTGACATAGCTCGGAAGGCCGGTTAGCGAGAGCATCGCGCGTTTATGAAGAAAGAGACTATTTTCCAGATCCTGGCGGCCATGTTTTTGGTGACCGCCGCCTATTTTTACTGGGACGTCAATTACGACTACGCCTTCTTTTTCCTTGTTCTATCGGCTTGCAGCTTCCTACTGAACAAAAGATTTGAGGCGAAGGCAAGAATTTCGGCAAACGAAGCGACGAATCTCCACGAAACTCCGACTGATAACTGATCACATACAATGTCACGCATAATACTGGCTACCCTTGGTTCGCTTGGAGACCTTAATCCGATGCTCGCGCTGGGCGTTGAGCTTCGCAGGCGGGGACACAATGCAGTTATCAATACCTTGTCCGGTTATCAGGAAGCTATCGAGAGCCTCGGTTTAGATTTTGCTCCCTTGCGGCCCGAGGTCGAAGAAGCGGACGAGGCACTTTTCCGACGCGTGGTTGACATGCGCACCGGCCCCGAGACTGTCATCCGGGAGATCGTGATGCCCAACCTGGCGGACATGTATGAGGATCTGTCCTCAGCATGCCGAACGGCCGATTTGATGATTTCAGGAGAATTAATCTATGTCGCAGGGTCGCTAGCTCAGAAAACCGGCATCAAGTGGATCTCAACGAGTTTGTCGCCGGTGGCTATGTTCTCCTCCGAAGACCCGAGCGTCTACCCCGGATATTCCTGGATGGAGATATTTCGGCCGATGCCCTCATTTGTGCACAGGGCAACTTTAAATTTAGCCCGTGCCTTCATGAGCCATTGGCTCGAACCCTTTAAGGAGTTTAGACGAGGAATAGGACTGGACCCGAATGTAGATCCGATCTTCGTCGATAAGTTTTCGAGCACCCTGCATCTCGCAATGTTCTCCAGGGCGATCGTACGCCCGCAGGCAGATTGGCCGACGGCTACACTTCAGACCGGCTTTTGCTTTTATGATGAAAGCGATAGAACAGAGTTAGAACCAGAACTAATTCGGTTTTTGGATTCCGGCGATCCGCCGATCATTTTTACGCTCGGATCCGCGGCTGTGTTAGATTCGCGGGACTTTTTCGAAGTCAGTGCCGCTGCCGCAAGATCGCTCGGGAAACGGGCCATCCTGATTTACGGTCGGGACCAACCACGTCCTGAAGCCGCTGGGGATGGGATAGCCGCCTTCGAATTCTCTCCATATTCACTAGTATTCCCGCAAGCCGCTTGTGTCGTGCACCAGGGTGGCGTCGGCACAACCGCCCAGGCTCTCCGCGCCGGTGTACCCCAGCTAATTATGCCATTTAGCCATGATCAGCCTGACAATGCCGCCCGGTGCCGACGCGCCGGCGTCGCTGAGATCATTGACCGTGACCGCTATACTCCGGAATCTGCTGAAAAAGCATTGCAGCGGATCCTTGATGAAACCAGTTACAGGTCCCGTGCCGTCGAGGTGAAGCGGTTGGTTGATGGCGAGGCCGGGACCGAAACAGCGTGCGACGCGATCGAAGAAATTTTGCGTATCTGACCTCAGCGGATAATATAGACTCGTGAAAAACATCGCCGAATTGCTGGAGAATAACAAGCGTTGGTCGCGTCAGATGACCGAGCGGCATCCGGGGTTTTTTGCCGACCTCGCGGATCAGCAGAATCCCGATTTCCTTTGGATAGGATGTTCGGACAGTCGCGTTTCCGCCAACACGATCGTCGGCCTGATGCCGGGCGAGGTCTTTGTTCACCGAAATGTGGCGAATCTCGTGAACCACGCCGATATGAACTGCCTCTCGGTAATACAGTTCGCCGTGGAAGTGTTGAAGGTCGACCATATAATCGTTTGCGGGCACTATGGATGTGGCGGAGTGAGTGCTGCGATCGAGAACCAACGTCACGGCCTTATCGACAACTGGTTACGCCATATTAAGGACACCGCAAATCTACATTCGCAGCGCCTGGATGACGCCAATAGTCCTGAAGTTAAGCTTGACCTGCTTTGCGAACTGAATGTCATCGAGCAAGTGATCAATGTCGGCGAAACGACGCCAGTCCGAGATGCATGGGAACAAGGGCGGGCTGTTTTGGTACACGGCTGGATATATGACATTAAGGACGGTATAATTCGCGATCTAAACATTAGCGTTGAGACCGAAGCCCACCTGGTTTCTCTTAGAGATCGGTTTCTGGGAGGTCAACCACCGGTCCGATTAATCGGCGCGTCTTAACTAATTACAATCAGAGATCAGAAAATACGGTAAGTTCAGATAGCCTAAGATGGACGGTCTAAAGTAGCGATCCCTCGTCATCCGGCTAAGAGACTTTTGTGGAACCACTCAACACCAAATTAGAGAAAGCGGTGCGCGATCGTGACCTGAAAGAGGTCCGCCTGCTGCTCGAGAAACTCCCGCCTTCCGATATCGCATCACTCATCTCTTCAGATGATTTTCCTGATCGTGCAATTGTCTTTCGGAGTCTGCCCCCTGAAGTTGCTGCAGACGTTTTTGAATATCTGGCCTACGACGAGCAGAGTAACCTGATCGAGTCCTTAGCTGGGGACGATGTCGCCGCAATACTAGATGAAATGGCGGATGATGACCGTACACGGCTTTTCGGTGAACTTCCCGCTGCGGTCACTAAACGACTACTGGGTTTGTTGTCGGCAGATGAACGACGAAAGGCTCTGATGCTTTTAGGATACCCTGAAGACAGTGTCGGCCGTCTGATGACACCTCACTATATTTCCGTTCATCCGTCCTGGACTGTAAAGGAAGTTCTGGAGCACATAAGAAAGAACGGGAAAGATTCCGAGACTCTCACGATGGCGTATGTAAATGATGAGGCGGGAGTTTTGATCGACGATATTCGAATGCGTTCCTTTCTCCTGGCACCGCTCGAGGCCACTGTGACGGAACTGATGAACAATCGATTCATAGCCCTTAAGGCTACGGATCGGCAGGAGGACGCGGTAGTGGTTTTTGCAGAAGCCGACCTTCCTGCTTTACCAGTTACAGATTCTTACGGGCATTTGATCGGCGTAGTCACTGCTGATGACATTCTGGACGTAGCCGAAAGGGAAGCAACGGAAGATATTCAGAAGTTTGGCGGACTTGAAGCGTTAGATCTGCCCTACGTTGAAACTCCTTTTCTCACGATGATCAAAAAGCGGGCCGGCTGGCTTGTGATCCTCTTTCTCGGGGAGATGCTCACTGCTTCTGCTATGGGGCATTTCGAGGAAGAGATAGAAAAGGCAGTGGTTCTGGCGCTCTTTATACCACTAATAATTTCTTCCGGAGGCAATTCAGGCTCACAGGCCGCAACGCTGATAATACGGGCGATGGCTCTAAAGGAGCTTACCCTTCGAGACTGGTGGTATGTAATGCGGAGAGAGGTTCTCTCAGGTTTTTCACTTGGATTGGTTCTGGGAACGATCGGCTTCATTCGCATAGCCCTTTGGCAGAAATTGGGGCTTTTTAACTACTCCGAGTACTGGCCCCTCGTGGCCTTGACGATCTTTTTGTCGTTAATCAGCATCGTACTTTGGGGTACCGTCACTGGTTCAATGATTCCGTTTGCCATGCGTCGACTAGGCCTTGACCCGGCCACATCGTCAGCTCCATTTGTTGCAACGCTGGTAGATGTAACCGGTATAGTGCTCTATTTTTCGATCGCGGCTCTTGTGTTAGGGGGCACCCTTTTGAAATAAATTATTATGAGAATTTGCAGGCGATTTATTTTTATCTTGTTTCTAGTCACTTCTGGATTTGTCCTGACGCCCGGTTCCCATGCTCAAGGCGTCAGGGAACCCTCGCCTCCAATTGACCGGAAGAAGTCTGCAATTGCCAGCCTCGGCTCGCAGAAAAATTCTTTACCGGCGATCTCCGATCGCCCGGAATTTGACCAAATCGCACGCTCCTTTCATCAGGGAACACGGTTCGCTTTGCCGCATGTAATGTTTGTCATTGATCGCCGGGCCAAGAACAAGATTTATTATGTAAATTCTCAGAAATTTCGTTTTCATAAGGATTTTCTGCTTGCCACCTATCTTGTGCCTCGCGGTGCCGACGTTTTCAAGCCGATATATATTGACCAGGACCGCCGATTCTTGGTGGGCACGATCGCCTGGCAATCCACCGTGGACAAGTTCACGTGGGAACTGTGGGAAGGCGATATGGCGTCAGCCGAGCTAATTAAAGCGGCTAATGCGGTCATCAAGGGGTCGTTCTTTGAAAAGGTTTATTACAAACCAAATTCACTTCGACAGGAGGACGCTACGGCCTCCATCGGTCTCGACCGTGTCCTTCAGGATGAGATCAACCGAAATCAGGAGTTTCTTGCCCTAAATCCCGGGACCGCGGTAGGGCGCATCCACATTATCGACAAGCTCGACGATACGGTCGAAATAGGTGATAACGAGATTCTCGTCCTGAAAGAGCTGCCGATCACGCTCCCTCCGGTCCGGGGCATAATTATAGCGAAACCGTCTTCACCCCTCTCGCACATAAATATCCTGGCGAAGGGATGGAACATCCCGAATGTCTATATCAAGGATGCGGACAAGCTTTTTCGCGAATACCACACCTTCGTTTTCAGGTTAGAAGCAACCTTGACGGACTATAAGCTGACACCTGCGAACCTCGACGATCTAAGGAACTCCTTCGTGTCGCCGGATCAGCAGATACCGCCATCGAACCTCGATGTCAAAAAGATCGCCGGCCTGCGGGAGATGCGAAAAAAGGACAGCATCGCCTACGGCGCTAAATCTGCAAACCTTGGCGAGATGTTGAACAACCGAATACCCGGAATCACCGTTCCGGACGGGTTTGCTGTGCCATATCACTGGTACGACAAATTCATGAAGGACAACGATCTTGACGATGTGATCGAAGATCTTATGGATGATTACGAGTTTGTCCACAACCCCCGTTTCAGGAGGCAAAAACTTGAGGAATTTCGCGAATCAATACAGAAAGGAGAGTTTGACCCCCAACTCCGGGCCGAGATACTCAGCCGTTGGAAAAAACAGCTTCTTGGGAAGCCGGTTTTCATCCGCAGTTCCTCGAATGCGGAAGATCTGCCAAGATTCAGCGGTGCGGGGCTGTATTCGAGTGTGCCCAATGTCATCGACGAGAATAAGCTTATCGAAGGAGTGAAGAAGGTGTGGTCGTCATTGTGGAACTTTGACGGTTACGAGGCACGCGTCCGAAATTACGTCAGTCAAAGCGATGTTTATATGTCCGCCCTTATTCAGGTCGGCATTGATATGGAAAAGGGCGGTGTGATGATCACGAAAGACCCGTTCGATGACGGCAACCGAAATGCAGTATACATAAGTGCCGTTTGCGGGCATAACTCGAAAGTCGTTAGCAATACCGGCATTCCGGAGCAGATCCTTTTCAATCCCCGCTCTAATTCCGTCGTTGTAATGACGCTCTCGCAGCAGGAAAACGCTTTGGCTTTTGACGAACGCGGGGACTTGAAGGAAACTGTCGATAAATGTGCCAGTGGAAACAAGCGGGTTCTCACTGATCTTCAAGCGAGAAGCCTGGCCCGGGCCGGGGTGAATATTAAACGAGTCTTCGGCGGGAAGGAGGAACAGGACATCGAATGGGGTATAATGAACAGTCGTATATACATAGTCCAGGCCAGGCCATATATTGATAACAAATGAAGATACTTTCCATTACTGTATTTGCAGCCCTCGCTCTCGGATGTTCCAGCTCGGGAACCCCGGTGGCTCAAAATGTAAATTCGCCGTCTGCTAACCAAACGCCCGAGAAGCTGCAGACTGCTATCGCTCACGGGCCGGAAATGCAGCGGTCTGACCCCGCTGCCTCGGCTCCGAAGTCACGATGGAGCCAGGCCGGCGATCCGGTCGATACCGGCAAAGTAGATGCAGCGGTCATGGTGGCAGAAAAAACATTGCGGGCGAAACCTACGGATTCCGAGGCGAAACGGGCCCTCGCCGCGGCATTCTTCCAGCGTGCGAGCCTTCTAACGGAAGCACGCCAATACGCTTCCGCACTTGGCGATTACAGGCGTGCGGTCAAGCTCGACCCGTCAAACGCTGAGGCAAAAGAGTGGATCGACCAGATAGTTTCAATTTACGCTTCGATCAATAAGGAATCGCCAAAAGAAGGTGAGGAACCACCGCCCCTGCCGTTTAAGAAGGGCAGCTAAGCTAATGGATGCTCTCGACAATTTAATTTTTCAAATTTAGACTATTTCCTTCGCTCGACGCTTTTTAAGAAAGGAGACCGATCGGCTTCTATGGCAATCTCTGCAAACGATATCAGAAAGGGTATGGTGATCCTCTTTGAGGGCACGCCCGTAAAGGTGATGGAATTTCATCATCACACGCCCGGGAATCTTCGGGCAATGGTTCAAACCCGCCTGCGAAACCTTTTGACGGGTAATTCCTTCGAGCACCGTTTCCGTTCCAACGATACTCTGGACAAGGTGACTCTGGAGCAGCATAAAATGGACTATCTTTATTCCGATGGTTCTCACCACCATTTTATGAATAACGAGACATACGAACAGGTGGCATTGACCGAAGAGGAACTTGGTGACGCCGCTCAATGGTTGATGCCGAACCTTACAATCGAAGTCGAGTTTTACAACGGAACTCCGATCGGGGTTGCCTTGCCGGCATCGATGGAACTTACTGTGACCAGCACAGAGCCTGTGTTAAAGGGTGCAACTGCATCTAATTCCAATAAACCTGCGACTCTCGAGAACGGCGTTACTCTACAAGTACCGCCCTTTATCGTCGAAGGCGAGCGGATAAAGGTGAATCCTACCGAATCCCGGTATATGGAACGGGTCAAATAGGACGGGTGCATCTTCTGCATCAGACCATTTGAGAACACTCGCAGCCCGCCATCGAGCGGGAGTTTGCAGGACCTCGAATGTTTTTCCTTTACAGTATATTGTTGACGATCGGGTTTATCGTGCTTTTGCCGCGATTTGCCTTTGATGCCTTATTTAACGGTAAGTACGCAGGTGGACTCACGCAGCGCTTGGGGTTCTTGCCCAAATTCGATTCGCAAGGCCGTCCCGTCGTATGGATTCACTGCGTATCTGTCGGCGAAACCAATGCGGCCCGCCCTCTCGTACAGGCCATCCGCGAAATGTATCCCGATTTTGCCATCGTCGTCTCCACGACAACCTCTACCGGACAAAAACTCGCCCAGTCGGTCTTTTCTGATACGGCCGATCTCGTTTTTTATTTTCCATTCGACTGGAAATTCACTGTAAGGAGAACGCTCAGGCGAATTTCTCCCTCGATGGTCCTGCTGGTTGAAACTGAGATCTGGTTTAACTTCCTCCGGGAAACCAGTAAAAGCCACGCCAGGATAGCGATCGTTAACGGCCGGCTTTCCCAGCGCTCATTCGAACGATTTAGCTACATACCCGGTTTTATGCATCGCGTCCTGTCATATCTCGATCGGGCATTGATGCAGGAGAACGCCGACGCGACGCGAATCATGTCGCTCGGCTTGCGGGGCAGCCGCGTGAAGGTAACCGGAAACATCAAGTTCGATCATCGACTTGCCGATACGGAAAGCGAACTGACCGAAAACCTCCGCCGTCGATTTGGCATCTCGACCGATGCACCGCTCATTATCGCCGCAAGCACACATTCGCCCGAGGAAAACTGGATACTTGAAGCCTTCAAAGAGATTTGGAAATCATCACCCGCCAGATTACCTCGCCTTTTGATCGCTCCTCGACATCCCGAGCGTTTCGCCGAAGTTGCCGAGATATTAAAACAAACCGGCTTTTCGTGGGTGCGGCGCACCGAAAAGCCCTCTGACCGCGACAAAACAGCGGAGGTCATCCTTCTTGATAGCATTGGCGAGTTGAGGGCTGCTTATCCGCTTGCGGAGGTTGTGTTCGTCGGAGGCAGCTTGATCCCTCATGGGGGACAAAGCATCTTCGAACCGGCGGCGGCCGGACGGGCGATCCTGATCGGGCCATACACTGCAAACTTTGAGGCCGCGGTCAGCGAGTTCACTGCGAGGGAGGCGCTTGTCCAAATCGACAGCGTGGCCCACAAAGACGCCTCAGTAAAGCTTGCCGCACACTTAAGCGATCTGCTCTCCGATCATGAAAAGCGGCGATTGTTGGGAGCAAACGCTCTTGCCGTAATGAATGAAAATCGCGGAGCCGTCACAAGGACGATGGAATATCTTTCAAATTTCTTTGAAGCGATATCAGCGAAACGTGAAGCGGGACCGGGCGACAGAACATGAGTTACTTCTCGGCAAACGGTCCATTAGGGAGCGAGGTGCTTGATTGATCCCCATCTTTTATTTTCTTGCTGCGACCCTCGTTTGGCTGAGTTTTAAGTCCTTTCGCGGCGGCGTGGAGTATTTAAAGTTTTTTCGCGCCGAAATTGATCGGCCAATATCGGACGTCGCTCCTTTCGTTACGCTAATTGCTCCATTTCGGGGGATCGACGAAGGGCTCGAAGACAACCTGGTAGCCCTTACCGAACAGATCTATCCCCACTTCCAGATCATTTTTGTCGGAGACGACGCTAATGACCCGGCTATCCCTGTGATCAGAAAGTATCTTGGCCCAAATTCAAGGTTGATCATCGCACCAAAAGCTGTCGGAATGAGCCAGAAAGTCGAAAATCTCCGTTCTGCAGTTGAGGCTGCTGACGAACGCACAGCAGTGTTCGCTTTTGTTGACTCGGACGTACGTCCTGGCAAAGATTGGCTGCGAAGTTTGGTGGCCCCTTTGGAAAACCCGGAGAATGGGGCCACGACAGGTTACCGTTGGTTTATATCCGGGAATCCAACATTTGCTTCCGAACTGCGTTCATCATGGAACGCTTCGATCGCATCGGCTCTCGGGCCAAAAACGACCACGAATTTCTGCTGGGGCGGGTCGATGGCTATTCGTCGTGAGATCTTCGACCGCCTAAGAATTATTGATAAATGGAGGGGAACGCTCTCGGATGACTTCGTAGTAACCCGTGCGATGAAGGAGGCTGACATGCCGATCGTATTTGTCCCCAAAGCCCTAACGGCCTCGATAGGCGATTGCACTTTTTCCGAAATGCTGGAATTTACCACACGGCAGATGAAGATCACGCGGGTTTATGCCCCGAATCTCTGGCTCGCCTCGCTCATCGGTTCGAGTCTTTTTGTTTTGGTAATGACGACTGCCCTTCTCCTGTTGATTGTCTCGGACGGAGTAGTCACCCGTATCGCCGCGGCATTTACTCTGGCTGCAGTGGCCATCTTCAGCATAGCCAAGGCATGGCTTCGGCTTACTGCCGTTCGATTGGCCCTTCCCCAACACGCTAAGGCCCTTAAACGGCAGCGACTACCTCAATGTACATTTTGGCTGCTCACACCCGCCCTTTTTCTTTTCAACTCTCTCGCTGCCCTTATTTCAAAACGTATTACCTGGCGGGGAACTGTTTATGAATTGAAATCGCCATCTGAAACTGTCATCATTTCTGATTAAGCAAATGGAACAAGATCCGCCCGAAAACGAGATGTCGGCCGAATACGAACCAGCGGCCGTTCGCCATACGCTCGACACCGACGCGAATACACTTGCTCCGGCGGCCGATCCGACCGAGCGACCGACGGAGGAGTTCGGGGCCCGTCAACCGGTTCCTGACAGAGATAGGCCGATCGAGCCCGCCGCCCAGGGGGCAGCTCCTCACGTTTTTGACCCTTATACCGGGGCTCCGCTTGCGTCGCCTTTTACCCAACAGCCGCCGCCGTTCGGATCGGATGGCCCCGACGCGGGATGGCAGGATCCCCTGCCGGCCGAAGACCCGTTCACCCCGATCCCCTATTTTCCCGCGACTCAGACTGAATCCATACGACAAACCGGGTTGGCCTGGTCAGCCGGGATCGCATTCTTCGGTTCGGTCGCATTCACGCTTTTCCTGGGCTGGCTCGCCGACCTGCTTCTTGGGACGTCGCCGTGGGGTATCGTTGGTGGCATAGTGTTGGGGTCGGTGATCGGATTTCTCCAGTTTTTTCGCATAACGTCACGGATCTTTCCCCCAAAGGATGACGGCCCTGATGTGCGTCCTTTGATGTTGTCGGATAAGGATGACGAATAGTATTGCGGGTTTTGAGAATAGTCATTAGGGTTGTAAAATGTAGGTTTGGCAATGGGTGAGGATTTTGATCCTTTGACAACCGAAAGCACGGCGACCTTGATCTCTAACCGAGGGATCGTGATCGTGATGATCGTTCTGATCGTCTCGGGAACGATCGCCGGATTTACCTTCGGGGGCCGCGGAGTCGGAGCCGGGGTGCTGACAGGCGGAATACTGTCTGTCGTCAATTATTTCTGGCTCGAGCGATCGACGCGGGCATTGTTTGATAATAGGGCAGCATCGACAACGTCACTGCTCGCGGCAAAGTACATATTGCGATATGTGGCCATTGGAGCGGTCCTGCTGGCGATCTATTTGACGGGTGCCGTCCCGATCGCGGCTGTGATCGCCGGGCTATCGGCATTTGCCATCGCGGTAGTTGTTCAGGGTCTCAAGAATATTATTACAAGTTCTTTGTAGAGGAATTTCAGAATGCTCTTATTTGCAGAAGGCGGCGGTCATCACGTCCCTTTGATCTCACAGTTTATAAACCACTATTTTGGGGAACCGGTCCATCAGTTTCAGATTGCATATACAAAGCCGAGATGGGACGCGTTATTCGCGAATTTTGGCACGACCGCCGAAAAGGTCTTCGGTCCCTATACGGTTGAAAATGCGATCCCTTGGTGGACGATAATGTTCGTGATCGCGTGTATCCTGACCGTGATAATCGTAAATCTTTTAAAGGGCAAGCTTTCCGACGAAGATCCGAAGCCCGGCCAGCTTACGCTTGAAGCCGGTTTTCTCGCCATCAAGGACATGATCACGAGCATCATCGGGGAGAAAGGATTTCGGCATTTTCCGATAGTCGCAACCTTTGCCATTCTGATCCTGGTATCGAACCTGATGGGGCAATTCCCGATGTTCATGTCCCCGACAGCATCTGTAAATGTGACATTTGCTCTCGGTATTACCTCATTTATCTATTACAACTATGTGGGCATCAGCGAAAATGGGCTCTTTGGCCACATTAAGCATTTCACCGGGCCAAAGCTCCCTGCCCTTATGCTGCCGATCACGATACTGATCTTTTTCATCGAGATCATAAGTAATGCGATCAGGCCCTTTACACTCGGCGTGCGTCTTTTCGCTAATATTTTTGCGGACGAACAGGTGTTCCTGCAGATCACAAATCTTTATCCGCCGTTCACACATTTTCTCGTACCGCTTGCGATAACGTTGCTCGGTTTTTTCGTGGCATTTGTTCAGGCATTTGTCTTCACATTGCTTTCAATGATCTACATCGGCGAAGTCACGCACCATGATGCCGACCATGAAATTGACGAACATCATGCACAGGACGAAAAGGGCGAACCCGCGGCCGTGCACGCATTGGCGTAAAAAGTTTCACCTGAGGTGAATTTATTGACAATTTAAGACTAGCGAAGAGCAGCGAAACATTTCGGCGTTTTATAGCAGATATGCCCGCACGCATCAGGAGCCGCGGACTCTACGGAGTATAAAATCCGTGCGCATACCGGAAGTGAGGCGAAATAATACCAGCAGCCGGCCGTGACGTTGAAAATCGACAGTCTTCTTAAATAACAAAAAAGGAGATAAGAAATGAAAAAATTGAAATATGTCGTATTTGCCACTTTGGCGATCGCCATGATGTCTGTGGCAGCAATGGCACAAGCGGGGGCCGCCGATAATGAATCTACGGTCAGTGCTGCCAAAGCAATTGGCGGTGGTATCGGCTTCGGCCTGGCTGCCGGCCTAGCGGGCATCGGCCAGGGATTGGTCGGTTCACGTGCTGCCGAGGGTGCTGCCCGCAATCCCGGTGCAGCCGGAACCGTCCAGACGATGATGATCATCGCCCTGGCACTTATCGAATCACTCGTGCTTTTCGCACTTCTGATCGTATTCGTTAAGCTTTAATCGAGTACGGAATTAGATATTCGCGGGTGAGGCTGGAAAAAGCTTCACCCGCATTTCTGTTTTTCGGTAGAATGGGGTGTGCCCATGCGCGGTCATTTAAATGCCTTTTTACTTGCAACTTACATTGGCCGCAAGCGTTCTAATAACTGATGATAGATGATTTGATCGGAAAATTAATAGCGGACAAATATCGCGTTGAGAGTCTGATCTCGGAGCATGAGTCTGGCGATCTCTACCTAGGCAAGCACGAGGTGCTGGATCGCCCCGTCGCTCTTAGAATACTCTCGCCTGCTCTCGCCATCGACAGCCGCTGGGTGAAGACCTTCATCAATGAGGCCCGGAGTGCGTCAGCCTTATCACACCCCCATATCCTGAAGATCAACGACTTCGGAACGGATGCCAGAGGGATCACCTACGCAGTCTTTGAGGAGATTGAGGGCAGTTCGTTGTCTGACCTCATGGCCAGCGGAACACTAGAAGAAAAGCGGGCCCTCAGTATCGCAAGGCAAGTTGCCCAGGCCCTGACGGCGGCCCATGGAAAGAAGATCGTTCACGGCAGGCTTGATCCCCGTTCAATCTACGTCAACAGCCCGGAAGACGGAGACGCCGAGGTGAAGGTTTTCGGTTTTGGAAGTGACCCCTTATCGGTGCCTCGAGATGCCGACCCGAGATATCTCGCTCCCGAGCAGTGCAATGCCTTCCCCGCCGCGGACGAGCGATCTGACGTCTACTCCCTTGGAGTGGTGCTGTATCAGGCACTTAGCGGAGTTGTTCCGTTCGATGGTTCGACAGCGGCCGAGGTGCTCGCCAAACAAAATAGCGAGCCGCCTGCACCATTGTCGGCCTTTCGACAAGATCTGCATGCGGACATCGAGCCGATCGTGTTGACGGCGATAGCCGGCGATCCGAACCATCGTTATCAAACTGCGGAAGCTTTTAGCGAAGATCTCGAACTTCTCTTGTCCGCCGTTGATGGCAAGCTGTCGTCTAAGGCCGCGGCGGCCGGGGGGAGAAGCGTCTGGCAGACCGCATTTGTTGTCGTTGCCGGCATTTCCCTGCTAGCCGTTGCTTTGATCTACGCGACTTCCGTGCGTCAGACGGACCCCACGGCCCAGCTGCAGGCCGCTGATGTTGGCAGTCTCCCGGTGCAGCCTATCGGCCCAGCGACCGGTGCTCAGGAAGAAAGTCTGGCCAGAATGCCGGCCTTAACCGATGCCGAGATAATCGCGGCCTCAGCGATGCAGCAGATGCAAAGCGACCTCCCTGGCGGCGACGGGTATAATGCCTGGGCGAATGGCGGTGTGCCCCCGCCGGGCTCGCCTTTAAACTCTCAGGTACCGCCGCTGGGATACGTTCCACCGGGCGGGCAGGTCTATACGATCGATCCGACGACCGGCAGCCAATTCATGCCTCCGGACGGCGGCGTCATTCTTGTGCCGGTCCCGGTGAATCCGGATACCGCTCCGAGCGCGTCACCGACACCCAGGACACCGGCCGCGAATACTGCAGTCCAGCCAAACCCTGAGGGTGCTGCAACTCCAAAGCCTATGGCGACACCACCTCCGAAGCCAGTCAAAACACCGGCCAAGCCGCCGGCGGATAAACCCGATCCCTCCGCGGGCACGTCTAATAGCAGCTCCAAAGACTCGGATTCAAATCTCTGATATACAAGCGAGACCTATCTAGGCACTTCCACTGTTTTTAGAATATCTGAGATAACTGCATCGGCCGTGGCACCGTCAAGCTCTGCCTCGGCCCGGAGCGCGAGCCTGTGCCTGAGAACGGGCCGGGCGAGGTCCCGAATATCATCCGGTGTTGGAAAATCCCGCCCGCGGATCGCGGCCAGGGCCTTTGCACATAACAGGAGTGCAACCGACGCCCTCGGGCTCGCACCGTAGAGGATCGTCGGATGGCTTCTGGTCTTTCTGACGATCTCAACAACATATTTCTGCACCCCCGACTCCATCCTGATACTTCGGACCTCATTTCGGCATTTCATAATCGCCGTGGGGTCCGGAAGCTGACCGACGCCCACATCCTGCAGCCGCCGGGAATTGAAACCGGCGTCCCATCTGGCAACGATCTCTTCCTCGTCAGCCGCTTCGGGATAATCGATCAGTATTTTCATCAGGAACCGGTCGAGCTGGGCTTCCGGCAGCGGGTACGTGCCTTCGTATTCGATCGGATTTTCCGTTGCAAGAACCGTGAACATCGGTGATAAAGGGTACCGCTCGCCATCGATGGTAGCCTGACGCTCTTCCATTGCTTCGAGAAGCGCGGCCTGTGTCTTGGGCGGCGTCCTGTTTATCTCATCGGCAAGAAGTATATCGGTGAAGATCGGCCCATGCCGAAGGTTGAATTGCGACGTCTGCATATTAAAGACGTTCGTGCCCGTAATGTCTGATGGCATCAGGTCGGGAGTAAACTGTATTCGCGAATACCCTGCTCCGATGATATGCGCCAGGGTTTTGACGGTCAGCGTTTTGGCCGTTCCGGGAACACCCTCGATGAGGGCGTGCCCTTCCGCCAGGATCGCAACGAGGATCTGTTCGATCACCTCGTCCTGGCCAACCACGATCTTTCGCAGTTCGTTAAGTATGTGGGCAACGGTGTTTGGTGTTTGGGTCAGCATTGTTAGGTCTTTTAGAGTTGTAGAAGATCGTAAAGCGTTTTAATCGCTAGTAAAAATACGGTAGATAGAAAAATTCTTCGAAGCCAGAGATCATTGAGCTTTGTGGCGAAGTGAGCCCCGACATATGCTCCAGCGAACATCGCCGCTCCGAGCATCAGGCCGAGTTTATAATCCACTAAACCTTGCCACATAAAAATCGCCGTTGCAATCGCCGACGAAAACACGTTGATAAGCTTGGTCGAGCCGACCGCCTCACTGTACTGCATACCGTAAATTCCGACGAAAACGGCCGTGAGTATCGTCACGTAACCTCCGCTGAATAGCCCCCCATAAACGCCAAGAGCAAAGGTCAGTGCATAGACGATCGGGACTGTATACCTCCCGTTTCCGCCCGCCTCAACACCGGCCCCGGGACGAAGCAGCGTAAAGAGCGCAACCGCGATCATCGATAACGAAACGATAAGCCTAAGTCCCCCGCTGCTCATAACTCCTACGATCAGTGCACCGAGGGCAGAGCTTACGATCGTGATCACGATGAGCGGAGTCAGTTTCTTAACATCGATGGTCCCGCGGCGAAGAAAAGGGATCGTTCCCCCAACCGACATAAAAACGAGCGCGAACATATTCGTTGCGATCGCCACACGCGGCTCGATTCCAAACTGGAACATTACAGGCACCGCTATAAGGGAATTGCTTCCCGTAACCACGCCCACTACGCTCGTAATAAAGAAAACAAGGATAAGTATTATGAGAGCGTAAGTTGCCATTAGGAACCCGTTGACCGGCGAGCACGTGACAGTCCGAGTTTTGCTTCGATCTCCCTGATCTCTTTCGTTAATCCAAGCGTTTCACTTCGATTGGTCGCCTCACCCCGGATTATATCTTCACATTTTAGCAATGTAGCCTCGATATCATAGCGGTCAGTTCCTATTCGCTCGGCTATCCGTGCCGCCAATTCAGCTGTTGAGGCTGTCGTATTGTCTAAACCCAAAGCCCTTGCGGCTCGCCTGCGAAACTCACTATATATATTCTCGATGGCCAGATCGTAAGCTTTCGTGCGTCGCTGGAGTTCGGCCATCGCTGCCACATATTCCAGCTTCGACAGCCTGTCCGGCTCGGGTTCAGGTACCGGCCGCGCAAATCGCCGACTCTTAGAGAAAAAGACCAACCCGATCAGAAGCGCTATCTGCAGAAAAATGGCTACGACGGGGGTACCGGCAAAGAACTGCAGGAAACGATTGGAATCGGCACCGTAACCCTGATGATATTCGTCAAAAGCTATCGTCCCCTGGCCTTGCCGAACAAGATTTATAGCAAGTACGGCATTATCGGCCAGCGAGATACCTCCATTCGCCACGATGAACGGATCGGTCAGGACGACGATCTTTCCGGCCCCGTAAGGAGCGTCAACCAATAGATTTTTACCTCCGGAAGATATATGAATGAACGGCGATCCTTCGGAGGGGGTCGCAACGTCGATCAGATCGCCGGAAGGGCCAGGAGTCTCTGGATCATAATGATCCATTCCAAAGCGCGAGATCTCAATTGATCCGGCAAAGGACGATGGCTGCACGGCATTGATATCATGAGTTAGTACTGAGGGCTGAACGGGCTTAGAGGCCGCGATCCCGCTCGTCATTGTAACCGGGTCGGCGGGATCGGCTTCGAAAATGCCGGGATCGAACTCGTAACTTGACTCTAGCTGCCAGTTTGACGTTGTGAATAGCAACTCGGCCGGCGGCTCGCGGTCGATCAAAACCAGAACGCCTCCGTCCGCAACCCATCGCAGCAGATCAGCCGATTCTCCGGCATTGAGGTTCTTTCGCATGGTTCCGGCAACAACGAAAATGCCCGGTCTCTGAGCCCCTGCCGTCAAAAGTCCGGCCGGTGCCGTCTGCCACCTCATGACCTCGTGCCCGGTTTCTTGAAGCAGCGTGTAATAGGCCTGGAGCCCTGTGGAACCCGCATTAAAGGTCGACCTCAACGGCATCGACTCCGCGTCGGGCACCTTTTCGGCAGGAGCGTACGATATTGCGTTCAACACGGCAAGAACAGCCAGCAAACCGAACAAGACGATAAGAATAAAGAGTTTTTGCCGCATTCCTACTTATTTCCGTCCTTTCCAACTGTGGCGTGATATCTGGCCCGGAATTCATCCCATTCTTCGACGCCTACACTTCGCAGCCCGTACCAATTTTGCTCGTACGAACCGGTCAATCCGATCATGTGCTTGTGAAGCGCCGGGTCCACCTTTACGTCTCGGAGATAATCGCGGTTGGTCTTATGCCGGGCCAGCCGAACAAGCTTTCGATCGCCAAGTTCGCACAGAAGGGCGATATATCCTTTACGGATCGCTTCCCGCACATTACCCTCCCGGGCCAGCCCCTCCGCCTCGCCAAAAAGGTCTTTGCCGGAAATATTCTCAGCGATCCTCTCGCCGAGAATGACACGGTCTCCCTTGACCCTTTTTTCTTTTCTGCCAAACCGGTACGAGATCATCGGAGCAATTTTATAAACCAAAAACCCTAATAGAGCGATTAGGAGCACTACGACGACGATCTGCAGGACCATTGTGAGATTTCCCGCACCCGGTGAGGACTCCGAAAACGCCGGCACTCGCGGGAAAACGCTCGCCAGCCAATCGCTAAACCGACGCACCCATTGCTGAAAAAGGCTCTCGCCTTTTTCCTGCGGCGGCTGGTATTCCTGCCGTCTCAGTATCTCGGCGATCTTTCGCTTGTGCTCATCTTTTGAGCCGTCAGTCCGACCGGCATTTTGTAACTGCGTTAGTTGTTGATCGATCGTTGAAAGACGTTCTTCGAGGGCGTTGATCTGTGTTAATCGGCTTTCACGGTCATCAGTCGATTCGATGACATCAAGCGACTGGTGGAGCCATTCGTTACTGGTCTCAACCGAGGAAGCCGGAAGATCTATTGTTTCCGACGCCGGAACATTGCGGCGGATCTCGCTGATCAATCGGCTATCGAGATCGCTCGACGATTCAGAGGCTTCCTCCAGGCTGCGCAGTTCCGATACATTGGCTAACGCCGCTTCAACTCGGGCATGATATTCCGCAACGTCCGCGGCTCCGACCGTTCCCGCCAAAACCGCCAATAGCAAGCCGATCGGCCATCTACTCAGGCCGTTTCGCACAAATGAGAATAAGAATTTCACTCTATTGATCATCCAGCAATCCTAATGTGCTCCGTCGCTTCGGAGCCGCAACTGCTGCCTCGACGCGGGGAACCGCTATTTGCGACGATAACGCCGGCTGTAGCGGATTAAGATATGTTGTCGGCACCTCCGGTATGTCGCCGAGCCGTGCGGCGGCCATTAGTTCGATATCGTAACCCTCATTTCGGACCCTGCTGTTAACGTAAAGCAGGCACAGACCTACCATCCACACCGGTGAAAGTACGATCAGGCTGATCTGCCATATTAAATTGCTGGCTACCTCATACCATGCCGGGGTGATGCCTGCGTCGAACGGCAAAAGCTCGACGCCGTTAGCAGATGCATACCAAGCCAGCGGGACGTACAGAATGGCAAGTGCAGAATAGGTCGCGACCGTTGTGAAAGCAAACAGGACCACAAGGGACCGCATATTGCCCCGGGCAAGCGTGGCGCTCCTGCCTATCGCGGAAAAGACGCCGAGCCCCTCGACCATAATGACCTGAGGTACATAAGCTAAACGCGATGCCGCAAGAAAAAATAGCCAGATCGCCGAGATAGCCACGGCCATCCCCGCAATGATCGATAATGCAACGACTAACGAAGGCAGCGAAGAAAATAAGTATGCAATTCCCAGGATCACAATGGCGGCCAGAAACACTCCGAAGTAGAAGATCACTACACCCATAGTCCCCACCAAGAACGTGATCAGCACCGCTGCCGACAATAGCGAGAAAAACCGCTTTCCGGCGTTAGTGTATGTTTCCCTAAAGGTTATGGCCTCGCCAAATAGTAAATGGCGAATGAAATTTCTCGACGCCCCGCCCATTACGACAAGCGTCGCAATGGTTTCCACCAGCCAGATCACAATGGTGCCCAACCAGAGAAACAGGAAGTAGACTGTATTCTCGAAAGAAAGACTGTCGGCGCTGACATAAAAGACCTGCCGGCCAAGCACGGTCCACAATACCGAGATCACCGTTCCCACCAATATTGGCGGAGCAGCGATCAAAACGAATGTCCAAAAGTATTTCCTGTAAAACCGCACCGCACGATCAACAAGATCGCCGGCAGCGAGGCTCAAAGGTAAGCGGTCTGTGACATTTTTGAGAGGAACTGACATTCGACTAGGTTGGCCAACCCAGTATATCGTCACCGGTGATACAAAAAAAGAGCGGCCGATCTGGTTGCTCGACATCTCTTAACGATAAGGTGGTTCCGGATCGCTCTTAATTGCGCCGGATCGGCCTCGGCTCCTTCAACTGGCGAATAACCTCCCGCAAACGGGCCGCATCAGGAGCCTTAGGTACCAAGCTAAGATACAGTTCGAGTTCGTCAACAGCACGCCGATCATCACCCTTAGAAATGAATAAATTGGCCAACATCCGGTGGGCCTCGTTCATCTCGCCATCCCCCAGCGTGATCGCCGTATTCAACTCTTTCTCTGCATCGTCAAATCGCTCCAGGCTGGTCAAACACCTGCCAAGATAATAGTGCGCCAGGGCCGAGTCTTTTTTCACCCCGATCGCACTTCGAAGCGAAGCCTCAGCGTCGCCGTATCGTGCGAGCCGAAAAAAGGCGATGCCCTTGTTAAGCAGGGGTTCGAACGCATCCGCCTTTATTTTCAGCGCAGCATCGAGAGCATCGGCCGCCTTTTGGATCTCGTTGATCCGCATGTATTGAACACCCAATTCGTTATACGCATCCGCGTAGTTCTCGTGCTCCGCAACCGCGAGACGAAGCTGCTCTATCGCACCTTTATGATCTTTTTCGGCAGACAGTTTAGCTGCCCTTTCGTATAACTCAAGGGCACGCTTCGGAACACTTGCGGTTTTGGTATCGATCACGCCAGGTTTGACACTCGGCTTTGATCTATCGGAAAGGCGGATAGAAACCGAGTATGTTTGGGACGTTCGATTAGGTTCGACATCGATAAATTGCGTGACCGATTCAAACTCCTCCTCCCGGTCGATCACGATCGAATAGCTTCCAACCCCGACCCGGCTAAAAACAAATCTTCCGCTGTCATCGGTCGTCGCAAGGACCTCGCCGCGAGTTACAGAAACGAGTTTAAGCCGCATCCTCGTGTTTATGGGTTTACCCGTAGGCCAGAAAACGGTCCCCACAATATAGTGATTGCCGCCCATGTTCGAGTTAGTGGTTTCATTCAGCCCGCCCGATACTTGTGCAAAACAGAAGCCTCCTGAAAGAGACACTACGACCAAAACCAATAAGAGATTTTTAACTCCGATCATCGTCCACCCATATCTCATGTGTTTTAAGGTTTTTCAGCTCTGGACCATGGGCAATTGATAGCTCAATACTCAATCTTTTGTGTCAAAAGTAAAGAAATCGGCTGCCAGATTCGGGTTTATGTAATATTGCACCACCCGAATAGTCCATGAATTTTCGTGCATAACAGCGTTGCTGTTTGACGAAAACGTCACTTTGTAGTGATAAGGCAAGGTCAATCCGTCCACTTCTTTGAAATCCGAAAACTCTTCGGTAAGGTCGAGTCGAGAGCTGGCCTGCTGATTTTGCTGGCCAAAAACAATGCGCTCGACCTGGATCTCACGCCGGTACTCAGTGCGAACATGCCGAAAATTCTCAGCATCAAAGAAAAGCCGGATCTTAAAGTCGTCAGGGCCTTTGGTCGAAGACTGGACATCGACAGCTCGTAATTGACGTCCGTCAACCTTTTTCATCCCTGCCGATTTCATTCTGAGCTTTTTATTTCCTGCGACGTTGGTCATCCAGCGAAGTGACATGCTGCCGCTAAATAAGCTATCGGTCAGGACCTTGGGATGTTCGTTGAGGAACGATCCCAGAAGCGATCTGCTCCCCGCGCTGATAAACGGAAGACTGATCTTATTCCCGAACATCCCGACCTTTTCGAACGGATAATCGTTAGAATTCAGGCCCATTAAATAATAGAGGTTCTCAGCATCAGATACGACGACGGCTTTCCCTCCCCCCTTTATCAGTGGCCTCTTCGATTCGAACTCTCCTGAACCAGCAGCGAATAGAGCTTTCAACCCGAGACGCTTTTCCTTTGACCCAATCGATTCGATATGTTTCTCAAATATTTGATCGGAGGTCAAATTCTGCGCGGACACGAGGCTCATCGGTCCGGCGACAGAGATCATGAGCAACAAAAATATAGATCCTCTTACAACTTTCATAAATTCCTTGGTTTGCGGATTCCTTATCATCCGCAAACAGATACCCAAATATATTCCTTAATTCGAGTAGACAAAAATGGGCGTTGCCAATCGCTTGACAACGCCCCAGCAGATCAATAACCGCTCAAGTTAGAACTTGAGACGGATCATCAGATCGATCAGCCGGCCGCCGGGATCGTTCGTTGTCGAAACGTCCCTGTATGCCGAGCCGGATAAGAGCTGTCCGAATGTCGCGGTGCAGCAGCCTGAAGTAACAACATCCGCTCCCCAACCGCCTACGCGGAAGTTCGGGCTGTTGAGTACATCCAGCGAGGTGATCCTAAGCTCGAGGCTTCGCCTTTCACCGATCGGGATCGCCTTCGCAAGGCTGGCATCGAGTTTAAAGAAGCTCGGCCCGTAAATGACCAGGTTTCTGAAACCGCATTCGCCGCCAAAGCCCTGTAGGCAATTGCCGTATCCTGCCGGTGCAAGGAACCTTCCTTCCGGAGCTCCCAGCGTGCCATAGCCGGTCTCTGATTGGATAGTCGTTCCGAACGCTCGCCGTGAATTGAGGATGATGTCGTCCGGAAGCCAATATACTTCACCAGCTTCCTTTCGGATCTTGACAGCCTTCTGCAGCTCGTCAACGGTCATCCCCACCAGCTGGGCGTTGCCGATCTGGATCGGCGAACCGCTCTGCCAACGCAGAACCGGCGCGAGCGAGAAGCCCCCGACGATCGCATTGACCCAGTTGCTGGAATTTCCGAAGAACGTACGGCCCCTGCCAAATGGCAGGTCGTACGTTGCATCCAATTTGAACGAATGCCGGATATCGAAAACAGCCACTCCCTTCGAAAGTTCCTGTCCGCCCGGGCGGTGAGTGTAATCCGCAAAGTTGTCACTGTTTGACTGGTAAGAGTCCGACTGTGCCTTTGCGAATGTATAGCTCGCTCCCATCCGCAGCCCATTAGACATGCGGCGACGAACCTCGATCGTTCCGGCGTCATACCAGCTTTTCGCACTGTTATCTAGAACAAAAGCACCTGCCGTGGCGACCGTCGGATTTACGAAAAAGAAGTTCGAAGGAAGACCGGCAGCCAGAGCATTTGCTCTTCTTGCCGCCAGTCCTTCCAAACTTGCTCCCCAACTAATTGGATTAGCGGCATTCGGATTCAACGCCGTCGTAAAAGTCGTGCTGCGGAAATTCGCATTTCCGTAGATCGCGGGATTCTGAGCTGCAGCAGCATTTTGTCCCAGTAAATAAGCAACCGTGATAGGAAGAGGGTTCGTGCCCGTTCCCGGCCCAAAATACGCTATGTTGTATTGACAGTTAGCAGCGGTTACTCCCGTCTGGCAGCGGTTAGCCAGGACATTAGCTGCCAGGTTCTGCTGAGCGAGCTTGTATTCAGCCAGCACACCATTCTCAATAACATTTAGTTCATTGATGTTATGCTGCCGGAAAAGGTCAACGCCGCGGTTGCCCACGTATCGAAACTCGATGACCGTGTTGCGATCGAGTTCACGCTGGTACCCGAACGTGAATGAGTGGACCGAGCCCGTCTTTAGGTTAGGGTCAAAAGCATTGGCGCTTGTCGCGGTTGTAAGTGTGATAGGGAACGATGGTACCGCCGAAAAATTCGGCGAAGCACACGGCAGGCTCGGACACGGCGACGGGGCGACCAAATTGGGATTATTCGCATCCCGCAAATAAGTACCGATCGTCACATTGCCTAAACCAAGCGTTCGCGAAGCCGGCAGGTTGCCGCCGGGGTTAGCACCTAAAAGGCTTCCGATCAGGGCAGTCCCTTCACGAACGAACGATTTGGAATATCCGCCGCGGATGACGGCCTTACCGTCGCCGCCGAACATACTTGCAAGCATGCCCTTTCCAAAATTCGGACTCCAAACAAATCCGAATGACGGAGCTAAATTATTATTATCGTCAGGATACGCTTGCTCACCGGGCTGCATACCGACGACAGTCGGTACAACGCCCGTCAGCGTGCCGGGTTTGAACAAATTGCCAAGGCCCGAAAGGCCATATACATCCGCAAAGCTGTTCAATCTGCCGTAGTTAGCACTCGTAATAACGTAACCGCCCTGCGGCTGCCATCTGAGGCCGTACGTCAGCGTGAAGTTTGGCCGCACCTTCCAGCTATCCTGTGCGAATAGCCCGTAGGTCTTCTGTTCATCAGTTCTCGTCTGATTTCCGTTGAGGACGTAGTTTCCCGAGGCTTCCAAATATGCGGTTCCTGCGTACCCGACAATATGCCCGGTAAGCGTTGCCCATAAAGCGCGGGCGGCATCGAGCTGGGCAGTTGTAGCACCCGGGAGCGTAGCGTTACTGAAAGCGGCCCTCAGGGCAGTCTCAGCCGGGTTGGTATTGCTCGAGTCGATCCCAAAGCTGATCGTCGGCACGAGACGCGGCCGGGCAATATCGATCAATCTAATTCGTTTCCACTGTCCGCCGAAATTCATGGTATGGGTTCCCTTTACCCACGTTAATGAATTGGTTATATCGTCTGTCGGCGAGGTACGGGCGCTGTAGGAACTTCTGGAATACGGGGTCGTGGCGCCTCCCGCCGTATTGATCGCCAGCAGATATCCCTGGGTGTAATCAAAGTCGCTGACTTGGATGGTGGGGGCAAACTCAGAAAATCCGCGACTCATGGCGACACGAAACTCATTTACCACCGACTGGCCGAGCGTCGAACGAGCGGCAACGGTATACGAGTTTCGTTTGGACTGCTGATTATAGAACGGAAATCCCGGAAAGCGCTCGTCCATGCTGTTGAGAAAATCCTTTGTGCCGCCGAAGTCCTGACGATTCATAACGAATTCCAAGCTGTGTTTCTTGGTAATATTAAAATCGAATCTCGTAGCAAGAAACTTTCGCAGCGAACTGCCCTTCGGTGAAAAATTATAGTTTTCGTTGGTCAGCGTGGTGGCTCCGGAGACGGGGGTGATCGTTCCTTCAGTGCCCACTGCTGATCTTATACGGGCAAAAACCGCTGCGATGGTCGGATCCGGAGTATTTAGCCCGCCTCCTATGGCCGCAACATCGTAGATGTTTCTTGAGCAGCGCATCTGGCTCGTTCCCGGCTCAGGCGTACAGAACTGCGAATTTTGCGTCGACGAGTTCGTAGGAGCTAGGTACGTAAAAATTCCCTGCTGAGCTGCAGGTGTCAAGATCGAGCGCGTTCTCGACAGTGAATCCGGCAGACGAAATTCCTCGTAATTGACGAAGAAATATCGCTTGCCCTTTCCGGAATTAAAAACCTTTGCGTCCTCGCCGAATCCCAGGAATGGGATCGGGCCGCCAAAGCTCGCTCCGTATTGCTGAAGGCGAAGGATGTCACGGGCGAGATTGTTGCGGTTGTTGTACCAGTAGTTCGCGTTCATGCTTTCATGCCGACGCTGGTAAAACGCACTGCCGTTATAGTCATTCGTTCCCCGCTTGGTAACGAATTTGATCTGCACCGCCCCATCGCCGCCCGTTTCAGCACCCGATGCAGCCGTAGAGACAGTTACTTCCTCGATCGCATCAACACGCGGGCGAACATAGGTGAAGAATCCATCGCTCGAACGTAAAAGATTGTCCTGAACGTCGACTCCGTCGATCGTGATGCTGATCGAACCCTTTGGAAGGCCATTGATCGACGACCGTCGTGGGGCCCCTACCGTATTGGTTCCCGGCATTAACGTCACGAGATCAAGAGCATCGCGCGATGCGATCGGTGTTTCCTGGATCTGCCGCCCCGTCACGGAGCTGCCGACTGTCGCAGTCTGTGCCTGCAGGATCTCGGCTCCGCCGGTGATCTCTACGATCTCACCTACGTCGCCGAGTTCAAGGCGAACGTCGACGGTTCTGGGCGTGCCTACGTCGACCTTTACGTCGGTCACGGTCGATGTCTTAAATCCGGTCACGGAAACCGAAACCGAGTAGGTGCCGTTTTGAATAGCGGGGATCGAGTATGTTCCGCCAGCATTTGTGACGGCCCTGAACTCTTGTCCTCCCTCGCCTTTTATAACGATGTTCGCACCGGGGACGAATGCACCGTTGGGATCGGTGACCGCGCCCGAAATGGAACCCGTGGTCTGAGCCTGAACGGCCACCTGCAGCAACAGAAGCGTCAGACCGACCATCAGAACATTTGTAAACTTTCTCATCTTTCCTCCTAATCTAGATCAGAATATCACTTACAAAAAGTGCAAAAAATATAAACGGACGGGAGGCATTCGGGCAATTGGGGGAATAGTCGAAAGCAGTCCCAATATGCACACGTACGAACGCGTCGGACGAATAAATTATAGAAAATGACCTTGAGGTTGCCGCACGTTTTAGGCAAGTTTGGTGCCAAAATTACAGTGGGAAGGTGTCAGGCCCTTAACGGGTTGATTTAAGTTCAGATACGGGTTTGAAACAGTTAAGGGCCGTGGTCCCCATCGAAGCAAATCCACGATTTTTTTGTACAAAACTCCAATATTTTGGACACACCAATCATTGATGTCTGTTGATCTTCATTAAACAAAAAGAGGCTGCCTGAAGTGGATCTCCAGACAGCCTGATGAGTTTTCCGTTCAACTCGATTAGAACTCAAATCGGAAAGCAAATTGCATGATTCGCGGTGCTGCTGCCGATGTGATTCGTCCAAAAGTAGTAGAGTTAATTCCCGCGTACTGGGCATTATTCTGGAAATTCACATTGTTGAACACATTGAATGCCTCCATCCTCAACTGAACCTTCAGAGTTTCAGTGAAATTGAAGTTCTTCATGAGTGCCATATTGACATTCCAGAATCCGGGCCCATCAACGATCGCACGGGGGAGGCCTGATGTAGAGCCAGGATCAAGATTGAAAAACACCTGGCCGTCAAACGCCGTGTTCTGATTTGACGGATGAATATAACCCTGTGACGCCTGTCCGGTTGAACGGATAATGGAAGGATTTATCCAGTAAAAATTTCCATCCTGCTCAAATACGCCCATCAGGCTGCGTATCTGGGCCGGTGACAGGGTGCTGTTCGCCGTTTGCAGGCCGGAGAACGCGCTGCGATTCAGTGTGCCGCGGGCATCCACGAACGAGATAGGCTGTCCCGATCGAATTTGGGCTATGCCTGAAAGCTCCCAGCCGCCGACAAGCAGATTGAGCGCCCTGCCTGTGTTCCAAAATGCCTTACCCCTGCCAAACGGCAGCTGGTAAAGAGCATTGAGGTTAAAGATGTGGGTAATATCACTGTCGGCACGTTGATAATCAAGCCCCTTGTTATCACGCTGCAGATAGGTTTCGTTCACATTCTGTGCAATCCCCTGTCCATTTGTCAGGTTCTTTGAGAAAGTGTAATTCGCACCCATCAGAAGTCCGTGTGTAAACCGGCGCCGAAGCTCAAGCTGCAATGAATTATAATTATATCGTGCATCATTGAGCATGAGGTTAATGGTCCCGGTATTGGGATTTGGGTAAAACTTAACGAACGGAGTTCTGTTCGGATCGGCCAGGGTCGGATGATTGTTCAGGTTAAGTGTAACAAAAGAGTGAGCCAGGTCAGCCACCGCTCCATTGCGAAGTTGAGTATTGAACGTCCCAGCCGGCAGGGATGTTCCAACTACCAGCGGACCGGTTCCGATCGCTCCGCTTCGGAAGAGCGTCAGGGCCTGGCAGCCGGCAACTGTCCCCGGATCACAAAAGGCAGTGGTGCCCGTCAAAGCCAGATTTGCCTGAGCTCGCCTAAAATCAGCCAAAAACCCATTGCCGACGACATCGATCTCATTGAAATTGGAGTTTCTCAGCAGGTTATTGCTGCTGGTCCCCACATAACGTGCTTCGACTACCATATCCCACGGCAATTCCCGCTGAATACCAAAGCTATACGACCTGACCATCGGAACCTGCAAGTTAGGATCTATTGCTCCGGCAAGCCCGAAAAAGCCCTGTCCCGCAGTATTGTTTTGTAGAAACGTTCTGTTCGGATCGGGCGCCGCGGGAAGGGGAATTTCTACAGTTTGGCCGAGACGCAGATTTAGCTGGGTATTCCCAGCCGGGCCGATCGCGGAGATTATCTGCCGCCCAAGCCCGATGTTCCCGCTGATCGAATTGACCAACGCGGTAATGATCTGGTCGTTGGCGTAGGATTGGTTGTATCCTGCACGAATAACCGATTTGCCTTCACGTCCTAGAAGCTTCCCGGCGATACCGCTTGAAAAATTCGGTGTCCAGGCTATTCCAACTGAAGGGCCAAAATTGTTCCAGTCGGTTTTGTAGTACCTGTATTCCTTGCCGGCATTTGTGCCGACTACGCCATATCGTCCATTTCCGCTCATCAAAGATGCCAGCGGATTCTTGGGATCGTCGATCAGAACCTCAAGAGCCAGACCATTATCAATTCTCAGTGCAGGGAACATTTCCCAACGCACGCCAAAATTCAATGTCAGGCCGGGTCTGATCTGCCACCTGTCAGTGACATAGAGCGCGTGGTTCCAATTTCTATAAGG
Organism: Pyrinomonadaceae bacterium; assembly: GCA_041745615.1. Lineage (GTDB taxonomy): Bacteria > Acidobacteriota > Blastocatellia > Pyrinomonadales > Pyrinomonadaceae > OLB17. The sequence goes on along the minus strand of JBGTIP010000042.1, from coordinate 3,602 downwards.
ACCCAATTGCCTCGTTCCTCTCGCATACCCGGTATTGATATCCTGCATATTGAATCCGACTTGAGAAAGATTGACGAGACCAGCCATTATAGCCAGCAATCCGTTTGCTCTGCCAAGAAAGGCGGAGTCGATAATGCTTCCTGCCCCGCCGACGTTGGCGAAGTGGTTCTGCGTGAATAACGTGCTGGTTTCTGGGCTGACATTGGTGTTTCCAAGTCTATAGACTGGGCGGATGGCAACGTCGTTATATGAATCCACTTCATATTTCTGATAGATACCTCCAAAACGCAGGGTATGCCTGCCCAGGATAAGCGTGGCGTTATCCGCAAAGGTCGTAACCGCATTATTGCGTCCCTGGTCCAGGAATACATTTTCCGGATTGGTCATCAGCCCCCCCAATAAGGCCGTACTTGTGACCGTGGCTACACCCGCGCCGTGAATGGAAAATTCAGGATAGGGGCTGACACGGGCAAAAGGAACCTCGTTTGTGAAGCGGCCAAAACGGAATTCATTCACAAAGTTGGAGGTGATCGAACGCCTGTATGCAATTGAATACTGCATATTTTCAGAATATTGGGTTACGTCAGGGCTCGGGCTATACCCGGTGATGTCGACATCCGGGCGTAGAAAGTCATCTAAGTTCCAGCTGTAAACAAAGCTGATCCCATCCTTCTGCGTCGGATCGATGTCGATCCTGGCCGTGTATGTATCCATTACCTGATTGAAACCCCTGTTGAATGCATAACCGGTTGAGTTCAGCCCGTCCCCCCCGGTAAAATTGCCTTGAGCCGGCATGGGGTCGAGTAAACGGCTTTGACTGATCGGATTGATGGCTGAAGGGATCCCCTGAAATCCAACGTTTTGTGCAAACTGCAGGATATTCGTAATCGTGCACTGGCTGCCCGCGGCGCCTGTCGGGCAAGATATCCCGCCGCTGTTGATCGGGTCTCCAGCTGTGGCGCGAGGAAATCTAAACTCTCCGTTCCTTGCTGTAGGGGTCAAAATGGTGCGAGTGTAGCGCACTGAATTGGGGTCTCTGATGCCGTCATAGGCAAAAAAACCAAAGACTTTGTCTCTCCAGAGATATTTGCCGCCTTCCCCTACTCTGGGAATCGGGATCGGGCCGCCGATCTTTCCACCAAATTGATTTCGGTTTCGGTAAGAAATAGGGGTGCCTTCTTTGTTACTAAAGAAATTGTTGGCGGCAAAAGCGGAATTGCGGTTATAGGCATGCAGGGCTCCGTGGTATTCCGATGTTCCGCGTGGAGTGATGACCTGGATCTGGGCCCCGCCGCCCAGATCTGATTCCTGAACTCCGGTTACGATCGTGATCTCACTGGTGTCATCCACATTAGGCCTGCCGGGGGCAAAAGCCGTTGCGTTCGAGCGGATAAACGGGTCATTGATACTGATTCAGTCCCGAGTTATGTTTGTCAGCGAGGTTCGCATTCCGTTGATGGAAGGCTGGTTGCCGGGACTGCTGGTTACCCCTGCCTGTGAAGTCACCAAGTCCATCGGATTACGCGTAAGCAGAGGGAATGAAAGAATCTGCTGTGTGCTGATCGTACTGCTGACCTGTCCGCTCGTTGATGTAACGATGTCGGCCCCAGCAACCACCGTCACCTCCGCCTCGATGCCGCCGACGCCAAGTGAAGGTGATATGTTGTATTCGCGACCTACCTCAACTCTAACTTCTCTTGCTGTAAAAGACGCGAAGCCCGGAGCGGAAATCGAGACCGTGTACGATCCCGGCTCGAGTTGGGCAAACGCAAAATCTCCGTTGCTGCCGGTCGTCGCGGTAACCGTTCTGCCAGTCAGGTCATAGGTGACCTGGACAGTTGCACCGGGTATAACACCGTCAGGCCCCGATACAGTTCCGACCAAACTTCCTGTGGGAGTCTGCGCGAAGATAGTCGCCTGTGCTAAAAATATGGCAAAGCCGACCAGTAAGATTTTTGTAAACTTCCTCATCTTTCCTCCTAAATTTTTATTTCACTTATAAAGTGCACAAAAAATACCCGTATAAATCTGTCAAGTGAGTCGATGGGAAGACAACAAAGGGAGCCAAGTCAAGGCCGAACCCCAGGGAACAAAACCCAAATACTCAGACAATTCAGGTGGAAGTTGAATTACTGAATCGCATTAAATGCAATAATTAGCAGTATCTGCCTATAAGAAATCGTGCAATTTGAGTGCCATCCATCTCTGACGGTCGCGATGAAGCTCCTAACCTGCTGTCTTGTAGTTAGATAAAGGCAGTAGACGCTGATGAGAAAAGGAGCTCCTATCGGCGATTTGAATGAATATTATGGACAAAACTCCAATAATTTGGACAACATAGACTCTTTTCAAATATCTGCGCTTATATTGGCAACATTAATAAACTTCTCTCATCCGCCCTTCCCACTGATCTCACGACCAATAAAATAAGCCGCGTCTTTGCCGTTGAAAGGAGTGTAAGAAAAACGGGAGGACAACTTTTACAACTATTTTGCAAATTCGCATCTCTAAGGCTTCTGATAGAAACGATACCTGGCCTCAAAATGAAGTACTCATTAACACTTATTTGTCTTGTATTTTTCGCGGCCGTCAGTGCCGTGCAGGCTGATGTGATCAGGAGGGAGACGATAAAATCCCAGAGTAAGAACAGAACTTATCATATTTTTGTGCCGGAAAAATCGGATAGGGCAACACCCTCTCCTCTCATAGTGGTGCTGCACGGCTCGGGTGACAGCGGAATGATGCCGGTTAGTCGCTGGCGGGAGTTTGCGAAAGCTCATGGCATAATCATCGCCGGCCCGAACGCCCTGGATTCGCAAAACTGGCGAATCCCCGATGACGCACCGGAATTTATTTATGAGATGGTCGAGGCGTTAAAGGCAAAACACTCGATCGACCCTCGGCGTGTGTACCTTTTCGGCCACTCCGGCGGGGCCATAGTTGGTCTTTGTCTTGCACTGATGGAATCGGAGTATTTTGCCGCCGCGGCCATTCACGCCGGTGCGCTTGAACCGGAACATAGCGTGATCGTTGACCGTGCCAGGCGAAAAATACCGATCTCGCTGATAGTGGGAACAAAAGATCCTCTCTTTCCCGTTGCCGACCTGCGGGAAACTCGCCGCATGCTGGGTTCTCGCGGATTTTATGTCGAGCTGCATGAGATCAAGGATCATACGCATGACTACGGGAAACGCTACAAACTTATCAATGATATGATCTGGAACTTCTTCCAAGACCGTAAACTGGATAGGGACCCGAAGTACGAAGTATATCGTTGGTAGGGCGCCAATATTTCTCCGGCGCATAGCCTAACCATCCTCGCTCCAAGCATCGTTTTGCCGAAAAAAAACCCGCCGGGATATTCTCCGGCGGGCATAACAAAGCATTGCTGCGAATTTTAGAAATCGAACCTTACACCGAACTGCAGAACACGCGGTGCATTGTAGGTCGTCGTAATGCGGCCAAAACTGTCACTGTTGACGTTTAGGTCCGCTCCAAAGAACGGCACCTGCGAGTTCAGCACATTAAATGCCTCGGCACGCAGCTGCAGTCTCATGGTTTCACCAAACCGAATGTTCTTGCTCAGCCCGGCATCCCAGTTG
>JBGTIP010000041.1:0-73052 GCA_041745615.1 Pyrinomonadaceae bacterium | reverse complement strand
TTTCGCCTGCATTATACAGCAGCCGGCGTCCAGAACAAAGAAATTTCCGTGAGGCCGTTATGAAAATCAATGTTTCCGTAATCGCAATGCTTCTCTCTGTCGCTTTCATATTTTCATTGATAACGACAATCTCGGCACAAGCCGCTCCGGGTGCCCTTGATCTATCGTTTGGCAGCGGTGGAATTTTCTCGTTTCCGGCGGTGTCGTATCCGAGTACAGGGATTGATTTTGTTTCGGCCCGGGCCGTTGCGATTCAATCCGATGGCAAAATCGTTGTCGCCGGTACCGGTTACGACCGCGCCAATGACGGCTTTGGCCTCGCGAGACTCAATGCCGACGGCACCCCCGATCTGACGTTCGGTTCCGGCGGTAAAGTCGTTACCCTTTTCCCCAACGGCAGTGCCTTTGCCAATGCGGTAATAATTCAGCCAGACGGCAAGATCGTCGCCGCCGGTGGGAATAATCTTTACTACTCGGGCACCGGCGAGGAACCGGAGAATTATTACGTTCTGTTAGCGAGATACAACGCCGACGGCTCGCTCGACCCAACCTTTGGAATTGGTGGGAAGGTAATGACGGACCTCCGTTCCGTAACCCACGGCGCGAATGCCATCGCGCTTCAATCCGACGGCAAGATCGTGGCCGTCGGCAGTGTCGTGTACCAATACGGTACGTATTTTTTAATGTTGCGGTATAACAGCGACGGCTCGCTTGACAACTCCTTCTCAGGGAGCACTACTCGCTTCGGGACCCATAGTTCTGCGCTTGGGGTGGCGATCCAATCGGACGGCAGGATCGTTGCAGCCGGTTATAGCCATGACGATGGCCCTCCCTATCCCCATAATTTCAGATTCGCGCTGGCGAGATATAACCTGGACGGCGCGCTCGACACTTCATTTGATGCGGATGGCAGAGTGTCTACGCCCATAGGCGTCGATGGTTACACACTGGGAGCAACGGCGGTGGCCATACAATCGGATGGAAAAATTGTCGCCGGAGGATCCAGCTACGATGGTCTCGCCGTTAACTCTACTTTGGTCCGATACAGTCCGAGTGGTGCGCTCGATCCAACGTTCGGGGCCGGCGGTATAGCCATAACGTCTTTCAGCCAAGACAGCCACAGCTATTCATCCGATATTGCTATTCAAACTGACGGCCGGATCGTGGTGGCCGGCCGAGTTAAAAGGGAAAACCCGAACGGCTACGGCTACGGCTATGCATTGGCCAGATACAATACCAACGGCTCACTGGATCTGACCTTTGGAGCAAGTGGCAAGGTTTTAGCCAGCTTCAGCCTTGGCAATTGGGATCCTTACGAAGCCGCGACCGCACTTCAATCGGACGGCAAGATCGTGCTGGCCGGTTATATCGGTGGGCTTTCCGCTTTGTTTCGTTATGAAGGAAGATCCGAGTTCGCGGGCATCAGTGGAAGGGTAGTATCTCCATACGGCAGCGGTCTTCGTAACGCCGTCGTTTCGCTAACTGACCTTCAAGGTATCGTGCGTACGGCAACAACCAGCTCGCTTGGGTATTATTCGATTGATAATATCGACGCCGGCCTATCTTACACCGTCGCCGTTTCGTCGAGACGGTATCGTTTTATCGCGCGTAATATGCAGATAAATACCAACCTCGCAAATGTGGATTTTGTTGGAATGGAGTAACAGAAACGAGACTGATTAGGAGACAGGCATGAAGATCAATACTTTCAAAATATCAATATTTCTTACGGCCGGTTTGATGCTCTCACTGCTAGAAAAGGGTTCCACTCATGCCGCGCCCGGCGATTTGGACCAGGCGTTTGGCAACGGAGGCAAGCTCGTCACGCCCGTGGCGGGGTGGCTTGTTGCGAATCGTACGCTACTTCAACCTGACGGGAAGTTCTTGACCATAGGATATGATGATGGGCCGAGTGAGAGGTTTTCTCTCCGCCACAGTACCAACGGCATGATTGATAACACATTCGTTATTGGTACCTTTCCCATTGGCGTCGACTTCAGTGATATTGCATCTCTAAAGACGGTACCGGTGTCAAGGCAGAGCTTCGCCTTTTCGCGGATGGCGAAGATTTGAAGACGGGAATTGTTTGACGACATGAATCTATTCTTCATGTTCTTACTAGTGTCTCCCACCGCTCCCCGCGTAGGGGCCGCCGGAGGCATTTCTTCAGTTTGGTTCGCGTGGAATGGAACCGTCGAGTAAGGCTTGTTAGTGGCTCACTCATTCATCTCTTCGGGCAACTAAGAGGATGCGTTTCTCGCATTCTCATGGCACCATGATGTACGGTTTCGTACATCCGCGGGCCTCGCCTTATGTTGAGGCCCGGGAAGGTTGGCCTGGCTCAATCAATTCACGGTCATTTCAGACCTCGCAATATCGCGAGCATTGCCAACTGTGCGTCCACGCAGGTCAAACTCGTCGGCGGTGATGTTGTCCCGCAGCATGATCGAGAGCTTGACCAGGAGCCGACGGGCGGTGGCTGTTTTGGCTACCGCCTTTGGTTTTTTCTTTGCCAAACGCTTGTAAAAAGCTTTCAGCTTCACGTCCGAGCGGATGGCCATTTGTGCAGCCGCTCCGAGCTGGAATCGAAGCAGTGAAGATCCGGCCTTGCTGATCGGGCCAAAGCGTTTTCGCGACCCGCTCGAATCTTCGACCGAATCGTACCCGGCGAAATGGGTGACGCCCTTTGGCCCTTTTGCAAAGCGTGTGACATCGCCCACCGTGTGGACAAAGGTAAGAGCAGTTAGGTAACCGACGCCTTTCTGTGTGAGGAGTAGTTGGACCTGGCTGTTGACTGCGGCCTTGGCCTTTAACCACTTCTCGAGTTCGTCGACCCTCTCGTTCAGGTGACAGAGCATCGAGAACAGCTGCTCGCGGCACAATGTGCCCGATTCGCTCATCTCCACCTTCCGAAGCACTATCTGGACCGCCACGCTTCTCATGCAGCATTTCGGCATCCCGACGTTGTGAGCCAGAGCCTGCAGCCGGTTATACACCTGCGTTCGCTGGCCCACCAACCTGTGCCGGAGTCGCAGCACATCGACTATCTCGCTGCTCTCACGCGGCCGCCGCCAGATCGCCGGAAACTTCTCCGACATCAGCAGGTCCAGTATATGCTCCGCGTCCCGCCGATCGTTCTTGTGCCTCGACGGGGCACTCTTTCTTATCAAAACCGGATTCCCGACAACTAACTTATGACCTGTCTCCGCGATCATGTTCTCGAACCATATTGCCCGGCTCGATGCCTCGATCCCAATAACCGCCGGCTCTGGAAGCGACGAGTAGAACTCCCTAACCTTCTCCATATCGTGAGCCAGGTCCAATGTCTCCATCGCACCTGTCTGCTTATCTATGTAACAAAGCGTCTGCTGATGTGGATGAAAATCCACTCCGATGTAAAATGTCATAACGGTTTCTCCTGTCAAAGAACTAGATCTTTTGTCGTCAACAAGGATTCTACTCCGCGTCAACGAGAAACCGTCTTTATAACATCAATTCCTGCACAGTCCCGCGATATTGCAATCTGAATACAAGGCAATCGTTGTTGCAGTGCTAATACTATTGACTAGTGCTGCAACATGTAGTATCCTGCTTTGCCGCGCAGTTTGGGCTGTGTATGATGTTTGATAATTTGGATCGTTGATGGTTGATCGTTGATCGTTGATCGTGGTTCGTGGTTCGTGGTTCGTTGTTCGCTGTTCGTTGCACGGTATTTGATTGAACGTGGATATAATCCCAGAAAATGGCTGGTACACGGGACAAACCTGTAAGTGAACATCATAAAGTGGTTATGGCGATTTCAGTGTCCCGGCGTGGGACAAAAACGGCTGTTTGGATCGTTGATCGTGGATGGTGGATCGTTGATTGGCGATGCAACCTGTAGCGTAGTCGATGGTTAGGTTGTTGTTCGTTGCTGGGGGATCGCTCGTCGCGATCTTATTGGGAATCTTTGCCGCCTGACGCAACGTTTATCTTGTTACCTTCTTGTATTACGATGTATTACGGCGCGATGATTTGGGCAAATGTACGGGACAGCGGGACAGGGCCGCAAGTCGTTTGTGTTCCAACATTTACAGCCATTTTGACTGTCCCACGCTGGGACAAAATGTTAGAAAAACCGGCTGCCCTCTGCACACTGCCCACCGTACACGGCCTCTTGAGGCCTCGGACGGAGCGGAAATTTCGATTACGCTACTCAACAAAATCGACCGTGACGGCGTGCGGGATTATACCCGCCCTATGACCCTCGTCCAGCAGCCGTCTGACAGATTCGCGGCCGCGGTCGCCGTAGTCGAGCGTGAGGTTGTTTACCCACATCGCGACGAATCGGTCGGCAAGCTCCGGCTGCATGTCACGGGCAAACTGCATTGCGTAAGAGAGGGCGTCCTCACGATGGTCCATCGAATAGACGATGCTCTGGTGAAGGCACTTTGAAACCCGCGTCATCAGATCTTTTCCGAGGTCACGGCGGATCACGTTGCCGCCCATCGGCAAGGGCAGGCCCGTTTTTTCATGCCACCATTCACCCAGGTCCAGCACCTTGTTCAGACCCATTTGGTTATAGTAAAGCTGCCCTTCATGGATCAGAAGCCCGGCATCTGCCTCCCCTTCGAGCACAGCGTCGATGATCTCGTCAAAGGGCACAACGACATAATCGAAATTGGGGTTATAGATCCTGAGAGCCAGATAAGCACTGGTAAGTTCGCCGGGGATCGCGATCTTCATCGAGCCGATCTCGGATGCATCGCGAAGGTCTTTCGAAACTACGATCGGGCCATATTTATCTCCGATGCTGGCACCATGCGGCAAGAGGGCGTATTTGTCGGCCACGTAGGCATACGCGTGAAAGGAGATCGCAGTCACATCATAGACACCATTACGGGCCTCTTCGTTAAGGGTTTGAATGTCTTTGAGGGTGTGCTCGAATTTGAGCCCGTTCGTTTCCAGCTTATTGGTGGCAAGCCCGTAAAACATGAACGCATCGTCCGAGTCCGGCGAGTGGGCGACAGTTATGGTGCGGATTCCGGGGATTTTTTCAGCTATTTCTGACATAGATCACACGTGAGAGAAGTAAACAATTGTGTTATAGAAAACTTTTATTCTATCGTTTTCGGCGTGTTTGGCAAATAGCTTGTTCAGTTCTTCGACCATAGCGGGAAACACCGCCTCGGTTTCGCCCGGCATGTACGACGACGAAAGCATTCGCCCCTTTAGCCCTTCGAAATCGAAGTCCTGAACATTTTCGAAGACGGCGGACCTATACGAATGCGGAAAAAACTCGTCGAGCCTCAGCTTGTCGACGTTCTCGTGGCGGACCTTCTCATAGTCGTGCGCATACCTGAGCAGGAACGCTTCATACTCAACCAGGAATGGTGTTGCATCGAGACGGCGCTCATTCCACATCAGCACAATATGCCCGCCCGGTTTGAGGATACGGGTAAATTCGGCGCGTGTTTCTTCCGGATCGAACCAGTGAAATGCCTGGGCGGCGATCACCATGTCCTGCGAGTCGGCAGGAAGAGTGGTGGCTTCGGCCGTTCCGTCAACCGGGATGAACCACGGGAACCTGGCGAGTTGTTCGACCGCGGCGGCACGCATTGCCGCATTAGGCTCGACGCCGAAAACCCGATTCCCGTTCTCGAGAAACATTTGGGCTGATATTCCGGGCCCGCATCCGACATCGGCGACGATCGTGTCGGTCGTCAGCCCACACTCCCGTCTGAGAAGCCCGATGATCTCACGCGGATAATCGGGTCGGTACTTTATATAGTTTGCAACTCGATCGGAAAATCGTTCGACGGTATCGCTCATATCAGTCACCGGCAATGAATGTCGCCATTTTCCAAACGCCCCTCTTCTTTTCAAATCCTGCCCGGTAGTCGATGGGGCTCCGCACATAATCGACGTGAACATATCCGGTCAGTCCGCCCAGAGTATCGAGCTTGACCCATGTCGGCCTGGCATTCGGTTCGGAATCGACATATTCGGGCTTTACGATGTTATATGACAATTTTGCGACTATCTCACCGTCGATTGATGGGCTTTTGCGCAGGTTCACGTTGGTTCCGAAGATCATCGCATATTCAAATGCATCAAGATCATCGGGAAAACCGTTGAATGAATAAGGGGCGTAAAACAGGTTCATACGCTTTCCATTCTCGCGGACAAACCGGCCGCCATTTTTTATAACCGGCAGGAAGTTTAGCCAAAATCGGGTGTCCTTCTCATTGATCCGCCACATGCTCTTGAATGTCGCGGCCCCGGCGTCGCCGCCAAAACTAAGTTTGATGTTCGGATCGATGATCTTAAGGATATACGCGGCGTCTTTCCGTTCGGCAGCCGAGATCAGCTTTGCCCGAAAGGCCACAAAACTCGGGTCGAGTTTCGCCTCGTCAACGGGTTTTACATACCTCTCCTGTGCCGATGCGATAGTTGCGATCATGATGACCACCGCTCCCAGACATCCGCTCTTAAGTGTCATTTGCAACCTCCTCGCCCGTCCACTGGCTCTTGCTCGAATGCGGAATATCGAATTGGTCCAATATCCTGAAACACAGATGCTCGACCAGGTCGTCTATCGATTTTGGCCGATGGTAAAATCCCGGGCTTGCCGGCAAGATCTGGGCCCCGGCATGAGCGAGCTTAAGCATGTTTTCCAGATGGATCGCATTATATGGCGTTTCGCGGGGCACGAGAACCAGCTTTCGACGCTCTTTCAGGCACACATCCGCTGCCCGATGGATGAGGTTTGTTCCGGCTCCCGAAGCTATGGCGCCGAGCGTTCCCATCGAGCATGGAACGATTATCATCCCGGCCTGTTTGTTCGATCCGGACGACGGCTTTGCAGCGAAATTATCGAGCCGCCAATGCCGGATCAGTTTGGAATCCGCGGGCAGCCCTACCCAGGCATTGATCGATCCTGCATCCGTCAGTTTCACGCCCATCTCGACCTGGGCGACCGTTACGGCCGTTCCGGATATAATTAAATTTACCGTTTCGACGCCGCCGCTGGCCGCTAACAGCTGCAGCGTTCGTTGAGCGTAGATCGTGCCGGACGCTCCTGTAACCGCAAGGGTAATTTCCATATAGCGTTTATTGCAATAATTATCGCATAGCTTTTGCGCGTTCTATAAGATACAACCGATGCCGTGCAAAGGTTATCCAATACAAAACATCGAGATTGGCTACTTGGGAGCGATAATGTAACCATATGCCTGCTTTTGTTCGATCGATCGTACTAACAAGGGGGACCGCAGGGTTGCATCGCAAAACAAGTAGGCCGTTTATGCTTAAGAAACTGATCTTTATAACTTTTCTTTCAGTCTTCGTGTTCCTCGGAAGCGCTTTTGGACAGGCGACGGGTAAAAATCCGGTGATCATCATTCCGGGTGTTTCCGGATCAAAGCTGGTAAATCCGAAAACGGGCAAAACCGTTTGGTTCAGCGTCCGCCGCGACAAAGATGACGATCTCAGGCTTCCTATGACTTCGCCGATCCTGTCACGAAACCGCGACAGCCTGATCGTCGAGGATATTATTCGTTCTGTCGAAGTCTTGCCGATCCTTCCCGACGTCGAGGTCTATCAGAGCCTCATTGACGCCCTAGAGGCTCGCGGATATACCGAGGCCCAATGGGACAAACCGCAGGCCACGGATGTCTTCTATGTCTTTCCGTATGACTGGCGGCGAGATAACGTGGAAACCGCTCACCTGCTGATGCGGCGAATGACGGCTGTCAAAAGGGCCCTGAGAAAACCGGGAATAAAATTCGATATTATCGCCCACTCCATGGGCGGACTCGTCGCCCGGTATGCTGCGATGTATGGCATGTCGCCCCTGCCGGCCAGTCGGCCAGTTCCGAACTGGTCGGGGGCCGCTCACATGAACAAGCTCATGATGTTCGGAACGCCCAACGAGGGGTCATTTAACTCGATGGACGCCCTCATGAATGGCTACCCGATCATCGCGAACCGCAGGCTGCCCCTGATCGACGATCTCAGGCCCGAGGACGTGATGACCTCGCCCGCCGTATACCAATTGATCCCTCATCAGACGTCCGCACGGTTTCTGGATGAGAACCTCAAACCGATCAATGTAGATATCTACAATGTCGACAACTGGATCAAGTACGGTTGGGGCTCGATCGCGGATCCGAAGTTTCTCGGCAAGCTGCGCGATGCCGAACGGCTCGCTATAAAAAATAAAGACATCAAGCCCCAAAAGCGCAGGGCCGGGGACAATTACGAAGACGGGCTGGTTTCACAGCTTACGTTTGCGCAGGTCAGAGCGTTTAAATCTTCGGCACTTAACCGAGCCAGACGCTTTCACCGTGCGCTGAACGTCACCGTAAGATCCTCCCCGGTGCAATTGTATGCCTATGGCGGCAACTGCGAACAAACGCTCGACGCCCTCGTGCTGATCCATGACGCGTCCAAGGACCGCTGGACCACATTGACAGACGCTAAAGACATAAAGACATCGTCCGGAACGGACATCAAGAAGGAGGATGTCAGGACCGCGATGTTTGTCGAGGGCGACGGCCGGGTGACAAAGCGCTCGCTTCTTGCCGAGAGCAATCTCCCTAATAATGGCGGGCCCGACATTAAAAGAATGATCCCGCTGACCTCATCGTTTCTCGGATGCGGAAAGCACACCAAGCTCTTTCTGGAAAAGCCGATCCAGGACAGTTTCTTCAGCTCCCTGGTAGTCGAACAGCAGCAGCAGCCGTAACCAGTCCGGCGACTGCCCGACAATGCATCAGCCTTCCCTGTGCTCTGCCCTCGGGCTCCTTGGTGAGTTCTAATCGGCGGAAACGCCGCAGCCTCTGGAGGCCTGATGGCACGGCCAGCCATTTTCGAGTAGCCCCGGAATGAGTCGATTCGGTTTCATGCAGCAGGGACGGCCCTTGCGCGAATAGATGTTGGCATTCGGCGATCAACGACTTGTCACTCCGTTTTTCGCGTTAAAGTAGTCGCCTGTTTCCGCCTTTCCGACTTTCTCCTCCCCTAAACGTAAAATGGACAAGTGACTCGCTCCTTTTTCTCGGTTGGTTCAATACCTCTCAAGATCTTCACCCACTCAGCGAGAAAGCCTAAAGGGTGGAGTGCCCACCGCCGAAACTGGAAACGAGTGGATAGTCAGAACAGGTATACCTCCTGGGGGTACAGGAGGTAAAAGGAAACAAGCATTGTTCAGCCAATTTTTTTGCGACTGAACATTTTTTATTTGTTCGGGTCTCGAGGCTACATAGATGGTGTCTCCAAACCTCACAGGGTGTGAATTAATTAAATCGTTAATAGTAAGCGGATTGAGCAAAACGTAAGGTTCGCCGGTGCAGTCAGGCGATTCGTGCACTGTTATAAAATTCCCAGCATGAGGTCTCACCCCTAGCCCATAGACATTAAACCGTACCCAAACATCTAAGCTCGGCATATAACGAATTGCCCCTTGACTGCCATCGAATACACCTACTTCGTCCCCGTTATTGTCCAAAACACGTAGGGGCCCGGAAGTTGAAATGGACGCACTCTGCCAAGTGAGCCCGGTCCCGTTGAAAGAGAGGACCTGTCCAGCTTGCGGCGCATTGTCCGTGGCCAGTTTGGAGCTATTTACGGCGCCATCGGCAATTCCGAGTGGGGAATCTTCCTTACCGGTGCCGGTGAGCGTAGAGTCGTGAGCAACTTCCTTTAACGGCGGACCTCCTTGAGCCAGGCCATCAAATGAGAAGCAAAAAGCCAAAACTGACAAAAACAAAGTTCTTAGCATAAGAATTCCTCCTTTTATTTTTTTTCTTTCCGATGACGCTTTAAGCCTCTTGCCGCAGTTTTGTCCTCATCTAAACTGGAAATTGGCAAAATGCGTTGTGCCGTCTTTAAGTGTCACGATCAATTGTCGGCACTGACCTGCCCAGGATTTTTCCGTTTTCCAGATGTATTTATACTCATCTGCGGCGGCATCATACGTCAGAGTGCTGTTGCCTGCGGTCTCGGTTTCTTCCACCAGGCTCGTGTCGGCAGAATAATCGCAGCTTGTTTGCCAGGAGGTCGGTGAGCCTGGTGCAAGGATGTCGATTCCTTTGTTCCCGCTGAGAGAGAACTTCACAGGAATAGATTGGCCCGCTCTAACGATATTTTCTATAGGGAAGACTCCGATCGGCTCACTAAACCCCGAGAAATTGTAAATCACACTAACCTTGAAGCTGCTCTGAGCCTTGTTCCCGCTCGCGTCCTCTGCTTCTACGTTGACGATGGTAGCTCCAACCGGAAAGACTGAGCCGGAGACCGGGTCGGTGGTAACGAGCGGGTTTGCCGTGCAGTTATCCGAAGCGGTTGGATGCTGGAAACTGACCGCCATGGAAGTAGCTGTCGAATTTAACGGAAGATATGCAATCACATCTTGAATCGGGTCGATCACTGGCGGCACGGTTTCTGCTGTTACATTCACGACCAGATCAACCGATGAAGTTAATTCGCCATCGGAAACTTGCAGAACGACCGTATTACTTCCGAGCGCAGTACTGCATCCCGCCGATACCGTGGCAGTTATCGTGCCGTTTGTATTGGTGATGTTGGTTATCGAAATGCCTGCTGGCACGGCGGCCGGTGTCACGAGGAGACTATTCACATCGTTATCAACGTCCGTCACATTGGCAATAACCGTTGTTGTGCCTGTTGCGGCCTCCAGCGGAGGCAAAGCTGCAGGGGTGATCACAGGATAGTCGTTTACGGAGTTGACCGTAATTGATACAGTGGCAATGTTCGAATCAAATTCGCCGTCGTTGACCTGAAACTCGAAACTATCAGAACCGTAGAAATTCAGGTTTGGCGTGTAAATCAAATTCGGTGCTGTGCCACTCAAAGTTCCGTGAGCAGGCTGACCCGTAATCATAAAAGTAAGTGAATCGTTTTCAGAATCAGATGCGGATAAGATTATCTGTCGCGAGACGTCTTCGTCTAGCGAGACCAATTGGTCCTCTGCGATAGGCGCGCTGTTACCCGTACAAACCGAAGTAGACATTCCGAGGGCCAACAGGTCTCCTCGCGTGATCACGAATTGCGGGAAAGGAAATGGGGGCATTATTGTTTGTGCCCTGAGTTCGATATGAGTGGCGTTGCCAGAGGTGAAATCATCGAGGCTCAACCCTGAAGCTAGAATTGTCGGTCCGTCAAAGACCTGTCCAGACCCATCTTGCAGAACAAGGTTGAAACCATTAACCGATAAGCCTCCGAATTCACCGAACGGACTGTGGGCATATAGTATAAGTAGATCCGTTGGTTATCCAGTGGTGTGTCCCGTGCCGTGTATGTCTGGATACCCTTCTCCGTGATCGTAAACGGTTAGTCCCCCTGGATAGCCTGCTTTCGAAACTGTTGTACCGTCCATAGTCAACTCGATCTCCGTGTAGGCGAAGCTCCCGTAGTAGGGTGCATTTGGATCTGGAAAAAGGTTCTCAGTTTGCGATCCGTCATAAGTGAATGATCCGCAAAAAGGTGTTCCCGCAGAGAGACTGCCGAATGAATCATTCAGTTCACCCGCAAAATAATAGGTGATCTGATTGGTCTGGCCTATGACGAATAGGGTGGGCAATAAAGTTAACAGAAGACCGAACATATACCGCTTGAGTAAAACACCGACTTCTAGATTCCGTAAATTCATCTTTCCTCCTTGGTTTGTTTTGCGCCAACTGGCAGCCTGTTTTGTTTTTCCGCTTTTCTCCTTACCTAAACTGAAAATGACAATTGATTTTTTCTCAGGTTGGTTCAATACCTCTCAAGATCTTCACCTACTCAGCGAGACAGCCTAAAGGGCGGTGTGCCAAGGTCCGAAACCGGAAATGTCACAAAAGGTATGACTGGTACGGCTGTACCCGGCGGAATAGGAAGAATAGAACAGTTGTTCGTCGCCCAATTTTTAGCCGATTGAATAAATTTCATTTGTTCGGGGCCCGAGTTTACATACATATCGTCGCCAACTCTCGTTGCACCAACAAATAAAGGACTCGGCAGTAAACTAGGATTGACCAGAGAAAACGGCTCACCGGTACAGTCTATCGATTCGTGGAATGTGGTAAAGTTGCCGCCGAAAGGTGTCACTCCAGCCTTACTCGTCTGAAACATGATCCATAAATCCAAACTCGGTATATGGCGGATAGTACCGCCGCTCCACACACCAACCTCGTTTCCATCCGCATCTACTACGCGAAGGGGACCGACAGCAGCATTCGCCGGTGTTTGCCAAGTAAGCCCGAAGCCGCTATAAGCAAGCACCTGTCCAGATTGGGGCGTATTGTCAGTGGCAAGCTTGGAGCTGGTCAAGGCGCCATCAGCAACCCCAAGCGGAGAATCTTCCTTACCGCTGCCGGTGAGCGTGGAATCGTGAGTGACTTCCTTTAAAGGCTGACCTGCTTGAGCTAAGCCTTCAAATGAGAAACAAAAAACCAAAACTAACAAAAAGACAGTTCTTAACATAAGCAATCCTCCCTTAATAAATCCTTGCGTGTTAACGGATTCGACAATCCAAGTTGTACTTAGAAAAGTACCCAGAGTACGACCAGGGCCACACCGATCACGAGGATCGGTTTATAAAAACGGCCCGAGATAAGTCCGGTAATAGCGCCAACGATAGTGGCCGCAATTAGACTCGGGTCCGGTTGGGCATATATAAATCCCGCGCCGCCCAGGAAGCCAAGAATTGCCATCACGGTGCTCCAGGGCTTCGACTTGACCATTGGCCCGGGTATGACTGGGATCCGATTGTCTGTTTGCGAGGTCCTATCTTGACGCATCTGCTCTCGCACGCGCCTTTTTTCTTCGTTTTCTCTTCTGATCTCTGCATTTCGACTCTCGGCTTCCGCTCGCCACCACTTGTCCATCTGTTCCTGCTGGTGGGCCAAATTGCCCACATGGCCGGCGAAACCTGTCCCGGCCCCGGTTTCCTTTCCGAAATAGTAGTCATCAGTCGGATCATTGTTTGCCATAATCCCTCCTCATCTTACAATCGCGTCACGTTAATAAACCTGACGCTTTAAGGTCACCGCGCTTTGCAGACGGTTACATTCACGGTAAAACCGCCCGAGTTGTTACTTGGTTCACGATCGTTTACAGCGAATTCCAGGGTGCCGTCGTAGGAAGAATTAAACGTGCCTCCTTTGCCTATGAGGAGCCATCCCTGGCTGCGATTTATCCGGGCGAGAAGCGCTCCATGATTGGCGTTGCTTACTATGTTGTACTGACGAAATCCGCTGATTCCGTCCGGTCCGCCCCCGCCCACAAAGGGTCCGAAGCGTACAGAACCACTTGCCTTGATCGTGATCCGATCGCCACGTTTTATCGCGACATCGGTGCGTCCGCCATCACTAAATGTAAATGTATGCTCGGCACATCGCTTCCCCGCTGCGGGGGCACCAGGCGGCGGTTTCCGAGGAGCGGTTCGAAACCTTGCTCTGTGCCTGCCGAAGGACTTCCGCCACTTTTATATGACCTTGGTAAGAAGCAAGGTCTAAAGCAGTAACACCATCATTATTTTCCGCATTAACATCTGCACCGCCTGCCAATAACGCTCTGACAATTGACAGGTCATTGTTGGTTGAAGCCGTCATCAAGGCAGTCATGCCAGTTTTAGTTTTTGCATTAACATTTGCACGTCCCGCTAGTAATGCTTGAACTGTTGGTAAGTGACCTACAGTCGTAGCAAACATCAAAGGGGTCTGGCCGCGTTCGCGAAAAGTTTTTTCGACGTCGGCACCCTTCATCAGAAGTAATCGAACAGCATCAGGGTTTTTTTGGATGAGCGCAAAAATCAATGCTGTTCTATCGCTATGATCTTTTGCATCTATATCCGCTCCACTGTTTAAGAGTGTCGGGACCACGGTTAGTTTGTCCAACAAGACAGCTAGCATTAACGGCGTTACACCACGATCATCCCTCACATCTACATTCGCCCTTCGTGAGATTAGTAGGTTGATAACATCCTTCTTTGAGTTAAATACTGCGGCGTGTAGTGCGGTAAATCCTTGGTCGTTTACTCCTTTACTGCCTTTCTTATTTGGATCTGCTCCTCCGTCAAGCAGGGCTTTTACAGCGGAGAAATGTCCTTGCTGAGTGGCTGCAATTAAAGCGGTTATGCCATTTTTGGATTCAGCTTCTATCTCCGCTCCATTGAAAATTAACTGTTTGATAACGTCATGGCTTCCTCCACGGGCAGCCGCCATCAAAGCTGTTCCCTCATCATTATTCTTTGCATTAACCTTTGATCCTTTCTTGAGCAAAGCCTGAACGATTGGAAGGTAGCCGTACTCGGAAGCCATCATTAATAAAGTATCTCCTTCGACGTTCCTGATGTTAGGATTTGCCCCCTTTTCGAGTAGGTTTCTGACTTCGACAGCGTCACCTCGTTTTGTAGCATTCCAAAGTGTGAAATCTAATTGTTTTTGAGTGGTTGTTATATGGTTTCCATTTGTAGTTGAATTCGTTGTTGCCTTTCTGAATCTGCCAAACTCAGCGAAGAGTTTTGTATTAGTCTCATTCGTGACAAAAAACTTTCTAAACTCGAGGCTATTTTTAGCTTTAGTTTGGGGAGCAAGTGCCTCTATTGTCAGTTCGTCTCTTCGCAATTTGTAGGACACCACGAAATACTTCGTCGCCTTGCCTTTTTCAATCGCGGCCAATTGAACAAGTTCTTTGCCAGCAACCTTAATGGGATATCCTCTAACGACAGCTTTATCGTCACTGAAAAAATCGATTTGATACTCCGTCGGGGAATAGCGAGAGATTTTAATTCGAGTTTCTCCCCGCTCCCACGTTCCGACAACGGAATTATCAATCGATATGCCTTGCTTCGCCGCTAACGGAAAATCGTATTCACAAGCGCTGGTAAACAACATCAAAGCGAAACAGCAAAGCAAAATTAACCTGGTATGTTTCATAACTGCCTTCTATGTGTTCTTTACCTGCGTTGTTTCACGCCTTGGCTCTAATAAGAGCCATTCTCAAACGCCGTAACGATTCTTCTACTTGGCGACCGACATGTATTTGGATAGTCGAAGAAATACATGCAATGCGGCAAGCCTTTTCTGAATTCGATACGAACGGAACCGCGGCTGCGGCCGTTAAAGCCGGAAAATACGTAATCGCTCGTGATCATTGCGGGGCGGCCGGATGAATCGCGGGATGTCACCCTTACGTTCGTTGCACTGCCGCGAGAATATCTATTCATCATCCAGCCACGCGAATTCTCGGCGATCAGGTCATCCACGAGTTTCGTGTAGTTCGCTGAGCCGGTTACTTTGGCGGAAGTTGGTTTCGGGCTGGCGGATGTAAGCGTGGGATTGCCAGGCAGCCGCAGCGGGGCGAGGCCGTCGCCGAATCGCCGCATATTTTCCTGGAACCTTTTCAGGCCCGCGCTTGAGCACGAGTTAATTTGCAGAAGCCGGGTCATGTCATTGCCGACTGTGTTTGCGGCGTCGATGACCCCAACTGCACCCCCCATCGGATTACCGCCGCCTCGCCCAAGCAAGGCTCCGAACGTGTCGCGCACCATATTCTGGGCCGCTTCCGCATCGAGCCGCTGGTGCACGGAATACAGTGCCCGATCGGCGTATACACCCGTTCCTCTGCGTTCGTATTCGACGCAGGTTGAGGGCCCAACCTTCACGCCCCACCCATTGACCTGATACTGCTCTCTAACACAGACCGGCTTCGTCATCTGGACCCTGTTCTTCGGTAAATACGCCTTGCACCTGTTCCCGAAGGCATATAGATATGAGCCCAATGCAGACAAAAAGATGTGGTCAGACCGTTCAAGCCGCGCATTAGCGAAGTCCCCCAGATATATCGCCTTCAATTCGGTTTCCAGGTTCAGACCTTCGGTAGAAAAGCTGCTTGGAGTCAGCCGGGAAACGGTACGCTTCTGACCGTAAACGTCGCAGGGATAACCGACTGTCAGGAGCAACACCACGGTGGCCACGGCCGATACGACCCGGCCAGATCTGCGAATATGTATTCTTAAGTTTTCAAACAAATACTCTAGTAAACACATGTTCTCTCCTAAGATAAGGCCCCAAAAAGATTATTGGAGGCTTGAGATCTCCGAACGAAATTCGGCAATTTGATCTGTGAGTGTCTTGATATTTTCTTCGTCGCTGATGAGCTGTTTCGACTCAAAATCAAGCTTCTCCTGAATCTCGAGAATCTGCTTCTTAAAATCTTTGACCCTTACGTCGGCCTGGATCAATTTATCTGCTACCTCGATCGTCTCCTCGTAATTTACTGCTGCATAGAGGGCGCCGAGCCCGGAGACGACCCCGCCTATCTGTCTGGCTTCGGTGGTAAATTCGTTGTCCGGGTCCAGCGCAACGGCTCCGCCACCGAGACCGGCCGCGATCGACGCGATCGCCAGCATGTGATTCATCATGTACGCCTTGATTTCGCCTTTATACTCTTCCAGGGACGCTCGCAGCTTGTACAGTTTTTCCTCGAGCGTTGCCACCTTAGATCGTCTTCCGTTGACTGTTTCGCTCAGCGTGTTCCGTTCTATCTCGAGGTCCTGCATTTGTGAGAGTACTATCCTCTTTCGTATCTCATTCGGATCGGGTGTCGTGACCGGCTGCGAGATCCTACTGCTTTGTATAGATGGTTCCTGATAGCTGGTTGAGGGACTATTTTGGCAGCCAGCTAATACGCTGCTCACGAAGAGCAGCAGACTCGGCAACAATACTCTTTTTGGCAACCTCATTTTTTCTTCTCCCTCCGATGCTGATCTCCCTCTTCCTCCCATAAAAGGCCAATAATTCTCAGCGGCATTTAACGCTACGTCTAGCGAGTGTGCAGCAAGACGGTGGCTCGGAACTTTACACATGCCGGCTTGCGGTCCAGGGTGGTGCCCGGCTCGAATTGTGCCGGCGCCATTCGCCTGTAGGCTTCGCTGACGCTGCTGGCTGGCGATCGCCGGGCAAATTGGGAGGGCACCTCCACGCTCAGCGCCCGACCGTTTTGGTTTACGACGATCTCCACGATCATGCGTTCAGATCGAAATCTTGGATTGTCGGACCCAATCTGGAACTCCATCGAGTTTCGCGATACCACGTCCGGCGCGCTGCCGGCCACGTATCGCGGCAAGCGAACCTGCGTTGTTTCCGCGTCTACAATACCGCCCGGACAACCAGCCGCGGAGTTATCTGCACCACCGCTTTCGCCGCCAGGTTCGTTCACATCGCGTTCGTGGGACCCGCGGTAGGGGTCGGGCGGTGCCTGCTGCTGCGGGCGCCACACCCTATTCGGATTGCCTCTGACACCTTCGGGTATCGCCGAGACGGGCCGGTCAGCGGCCGTGGCGACATAGATCGAGTCCGGTGTTCGGGCCGTGTAGGCGAAGCGCCCGTCCTGAAGGTTGTAGAGCGTCCCGAAGATCACGATCCGTTTTCCTATCAGGTTTCGGCCTTCGGGACCGATCTTCTTGAATATGTCGCGATCCGATTTCATTACGTAACCGATCACGTTGTTCGCTCCCCTGAAATGTATGACCAGATACGTCGGGTACCCGGTCTCCCATGACGTCCTGCTAACGGTTCCGATCACCTGGGAAATGATGCCCTTCGATTCCGTCTCGCTGACAAGCGCGTGGTTGGTCGCGTCTATCAACATCGGTTTACTAACAGCGGGAAGAGAAGTCGATTTTCCGCTCAGCAAGCGCTCCAGCCAAACTTCCACTTTTTCGAACTCAGCACCTGAATAATCAGCTATGTACTTTTCGTCAGCAGATTTCGAAGCGGCGCGAAGTTGTTTAGCTATCGCGGCGACCTTCGTACGGCCGTGCTTGGCCAGGTACCCACGATAGCGGGCTTCGGCTGCGCTCCACTCGGATGGATCGTGGTTCAACAGCATAGCAAGAACATAGCGCTCGTCCGCTGCGTTGCTGCGAAGCGCGGGCCGGAAATCCTCTGTAAACAGCTGACTATACGAAAGCGGCGTCATTCCGAACCTTCCGGCTGTTTTCCGCAACCTCTCGGCAGCCTGCGCGAACAGTACCGGGCCGAGCGCTTTTCGAAGTTTGGTTGCAGCCTGAACCGAATCACCGAGCGTACCGCCCGATGCCGTGAGGAAGGCAACGGCACCCACAAACATCGCGGGATCCTTGGAATTGATAGGACTGTGGGGTCCCATCCAAAGTTCCGTAGCATCACGCACCTTAACGTATTCGGCGTATTCCCTTGCCGAGCCTGCAAGAGCAGCAGGGAATGCAAGCGGGTTGAAGAAAACGATATCGCTGTCGCGACGGGCGCCCATTCCGCGGCGAACGGCAAAGACCCACCGGTCGAATGCCGGGCGATTTACCTCGGGGATGCCGCCGTCGATCTTAGTTCCACCCGACAGCATGTCGAAAATGCCCAGGATGTTCCGGTCACGCGTGCCTTCGACCATTGGCCCGACCATAAAGATATAGTCCTTCCAAAATAAGAGCTGTGCGAGCTCTGACTTGGCTTTCGCAAAGCCAGGTTTATTCGGATACAGGGCCCAGAAGCGTTTTCTGGCCGCGGTGATCTCGGTGTTGAAGTCACCCTTGCTAGCACCGTACTGCTGCAATCCCCGATACGCTCCTGTAAGATCACGTGCCAGGAGATCCCCGATGCCGACGTACACGTGTCCCGGCTGGCCCCTAACCTCGGCGGGAAATGAAACAAGAACCAGCAACAGAATAAATGTGATCGCAATAGTCCGATCTGTCATATTTCTCATCCTCTAAAACCGGTTAGTAGCGGCAGCCGCCGCCGGGGCCCTGTCTTTTCGCCGCGAAATTGGCGCTCAAGCTGAAAATTTCTGGTTTGTTATACCCCTTGAAGACCTGGTATCTTGCCGAGATCTTTCCAGTGACCGTATCCGTCGAAACATTCTCGAACGAAATCGTTGCGCTTTCCAGGAATCTTGAATGCAGATAAGTGTAGCCGCTGTCCGCGCGTGCCATGGCGTGTATAGCCCCGTTCGCGTCGTTCGATCTGAGCGAGAATCTTCGAGGTTGAAGCTTCGAGACCTTCGCAGCAGGAAGCGTGTAAAAATCTACTTTGAGGTCTTCGGGGCCTTCGCCGGTCCGTGAACAAAGAGTTAATCCTAATTGGCCGCTCATATCCTCGAAGAGTACAGCTGTACCCGTATAGGTCCTCCCATCCGAAAGGCGGGCATCGAAGCTTCCGACTCCGGGCCCCCATGAAGTTGGCGGAGTATTTCCATACGGTTCGCTGCCCATGATTGAAAGGTCTGAGCTTGCGGATGCTGCCGCAGCCTCGTTCTGCGAACACATTGTCCGGTGGGCTCCGGCCTCGGTGACCTTTGCGCGGAAGGGTGATTGTAAGGTGAACTCCCGCAGTCCCTTTCCGATCACAAAGCCTTTGAACTTCATATGAAGTTTGCCGCTCCAAAGCGTGGGCGTGATCGATGTGAATTCTACCCATCCCCCGGTTGCATCCAGGCTCGAGAAGGTGTTGCTCGTCGTGCCGAGGACTCGGATCGAATTGAATACTGGCGAACTGTGATAATGCCGACCCACGGTTGCTGCGCGGCCGAGTATCCTGATATCGGCGGGCGTGTTTGGTTGGGCACTGCACGCCGACAAATAAAGTGTGTGTGAGGTGCCGTCCGTCACGACGATAGCGGGCCCGCTCGAGGTTGCAGTGTTGACGACAGCTTTGGAATCCTCGCTTATCCAGGGCGCGGCACTTGCGAAAAACTGTCCCGGTCCCGGGTTTGATGGATCTGCACTCGTTGTGCCGCTGGCGCCCGCCCCATTGCTGCTTTCCGACTTACCAAGCTTTGACGGGTCATCAATACCGGCCTCCACCTTATCAACCTGCTGATCTATTTGGTCATCGACCTTCTGATCGATCTTCTTTGTTATTCTTTCTTCAACCTTGTCGACCTTTTCTTTTAGCTTTTTCCAGAATTGGCCGTTTGCATTAGCCGGACTCAGCAGTATGATGCAGGCTAGAAAAGTTGTTACTGCTGAAGCTCCGGATAGTATTCGTGGCATAGGTCCCTCCTCTTGGTCGAATGGTTATTAGTCGAAGGCCTGGTTCATGCGGTGCAGTCGCAAACATCCGATTTTACGGATGGAGCCGCTTGTTTCTGTGCAGGGTCAACTAATTACTTTTTCTGAGATTCTATTTAGTCGCAAAAAAACTTTCTGTCGAATTTTCACCAATTGTGATAGAAATATATGCCGGACCCATTTTTCTCCATAAAAGAGAGTTGATCATGAGAGACTCACCCCGCTCTGAGGTCAAGAATCTTCTGCTGGGCACTCTGTCAAGTGGTGACTTGGCACGGCTTGCACCCAATCTGAAGCGTGTAGAGCTAAATGCTGGCCAGTTTTTGGCAGACCCGGGCGACTGCATAAATTGTCTCTATTTTCCCGAGAGTGCAGTCATCAGCACAGTTTATATCGCTAAAAACGGTTCCATGATGGAAGTTGCCCTTACTGGAAACAAAGGTGTATTCGGCGTGGCAGCCATCCTTGGTGTGAACAGGATGCCCTATCATGCCGTCGTCGAGGTGCCTGGAACCGCAATGACGCTAGGCATTAATACTGTTAAGGACAATCCTTCGGAATACCCAGTACTTCGGGAGGCGATGCTCCGCTACGTGTATGCCCTTCTTGTTCAAACGTCGCAGCTGGCGGTGTGCAACGGCAGCCACTCAGTCGAACATAGGCTGTCTCGCTGGCTTCTCCTTGTTCATGACCGTTCCGGTAGAGCAGAATTTCGACTGACACACGACGACATCTCGACAATACTCGGTACTCACCGTTCGGCCGTTTCCATAGCCGCAAAAGCCTTGCAATGCGCCGGGGCTATAAGCTACCAACGTGGACTAATAAGAGTTACCGATTTTCAACGCCTTGAACGTTCGACCTGCGAGTGTTTTGCGCTAATAAAACGCGAATTTGATCGAATATTCGTCGCCTAAACACCAAAGTGTTAATAATAGATCCGAGGGTGCGCATGACTGAAGAGGCGGCCAAACAGATTGCGGGGTCGGACCTGCAATATGGCGATTTTTTAAGTCGATCGGCCTCCCTCGTTTTCGTCGCATTT
The DNA here is from genome assembly GCA_041745615.1 of Pyrinomonadaceae bacterium. Classification (GTDB taxonomy): domain Bacteria; phylum Acidobacteriota; class Blastocatellia; order Pyrinomonadales; family Pyrinomonadaceae; genus OLB17. The sequence continues at coordinate 51,975 of JBGTIP010000041.1, read as the reverse complement.
TAAAATCGGGATTCCCGCTCTACTCCTTATCCGTGTAACTTCGCGTGATTCGCGGGCAATAGTGTCTTCTATCCGCGCTTTTTCGCGTAGTTCGCGGGCAGCACATTCTGGGACTTTTACGCCAAATGGGACAAATGCGACATTTGGTATTCCATTCGGCCAATAAAATAAGCTAGCCTGTTGCGGTACGGGGTCTTAGGAGACTTGAAATAAGACTACCTTGATCTTTGAAAAATGGGTTTGATAGTTGTTCGTTGTTCGTTGTCATCCTGCCCACTGACCACCGACCACTGTTCGTGTATGGCACTGTATTACACTCACGCTCTTCAGAAAACAGGTGGTACAAGGTACAAGTCTGTAAATGTCACATGCTAGGATAGTTACGGCGAACTTCTTGTCCCGGCCCGGGACAAAAACAGAGGTTTTTGGAGTTTGAAAGTTCAAAGTTGACGGTTTCGGGTTCAAAGTTCAAAGTTGGAATGATGGGACGTAAAATCGCGATATCAGAAAAATAGGTGGTACACGGTGAATAGCCGTATTTATATCCAAACAGACGACTTATGGCGATTTTCTTGTCCCGGCCCGGGACAAAAACGAGGGTTTCTGCGTGAGATCGTGGTGATCAGACAAATCGGGCACACCTGCGAACTCTAGGTCTTTTCGGGTCGCCACTTCGTTTTTTCTCAGCCCCTTTTGCCCAAAGACTGGAAAGGTTTAGAATCGACTAATATCCCACGAGGAATATATGAAGATCGCACTCGGAGCCGACCACGCAGGTTTTTCGGAAAAAGAAAATGTTAAACGCACTCTCGACGGCCTGGGCATTGAATACGACGACATGGGTACGTATTCCGACGATTCGGTCGACTATCCGGATTTTGCACAGAAGGTCGCAAGGTCCGTCGCCAGCGGAGAATATGAACAGGGGTTGCTTGTTTGCGGATCCGGCACGGGGATGGCGATCGCGGCAAATAAGGTAAAAGGGGTCCGTGCCGCCGTGGCCTGGAGCGAGGATATCGCCCGGCTCGCTCGTGAACACAATGACGCCAACGTCCTTGCGCTCCCTGCCAGATTCACACCGGAAGGCGGTCTGGAAAAGATCGTAAAAGCATGGTTTGCCGCTGATTTCGAAGGCGGCCGCCACGCTGCCCGAGTCGATAAGATCGAACCAAACGAGACCTGCTGATCAAACGTCGCGAGAGATGATCCTGCAGACACACATCCCGACTTCTCCGCTTAACCAATTTGTCGAGTTATTCGTCTACTTCGAACGCGTCGAGCGCGCTCACACGGTCGACCGGTTCCTGCCCAATGGCGATATCGAGATCCTGATCGATTTTCACGACATGCCGCAGCACATCTATGACAACGATTCGCTGAAGGAGATACAGGCCTGCAACCACGTCTGGGCATCCGGCCTCAGGACCGAACCGATCACGATTCCGTCCGGAAACGGTGCCGCGATGATGGTGATCTCGTTTAAAAAAGGCATGGCGGCACCTTTTTTTCCTTTCCCGATGCAGGAGATCGCGAATAGTGTGGTCGATGCCGATCTTATTTGGGGCAATGATTTTAGCGACCTTCGTGAACGTTTGATCGAGTCCAAAGACATCATTACGCGATTCATCCTGGTCGAAAATTTTCTTCTAAAGCGATTCGCTTCAAAGCTCCGCATCGACCCGTGCGTGTCCTACGCCGTAACCGAAATGACCGAGCGCCCCGACCGCATAAGCATCGCCAGAATGAACGCAAAGATCGGCTATTCGCAGCGACATTTTACAGATATGTTTCGCCGCCAGATCGGCGTCACACCCAAGTCATATCTGAAGATAATGCGATTCCAAAAGGCCGTTAGAACCATCGACGATGCTTCGACCCCGAACTGGGGCGATATCGCCGTCGACTGCGGATTTTACGACCAGGCCCATTTCATAAACGATTTCAAGCACTTCTCAGGTTTCACGCCCGAACAGTACGCAAAGATCCACACGAACTACCAGAATTACATCCCGGTCGGATAGGTCGATTTTTTCCAATACACATAAGTGCGGGAGCACGTATCATTACTCCGCTATGGAAAACCTATACATTAATCACATTGCAGTATTGATCTGCGCGGTTATGAGCCTCGTGATCGGCGGACTATGGTGGTCGCCCCTGCTATTCGCCAAAGCCTGGCAAAAAGAGGCCGGTCTTACCGATGAACAGCTAAAGCAAATGAACCCGGCCATAACATTTGGCCTCACTTTTCTACTTGCCTACGTGGCGTCTTACAACCTCGCATTTTTTCTCGGTGCTTCCGGAACAACCTGGCAGTGGGGCGTCGCAGCTGGCCTGTTGGCAAGTATCTGGGCGATCACCATGTACATCATCATCAGCCTGTTCGAACAAAGATCGCTCAAACACGTGCTTATAAATTCAGGCTACATCGCGGTATACTTCGCCGTGATCGGCCTAATTCTCGGAATCTGGAGGTAGAAACTGTTTTTCTAGTTTCTAATTTCTTACTTCTGATTTCTGGCTTCTGATTTCTGACTTCTGATTTCTGACTTCTAATCCTATGCCCCAAAAAACATCTGGCGAATTTGAAAAAGAATTTATGGACGGCCTCAAAGGCGAGACCGGCAAAGACCTCTCCGCGTGGCTGAAGGTCCTCGACGGAGCTCCGAGCAAGAAACGTAATGAGGTTATCGCTTGGCTAAAATCCGAGCACGGCTTTGGCCACATGAACGCCTCGCTGCTTGCCGGCATTCACGCCAACGGCGGAAAAACGGTTTATGCGTCCACCGACGACCTGCTCGAAAATCAGTTTGCGAAGGCTGCCGACATGCGTCCACTCTATGACGCTCTCATGGATTTCGTGAAAAAGAATTTTCCCGCATCTACCGTGCTGCCGAAAAAGACGTACGTGTCGATACTCGAGAACCGCGAATTCGGGGCCGTCAACATCAAGCCGAAGGAGCTCAGGATCGGCTTCGATCTGGGCGATCGCCCTTTCGACGAGACCGCCGAAAAGGCAAAGCTCACCGGCCCGATGCCCCGCATCTCGCACATGCGGGTTATCACTGATGCATCTCAATTGGACAGCAGCCTGGTCGAACTTCTTCGGGAATCCCATTCCCGCTGCCACTAGAACGGCGGGATAATCTTAACCCCCGTAAAGTTCGGCCGCCCTTCGGTTCATTTCGTCAGGATCGACGTCCTCGATGTGCGTGGCAAAGGTCCATGTGTAGCCGTAAGGATCTTTGAACTGGCCCGAGCGGTCGCCGTAGAACTGGTCCTCGACCGGACGCACGACCTCCATTCCGGCGTCGACCGCCTTTTTAGTAAAGCCGTCCACGTCCTCGACATACACCATAAAACTTGCCGGCGAGCCGCCGACCGTTTCCGGGCTTAATGCTCCCATTTCAGGATGTTCGTCGGCGAGCATAAATATAGCCTTGCCGATCTTCATTTCCGCATGGCCGACCATTCCCGGCTGGCCGATGCGAAACAGCTCCTCGGCACCGAAGGCCTTCTTGTAAAATTCGATGGCCGACTCACAATTCTTGCAGACCAGATATGGCGTTACGCCCTCATAACCCGGCTGCACCCACGAAACTTCCGACATATTCAATCGTCTCCTTTCAATAGAATCTGTTGGAATTTAACCTGTTCTGCTCAGATACGTCAAAACGCAGGATGCGTTTGAGTTGGAGATGCCCGCAAGGTAAAATCGTGAAAACAAGAGAATCAAGGAGCATCCGCTATGGCAACCAGTGCCGAATGGCATGAGGACTACGAAAAAATGAGCGACGCGGCCCGCGATTTTTCGCGGGCGGTCAAATCGGTCCAGGAAGAGCTCGAAGCCGTCGACTGGTACAATCAGCGGGCCGAGCAAACGACCGATGAACAGCTCCGCAGGATCCTCGAACACAACCGTGACGAGGAGATCGAGCACGCGATCATGGGTCTCGAATGGCTTCGACGGAACAGCGAGGCGTTTAACGAACACATGAAAACGTACCTATTCACCTCGGGGGACATACTCGAGATCGAGGAGCAAGCGGAATAAGGTCGTTCTTTTTGAAGCGAGATGAACTTCGAATGGGATTCGAGGAAAAACGCCGAGAATATCCGCAAGCATTTTCTCGATTTTACAGACGCTTCCGAAGTGTTCGATGGGCCTATGTTGACGCTGGCGGACGACCGATTCGATTATGGAGAGGTGAGGGTGAAAGGCATTGGTTTCCTTCGTCATCTCGTCGTTGTCTTGATCTTTACCGAAGTGAGGGATGATATAATTCGAGTGATATCATTCAGACGTGCGATCAAATATGAGCGGGAACAATTCTACAAATACCTCCGAAACGAACTGGGAACGACTGGAAACGATGACTGATCAGGAGATCGATACGTCCGACATAGCTCCGTTGGACGAAGAATTCTTCTCGAATGCGGAATTTCGCAGCCCAAAGGGCAAAGTGTCGGTCCTGCTCTCTATCGACGAGGAGATTGCAGAGTGGTTTCAGAGGCAGGAGGGCGATTTTCGGCTCCATCTCAACAACGCTCTACGCCAATACAAAGATTCGCATCGGTAAAACTATTTGATGGAACACCGCTTTCCCGAAATGCCGCTCGACGCGTGGCGCTCTACAAAGAATACTCTGCATCTTTACCTGCAGATCGTTGGCAAGATCCGTCTGAAGATGCATCCGCGCATCAACCACTGGTGGCATGTCCCGCTATATGTGAGCTCGCGGGGGCTGACGACGAGAACGATCCCCTGCAGGGCCGGGAATTTTGAGATCGAATTCGATTTCTGCTCTCACGAATTAAAGATCAGGACCAGCAGCGGTCGTGACGAAGATTTTGCCCTGTATGACGGCCTCAGCGTAGCCGATTTCTACACCAGCGTAATGGCTAACCTGGCAAAGCTCGGCATCATTCCAGAAATTCGGGCCGTGCCGTACGAGGCGCCCTCGACGACGCCATTTGCCGAGGACCAGGAGAACAACTCGTACGACAAGGAATACGTCGAACGCTTCTTTAAAGTCCTGGTCGCCGTCGATGATATTTTCGAGGAATTCCGCGGCCGTTTTACCGGCAAATCGACGCCCGTTCACCTCTTCTGGCACAGCTTTGACCTGGCTCTCACCCGTTTTTCGGGCAAAGCGGCACCGCCGCGAGAGACCGGCAATATAGTCGAGCGCGAAGCCTATTCCCACGAGGTCATCAGCTTCGGATTCTGGTTTGGTGACGACAACGTTCCGGCCCCGGCCTTCTATTCTTATACCGCACCGGAGCCCGAAGGACTCGCCGAGGAACCCCTGCCGCCCCCGGCAAAATGGCAGGAGGCAAACGGATCACACATGGCCCTTTTGATGTATGACGATGTCCGCGATACCGACGACCCGCGGCTGGCAGTACTTAACTTCCTAGAAGCGGCTTACCAGGCCGGAGCATCTCGCGCCGGTTGGGAAACAGAGCAATTTCGCATGATCGAGTATGCATGAGACACAGATTTTGAATTTGGGAGGTAAAAATGAGATCGATAATTTCTTTAGCAGTTTTGTTGGTAGTCGCAGAGATCGGGTTCGCGCAGGGCGGCCAGGGACAGGGATTTAACGTCCCTACGCTTAGTCCGCTATCCGAGATCACGCAGGAAGTAGCCTTAACGAAAGTCAATCTGAGCTATGCCCGTCCGAGCGCCAAAGGCCGCAAAGTTTTTGGCGACCTTGTCCCATTCGGTGAAGTATGGCGAACCGGCGCCAACGCGTCGACCAAATTGACCTTTGCCGAAGATGTAAAGATCGAAGGCAATCCTCTCAAGGCCGGCACCTATGCCCTCTACACGATCCCCGGCGAGGCCGAATGGACGATAATCATTCATGGCAACACCAAACACCGCGCCATTGCCGGCGGGGTTTATAAACCGGAAGAGGACGTTTTTCGGTTCAAGGTAAAACCGTCAAAGACTGCTAATTTTGTCGAGACATTCACGATCCAATTCGGCGATATTACGACAAATTCCACAAAAGTCGCTCTCTCCTGGGAGAATACCGAGGTAAAGTTCGGCATCGAGTTCGACGTGCATAATCAGGTCGACAAACAGATCGCCGCGCTTGCCGCGTCCCCAACGGGAATGACCCACCAGAACCAGTTTCTCGCGGCCGAGTATTACCTGCATAACGTCCGAGACCTCAATAAAGCCGATGAATGGATCTTGTCCGCGATGGAAAAAAGCCCGAAGAATTCCCGCTACGGCCTTCTCCGCGCCAAGATCCTCGACAAAGCCGGAAAACGCGCCGAGGCCCTCAAGGTCGTAGCCGAAGCCAACGCCTGGGCAACCGAGGCCAAAAACACAAACTATATCCAGCAGACCCAGCTCTTCTGGGATTCGATAAAGTAGTGAGATCATTACAGATTCCAGATTCCAGATTCCAGATTCCAGATTCAGGCTACAGATTTCTGATATCAAATTTCAGATTCAAATTCCGGTTTATAGATTTCAGATTTCATGTTCGAATTTCGATATCTTTCTGATTTCTGATTTCTGATTTCTGACAACTGACCACCGGCCACTGACCACTGCCCCATGATCGACCTTCGCTCCGATACCGTCACCAAGCCGACCGATGCGATGCGGGCGGCGATGGCCGCCGCCGAGGTCGGCGATGATGTCTTTGGCGAAGACCCGACCGTAAACCGGCTTCAGGAACGCGCCGCCGAGGTTTTTGAAAAGGAGGCCGCCCTGTGGGTGCCGACCGGCTGCATGGGCAATGAGATCGCGGTTAAGGTCCACACGAAACCGGGGCAAGAGATCATCACCGAGGAACGCGGCCACATTCTCAATTATGAACTCGGCGCCGCCGCGGTGATCTCGGGCGTGACGATTCGCGCGGTCAAAAGTGTGGACGGCAGCGGACATCTCACCTGGGATGAGATCAAACCTGCGCTAAAGATCGATCCGCCTTACTATCAGGTTGCGACCGGCCTCATCTGCCTCGAGAACACGCATAATTTCGCCGGCGGCAGCGTGATGACAGCAGAACACTGCTCCGAGATCTGCGAACGTGCCCACGCCTTGGGCGTTCCGGTCCACATCGACGGAGCCCGCATATTCAATGCGGCCGTTGCCCTGAATACTTCAGTCGCAGATCTCACGCGAGACTGTGATTCCGTGATGTTCACCCTCTCAAAAGGCCTCGGTGCTCCCGCCGGCTCGATTCTGCTCGGCGACCGTGACTTCATCAATGAAGCCCGCATCTGGCGAAAACGTCTCGGCGGCGGAATGCGCCAGATCGGGATTCTCGCCGCCGCCGGTCTCATTGCTCTCGAAGACGGTCCGAGAAGGCTTCACGAGGACCACGCCGACGCCCGCCGCCTCGCCAGTGGTCTGGCCTCGATCGATGGGATCAAGCTCGATCCGTCAGCCGTGGTTACAAATATCGTGATCTTCGATGTATCCGCCACGGGGCGAACCCCAACCGATATATGTGGCGAACTCAAAAAAAGGGGCGTCCTCGCCATCGGCTGGGACACCGTCATCCGCATGGTCACCCACTGCGATTTTTCGCCCAGCGACATTCCCACAACCATAGACGTTGTGCGGGATATTCTGACCTGAATTCCCCAGCCTCCTCGTCCATTTAACCAACGCTTAGCTGGTATTTTTAAGTGCTGGATCTTACCTCGTGAAATCCCTTTCACGGCGTAAAATGGCGTAAATACTGGATTATCGTTATAATGATAGTTCTGAGGTTGCCTTTTGGCCTCAAGTCGTACTTAACGAGGTACTTAAGGAAGTCGAATGCATCCCAGACGATCTTACTCAGGAGAATGATAGGATGATGTTAGAGATATTCGCGCACCCCAGGCCTACACTAAATAATTTTGGAAAGTGGTCAGTTATCTTTGGCCTTGCTCTTGTATTCGGCAGCTTGAGCCCTGGCATTGCCCAGACCGCCCCGGCGAGAGGTATTGATTCAACTGTACAAATAGATGTATTTGTTCCGGATGGGTTACCAATTAGAATCAATAATCCGGAGCTTTATTTTACTCCAGAAGGAACCCATCTTCTCAGATTTGTCGCAACGAACACCTCGATCAAGAGTCTCTCGGACATACAATTTCTTGTTATGGTCGTTGGTCCGAACGGAAATGTGAGATCCGGTTACGCGTGGAAAACTACAGCGGGGCTGAGAGCCTTGGGGACTTCGAATATTGAGTATAGCGTAAGATTTAATGCTGAAAGAGGCGACAGATTGGTTCTAACTACTTATGAGGCAACCGGTAAAACGGAAACCTTCAAAGTTGACCCCAAAAGACTTGTAACGGATCTCGCCTCGGTGGGGCTAATTAAGGCAAGGACCGGTTCGTAGACCTTCCGGGCCGGACTAGTCTCTACGTTTGGGCTCATCGCCTGACATCCTTCTCTAACCCAAACCCGGCAGTATTTTTTTTGAAGTTACCCATACCTCACAAACTTTTTTCGTTTCACGTAAAAAAGTTGTTGCATTTCTGCAACGTCTTTGCTACGATGGAACCCATGAGGGAAGAATACTCATCCTGCCACAGCAAATCACAGCCGGTTAACATCAAGCTAAGACCCGTCGATCGCGACGATAGGATCCGTTTTATCGCGAATGCGCTCGCGCTCCTTGTCGAAAGCCGTTTCGGTCCTGGCTGCATTTACGAGTGGGTCGAAATGACTTTCATCATCGAGCTGCCGCTCAGCGAAGTCGACCTCGACCTGATGCCGGTGCTGCCTGGCCTGTTATTTGACGGCGCCGGTCGAGCCTCGACGGATACGCCGACAGATTTGAACGCAGCGAACGTTATTAATTCAACACCGATTGCGGAGCATCTCGTTCAACATCATTCCCCGTCCACCCTCGCCCGCGGCTCACCTGCCCACCGCCGCACGCACATTGTCCCTTAACCCTTTCGACTTGATATTTGAAAATTCACCTGTCCTGCAGTTTCTGCGGTAAACTTGGTTTGCCAAGGATTCGCCGCATAAAGAAATGAATATCGAAGATCTTCGTAAATTCTGCATGGCGCTCCCCGGCGTCACCGAGGACGTAAAATGGGGCAATGATCTATGTTTCAGCGTCGGCAAAAAGATGTTCACCGTCACCGGCGTTGAAAGCGCGGAGGGCGGCATCTCGATGAAGACCACGCCGGAAAAATTCGCCGAGCTTACCGAGCGTCCTGGCATCCGCCCCGCTCATTATGTTGCACGTTATCATTGGATAACGGTCGAGGACCCCGCTGCCGTCAATGATGACGAGTTGAGACAGCTCATCCGTGAGTCATACCAGCTCGTTTTTGATAAACTACCCGCTAAGATCAAAAAGACGATTTCTGAGACATGATCATAGCTATCGACGGCCCGAGCGGAGCGGGCAAATCCACCCTCGGCAAAATGCTCGCCAAACAGCTCGGCCTGCTTTACCTCGATACAGGCGCGATGTATCGAGCGGTGGCCCTGGCAGTGAGACGGGCCGATATTCCCTTCGGCGAAGTTGAGACGATCGCTGCCATCGCTGAAAAGTCTCGCATCGAGCTCGTCGGCGACCCCGACGCGATGAAGGTCTTCCTCGATGGCGACGATGTCTCAATTGACATCCGCACTCTCGAGATTGCCCAGGCGGCATCGGTCGTCTCAACTATTTCCGAGGTGAGACGCATCATGGTCGAGCACCAAAGGGCCATAGGAATGTCGGCTCCGACAGGCTGCGTCCTCGAGGGCCGCGACATCGGCAGCGTCGTTTTCCCAAACGCCGACATTAAGTTTTTCCTGACCGCAAAACCCGAGGCCCGCGCCCGCCGCCGCCATACCGAGGACCAGGCAAAAGGCCGTGTCTCAACCTATGAGCAGACCCTGGCCGAGATCAACGAACGTGACGACCGCGATGTAAACAGAGACGACTCGCCTCTGACCATCGCCGACGACGCCAACGTCATCGACACCAGCGAACTCGACCTCACCGAGGTTTTCGAACAAATGTTGGGACGAATACGTGAAACACAAAGTGCGGCTGCCTAGGTATACATTTGAACGAGCGGGATACTGGCAGACTGCCTATGCTCTTTTTCCGACGGTTACGGGTCTGATCGTCGCATTGATAATGTGGCTATTGAGTTTAATCTGAGACGATCGTGGAATCGCGGAACTCCGGCTTCCTCACAAGGTTAGTCCACTACCAGGGAGGGGGTCCGCGGCATAAAATTTGACTTGCCCAACCTAAATGGCTAACATCAAGAGTTGATTTTTGATATGCTCCCGTAGCTCAGTTGGATAGAGCGACGGCCTTCTAAGCCGTAGGTCGCACGTTCGAGCCGTGCCGGGGGTACCAATCGATTTTGGATTTAGAATGCGGATTTTGAATTGAAGAAATCCGCAATCCGCGCTCAAAAATCCAAAATCAAGATATGGCGGCTATAGTTCAGTGGTTAGAGCGCCTGATTGTGGTTCAGGATGTCGAGGGTTCGAATCCCTCTAGCCGCCCCATTTCTTTTTTCACTCTCGGCCCCGCCAGCGGCTCCCAATAGAGTTTGCTGAATTTATATCACAAGTGGTATGCCAACTAATACGTTGATACCGGCGTCTAAGAGAGTGATTTAATAGACCCGTTGTACCACTTATTACGCTGCGAAGCGTTGGGCTATGTGCTCAAAAGTGGTATGTTTTTCTAATAGTTTTAGAATCGCCGATCGGGGTTTTCGGCACACAAGAGCAGTTTTTACAAGGATAAAGATGAAAGATTTTTTGCCCCGCCTTTCCAGGTTTGCTTTCGTTTTCGCGTTAGTATCTGTCTTGGCGGCGGCCGGTTATTCCCAACTTAGCTTGCGGACGGCATTGGATACGGACGGTGACGGAAAGGCCGATTTCAGCATCTTTCGCCCAAGCAACAACTTTTGGTACATCCTAAAGGGCGACAATACGGTCAGTTATACTCCGTTTGGTTCCGCCGGCGACGACATGATGACGCCCGGCGACTTCGATGGCGATGGCATCGGTGATATTGGCGTTTGGCGTGACACCGACGGTTTTTGGTATATCCTCAATAGCTCTGACGGCTCCGTGACTTATCAGCAATGGGGGATGTCCGGAGATGAGCCAGTCGCCCGTGACTATGACGGGGACGGCAGGACGGATTTTGCCGTCATCCGGCGAACCGGCGGGGTGATGATCTGGTACTTTCTGCTGAGTACTGAGGGCGTGCGTGATGCCGTCTGGGGACTCGCATCGGACTTTGCCACACCCGGCGACTATGACGGCGACGGCAGGTTCGACCTTTCGATCCAGCGCCCCGGTCCGACGCCGGACAGCCCGGCGATCTTTTGGACCCATAATTCATCGGACGGCAGTGTTTCGGTGGTGTATTGGGGAATCTCAAAGGACCTGGTTGTTCCGGGTGATTACGACGGAGACGGCAAAACCGACTATGCGATCATTCGCGAAGGCGCGACTCCCGAATCGCCTCTGGTCTGGTGGATACTGCAAAGTCAGGACGGGGTTGCAGCCCATACTTTCGGCGCGACTGGTACGGATTATAACGTGCAAAATGATTATGACGGCGACGGCAAGACCGACGTGGCTGTTTGGCGTGACAGTACCGGCACATTTTGGTGGATACGAAGCAGCGACGGCGTTGTCAACGCCCTCCAGTTCGGTTCGCCCAATGACTATCCGGTGGCAAGCTACGACACCCATTGACGCTTTTGTCTGATCTAATTAATAAGGTGGTTGAAGACAAACGAGTCTTCAACCACTTTTAGTATTCGCCGATGGTGTATATTGTTTCCATTCACCGAGAATGTCTAATATTGCGGCCACTGTAAAAAAGGTTTTCCCGGAAAAAACGATCGTCGTAGTCGGCGATATCGTTGCGGACCAGTTTCTTAACGGCACGATATCGCGGGTTTCTCGCGAGGCCCCCGTATTTATCCTGCGGCATGACGAAACGGTCACCCTGCCCGGGGCCGCGGCTAACGCTGCGGTCAATGTAGCATCGCTTCGCGGCAAGCCGGTGCTGATCGGCTGCGTCGGCCGCGATCAGTCCGGTGAGATGCTGATCGACACTCTGCAGGAACGGGGCGTCGAATGCGGCCTCGTTGAGCGCGTTGGAGAAATGAAGACGACAACCAAGGTGCGTGTGCTCGCCGGCCAGCATTATGCCGGGCGCCAGCAGGTGATCCGAATAGATTACGAGGACACCAAACCCCTTGCCGAAAAGACCAAAGACAGTCTTAGAGCGGCCCTGGCGGCCGCTGCCGACACGGCGGATGCGATCATCGTGTCGGATTATGATTACGGAGCTGTGTTTCCCGAGATATTCGACGATGCGCTGGCGATCTCGAAGGCCCGTAATATTCCGCTGATCGTCGATTCGCGTTATCGGCTTCAGATGCTGCCGAACGCCACAACAGCCACCCCGAACCGCGAAGAGGTCGAACAGATCCTCGGAGCGAATTATACGCCCGACCAATGCTCTCGCCTGCGGGAGGAACTCGGCCTTAAGGCCCTGCTAGTAACGAACGGCAACCAGGGAATGAGCCTCTTCGAGCCGAACAGGACTGAGGTCCGCATCCCGGCCGTGGGCCCGACCGAGCCTGTTGACGTAACCGGCGCCGGTGATACCGTGATCGCCGCGTACGCCCTGGCCCTCGCGTCGGGACTGACTTTCGAAGAAGCCGCTTCGCTCGCCAACCATGCCGGCGGGATCGTAGTGATGAAAAAGGGGACCGCCGCCGTCTACACCGCCGAACTGATCGAATCTTTAAATGCAGGCCCGACAACCCTAACCTCTCATGCCACGTAACCAAGATCTCGCCCCGGTTCTCGACCTTGATCAGGTTGTCATCGCGACCGAGCGTTTGCGAGCGGCCGGTGCAAAGATAATTCTGGCTAACGGATGTTTCGATCTGTTTCACGTCGGCCACCTACGCTATCTCATGGGGGCCAAGGAGCTCGGCGGGACCCTGCTCGTTGCATTGAATTCCGACCGGCAAACAAAGTTAATAAAGGGCAGCGGCCGGCCGTTCATCCCCGAAAATGAAAGGGCCGAAATACTTTCCGGCCTGCGGTGTGTCGACATGATCACTATATTTGACGATCCGACGGTTGAGCGCGTGATCCGGGCCGTCCGGCCGGATCTTCACGCCAAGGGAACCGATTATACCGCCGATTCGGTTCCCGAACGCGAGATCGTCCGCGAATGCGGCGGCGAGGTGGTGATCGTCGGCGATCCCAAGGATCATTCGTCTACCGAATTGATCGAATCTCTTCGGAGTTAGCCGTAAAGATGTGGCGATCCCGCACCAAGAGAGACCTCATCATCGAAGTCTGGGAGAAACTGGACTGCGAAAGTGTCGGACGCGTCGAAATAGAAGCGATCGAGATAGTGGTCGGCGATCATTTCGGAGAATCTGCCGTCGACCCGCCCATGGTTCTCGCCCGGACGCTCGCCGACGAGGGGGCCGAGCTTAGGCATTCCGAGATCATGGAACTTCATGTCGAGCGTGCTTCGGATCGGCCATACGACGCGGCCTTTCAGAATATATTGAAGATCTCAGATCTCCATTCGGCCGCCGGCACTATCCGAAGGCTCGAGAATCTTCGACGTAAATACGCGGCGGGCGATGACAAAACGGGCCTTCGACTTGTACGCGAAACCGCCCAGCAGGGAAAGCAGATGGCACTGGACGGCATTTCAAAAAATACGCCCGTAAATATCGCATCCGAGATCGCACAGTGGTTTACGGTTTGGCTGCAGAACCCGGACGTTTTTGAAACCTGGCTCGGCCTGAGGGTCCGATCGTCAGAATTTAAAGACATGTTTGGCCCGATCAATGATCTATGAGACGTTTTTACGCCCCGCCCGATCGATTTGCAGATGGCCGGGTCATCCTCGGCGAGAAAGAAACCAGACACCTTCGCGACGTGCTCCGGCTCCGCACTGGAGATACGATCTCGGTATTTGACGGGGTCGGGAATGAATACCTATGCCGTGTCGACGAGATCGCAAAGACCAACGTTCGTGCCGAGATCAGCGAAAGAACATCGCCCCCGTCGCCTGAGTCGCCCTTCAGACTCACTCTCGCCCCGGCTTTTTTGAAAGGTGACAAATTCGATCTGGTCATTCAAAAAGCGGTCGAGCTAGGCGTGGCGTGTCTGATCCCTCTGCACACGGCCCGGTGTGATGTGAAGATGTCGGGCCCTGAAAAACGCCTTGACCGCTGGCGCCGGATCTGCCTTGAGGCGACAAAACAATCGGGCCGCGCGACCCTCATGGAGATTCTCAATCCTATATCCTTCGCAGACGTACTCTCGCATTCCGACGCGGGTAAAGCGGTAGTGTTTTCGGAGAGAAACGGCGGATCGTTATCATTGCTGGCCGCAGGCGATAAGATGACGGCGATCGTGGGGCCCGAAGGTGGATGGGATGAAGCGGAATTAGCTGCCGCGGTTTTCGCAGGAGTACCCGTAATAACTTTGGGAGGTCGAATATTAAGGGCGGAAACAGCTGCAATAGCCGTTTCCGCCATACTTCAAAATCGGTTTGGGGATTTGAACTAGAACGTAGCTTTTTTCGAACGATAGTAAGCATCGCCCCGCTGGGTCATTTTCGCTCTCGCTCCGAGGGCGTGGATAAAGTTCAGCAGTTGTTTTTTATCGTCGAACTTGAAATTCGCCACCCCGCGGGCATCAATATCGGGATCATCAAAATTAATGATGAGAAATTTGGAGCTCTTTGACATCAATCCGAAAAGGCCTGCTCCCGGAACGGGAACGCGACTTAAAACGTTGCCGGTCTGGGACATTGCTACTTTCGAATCCGGATACACAACGACGAGGGCCTCGTACGGGATCGTGAACATTTCTCGGCCGTCACTTTTGCGGTAGAAGGTCACTCTTAAATTCGCATCGTCAAATTTGAGGGTGCCCTTTTCCCGGCCGCTGGCACCGAATATACCGCCCTCGTATTTGGCTTCATACGACACGGCAGCATTCGGATCGGCCGACTTTTCTGCAGGACGCGGCTGGGCTAAAAGCGCTGTAGAAAATATCAATATCAGAGATGAGATCAAAAGAGTTTTGTTCATACATTCACCTATTACCTGGAAAGGAGATACCGCAACTAATAGACGCTTTTTCCGCCGGTAAAGTTGTTATTTCATCGATGCCATGGCGATCGGCCCGGTATAAGGTTCGAGCCTCTCGAGTGCGATCCTCACATATTCCGAGGATATTTCGGACCCCAACCACTGCCGGCCCAATTGGTGAGCGGCCTTGGCCGTTGTTCCGCTCCCCATGAAACAGTCGTACACAAGATCGCCCGGGTTGGTCCACGTCGAGATCTGGTCCCTGGCCAATTGCTCGGGAAAGATCGCCGGATGTTCAAAAGCGATCTTATCCTTAGATGAGGAGGTGCCTACATTGTAGCTGAAAATGTTGCTTGCTTTGCGTTCGGATTTTATCTGTCGGCCGATGTCCTCTGCCGGAACGTTACCCCTGCCTCGCTGTGTGATGCGGAATGCTTTGATCTTTTCCCCTGCTGATTTCGTAGGCTCCGTGATCGGGTTAAAGCTCTTCGGCGTACCTTTGGAAAAACAGAACATATACTCGAACGCCTGACGATATCGCCTTCCGCAGTCGCTCGGGATCGGATTGTTCTTGGCATAGATCATCGTATCGTGGACCTTAAAACCGGCATTTCGAAAGGCGAACGCATGTTCAAAACTGGTCAGGGTTTCATCCCCGTTTACCGTTCGATCGCCGACTACCCAAACGGCAACGCCGCCCGTTTTAGTGATCCGAAAAAGGGAACGTGCTATTTCTTCGACAGGAAACTGATAGCCGTTGTATTCGCGCAGATTGTCATACGGGGGGCTCGTGATGGTCATGTCGACGACTTCTTCGGAAAGACGCTTCATCGTTTCGATGCAATTTTCATGATAGATCCTGTTAAATTCCATATTAGGTTGGTAAAACCCTGCTGGACCACTGCGGAAATTCTAAATCGGCCATTTATCGAGAAAGTCGGCTACGAAGGCCTTTTCAGGCTTCGCGGACTCGTTATCCAGGAACTCGCGAAACTGTTCCTGTTCGTTGAAATAATCTTCTTCTTCGATCTGGCCCGCAAAATAGACCATTCTAAGCCAGAGCAGATAGGTATTCAGCGTGTCGATCTGATTATATTCAACGATCTTCGTTATTTCGCGGTCGAGCCAGAGGTCGGTAACCTGATCGCCTTTGACATCAATCTTCCCGGGAAAGCCGCAAAGCTTTGCAAACTCGTCCAGCTTAGGTGCCATCCCGCCACGCGAGAACCGGCGCAGGAGGTCTAGGTGGGCTTCACTATTGCGGGCGTCAAAATAATCCGGGCCATCCCAAGGCTTATTCGGCCGCTTACAGAATCCGGGCGAACGGACCTCGTTGATCATCGCCCGCTGGATCAGGACCTGAATGTCAGATTCGGACGAATTGAACCCAACCAATTGAGGGCACCTATCGCCGACGATATACAGGAACCTGTCGATGATCGCGGCCTCATCGACATCATCGGTTTCGAGGGGGAGCTTAGGAAGTGAATTTAGCGAAAATTCTGTTACGGGCTGACCGTCACGATAGACCAGTTTCCGCGAGAGAAAAGCGATCGATACTACGCGGGAGAACATGTATTTCAAGAACGGACGCGGATTCTGCTCGCTGTAGGCAGGAGAATGTTCCCACAGCCGGCGCATAGCGTCTAGCTCCGAAACATCGTCTTTCAGGTCAAAAAGCCGCTTGGCACCCGCTGCATCGGGCACCCATTCGAGATCGTAAAATAAAGCTAGCTCAGGAAGTGGGCCTTTTAACATCGAGATAGATCAATTTCCGGATAATGAAGATAGGTGCGGACTAAATTCAAGTTAATCATACCGATTTCCTCGTGAATCTTGAAATGTCGAGCGTTCAACACACGATACGGTTACTTTAGCGCCGATTTCGTGTGGGGTACCAGACCACTTTCTAACTCAGACAGCGGAAATCCCATAATTACGGGGGCCTTGCTTGATGGCACGGTCCTTGCCAGTCTAGTCAGCGAACAAATATTTACGATTTCATTGTTCAGGGGGAAATAAATATGTTGAAGAAGTACTTTACGACGATAATGATGGCCACTGTTGTTGGAGTAATGCTCCCATTGGCAAGTGCAACAAATGTGGATGCGCAGAAACGTTATTACAATGCGAGGACCGGAACATACTCCACGGTCCGGCGAAACCGAACGGTCAGGTACAAAAAGCCTAACGTTTATCGGCGGCATAGGAAAGCGTTCAATATCGGTATCGGAACGGGTGTCGGAATGCTTGTCGGTGGACTGCTCGGCGGTAAAAAGGGCGTTGTGATCGGCGGCCTCGCAGGTGCAGGCGGTGGCGCATTAGTTACTCATAAGCAGCGGCCGAAGAATTACGTTCGACGCTACACAACTACTCGCCGGTATTACCGTTAATATTGGTTGGATACTACAGAAAATAGGGCCCGGCTCCATGCCGGGCCCTTTTCATTGCGAAAAAGGAATCAAGATTCGCGTCAATTGGGTAAAACGATCACCGATTACGTATGCCGGTACCATTGCCAAATTCGCTATCTCTTTCACAACTCCTGCTTTTGCAATGTTTACCTCCCGTGGCACGATGATTGCCCTAATACATATCGACGAGGTAAGCCTCTAGAGACTAGATAACAGGAGACAAGCAATGAAAAAATTTATCACTACATTCCTTACGATCGCGATGTTAGCAATATCGCTTCCAATGCTTGCAGGTAGTGCCTCGGCACAGAGGCGGACCAGCTATAGCCAGGACCGGTATAAAAAGCAGCAAGTTTATCGGAATAATCAGCAGGTCAATCGAAATAACCAGCGGATCTATCGGAATAACCAGCAGGTTAATCGGAACAACCAGCAGTATTACGGCTATAAGGAGCCAAACGTTTACGACCGGCATCGAAAAGCCGCGAATATCGGAGCCGGAGTTCTCGGCGGAGCAATTTTGGGCGGGCTGCTGGGCGGTAAGAAGGGAGCCGTGATCGGCGGGGCCATTGGAGCAGCCGGCGGTGCGGTAGTAACTGCAAAACAGAAGCCGCGAAATCCGAATAGCGACGACTACTATCGTAATCAGTATCCTTACAATTACTAAGGATCAATTTCAAGGGGACGCTCGTTGAGGGCGTAAAACAAAAAGTCCGCGGAAGTCTTTAGACTCCCGCGGCTTTTGTTTTCTATTCACACTATTTTTCGATCAAGATGCCGGTTCGCCCCCTCGGATCAGCCTCTTTATCATCGCCATCTGACCGCGATGATGGGCCTCGTGATCGATACGGTTACTGCAGGGGCGGCTGTGGACAAGCGAACCGCGTCTGATTTAGAATTTCTCTTTCTAAAACAACTGACATTGCAAAGCGAGGGCATTAAACGATTATGAGCAACTTCATCTCGAAGAACTCTACCCAAGGTGCGATTGCACTAGGGCTCTTAATTTTTCTGACGCTGGGCTGCGGTGGCCTGGCCGAAAAGTTTACCGACGCGGCCAACTCCGCCGCCCCCAGGGAAAATGTTAACTCGCCGGGCGTCGACAAAGCGGCCGACACCCGTTTTTACGAAAGTCCGGAAAGCATTACTGATTTCGTGGCCCAGCTGACGGCCACAGTCGGAAGTGATAACCCGAACCTGCTAAAAATAGCGATGTACGATTCCTATGCCTCCGCTCAGGTACAGGATCCTTCAAAACCGGAGAATATCGACAGTTACACGTACACAAAGGGCAAGCTGTCCGATCCGAATCCTGTAAAGATCCTTGGCTCGGGAAAGATCAGTGACTGTGTATTCCCGCTCAAGGACGTCAATCTCGATGGCATCCCCGCCCTTACAAAAGAGATGATGACAAAGCTGGCCGAGGTCGAAGGAGGAAAGATGATCGGCTACACTGTCGAGCGCGGCCTGCCATTCTCAAAAGACATCCGCATAACAGCCTTATCAGACTCTACCCGGAAATCGATAATCAGCCAGGCGGATAAGGATGCAAAGCTAAAGAGATTCGAGGTTCAATAGTCAGGTTTGTAACCCTGACGCGGAAGAGCCCCGGATGCGATGCCGGGGCTCTTCTTTTAATGCCGACATACATTTTAGTAAGTGTAGGTATTCGCTGCGATCATTACATCCGCGATCCGCTGGCGGGCGGCGATGGTGTTCACCGGCGAATTGTTCTTGGTAAATCGCTTTAGGGCGACCAGCAATGTTCGGCCCTCGTCACCTTCGGCTATTGCAGCGATCGTGTTCTTAGCCTTAGCATCAATACGCTGGATCGCATCGTTACAGAACACCGATGCCATGTCGATATAACGTCCGGCGGCCTCCTCACCATTACCGTCAGCATGTTTTTTGGCTCGAAGGATCGCTGTTTCCATTTGGTAAGCGTCCATTATGATATCGGCGCAGTTGAGTAATACTTCCTGCTGCTCGGCGAGTGCCATCATATATTTCTGAGCGGCAGTGCCGAGTACCATTAGGGCGACCTTCTTGGCGTTTTGGGCGAGCTTTGTTTCGGCCGCAAGCAGGCTTGTATCCTCATCGAAAGACATCTGTGGATTAAGGATCTCGTCCTGCAGGGCTTTAGCGGCCTGCAGCAGCCCGAGCTTTCCTTTCATCGCACGTTTCATCAGCTGGCCCGGGATAAGCATTCGGTTGATCTCGTTCGTGCCCTCAAAAATACGGTTGATGCGTGAATCGCGATACGCCTTTTCCGCCGGGTAGTCGGCTGAATATCCGTATCCGCCATAGATCTGGACCATCTCGTCGACGACATAATCGAGCGATTCCGAGCACGCTACCTTGTTGATCGAAGACTCGACGGCGTATTCCTCGATCGACTGCAATTTCTTGGCACTGTCGGCACCGTCACCGATAAGAGCGTCGATCATTCCGACTGTCCGATATGTGATCGATTCGGAAACCCATGTGCGGATGGCCATTTCGGCAAGCTTATGTTTGATCGCACCAAAGCTGGAGATCGGCTTGTTGAACTGATGCCGCTCATTGGCATATCGCACTGATTCGTGAATGGCGAGCTTTGCACCGCCGGTTACAGATGCTCCAAGCTTGAACCGGCCTACGTTTAGGACGTTGAACGCGATCTTTGCTCCGTCACCGACATTGCCGATAAGGTTGCCGACAGGGATCTTCGCATCCGACAAGATCACCGCCGTGGTCGATGACGATTTGATCCCGAGCTTATGCTCCTCGGCACCCGGACGGCAATTTTCCGAACGAGGCACAAGGAAGCAGGAGAATTTGTCTTTCTCGCCGTCTACCTTCGCGAAAACAAGGTACACATCGGCAAATCCGCCATTCGTGATCCACATCTTCTCGCCGTTCAAAACGTAATGCTGCCCATCCTCGGTAAGCTTTGCGATGCATTTAGCACCCAGTGCGTCCGACCCAGAGCTTGATTCAGTAAGGCAGTAAGCCGACACGGCCTCGCCCGAAATGATCTTCGGGATCCACTCTTTCTTGAGTTCCTCCGAGCCCCAGTAAAGTATCGGAAGCAAGCCGATAGATGTTTGGGCTCCGTACGTGGAACCAAACCCGCTGCCGCGGCCAACCATCTCGGCAATGATCGCTCCGGTTGTCTGGTCAAGCTCCATACCGCCGTATTCCTCAGGAATATTGGCACCGAGAAGGCCGAGATCGCCTGCCTTCTTCAGCAGATCGCGGGCTATATCCCAATTATGTTTCTCGAGCTCCGGGTGATTGGGCACGACCTCGTTATCGATATAATCCCGGCAGGTCTCCCCGATCATTCTGTGCTCGTCCGAAAAATCCTCGGGAGTAAACACCTCGCTCGCCGTCTGATCAGCAATCAAAAACTCGCCGCCCTTCATATATTCTTTTTCCATTTGTGCTTCCATAACCATCTCCCGCCACGAATAAATACATTTGTGTAATTCGTGTTATTCGTGGCTAAAACTCCCTTCTTAATCTAATCTTTCAAAAATTCCCGCCGCGCCCATGCCGCCACCGACGCACATGGTGACCATGCCGTAGCGTTTACCAGTGCGTTTCAATTCCTGCAATACGGTTGCGGTCAACTTCGCGCCTGTGCAGCCGAGCGGGTGGCCGAGGGCTACCGCACCGCCGTTGACGTTGACCTTTGACGGGTCCATTTCAAGGAGTTTCATAACTGATAAACCCTGTGCGGCAAAGGCTTCGTTAAGCTCGATAACGTCGATCTGATCAAGCGTCAGCCCGGCGAGTTTCAATGCCTTTGGGATCGCATAGACCGGGCCGATGCCCATTTCCTCAGGCAAACATCCGGCTGTGGCGAACGATACAAATCTCGCAAGCGGCTTGACACCAAGCTCATTTGCTTTGTCCATCGACATCACTACGGCGGCGGCCGCTCCGTCCGACATTTGTGAAGAGTTCCCGGCAGTGACAGTTCCGCTGGCATGAAAGACGGCCCGCAGTTTCGCCAGACCCTCGAGCGAGGTGTCAGCTCGCGGGCCTTCGTCCTGGGCGAAGACGATCTCTTTGCGGCGAACCCGGCCTTTCTCGTCGAGCTCATCGACTAAGACATTCATCGGCACTATCTCGTCTGTGAATTTGCCTTCCTTGATCGCGGCGAGGGCTTTCATGTGCGAATTGTATGAAAACTCATCAGCCTGCTCGCGGGTGATCTCGTATTTGCGAGCCAGATTTTCTGCCGTCAGGCCCATGTTCAGGTAGTAATCGGGATAGGTATCCGCCAGCCTCGGGTTTGGACGAAACATATTTCCGCCCATCGGTATCACCGTCATCGATTCGAGCCCGCCAGCGACAATTGCATCCGCCCCGCCGATCATCACTCGCTCGGCCGCCATCGCGATCGTCTGCAAACCTGACGAACAATATCGATTAACGGTCATCGCCGAAGCCTCGACCGGCAACCCGGCGAGGATCGAGGCCGTCCGAGCGACATTCATCCCTTGCTCCGCCTCCGGAAAAGCACAGCCCATGATCACGTCATCGATCAAGGACGCATCAACGCCCGCACGAGCCACAGCCTCCTTGATCGCCGTCGCCCCCAGCTCGTCAGAACGCGTATTTCGCAACGTGCCCTTAGGAGCCTTACCCACAGCCGTCCGCACGGCCGATACTATTACTGCTTCTTTCATAGATCTAACCTTCCTCTG
The DNA here is from genome assembly GCA_041745615.1 of Pyrinomonadaceae bacterium. Taxonomy (GTDB): domain Bacteria; phylum Acidobacteriota; class Blastocatellia; order Pyrinomonadales; family Pyrinomonadaceae; genus OLB17. The sequence goes on along the minus strand of JBGTIP010000041.1, from coordinate 29,768 downwards.
CTTCTTCAGTCACGAGAGCGATCTCCCAAACATATCGGTACTCACATTTTTTCAATGGCTCCAACGGTCTCGATGCATAGAAACCACCATCAGTTTTGATGAGCCCATCCCTACTTCCCAACCTGTCAAAATCAGGGAAGTTGTTTGAAAGTATCCGTCCAGCCTGTTTCGCCGTAAGTCCTTGTGCGAATCCCGTTCATACCACCGTGTCTTAACTAAGGTTCGAACACGAGATGATGCACTGCCGTTCTCGTGAAAAATTTGAATTTTGACCCGCGACATTACAATGAAATTCTCTCAGCTAAACCGATTCCGCCTTCCGCTTGATCGTCTTCAACATCTCCAACCTGATCAAACCGCTAAATGGTTGAACGAATGTCCAGTAAAATCCGAAGCACCGGCGGCTGCCTTCGTCCAGGCATTTGATACGGGTTTCGGTCGTAAGCCGAGTACCCTCAGGACCGTCGGCATCGATCGAAAAGTTCCAGACCGCTTTTGCAAACCCGCTCTTGTCGAACGCTTTGAAGTTCTCCGCGTTCACATCCTGAAGATCGCCCCACGGCGTCCAAAATTTTCCGGCCAGCCCGATCAGCAGCTCCTTTGCGGGCCGCTCACCAAGGATCCGAAATTTCGAATAACGCAAATTTCGAAGCGTCAGAGCATCCGCCGACATCCCGCGTAGCGTTAGGAGCGTTCTTACGATCCACGATTCCCCGAAATTCGCATCCTGAGCCGCTTCGTACACGGTCGCGGCATCCGCGCGGATCGCTATCGAATGCTTTTCCTCGAAATCGTAGTCAGATAAAAATTCGTCTATCAGCATTTATAGACCGCTTACGCCCTGATAAATCCTTCCCATTCCAATCCAAGCTGCTTGATCGCTCCCCGCAACGTACCGCTCTTTAAGTCTTTGCTTCCCCAATCAGGAATTGCGGCGCCTCGGTTGTTCTCCGGATTGATCCATTTTCTATGCGAACCGCCTGTCTTGTTTTCGATCTCGAAGCAGCCAAGTTTCTTAAGCTTTTTCTCAACCTCTCGATACTTCAAACCGCCTCCAGATGAATGAGCGTCTCGGTCAAGACTGGAGACCCTTCACCAATAGGATTCAACCCCGGCGGCAGAGGCTTTTTTAGATGCTCATATATCTCGATCACGGCCTGAAGCGCATCCGTAACATTAGGCTCGATCTCATCCCAAGTGTCCGCCTCAGTGTGCAACTCGGGCAGTATTGGACACGTAATTGTCCACCCGCCTTCGGGCTGCGGGTCGAGAACAACTGGCAAGTTATACGTATTCTTCATACTGATATTTTATCACCCCTGTGATCCTGCGAACTGGCAATTTCACCCTGGTCAGTTCCCGACGCGAACGTGTTCAACGTTGAGAATAACGGGCAAACACTGAGGCTCGATCTCGATCAAAAACCCCCGCTTACCGCCATTGACGTAGATCTCGTCCAGTTCAAATATCGTGGCCTCGGCATAGATCGGCATATGCGTTCTTATACCGAAAGGCGATGTGCCGCCGACAAGATATCCTGTCAATTTCGATGCCCGTTCGGGTGTTGCCGGTTCCACTGATTTCACGCCCAGATGCCGGGCGAGACTCTTTGCCGACACCTCGCGGTCGCCGTGCATTAACACGATCAGCGGCTTTTTATCATTTGTTTCAAATACCAGGGTCTTTACGACCGCGTGAATATCCACGCCCAATTGTTTCGCAGATTCCCTCGCCCCTCCTTTCTCGACATAATCATAAAGCCGCGGCACGAAATTGACCTTTTTCTCTCTCAAAAACCGTACCGCGGGCGTGATCGGGTATTCCATCTACCTATTGAGCCCCACTGTCAAGAGTAAACCCGAAGCGAACCGATGCGTCATCCGACTTCCTCATATCTGAAACAGGTCGTCTGATGATCGTTCACCAAACCGGTCGCCTGCATAAAGGCATACATTATGGTCGACCCGACGAAGTTAAATCCGCGTCGTTTCAGGTCCTTCGAGATCTCATCCGAGATCTCGGTTCTCGCGGGAACGTCCCCGAGTTCCTTTCGCTTTCCATCGATCGGCCTGCCGCCTACAAACGTCCAGATGTAGGCATCGAACGAACCGAACTCCTTCTGCACTTTCAGGAAGGCCTTCGCATTCCGCACCGCCGAGGAGACCTTTAACCGGTTGCGGATAATCCCCGGATCGGCGAGCAGCTTTTTGCATTTCGCTTCGGAATAGCGCGCCACCTTTGCCGCGTCAAAATTATCAAAGAGCCTGCGATAGTTTTCGCGTTTGGCAAGCACCGTATCCCACGACAATCCCGCCTGTGCACCTTCGAGTATCAGAAATTCAAAAAACAAACGGTCGTCGTGCACCGGAACGCCCCATTCCAAATCGTGATACTCGATCGCCAGTTCATTTTTTGCCCAACCACACCTATTCATTTATCAAATATCTCTCTATCACCTCTGACGGCTCAATACCGGCAAAATTATCGTAGGCCGCGACTACCGAGGACTGCCGCAGAATGTCCTCTACCGAATTTACGGTCGCGATGCCGATCGACCGCATCCCGGCACGGTGAGCGGCCTCAAATCCTCCGATCGCATCCTCGAACACCATACACTTCGCGGGCTCTATCCCCAGCTTTTCACCCGAAACGAGGAACATACCTGGATCGGGTTTACCCTTAGCAACATCTGCGGCCGTAGTGATCGCCTGAAAGTATTTTCTCAGGTCCAGCCCGTCCAGAATAAATTCCATATTTGCATCCGGAGCTGCGGTCGCCACGGCCATCCTGACACCAAGTCCGCGAGATGCCTCGAGAAAATCTATCGCTCCGTCGATCGGTTTTCTCACCGGCCCGAATGCATCGCGGTATAGGCCCTCCTTTCGCTCGGCAAGTTCGGTTATTCGCTCAGCCGAAATGTCACCGAATACATCCGGAATTATTTCGCGGTTTGTCTTCCCGGCAGTTTTCACAAGGAACGTATCGACGTCCATCTCGACATCATTCTCCTCGAGCAGCTGCCGCCACGCATCCGTATGGACGTGCATATTGTCGACGAGGGTACCGTCCATATCGAAGATAAATCCAAATTCGCTGTGATCGATCATTTTTCCTTCTTTTTCGCTATGTACAGCGTTTTCTCGATCTGGGCGTGCACGCTTCCTGCCCGGCCGGACTCTCGGGCATACATTATCAAAGATCTATGTCGGAAAACCGGGCGTTTCGATCACCCGTTTTGCCTGATTGAAATGACGCCGGCAGTGCATCGAGAGAATCTCAAAAGCATCGTCCAACCTTAAGTTCAAAGCAGTACTCAGCGGCTCAGCGATCTTGATCCGGCGTAGGTCCAATGACTTGGCCGCTACCGCCAAATCGATAAGCTGCTGTTGATTGGCGGCAAAATCTTCGATGATCGTGTCGGGGACGCTACTAGCCGACGGTTCAAACATCTTGAATGTCTTCATCTTTCTCGACTGGTTTGGGTTCAAGCTGTTCTTCATAGCAAACGCGATCAAATCGGTCGAAAACGGGATCATACTAAAAAAGTTGTTCTTATGTTTCCCATCGATCACCTTTCGAATATTCGGAAAATAAAGCTCATTCGTTACGATCAAATGTTCGAAGCACTGTGCGATGCTCCACTCTTTATCGGACGGCTTCCAGTTCAGCTCACGTCCTGACAAGCCGCCAAATGCTGCTTGCGCGTCGGCCGCGGTTTTCTCCAGATCAGAACAGATGGCGGAAATGTCGGTTTTCATTTTCCGTTCTCCATTTTCCATTTTCAATTTCTCAGCGGCTTGCCTGTCTTGAGCATCGTCGCAATACGTTCCTGCGTCTTTCGTTCGCCGCAGAGCGAAACAAATGCCTCGCGTTCGAGGTCGAGCAGGTAACGCTCGGAAACCTGCGTTTTGTGATTGATAGTGCCGCCTGCCATTACGTGTGCCAGCTTTTGGCCGATCAGTTGATCATGATCGGATATATAGCCGCCTTTTTTCATCATGTGCAGGGCGAGTTTTAATGCCGCTTCCAGCGATTCGCCCAGCACGGTGATATCGGTGCGTTCGACCGGCTGAACGTAACCGGCGGAGGCCAGATTAAGCACCTCTTGCTTTGCGTCCTGGATCAGGCGATCGCCGTTCATCGATATCGAATCGCTTTCTCGCAGAAATCCGAACGCGCGCCCTTCCTGTGCAGAAGTCGCGACCTTGCCCATCCCGATCGTCTCGAAGGTTTTCTTTAAGAACGCGAGCGGGTCGGCATCCGGGGCCTTTGCAGCGGCGTCCATCGCACGCATTGTCATTTCCTTAGTGCCCCCGCCTGCCGGGATGACTCCAACGCCGACCTCAACGAGGCCGATATAGGTCTCGCCGGCAGCCCGCACCTTATCGCCGTGGATCGCGATCTCGCATCCGCCGCCGAGTGTCAGGCCGTAAGGTGCCGTAACGACCGGCTTTGGCGAATATCTTAACCGCATAACGGCCTTTTGCAGGGCCGCGACCATCATATTGATGTCGTCCCACTCCTCTTCCTGAGCGGCCAGCAGGAGCATCATTATATTTGCGCCAGCCGAGAAATTACCGCCCTGATTGCCGACGACGAGGCCAGTGAAATTGCGTTCTACCTCGTCAAGGGCGAAGTTCATCATCGGCACGGTATCGCCGCCGATCGAATTCATCTTCGAATGAAATTCGAGACACGCAACACCATCACCGATATCGATCAGCGATGCTCCGGGGTTTGATTTGATCACGCCGGTGCGTTCCTTCACGCTCTTGAGTATCAACACGCCGGGCCGGTCGGGCATCGGCTTGTATTCGCCAGCTACGAGATCGTAAAATGAGCGATCGCCTTTCTCGTTTGTATAAAAGGTTGTGGCTCCGGAGGCAAGCATTTTTTCGATACTTTCCGGGATTGGCTGGCCCTCGGCACGCATCTTTTCGACCGACTCTGCGAGGCCCACCGCATCCCACGTTTCGAAAACTCCGATCTCCCATCCGAAACCCCACTTTATGGCGTTGTCGATCTCAACGATCGTATCGGCGATCTCGGGAATTCGATTCGCCGCATACCGGAATGTGCGAGACATCGTGCTCCAAAGGAATTGCCCAACGCGGTCATCTCCCCATACGAGGTGTTTTATACGTTTTTCCTTGTCATCGATCTGCTTTGCGGCATCTAGCGACGGAAATTTCGATTTCTGTTGCGGCTTGTACTCAAATGTCTCGAGATCAAGCTCAAGGATCTGGCGATTTCCCTCAGCATCCTTCGATTTTTTATAGAACCCGCCTTTCGTCTTATCACCGAGAAATTTCTTTTCAAGCATTTTCTCGATAACGTGAGGCACCTTGAAAACATCGCGGTCCTCATCATCGGGAACGGCCGGATAGAGATTTTTATTGACATGGGCCAGAACGTCGAGACCTACAAGGTCTGAGGTGCGGAACGTCGCGGACGACGCATGGCCGATCGCTTTCCCGGTCATCTGGTCGACCTCGGTCGGCGTAAAACCCATTTCGAGCATTTGGTGAACCGTCGCCATCATCGCAAATGTACCGATGCGGTTGGCGATGAAATTCGGCCGATCCTTCGCCGGTACGACGCCCTTACCGAGACGTCGATCCAAAAAGCCAGCGATCTTGCATGCCACTTCGCCGCTGGTCTGTGTGCCCGGTATGATCTCAACAAGCTTCATATACCGCGGTGGGTTGAAGAAGTGGATCCCGAGGAAATGCTCTTTGAAATCGTCCGAGAAGGGTTCCGCGATCGAGTCGATCGGGATGCCGCTCGTGTTGGAGGCTATAACTGCTCCCGGCTTTCTGTACTTATCAACGTCGGCAAAGATCTTGTGCTTGATATCGAGATTTTCGACCACGGCCTCGATGACAAGATCGCAGTCTTTCAGCTTCGGCATATCGTCCGCGAAATTGCCCAGCTCGATCAGTTTTGCATTATCTCCGAGCATAAAGGGGGCCGGACGCAATTTTTTGGCCGCATCAAAAAGCGACCTAACAATGCGGTTTCTGACCGCAGAGGAATCCAGAGCAAGTCCCTTTTTTTCTTCTTCGGCCGTTAGTTCCGTTGGCGCGATGTCGAGCAGAATGGTCGGGATTCCGGCGTTAGAAAGATGAGCGGCAATACCTGCACCCATCGTTCCGGCACCGAGTACAGCTGCTTTTGCAATATTCATAGTTGATTAACAGACGAGATAAAATTGGTTAAAAAGACATCGAAATTATAACTGAATGAGCATTCATTCAGCAAGTGTAGACGGAATCGGCTTCGTATGGCAGAATACTTATCAGATACGATCGAAAAACTTATAGTATCGATACCGGGCAGAGTTTAATGTTTGCCGGTTGGCCCGGAAATAACGATCGGTGGACACAAAAACAGGAGGTGTCCGTGTATCGTTTCTGCTCGCTGATTTTATTTGCATCTATTACCTTTCTTGCTTCTCCAGTACTGATCGACGCACAAAAACCTCACACTAACGAGACAGTGGGTCGAAGCAATTCACTCAAGAAATCTCTCAGTGAAGATAATAAGAATACCCGTGGGTCCACGCATAAGGCATTTACCGAACGAGATGCGATGAGGCTCAAAGACCCCTGGGCTTTGAACAATATTGGTGTCGACCTGGTGGAAGCGGCACAATTCAACGATGCGATGCGAGTATTTAAGGAAGCGATAAAGATCGCCCCAAACATGGCGGGCCTCCACATCAATCTCAGCACCGTTTACGAGCAACTGGGTCAGCTCGATGAGTCATTGAGATCCGCCTAACGCGGCAAAGAACTCGCTCCGCAGAGACCGCGCTCTTACTTCCAACTCTGCGGCATTTACTTCCAGCTCACTAGGTTTGACGAAGCAGTGAAGTGTTACGAGACCTTGATAAAACTCGCGCCGGATGACATTCAGGCGAAATCCGAATTTGGAGCAGCCCTGATACGCGCCGGGGATACCGACCGAGCTCTCAAGGTGCTTCAAAAAGTTACAGTAAGCAAACCTATGCATGCACAGGCCCACAATTCGATCGGATTCGCATTCTTTACCAAGAAGAAATATTCGAAAGCAGCCCTTGCATTTAAGCGGGCGGTTGAGATCGACCCGTCGTCTGATCTATATCGATTCAATCTCGGAATGACACTCGCACTCAATAAGAATAGACCGGGTGCCCTGGCACAATATCGAGCCATTAAAGAGAAAGCTCCAGAGCGAGCCAGATTGCTCTATCAACAGATCTACCGTGACAAACTGCTGTTCGTCCGCCCGCCGGAGGATCAATAGTTGATTTTTTTGCAATTCGTTGAGTTAAATTGCGAAAATCGCTTGACACATGCCCCAATTCCCTGAATAATTCTCGAACAAACGATCGACATCCGATGATTTCAGATCAGGCAGCGGTGCCTTTTTCTCAGTTGCCTCTCCTGAAAGAACGTTTGCAATAAAATAACAAACTTAGGGAGATCAAAAATGCAAAAGAAAATATTCCTGGTTATTTCACTTTCACTATTGTTGACGATCGCGGGTTTCGGCCAGGGAGCCTCAACGGGTACTTCGGGGAATACATCAGCGAGCGCAAAAACCACGAAAAAGGCACCGGTTTTCAGGCCTAATAAAGATCAGATAATCCAGGTCCAGTTGAAGCTCAAAGAAAAACAGCTATATTCAGGCGAGGCTACCGGAAAATATAACGACCCGACCCGCGCAGGGATCAAGAATTTTCAAAAGGAAAACGGGCTCAAGCAGACCGGCACCCTCAACCGGGCAACTCTCGAGAAGTTCGAGGTCGAGCTGACCGCTTCGCAGAAATTGATCCCGGTTTCGGCAAGTTCGTTTGCTTCGACGGAAACGCCCTCTACCAAGAGTTCGAAAGCTAAAGCTCCTATTTTCCGGGCCACAGTCGATCAAATAAAATCCGCGCAAAGGATGCTGAAAGAAAAGGCGATGTACAGCGGGGAAGAAACCGGCAAGCTCAACAACGATACCCGAGCTGGGTTGAGGAAGTTTCAGGGCGAGGCCGGGATCAAGGTGACTGGCACGCTCAACGCTATAACGATCGAAAAGATGGGTATCCCCCTTACAGAAAAGCAAAAGACCGATGCGGCCGCGACTGCAAAGACAGCTAACTGAATAGCGTTCGAGGAAAAAAGGCCGGTGATCTGTTCGCCGGCCTCTTTTTAGTGAATATATAGAAACTTCATTTCTCAGGCTGGGTCATTCCAATCCGACAAATTCGACATCTGTCAGATCTGAGTCGAGCTGAAAATTCTGCGAACTAAACCGAAATCGCTTCGAGGCCACCGACACTGTATACGATGCACCGGTCGGAACATCGCTGAACGTAAAAAACCCGAGGGAACTGGTCAACACGGTCCGGCGCACATTTGCCGAGTCGATGAGTGAAACCGACGCGTTTCTCAAACCCAGCCCCCCTGAAGTCAGCACCCGACCCGAAACGGTCGCAAAGGGCGATACGGCCGGAAGCGTATATTCCCACATACCGCGGCCATGGGTCGCAATACGCAGTTTCCGCGGGGTTGAATTCGCAATCGCGAGATCGAACACCGCGACACGGGGCAGGCCGATGCCCAGCGGCTGCCATGTACTGCCATGATCCGTCGACTTGAACACACCTATATCCGTTCCGGCGTAGAGCGTGTCAGGATCTTCCCGATCGATCACGAATGCATTGACCGGTACCTGCGGCAATCCCGTCGCCGCAGCCGTCCACGTCACGACCGGGCCTGAGAGATTCTCGGTTCTCCAAACGGACGGCACGCCAAATACAGAAAGCGTAACATACGCCCGCTCCTGGTTTTCGGGATCGATCGAAGCTCGGGCAATGAATGCATTTGCCGGTACCTGTCCCAGTGGGTCGAGATCTGATAGAACGGACGCCCCGCTTGTTGTACCAAATAGTTCCCCATTCCTTAGGCCTACGATCCTTACATTATCATCCTGCGGGGCGATGCCGATCGCACTAATGGCGACACCCGACTGGATCGGTTCCTGGCTTACTTTTACCATGGTGGTCCCGCCGTCGGAGGACCGATAGAGTACATCGGACCCAAAATAGAGAGAGTTCGGATCACCGGGCCCGCCCACCAGCGGAGCATAAAAAAGTACCGCCGTGGCCGGACATGTGATGCCGTTCGGCGTGGCGCCGCCGAATCCGCAGCCCAACAGCATCCAATTGGCCCCTGAGTTAAGACTCCTGGCGAATCCCATTGTCCCGACACGGTTAAAGTATGTGTGATACGCACGCACATTCGTAGTATCGACGGCATTCTGATCGATAACGGCGTAGCCCCCGTCACCGCCGTCGACGCGGAACCACGTTCCGTCAGGCCGATACAGATTGGTGCCGTTGTCCTGCGTGCCCCCTATGCTGAAGTTCGGGTCCGTTGGGTGCACTGCGATACTCATGAACTGAGTTGCGCTGAAGGTGGTGTTGTTCAGCGCGTTCCATACTATAGGCGTGGCCTGGACATTGCTCGTACGATAGATGCCGCCGTCGGTGCCGACATAGACGATCGCCGGATCTGACGGAGCGACGGCGATCGCATGCGTGTCGACATGAAGGCCCGATGTGAAATTGAGCCCGTTTGAAGTAAATGTCGTGCCCCCGTTGCTCGAACGTCCGAAAACCAGATTCGGCGAACCGCCGAGATAGACAATGTCGGCATTGTTCGGATCGACCGCAATAGCTATGTCATAGAAACACTGCGGGGAGCAGAAATCATTATCGATCCGCTGCGTCCAGGTGGCGCCACCGTCAACTGATCGGTGAACCGTGCCCCCGTCACGGGCCGACGCGGCATAAACCGTGACTGCTCCGGCCGGATTCCGCTGTAGTGCAAGCTCCGTCCGCGAGTTATTCGCCCCGGTGCCCGGAACGACCAGAGTCCTGGTAAAGGTCGGATCAGGAGAAGACACGGCATCCGTTGACCTGTAGACGCCGCCTTCACCCAAAGCAAAAGTGTCCACCTCGGTCGCCAGTACCAGGTCAGGGTTGCCGGGGTCCACTACCAGATCTACAAAGGGACGGTCCTGTCCTGCAAGTCCCGAGACTGTCAGTTTAGTAAATGTCGGGACCGGGCTCAGAGCGTTGGTCGATCTGAAAATGCCTCGTGCGGCCAGAACATTCGAAACCGCTCCGCCAATTCCTGCCTGGCCGGACGCCGAGGCGACGAACATAATATTAGGGTTTAAAGGATGGATAACGATCTTGCTGATCGACCTCCCAATGAATTGGGGTGTGGCAAATGGCCCGCTTAGATCGGCCGTCGTGCTCGCGTTATCGATCCGATAAATTCCAACGCCGAAGAAACAATCGGCACAGAAGCCGGCTTCACCAGTCCCGACAAAAATGGTCTCGGGCTGTCCGGGAACAAACTCTATTGCATTCACTGCAAGGCTTAGGGCGTCATCCATCAGCGGCACCCAATTCGAGCCCCCATCGGTCGTCCGGTATAGTCCGCCCTGCGCCGTACCGACATAAACAATGTCAGGGTTTGATGGATGGACCGCGATAGCAACGACTCTTCCACTTGCTGGCGTCGACGGACCGACATTCACTTGTCCGTTAGGTATCGGTGCCGGGCCGATCGGTATCCAGTCAGAAAGCAACGCATTTCTGACGTTGGAAGTCGGCATACCAAGACGTGCTAGCTCCTGAAATCGCAGCTTTTTGATGCCATCAACCCGCTTGGCCGGATCAAAAAGCTGCCCTTCCCTGATACCGCGCTTCAGCGCGACCCCCTCAGTCCGGCTCAGCATGAATTCCTCTTTACTAACCGAGGACTGCATCCACCTCGGATAATCCGGATCGTCATTGATGAGGTCCATGATACTGGCCCCTGCACGACCGAGAACGTCCCACCCGAAGAATAAAAGAACGGGCACCAATAGGACCGATCCGATCAAAACTAATTTTTTCATAGGCTCTTTAACTTTAGAATCAATGCGGGCGTGGCCCTCAAAGGCTGACCACTTTTCCTGAGGCATCTGACCTTCGAGCCGCGTCCAGGACACGCTGAACACTCACGCCGTCACCGAAGTTTGCCGCATGTTCGATCGTTTTCTTGCCTGCAGCTAGCGCTGAGACTATCCTTGGGGCAAATTCCATAAACGCGCGTGCGAATCCGGTGTCTGCGACACCCGGTAAAGCTCGGCCGGGATCGGCTTCGAGCCGGGTCCAGTCGTCGTCACCCGCACCCGCGAGGTCGATCATTCCATTGTGGTCTATCCTAAGCGCGCCGTTTGTGCCGTGGAATTCGAGCGAGTTCTCGTACAGCGGATATTCACACATCGACACTGACACCAGTCCCGTTGAGTCCGTGGTCAGGTCACCGTCATTGAATCTCAAGAGCATGTTAGATTCATCATCGCTCGTGACCGGCAGGAGCCTGCCATTATCATCTCGTCTCTCTTTTATATGGGTCTGGAGCTGACAGGATACCGCCGAGATATCCGTACCGAGAAACCAATGTAACGAATCAATTATATGAGAAGCGATCGCCCCGAGGGCACCTCCGCCTTCCTTTGCGTCGGACCACCAGTTCCACGGCACGTTCGGATCGCCCCTGTGTGGAGCCCGAAAGATCGATTTTGCGTGCCGCACCTTACCGATCGCCCCGTCGCGAAGCATATTGAACGCCATCTGGCGACCGGGCTGAAAGCGCAGCTCATGGTCGATCAGCGCAAGCAGCGGCTCCCCTTCGACGGCCCGCTCCATTTCCTCAGCCTCAGCAAGGTCCATTGCCATCGGTTTTTCGCAAAGGATATGCTTTCCCTGCTCAAGGGCGAACAGCGTCATTTCCCGGTGAAATCTCGGCGGCGTCGTGATGCAAACAAGATCGACGTCAGGGTGAGCCGCAGTTTCATGCCAGTCACCGGAAAAGTGACTGATCGCGAATTCCTCAGCCGTTGCGCGGGCATTCTCGACGCTGCCGCTTGATACAGAGATGATCCGTGCGGCCGGACATTCTCGAAAGGCAGGTATTTGTACTCGCCGGGCAAAACCGGTCCCAATAATTCCGATACCGACTGTGGACATAATGACGATCATTCTACAGACGAATACAAAAAAAGCGTAGGACCAAGTAAATCCTACGCTCTCACACTGTCAGTGATAATGCTCTGATCTATTCCCAATTCGAAACCGTGAGCTGTTTGTTTCGCACCTGCGGGCCGGTACGGAGAAATGTTTCGTAATTCTCCAGGTCCGTGCCGGATAAATTGCAGATGGTCGCACCGACGAGGAACTTCTCTGTCGAAATGTGAATACCCACCTTCTTATATCGCTTCCCAAGCACACGCATATAGACTTTGCCGGTCGGAAGGTCGATCTCGACATGGACATTGCGTTCCTGTCCGACAAGGTATTTCTCTTTCGTCCGAATAGACGGAACCAGAAAACTGATACCCGTCCGGCTGATATCGATGGTCTCGCCGGTTATGCACGCCGCTCGGGCAGCTTCCTGGGCCCGTTCACCTGGAAGATCCGCATCGAACCACAATTTTATCGGCGCCGAATGTTTCCTCCGCGGCGCTACCATGCGCTCGGACATAGCGCGGTTGAACTTAGATATCAGTTCTCTTAACATCTTCTATCCTTATTGTACGGTGGCTCTACTATACACTTTTTCGGCTAAAAAAACATCAAGCCTGTGGAAAAAGTTTCCCTTTCTCGGCCACCTCTCAATCACCAACCAATTTCCTTCCTTGTTCCGGGCGGGATAACCGCCCAATTTATGGGACTTTAACTATACACCTTTCTGGTAAAAAAAGAACAACAAATTTTTCCAGCCTGTGGAAAAGTTTTTTTGAAGGCAGGTCACTGAACGAGTGGTTTCCCACCGTTGTCCCGTGAACTGACGCGTGAGAGGCCCTTGTCATCCTGCCGAAGCAAAAACGAGAGCCTGCCGGTTTTGCCATATACGGCCGGCGTTGCCGCGGCCGTATATCGCTTGTTTTGGGAAGACAATTGGACGGAATAGTTATAGCCCGTGCTGACGCTCGTTTTTGCGTCCTCAGGCAGCAGCCCGGCCAAAACCAGTGATTCGATCCCCGCGTAATCGCCGCCGTTCAGCATCGAATACGCGAGCTGGGCCTTGGAAATGCGTTCGAGCATCGCCCTGGCTTCTTCTTCATGGGTTTCGATCTTGAGATTATAGAAGTAGGATTTGCCCTCTTTTTGGATCCGGGCCTCGGCAGCGGGTTCGACGGTGAGGATAACCCAGATACCTTTCTCATTGCGCAGCCTGATCGTCTGGATCTCGTTCTTGTCCTCGTCTTCCGCCGGCAGATTGGCAGTCACGGTCGCGAGATCGCCCGATATTATCTCACCATTGATCTCCAGCACCGTTGGGATCCGGCCGGCGATCGTTTCGAAGTCGAGTGAAAATTCCTTTAGTTCGGAATCGGTCAGCCCCTCGACGGCGGGCCTCAGATTGGTCAGGAAGACCGCCTCGCGAAACCGCTTCTCGCGAAGGTGCTGGTAAAACGCCCGGACGGTATCCGCGGGACCGGATTTATCGATCTGAATCGTAGCTCCGCCAGATGGGTTTGACCGGTTTTCGAGATTTGAGGTTGAGTGCGCGTCGGCAGGTTCAACTTTTGCGGAAGTGTGGGCCCGCCCGCATCCGGGGAGTGAAATAAGAAAAACCAGGATCGCGAACCAATACATGCGGGACAAAAAGCGGGCTGGTGCGGATCTATTCATTTTTCAGGAGCAAGACGAACTGCTTTTTGAGATGACATGACGCTTGAAAAAGGGCGGCACGTATAGCTGCATTATACGTGCAGTGGATGCCGAAGTAAAACAAAATTTTACAACTGGTTCATTGTACGTCTGCTCTACGATCTCAGTCTTGGCCGCAGCGACTGTGGGGCCGCAATTATGCTCAGGGGAATTTCTGCAGGGAATGTCCGGCTCGTCTTGCTGGAATTAACCGCAGAAACGGCGAGACGCCGTGAGTCTAAAATGATTACGCGGTGCCACCGTCTATGCTAAATTGATATCATTTCTTCGATTCGAAACAACCTATGAATATCTCATCTGCCATCTCTGCGTCTCTCCGTCTCTGCGGTGTAATCCTTGTTTTGAGTTTACTAATAGCCGCTCAAACGAATGTTCCCGCTCCAAAGGACGTGCTCGGCTTCACCCCCGGCGATGACCGTAAGCTCGCGAGCTGGGCGCAGGTGGTCGATTATTTTAAGAAGCTTGATGCGGCGAGCGGCCGGATGGTGTTTGAAGAGATCGGTAAGACGACGATGGGTGCGCCCTTCGTTTGCGCGACCATCAGTTCGCCGGAGAACCTAAAGAACCTCGCCAAATACCGTGACATCAATGACAAACTCGCAGATCCCCGCAAACTGACTGGAGGGCAAGCATCCCTGCTTGCCCGAGACGCGGCCGCGAAGAAACTCATTTCAGAAGCAAAAACCATCGTCCTCATCACCTTCGGCATCCACTCGACGGAAGTCGGCTCGACGCTTTCCAGTATGCTGATCGCCCACGAACTAGCGAGCAGCAGCGACCCGCGGATAAGGAATATCCTCGAAAACACGATCATCCTGCTAGTACCGAGCCTGAACCCCGATGGCGTCGACATCGTCAAAAACTGGTATGACAAAACGCTCGGCACGCCATACGAAGGCACATCGCCGCCGGAGCTTTATCACAAATACGCCGGTCACGATAACAACCGGGACTGGTACGCCTTCACACAGGTCGAAACGCAGCTCACCGTCGACAAGATACACAACGTTTGGCACCCGCAGATCGTGCTCGACGTGCATCAGCAGGGCCCGAACGGAGCCCGTCAATTTCTGCCGCCGTACATGCCGCCGGTCGAACCGAACGTGCCGAAACAGATCGTTGAGGGCTTTACCGAACTCGGCACCTACATGGCTAACGATATGCGGAAGAAAGGCTTCGAAGGCATCACGACCGGCACTACCTACGACGCCTGGACGCCCGCGCGAGCCTATTCGCACTACCACGGCGGCGTTAGGATCTTGTCCGAGACTGCATCCGCCCGCCTCGCCTCGCCTATCACCGTTAGGTTCGAAGACCTCCGCGGAGCCTCCGGCGGCCTCGACGCCAAGAAGGAATCGCCCAACTTCGCCCCAGTCTGGAAAGGCGGCGAATGGAAACTCCGCAAGATCACCGATTACATGACCTCCGCCGCGTTCTCTCTGCTCACCCACGCCGCCGACAACCGCGAACGCTGGCTGTCGAGATTTTATGAGATCGGAAAGGACGCGGTGAGGCCGAGGACAAACCCAGGCGAGCTTTACGGCTTTCGGGTGAAGATCGACGAAAATTTTCCGCGTTTATTGGAGATTCTCGAGCGAGGTGGCGTGCAATACGGACATCCCAAAGGCGAAAAGCGAACAAAAATAAATAGAGTCAACTACTTCGACTCGACCGCTAGCTATCCGTCCGAATCGATCATCATCCCGCTAGAGCAGCCAAATGGCGCCTTCGCCAAGGCTCTACTGGAAACGCAATCCTACCCAAATCTTCTAGACGACAAAGGCATGCCGATCGCACCTTACGATGTTACAGCACACACATTGCCGCTGTTGATGAATCTTCGAGTAGAGGAGGTTAAGGCTCCCTTCAAACCCCAATGGATCGAAAAGATTAATATCGACTTAGAAGGTTCGGATTGCCACCTCGGGCTCGGAAAAACTGCAATCTTCAAGTCTAACGCCCCGTCAATGGATGAGGGCTGGACCCGCTGGATTATGGACGAAGGCCCCTGTTTGGAAAACGAAAACATTCTTGCAAGCGAGGTTCAACGCAATAACTTCAAGCAGAAAAAACCTCCAACAGCAATTCTTCGAAGTGACTTGGCTAAAGAGCATCTCTACAAAACCATCATCTTCCCCGACCAATCGCCCAACCAGATCCTCAACGGCTACGCAAAAGGCTCGATGCCGGATGAGTATACGGGCGGTGTTGGGAAAGAAGGCGTTGAGAACCTAAAGAAATTTGTCGAGGCCGGCGGCACGCTTGTTTTTCTAAACCGCTCATCGCTGTTTGCGATCGAACATTTCAGCCTGCCGATCAAAAATGTGACCGCGGGCCTGAACCGCCGCGAATTCTTCATTCCCGGCTCGATCCTCCTCACCGAACTCGACCCGACGCACCCCATCGCCAAAGGAATGCCCCAGCAATCGATCGCTTGGTTCGAAAACTCGCCGGCGTTCGAAGTTTTGAGTCCCGGCGTTTTGAGTCCCGGCTTTAGCCGGCCACCCGCCGGCGAAGAGCCGCCTAAAGGCGGGACTCAGAACAGCGGGCCTCAGAACGTTCGCATCATCGCCCGCTACCCTTCCGACGCGAAACAGATCCTCCTATCCGGCTGGGCGCTCGGACAGGACAAGATCGCCGGCAAGGCCGCCCTCGTCGAGGTCACGATGCGCAAAGGCAAGATCATCCTCTTCGGCTTCCGCCCGCAGTATCGAGGTCAGTCATTGGCGACATTTCCGCTGCTGTTCAATGCGATAAGTCAGTAAGATATTTTGCCCCAGATGAACGCGGATACACGCAGATAAAGAAACTATATTTTCTTCCTTATCTGCTTTTTCTGCGTTCATCTGCGGCTAAATTTCTTCGTTCCGCACGCTCCGGACCAAACGTGTTTCCGCCTTTTTTGCTTTCGTTGTATTATGCTTGCAAAGCATTCCTCAGATCTGATCAGCGGAGACAAGCTCAATGGATTTCTTAACGAATCTTAATCTCCTTGCCTTATTCGCCATCATCGGCGGCGTGGGCTTTGTGTTTCTCCTGATCTCACTTATTCTCGGCGACATCTTTGAGATGTTTGGCGGCGGTGCCGATATTGGCGGTGACACCGGGGTGGATTTTGGGTTCCTGGACAGCCGTGTGATCGCGGTTTTTATTACGGCATTTGGCGGGTTTGGAGCGATCGGCGTGCAGATGGGTTACGGTGCGGTCGGCAGTTCGCTGATCGGGCTGTTGGGCGGCGTGATCTTCGGCGGTGTCGTTTCGCTGTTTGGCCGGTTCCTGATCGGTCAGCAGGCGTCGAGTTCGGTGACCGACAGCGACCTGATCGGGCGAACTGCCCAGGTCGCGGTCGGTATAAAAAAAGGCTCAGTCGGCCAGATATCCATCCGTATCGGCGACGACCGCATAGAAAAGCTGGCCCGCGCGATGGACGGAGAAGAAATAAAGGCCGGCGCGCTGGTCAAGGTGGCCGCCGTTGCAGGCGACTCGGTCATTGTTGAGTTAGAAAGAGGTGAAAAATAGTGGACTTATTAACGGATTACACAACGCTCCTGATACCGGTCATCATCCTTGTCATCGTCGTCGCGGTCCTGATCGCGCTGATGCTGATCAGCCGAAACTATATCAAGGTTTCGCCGAATCAAGCTGCTGTCATTTCCGGCCGAAGGCGCAAATTAGCTGACGGCTCTGTTGCCGGTTATCGCCTCGTGCGCGGCGGAGCGACGCTTGTATTTCCGTTTTTGGAGAAGGTCGAGTTTCTTGACCTGAACGTCATCACCGTCCCGCTCGCGACGACGCGTGCCTATACGGTGCAGGGTGTTCCCGTTTCCGTGAAGGCCGTTGCCAATGTAAAGATCAAGGGTGACGATACATCGCTTCGCTCTGCCGCCGAACGCTTTTTAGGCATGCCGCAGGAGCAATTTCACCGGCTCGTCTTCCAAACCCTTGAAGGGCACCTTCGTGCAATTCTCGGCACCCTAACTGTCGAAGAGATCAACAACGACCGCCAGAGCTTTGCGATGAAGCTGACGACAGAGGCAGCCGGCGACCTCGAAAAAATGGGAATCGGCCTCGACGCACTTACCATTCAGGAAATCTCCGACGAAGAAGGCTATCTCGACGCTCTCGGTAAACGCCGGACGGCCGAGGTCAAACGCGACGCCGAGATCGGCCAGGCCGAGGCGAACCGCGATTCGAAGATAAAGGCTTCGCTAGCCCTGCAGGAAGGCGAAAAGGTCCGTCTCGAGACCGAGGCACTGATCGCCCAGTCAAACCGCGAAACCGAGATCCAAAAGGCCCAGGTCCAGGCCGAGATCGAATCCGAACGTGCCAAGGCAAACCAGGCCGGCCCGCTGGCCGACGCCCGCGCTCAGCAGCAAGTCACCGTCGAAGAGGTCCGAGTCGAAAAGGTCCGCACCCAGGAGCAGATCGCCGTTCAGGAACAAGAGGTCCTAAGGAAAGAAAAAGAACTGGAAGCAACGGTCGTCAAACAGGCCGAGGCAGACCGCAGAGCCTCTGTTCTACGTGCTCAGGGATTACAGGAATCCGCCATCCTCGAAGCCGAAGGCCGCAAACAGGCCCAGATCGCAACCGCCGAAGCCCACGCCCAGACCCTTCAGCGTGAAGGTGAAGGCCGAGCCTCGGCAGTCGCAGCCGAAGGTAAAGCCGAGGCTGAAAAGATCCGAGCTGTTGGTCTTGCAGAAGCCGCAAAGCTCGAGGCGAAAGGCCTGGCCGAAGCAAAAGCCATCGAAGCTCAGGGACTGGCAGAGGCAAAGGCGATCATGGAAAAGGCCGCCGCCTGGCGCGAGTTCAACGATGCCGCTCGGCTCCAAACGATCCTCGAAAAGCTTCCCGCGATCATCGCGTCGTCCGCTCCGGTCTTTCAGGCCGTCGCAGAACCACTTGGCAAGATCGACAAGATCGTGATGATCGACCAGGGCGGAAACGGCAACGGCGACGGTCACCAGAGCGGCATCAACCGCTTCGCCCAAACCGGCCCGACCGTGATCTTTTCACTCCTCCAGCAGCTTCAGGCACTCGGACTAAACATCCCTGAGATCATGGCACAGCTGGGCATTGACCAGGATTCGCCGAAACCGCCCGAAAAACCGGTCCCCAAGCTTCATCCCGACGTTCCGAAGCAACCGTCGACAAGAATGCCCCCGGCACCAGATCCGCAGGTCGAATAAATTTGTTGCCCATCCGTTTTTCTGTAGTTAAAATACGAAAGTGGTCGATATGGAATCCGATCTCGAAAAAAAGTTAAGCAGTAAGATCGCTGCTCTGTCCGCCGAAGACAAAGAGGCGGTTCTAGGGTATGTCGAATCTCGCATCGCTCGAGGTGCCGAGAAAGAAGGCGCAAGGCCGATTTGGGAGGTCATAACAGAAATAAGCGAGGAAATCCCGATCGAAGAGTGGGAAAAGCTGCCCTCGGACGGCTCGGTTAACCACGATCATTACTTGTACGGGGCTCCGAAACGCTACTAAATGCAAAAGGTCTTTGCTGATTCAGTATATTGGATCGCACTTATAAACCCTCGTGATCAATGGCGATCCGCCGCTTTGGCGGCGAGCATTAAACTCAAGAAGACGAGAATATTTACTACCGACGAAGTTCTTATCGAGACACTAAATCATTTTGCCGAGGCCGGAAGCCACTTTAGAGAAGTAGTTTCAAGAGAGATCCAGCGAATTCTGCTGGCACCCGAGATCTCAATTCTGGACGCTACCCACGATAACTTTTTAAATGGCCTGGAGATGTTTCGCGAACGCCTGGACAAAGGCTACAGTGTGACTGACTGCATTTCGATGCTGTCCATGCGAGAACATCGGATCTCGGAGGTTCTCACCCACGACGACCATTTCACACAAGAAGGCTTCAAGACCCTGCTTTAATCATCCCGCTCGCCGTGTTAGTCTCAATTCTTTCGCACGACGATGAGAGAAGAGATACAAGAAACAAGATTCGATAATGGCCTCGTAGTTCTCACCGACCGCATGCCCGCTGTGAGGTCGGCTACACTCGGGTTCTTTTTCCGTGTCGGGTCGCGGCACGAGCCCAATGAGCTTAACGGCATTTCCCACTTTATCGAGCACACCGTTTTTAAGGGCACGGGCCGGCGGTCGGCACTGCAGATAGCGATCGAGCAGGACCGCCTCGGCGGCAATCTGGATGCGTTTACAACGCACGAGGAGACGGGATTTGCGATAAAGGTGATCGACGATCAGCTGCCGGTAGCGTTCGATCTTATCGCCGATATGCTCTCAAATCCTCGATTTGACGAGGCCGATCTCAAAAGCGAGCAACAGGTCATCATCGAAGAAATGAAGATGATCGAGGATTCGCCGGAGGAATACCTCGGCGACATCTTCAGCACGGCTTTTTTCCCCGAACACCCGCTTGGGATGTCGATCGCGGGGACCAGGGATACGGTACGATCATTTAGCTGCGACATCACCGCCCGGTATCATCACGATGTTTTTACTTCACGAAACCTGGTTATAACAGCCGCAGGAAACGTCGATCACGATACGGTAGTTCAGCTCGTGACGGAAAGGTTTGGCGGATCAGCGGCCGGGAGCACCAACGGCTCGGGCACTTTGACGGCAGATCCTCCTCAGATCGCAGTACCGTTCCTGATCAAGCAAAAACGCGGGCTCGAACAGGCTCACCTGATCATCGCTGCTCCTCTGGTTTCGGCCACCGACGAACGCCGCTATGCCGCCGATCTGCTTGCGAATATCATCGGCGGCGGCACATCGAGCCGATTATGGCAAAAGGTGCGCGAAGAGCGCGGCCTCGCCTACAGCGTCGGCTCATCTGCGATCACCTATCAGGACTGCGGTTTGTTCTCGATATTCGCCGGATGCTCGCCTGAGCATGTCCGCGATGTGGTAGATCTCAGCCTTGCCGAGATGCGAGATATCGTCAATAACGGCGTGCGGCAGGATGAACTCGATCTCGCCCGGCAGCAGTCGATCTCGTCAATACTACTTAGCCTCGAAGATTCAGCCGCCCACGCCGCAACCCTGGCGCAGTCTGAAATGGTCCATGGCCGCCAGATCTCGGTAGAGGAAACACTCGCAAAGATAAACAGCGTCACCCGCGACGATCTGGTCGCTCTTGCCCGGGAACACTTCACAACATCGCATATCGCTTTCGCCGCCTTGGGCGATCTGAAAAAACTCAAACTCGGCCCCGAAGACCTCGCGATCTGATCTCGGAGCTGCTATCGCTAGCAAAGCTCGACCATCGATTTGCATGAGCAATGTACGCAGTCCAGGCGACCGTTTGGCCGCTAACCGCATATCTTATCCTCATGTCGTGGAACTCGAACCTTATAGATCAACAGATCTCCGGCCGCACCATGGGAGTTCTCGGCATCGCCGTTGCCGCGCTCACGGTTAAAGAACTATAAATGAAAAAAGCAGTGATTAGTTCTGGCGTACAGGGTTGATTAATTTCAAACCGTCGAAAACCATAAAATCTTTGTCACTTGAAGCGACAGTCGCGCCGTGTTCGATTGCAAGTGCCGCTATATGAGCATCTGCCAATCGTGCCCCGGATATCCCGGTATCGATCACTAATCGGCGAAATATCTCGAAGTAACGGTCTCCCGGATTGAGCATTTTTGAATTAGGGTTCTGCATAAGTGAATCTGCAATGTCCAGCACCTCTTGAGTTGAAAACGGTTTAGGAACCATTCGTAAGGTGGTAAGGATCCGCATGAAGCCCATTATCGTATGCCATGAGAAACATACCGGTTGATCCCCGTTAACCATTTCTTCCAGCCAGGGTGCGCAGATCTTGTGATGAATGGATGCTGAGTCGTACGCGTAGATCAGTAAATTGATATCCGGGAAGATCATCTCAAGTAAGATTATTCGGTTTCTGGCAACTTTCTGACGAATTCCTCATCATCAAGCTGACCAAGAAGTTCGCTCGTTTTGTCGTAATTGATATGCTCGTAGACGCCGAGGTTCTTGGCCTTGACCTTAAAGGGGGGCCGTTTCTTCGACTTCCGCTCCTTTTTGAAATAGCGCCCCATTCGAATCAATTCGTTGACAGCTTCTTTGAAGGACTTTCCCTCGCCCGTTTTCATCTCTTCCCGGACCGTGGCTACTACATCATCATCCAGCGTAAGCGTCGTTCTCATACCAGTGCATTATATCCTGTTGACGTAATGATGTCTACGTTAGAACATCATGATGCCTGATAGGAAATAGGATCCGCAAAACCGGACTGTTGAAATCCCCGCAGCCGCAGAGCACACGAATCGCACGTTCCGCATGCGAGTTCCTCACTTCGGTAACATGACCATGTCAGGTGAAGCGGAGCATCGAGCTCTATTCCCTTCTTAACTATCTCCGCCTTTGATAAATGAATGATCGGAGTGCGGATCTCGATGTCGGTATCTGGCTTTGTGCCGGTATCGATGACCGCCTGGAACGCCGCATAAAACGCCGGCCGGCAGTCGGGATAACCGCTGGAATCGTCGGCAACAGCCCCGATATAGATGGCATTCGCTCCGATCACCTCTGCCCAACTCACCGCGATCGAAAGCATATTTGCATTCCGAAACGGCACATAACTCGTCGGTATTTCGCTTGACTCAAGGTCAGCTTCACCGATCGCCATTTTCTCATCGGTAAGCGACGACCCGCCGATCTTTGCAAGATGCTCGATCGAAACCTCCAGTCGCCTTTCCACTCCATGATGGTCGGCGATATCATTGAACGCCCGACGTTCCCGGCCCTCCGTACGCTGTCCATACGAAACATGAAGCAACGCGATCTCGTCGCTCTCCGCCGCAGCGATCGCCGCCGTCACGCACGAGTCCATACCGCCGGAAACAAGGACAATCGCTAGTATGCTCCTATTCATTCAGATCGTTTACGATTCGTGTAATGCCGTCTTCTTCTCTGCTTCTCTGCTTCTCTGCGCCTCTGCGTCTCTGCGGGATATTCATTCCTTCTCACTAATAAAATTGTCTGATCAGTTATACCCCTCTTACCTCAGCACCCCAGATG
This sequence comes from Pyrinomonadaceae bacterium, assembly GCA_041745615.1. Classification (GTDB taxonomy): domain Bacteria; phylum Acidobacteriota; class Blastocatellia; order Pyrinomonadales; family Pyrinomonadaceae; genus OLB17. Next base: position 6,973 of record JBGTIP010000041.1, on the reverse strand, counting down.
AATTTATGAAGCTGCAGATTCAGCCGCACCGCTAAACCGCTCGACGCCACCGTCTCGGCAATGCCCCTAAGATCAGAGCTCCCATGCACAGGCGAGATCAGGATCTCACGGGCTCTGGCAACGAGGTCGTATCGGACAATCACCTCCTTTGCGAATTCCCAATCCGTGAGGTCGGTAACTACAAACTTCACCTCGTCCATATCCGTCCGGAGCCTTTCCAGATTAGGCCAGTGGTTCCGCTCGGCTTCCCCCGATGCCGGGCATTTTACATCGAGTATGATCTTTGCCCGCGGATCGACAAACTCCGTAGAAACAAACCCGCCGGTCTCGATCAGCACCTCGTAACCGCGGTAGCAAAGCTCGGTAATAAAGGGAAAAACATTCTTTTGTGCAAGAGGCTCGCCGCCTGTGACCTCGACCAGGCGGCAGCCAAATCCTTCCAGCCGCGCAAAAATATCGACAAATGACATCCGCTCGCCGCCGCTAAACGTGTACTCGCTGTCGCACCAAACGCACCGCATCGGGCAGCCGGTTAACCGGACGAACGAGCACGGCCGACCCGCATGCGACGACTCGCCCTGGATCGACAGAAATATCTCCGTTATTCGCAGCTTATTGCTCACAAGAAGAATTTAGCCACGAAACACTTCGATTACACAAACGGCTAACAACGGCCGAGATGTCCCTCGCTTCACGCTTATCACTCGAAATTGCAATGATCCTCAAAACAATTCGTGCCATTCGTGTAATTCGCGGCTAAAAGTTTTCCTTTTATTACGCTAGACTATCCTTACCATGCGAGAACAGCTCAAACGATTTATCGATCAAATGGACGAAAACTCCGTCGCCATCATCCCCGCGGCCCATGAGGCCCGGCGAAGCTATGACACTGAGTTCAAGTTTCGACAAGATTCGGATTTCTGGTACCTGACGGGCTTTCCCGAGCCGGACGCCATCGCCGTGATCACGGCCGGTGCCAAAAAACCCTATACGCATTACGTCCGCCCGCGTGATCCTGCAATGGAAACGTGGTTCGGCCGCCGTCAGGGCGTCGAGGGCGCGGTTAAGAATTACGGTGCCGACCGCTCGTTTTCTGTCGAGAAATTCTCATCCGACATCGGCAAGCTCCTCGACGGCCGCGACAAGCTTTATTACCGTTTTGGAGTCGACGAAAAGCTCGATCTTCAGATCCTGCAATACCTAACCGAGCAGCGTGTACGGCGCCTAAAGACCGCATATCCGCCACACACGATCATCGACCCGACCCTGATCACCGGCGAGATGCGTTTGCATAAGTCCGAGGACGAGGTTGCCTTGATGCAAAAAGCCGCGGATATCGCAGTCGATGCCCATATTCTCGCGATGAAAAAGGTTAAACCGGGAATGAACGAATTCCAGGTCGAATCATTGATGGAATCATACATGCGCGACCAGGGAGCTAGCGGCGTCGCCTATAATTCGATCATCGGCGGCGGCGATAACGCGACGATCCTCCACTATGTCGAGAATAACGCTTCGCTCAACGATGGCGATCTGATACTTATCGACGCCGGTGCCGAGTATCAGGGCTATGCATCGGACATCACCCGCACCTTCCCAGTGAATGGGCGTTATACTCCCGCTCAGCGTGAGGTCTATGACGTCGTCCTGGACGTTCAACTCCAGTGCATCGAATACACAAAGACCGGCAACACGGTAAAAGGCCGTCAGGAATTCTCGATCGAGCTGTTGACCGAAGGGATGAAAAAGCTTGGCCTGTTAAAGGGTAAAACCAAGGACCTGATAAAGAAAAAGTCCTACATGAAATACTACATGCACGGCGTCGGCCACTATCTCGGGCTCGACGTGCATGACGCGGGGCGGTACTTTACCGACCAGACAGCGAAAGATTCGCGCCCTTTTGCACCCGGTATGGTATTGACCGTGGAACCGGGCCTATACATTCCTCCTGACGACAAGTCAGCTCCGGCTAAATATCGGGGTATCGGCATCCGGATAGAGGATGACGTTCTTGTCACCGATAGCGGCAATCTTAATCTGACCGCCCGAGTGCCGAAAAGCGCTGACGAGATCGAGGCTCTTATGAATAACGGCGGGGCGGCGGCGGCCGCGAAACCGGCCCGAAGAAAGGCCGCATAAATAATGAATTTTGACGCGATCGTTAAGGACCTTCCTGCACTTTTCTGTGCCGTTTTCGTCGCGATACTGTTTCTCCAGTCCGGGCTCGATAAGGCTTTCGATTGGTCGGGCAATCTTTCATTTCTTAAAGACCATTTTTCTAAAACTTTCCTCGCCCCGATGGTTCCGCTCATGCTGGGAACCATTACGATACTCGAGATCGCCACGGGTGCTCTTGCCGCCGCAGGCATCGTTTATTACCCAGCGACAGGCTCAATGGTCTTGGTCTTTTATTCGGCGATCATGGGAGCGGCATCGGTGACGGCCTTATTCTTCGGACAGCGGATCGCAAAGGACTATCCGGGCGCCGCAGTGCTTGTGCCATACTTCCTACTCCTCATCATCTTGATGCTGCTCACAAATCCTCAGTGGGGCCGCTGACCTTATGACAACTCATCACCGTTTTCGCATCCAGGCGACGATGACGAAACTTTTCCTTTGAATAGCAGTATTACTAACGTATAATTACTCGTGACCTGCAGCGGCTCTTCGTTTGGTGCACCGGATTTTGGCCGAAACTGTGAGTCTTAAACCTGCTTTCGGAGATCTATCTCGGATCAAGAAATAAAGAAATATTATGAGAAAATTCGGAACCCCGAACTTAAAAGGCCGGAAACGCTATCAGTCTGCATACCTGATTTTTGGTGCGTTCCTGACCATCGCGATGGCGGCCTTTCCCGTGATTCTTAGTGTTGAGGCTGAAAGCCGTTCGAAAACGTCGCCGGCTGCAATGCTTGCGCCGTGCACCCCATTTTCGGTCACGAATGCGGCTCCGATCACCCTCGGCGCAGGCTCAGCCAATAATGGCTCGGTGTATCCCTCCACGATCACAGTAGCGGGGCTGCCCGGAAATATCGTCAACACCGCTGGCGGAGTTGAAGTGACGATCAACGGATTCAGCCATTCATTTCCTGACGACGTAGGGATCGTTCTGGTGGGCCCGACCGGGGCAGCCTTTCTCCTGCAGGACGGGGCTGGCGATGATCCGGACATGAATAATGTCACGTATAAGTTAAGCGATCTCGGTGCAAATCCGCTGCCCAATCAGGAAGCGTGGATCGCCGGCACATATAAACCTACTTCCCATTATGCTCCGGGAGCAACCTCATTTCCTTCGCCGGGGCCCGGCCTGGGCCACCAGGCACCCGGACCTGCGGGCACCGCAACATTTGCCTCTATGTTTGGGGGTACTGCCCCTAACGGCACATGGTCGCTATTTGTACGCGATTTTACTGAGGGCGATGGTGGACAAATAGCCGGCGGATGGACTCTGACGATCACGTCCGACGGATGCAACGGCGGAACACCGACGCCAACGGCCACGGCATCGCCCACAGCAACCCCCAACCCTAGTCCAACCGGAACACCGCCGGGAGGTGCTGTCACCTTTACGGGAACGAACCTGGGAGCTATTCCTGACGGAGGGGCTGAGGGCACATGCGCACAGCCCCTGGTAGTTCAATTCGCGGTGACCGGGATCACAGGCCCGATATCCAATGTTCGAGTCAGTTTCACGGGCACTCATACTTACGTGGGCGACGTCGATGTTGTGTTGATCGCCCCCGGCGACGTCGCCTCACAGGACATATTTACGCTTACAGGCGGTGGCGGCGCAGATAGCTCTAACCTGAACGGAACCTACAATTTCTTTGATACTGCAACGAACAATTGGTGGGCCGCAGCTGCCGCTGTAGGCAACACCGAGACAATTCCGCCTGGGGATTACCGGGCTTCAAATGGCACTGGTGACAACGTACTGCTTGACCCGGTTTTTGCCAATCTGGGGAATCCGAACGGGTCGTGGAAACTTGAGTTCTATGATTGCTTTGCCGGCGACACCGGTACGATAACCGCTGCGTCACTAAGTCTCACCGGAGCGAGCGGCACGCCTAGTCCGACGCCCACGGCGACTCCGACGGCAACACCGACTGCGACTCCGACCGCAACACCAACAGCCACTCCGACCGCAACACCGACTGCGACGCCAACGGCCACGCCGACTTCGACTCCGACAGCTACTCCGACTGTCGCCCCGAGTCCCAGTCCGACAGCAACTCCGCCGGGGGGCACCACGGTTACTTTCGCAGGTACCAATCTTGGTGATATCCCCGATGGCGATTGCACGGGCCCTGGTCGGCAGATCGAGTTTGCCGTAACCGGCATGACCGGCCCTATTTCGGATATTCGGGTTAGTTTCACGGGCACGCATACCTACGTGGGCGACATCGACGCGCTGCTGATCGCCCCGGGCAATGTTGCAACTCAGGACATCTTCACGTTTACAGGAAGCGATGTTGATCCCCAATTTGGGGACAGCTCTAATCTGAATGGCACGTACAATTTCTTTGATACAGCACCCAACCGTTGGTGGACCGCTGCAGCTGCGGTAGACGCAGACACGGCGATCCCCCCCGGTGATTACAAAGCCTCGAACGGCAGCGGCGCCGACGTATTTCTCGATCCGGTCTTTGGGAATATCGGTAACCCGAACGGTACCTGGATATTAAAGCTCAATGACTGCACGGAGCAATTTACCGGCACGATAACCGCGGCATCGCTAAGGCTCACCGGCCAGCCCTCGGAACCGGTGCCGTCGGCGCTCGATATTTCCGGACGGGTCTTCGGCCCTGACGGCCGGGGAATAAGGGATGCCAAGGTGACGATATTCGGCCCCGACAATTTCGTCCGTGTATTTCACACCAATTCGATAGGCTACTACCATTTCAGTAGTGTTCCGACGGGCGTGACTTACACAATGGAGGTCGAGGGCAAACGATATACATTTACTCCTAGGACCGTGCCATTGACCAGCTTCGCGGCTGCTCAGCAGGATTTCGAGGGCCAGCAGATAGCTGGCGCACCCTGACCGAATGAGGCTGCCTTAAAGGCAGCCTTTTTCAATTGCGGATCTCAAGCAGAAGCAGACGCCGCCGAGCGGATCTTTTCCTCGATGGCTCGAGCGAATTCGTTGGTCTTGGCGGTGCCGCCAAGGTCGCGGGTGATCGAGGTGCCATCGGCGAAAACAGCGAGCAGAGCCGCCTCAAGCCGGTTTCCGGCATCACGCTCACCTATATATCGCAGCATCTGGATCGCCGAGAGTATCAAAGCCGTCGGGTTTGCCACCCCCTGGCCGGCAATATCGGGTGCCGAGCCGTGAACAGCCTCAAATACAGCCCCCTGCTCCCCGATATTCGCCCCCGGAGCGAGCCCCAGCCCGCCGATCAGCCCCGCGCACAGGTCTGAAAGAATATCCCCAAACAGGTTTTCCATCACCATTACATCAAACTGCTCAGGCCGCATCACAAGCTGCATACAGCAGTTGTCGATGATCTTGTCGTCGGCCTCGATCTCAGGGTATTCCTTGGCGACCGCATAAAAGCACTCGAGAAAAAGCCCGTCAGACAGCTTCATTATGTTGGCCTTGTGGACCGCCGTGACCTTTTTTCGCCCGTTGTCCCCCGCGTATTGAAAGGCGTATTTAACGATACGGTCCGACGCCTTTTTGGTGATGATCCTGAGGCTCTCGATAACACCGGGAACAACGACATGCTCGATCCCTGAATAAAGCCCCTCCGTATTTTCGCGAACGATGACGAGATCGAGTTCCGGGTATCTGCAGGGCACGTTGGGCAGCGCTTTGACCGGACGAACATTCGCATAAAGGTCAAGGGCCTTGCGCAGGCCGACATTAACGGACGTAAAACCCTTTCCGACAGGCGTCATTATCGGCCCTTTCAAAGCCACCTTGTTCCGCCTGATCGATTCGATCGAAGATTCCGGCAGCGTATCGCCATACTTCTCAAGCGCCTGTGCACCCAGGATCTGCGTCTCCCACTCGATATCCACCCCGGTCGCCTCAACAACCCGCACCGTCGCCGCCACGATCTCCGGCCCTATACCATCTCCTGGAATCAATGTAATGTTGTGTTTCATAACCTACTCGCCTGTCCTATCTCTCCGCAATCTGAAGCCAATGTCTATAGTAAAAAGCCAATCTCTTATTGTAATAAAAGTCACCAGCTTATTAGAAACGAGATGTCATTTAGTCGCTAGTAGAAGCCATTCTTGAAACTCGGCCCCTCGATAAGCAGCACCGCCGCCACCTCCTCTGCCGGATCGCAGGCCCCTTGCCTGCATGCGTTCACCGGACGCTGACGTGGTGAGAATTCAGCTACACAAAAGATCGTCCGCGACCTCGACATTCTCGCCGCCGTGACGCCCGCCCCGACAAACGCCCGTGCCTCGCCGGCATAGCCTGATCAATTAGCGCATCGCCGCTGCCCAATAGCTGATCACTACCCGCCAATGGCTAATTCAAACTTAATTACTAATTAGTAATTAAAAAATTAGTAATTAATTTCGATCGCTTCCCTCCCCTCTCTTCCCCTCATCTTTTTGAGACAAATACGCCAAATACGCCAAATGGGACAAATGAGACAAATGGGACAAATGGGACAAATGGGACATTTGGTATTGCATCTGTGATACGTTCTTTCATAGTCTGGATATGGCCCGCTGCCTTTGTATCCAGTAAATGAAAAGATCCGCAGAATACCTCCAAGCCCGCCTCGAAGCCTGCCGAACGCTCTTCTTCCAGTACAATGGCCGCGAGCATTCACGTATCGAACGCGAGATGCGTGCGATGGGGTTCACCGACTTCAACCGCCGCTGCCTCTACGCCCGCGGGATCGACTTCGGCTGGATCGAAAAATACCGCTGGGATCGCGAGCTTCAACAATTGCAGACCAGTCAGAACCGCCTGCGTGAGCGGGCGGCCAGTTCGGTAACCAATAAC
>JBGTIP010000040.1:0-11424 GCA_041745615.1 Pyrinomonadaceae bacterium | reverse complement strand
CCGCAAAGGGCTGCGGGAGCGTGTTTGAAGAATATCATTCGAAGTGCGGTGCTGACAATCGCCCCCTGACCGACACTATTTTCGAAGATATTTGCGTTCGTATTCGTCCCAGGACATGTTGATGTCCGTTCCGCTGCCGATTCCCGCCTGCGGGTCCGCCCCAAGGGCCTTGTCCTCGATCTTGCGAAACAAACGATACCCGCCGTACGCGAGCCCTCCGATAGCGGCGATCCAAAAAAGATACCAGATAATCGACGACAGAAAACCCAGCACCCACAACAGGGCCATCCCTACAAAAATGAAACCGATCGCGGCCAGGATTAATTTAATGATGTTCACGTCTGTCACCTCCGACTTAGTAGATAATACGAAATTTAGGCATCGATGTTCGTGGAAAATATTCTGTTGTCGTATAATTCACGTTCGGACGGCCATTCAACCTTGCTTTGATCTCAAACGGCGTACAAATTCATCAGGTCGCAAAAAGGCTTCATGCGGACATTTCCGGCAATGGCGAAGCCCTTGTCAGCGACGTCACTCATGATTCCCGTCAGGCCGGGCCCGGCACGCTTTTTGTGGCGATAAAAGGGGCTACGGCAGACGGGCATCGGTTTATTGTCGATGTGATGCGCCGTGGGGCAGTAGGAGTAGTTTCCGAGAACGACCCGCCGGCGGGTTTCGCTGGCACCTGGCTGAAAGTGAAAAATGCCCGCCAGTCCCTGGCCGAGGCCGCCGCGGCGGTCAATGACGATCCATCCCATAAGCTGGACCTCATTGGCATCACCGGCACCAACGGCAAGACAACTACCACATATTTGTGCTTCGCGATCGCCGAAGAGGCCAAACACACCGCTGCGATGTTGACCACGGTCGAATACAGGATCGGCAGCAGCAGCGAGCCCGCCGTCCGCACCACGCCTGAAGCGTCCGATACCACTCGATTCTTGCGCCGTGCGGTCGAAGAGGGCTCTACTGTAGCGGTCATGGAAACCTCTTCTCAGGCCCTCGATCTGCATCGATGCGACGGGCTCCGGTTTAAGGTGGCGATATTTACAAATCTGACCCGTGATCACCTCGATTATCACGGAACAATGGATGAATACTTTGCGGCCAAGAAAAGGCTTTTCGATGGAAGGCTCGGTGAGCATCCTTCATCGTCCGTCATTAACATCGATGACGAATGGGGATTGCGACTTGCCAATGAATTAAGTGCGTCCGGGCAAAAGGTCGTGACTTTTTCGCAGCTCGGTCAGGCAGACTTTACGGCTGCCGACATAGAAGTTTCGCTGATCCGCGGCACGTCATTCCAACTGCACACCCCCATAGGCGATATCTCAGTCGACTCGCCGCTCGTTGGAACACCGCATGTCTACAATATGCTTGCGGCGGCGGCGGCCTCTGTAGAGCTTGGTATCGGCCTTGAGAGCATTAAAACGGCCCTCGCAAGATGCATTGGTGCACCCGGAAGGTTCGAGCGCGTCCCGCACTCGGGTGATTTTGCTGTTGTCGTCGATTACGCCCACACGGACGACGCATTGCTGAACATCTTGAAGACGGCCCGCACCCTTACGACCGGTCGCGTGATCACGGTCTTCGGCTGCGGCGGAGATCGCGATCGCACCAAACGGCGCCCGATGGGCGAGATCGCCGGAAGCCACAGCGATCACGTGATCATTACTTCCGACAATCCTCGAAACGAGGATCCGCTCAAAATTATTGAGGAGATCGAGATTGGCGTTAGTGAGAAAACCGGATCGTATGAGATCACTCCCGACCGTCGAGATGCCATTTTTCGTGCGATCGCGGAAGCAAGACAGGAAGATCTAGTGATCATCGCAGGAAAAGGCCACGAAACATATCAGATCGTCGGTGCCGAGAAGTTTCACTTTGACGACCGTGAGGTAGCCGCAGAGGCCCTCGAACGACGATTTTCGGATAGTTAGGAACCTTCGGCTGCCTGGACCAGACTCGCCAACAGGTCACGCTGCGCTGCGGATATCTTATCGAACCGGGCCCCGAATCCGATCTCGTAAACGTGATTGGTGACCCTGCCCGTAAATTCCACCTTCATTCCATCCGCCAGTGGGATAAAGATCCTGACCTTGTCGCCGTCCTCCACGTCACCGTCGGAAAGAATAAAACAGCCGTCGAGGCTAACGTCGCTTATAGTGCCCGGCTCACGGTCGCCAGTGCTTTGCCACTCGATATCCACTTCGATCTGATAGCGGTTCACGCCGCGGCGTTCGTCACCGCTTCGCCTGTCTCTTATCACCATTGCCTGCTATTCCTTAACCTCCGCTTCTTTTCTCTCTTTTCTCGTCAGATAGTAATAGACCGGCAGCCCAAGGATGATAAGCAAAATTCCTGTCACAGATTGCTGTGGTGAATTGATGAGCGTGCTCACCAGCAGCCAGCCGGCGACAAGTAGGAAAACGACCGGGATGACCGGATAACCCCATGCACGGTAAGGCCGCGGAGCATCGGGATACTTCCGCCTAAAGATAAATATCGAAGACGTGATCAGAGCGTAAAAGATCCACGAACCAAACACGACATAGTCGGTAAGCGTATCGAAGGAGCCCGAAAGTGCCAATATACTTGCCCACACCCCCTGGAACAACACTCCGTTGATAGGTACCGCCGTGATCGAGAGCTTTTCGAACGGCTTGAACATCAGTCCGTCCTTGGCCATGGCGTACGGGATACGGGCGGCGCTCAGGATCGATGTATGCAGTGTGCCCAGTGACGACAGCATCAGCCCCATCGAAAAGATCGCAACGGCGACGCCGGTCCCGAGGGTGAGCACGTCGGCCGCAAAGAATTTACTCACGACGACCATAGCCACCGAAGAATCTTCGGAAACGCCGGCAACCGTAGTCGGATCAAGAACATAGAAATATGCAACATGAACCATCACATAAAGCAAAATGATGAGCAGTACGCTGCCGATAATGGCGATCGGAATATTGCGGTTCGGGTTTTTCACTTCTCCGGCTACGAAGGACAGGTTGTCCCATCCGTCGTATCCCCATAGAGCACCGAGCATCGCCGCTCCGAATCCCGCAAGAAACGTATACTCCATCGATCCGAACCGGACCGCATCGGCCACTCCCTCACACGAACCGCCGGTGTCCATCAACGAAAAATTCCCAAAGCTTCCGCCCGTAACGAACATAAACGCCCCGAGCCCAACAAGCAGCACCAGACCGATCTTGACCATTGTTAGAAACGTGGCGATCTGGCCGCTGTAAACGACCGACAGGCAATTTATGGTGGTAAATATCGAGATGACCACAACCGCGATTATCTGCAGCGATGTAACCTCGTAGGTAAACCCGAGCACCGGGATAGAAAGAATAGTCTGTTTCAACGCTCCGCCAAGGTAATCGTTCAGGGCGATTGCGAAAACCACTGCCACACCTGCCTGTGAGCCCGTTCGGGCGATGAACATCTGCATCCAGCCGAAAAGAAAACTCGACAGCCGTCCATACGAATCCCTGAGAAATACATACGGCCCGGCCGCCTCGGGCTTCATCGAGGTCAGTTCGGCATACGTGAGCGCTCCGGCGAGCGATAAAAGCCCCGCCGCGATCCAGGCGATGATCACCCAGTCAGGGCTGCCGACGTTGCATGTCATCACGCGGGCTTTCAGAAAAACGCCGGTGCCGATCACGTTGCCAATGATCACGGAAATCGCCGCGATCAATCCAAGACCGCGGATCAATGTTTGTCTTTCGGTTAGATCAGAATTCATATAATGTCTTTGCGGGCACGCAACATATTACGCCAAACCGGGGCTCAAGTGAAAGTTTGTTCATGCTAAACTCGCATCCTGTGCAATATTTGGACCTGACGGCCGATCGGCTTTTGGCTGCCCTGCTCGGCTTATCCGAGCAAGAGCCGGTTTGTATCCTCGATAGTTCGGGCGTTTTCCACCTTGATTCCCATCTGCTGGTCGCGGGGATCTATCCCGTGCAAACTCACGAGCTGAACTCACCTGATTGCCGTCCCACCCTTAGATCTCTTGATGCCATACTCTTAGGCGGGCTGGCCGCGATCTTTACTATCTCATACGAATTTGGCCGAAAATTACAGGGTTTTGGGCCACTGGGAAAAGGCAGCGATCTCGAGCCGGACGTATTCATCTCGCTTTTCGATGTTCTGGTCATTCACGATTACCGGGACGGCACTACGCGTTTAGCTGGAAATTCAGCAAAGTTCTCGACGGTCAGGAAAAAACTCAATGCGGATCACAAGATCGCGTCGACCGCCGTCGCTCCCTCTTCCATTGTCCGTTCTGATTTCACCAGAAGCGCGTATCTCGATGCTATCGACACGATAAAAGAAAGGATCCGGAAGGGCGACACGTATCAAACAAATCTGACCCAGCGTCTTACCGCAAGGCTGGCTCGTGATTCGACGCCCGGAGCCATATTCAGCCGGCTGCGGACGAGCCACCCAGCCCCGTTCTCCGCTTTTATTCAAAGAAAAGATTCGACCGTGATCTCCGCCTCCCCGGAACGCTTCTTTGCGATCGACCAGGATACGCGGCGCATTTCGACCTCCCCCATCAAGGGAACACGGCCTCGAGGCAACACATCTGCTGAAGACGATGCTTTACGACGCGAGCTTCTCACAAGTAAAAAAGACCGAGCCGAGAACACGATGATCGTAGATCTGCTTCGTAATGACCTGGGCAGAGTATGCGAGTACGGCAGCGTACAAGTCGAAAAGCTCTGCGACCTCGAAGAACATCCATCGCTATTCCACCTTGTTTCCACCGTTTCGGGAGATCTGGTAACAGAAACACGTCCTTCTGACGTCCTAAAAGCCCTTTTTCCGTGCGGATCGATCACCGGTGCCCCAAAGATCAGCACCATGAAGATCATCGATGAGATCGAACTATCCCCACGCGGCCTCTCGATGGGTGCGATCGGATATTATGTTCCGCCTGGAATATTCGGGATTCCTGCGGCTATCGATACAAGCGTTGCGATCCGGACGATGGTCATCCGCGATCGCACCGCCGTTTTCAATGTCGGCGGCGGCATAGTTATCGATAGCGACCCCCATGCGGAATACGAAGAAACGCTTACCAAGGCCACGGCCCTCCTGGGTGCGATCAATGGCCGGCTCGAAATATAAGAACCTGCGGAACCAAATGTGCCGAGCTGTGTCTAATCTGACAGACACTCACAAAAGGAGACCTCGAAAATGAATCCACCTACCATCAACGTCACCCCGCTGATCGACGTCTTGCTCGTCCTGCTGATCATCTTTATGGTCGTCGCTCCGATAAAGCCGAGTGCGTTTAATGTTCGTCTGCCGGCAGAGAATCCTCCCGAAGGCGAACCCAACCCTCAATCGCTTGCGGTTATCGTTAATTCAGATCTTTCGCTCGGCCTCAACAAGGAAACAAGTCTCGGGACCGTCGACGACCCATCCCTCTTGATCGCCCGCCTTAAGCACATATTCGCCGAGCGTGCCGCAAGCGGCGACGTCTCGGCCTCTTTCGCTGACTCACCCGATCGCCCGGTCGATGACCGCTCTGAGCGAACGGTGTTTATCAAGGCTCCCCGGTCGATGGATTACGGCAGCGTCGCCCGGGTTGTGGACTCAGTAAAGGTGGCGGGTGCCTTCCCCATAAGCCTGCAAATAGACGCGCTCTAATGAAATTGGCCATACAGCGGTTATGATATAATTCTGGAGTGTAAGGCCGGTTCTTTTTAGCCGGTCATTTGCTTCTCCCGCCCTTTCCTCCGCAATGGTCAATTATTACGACATTCTAAAAGTGTCAAACAAGGCCTCGCGGGCCGAGATCAAATCTGCGTACCGTCGGCTGGCCAGAAAGCTGCACCCGGACCGTAATTACGGCTCGGAGGAAACCGCCCTAAAATTCGCCGCCATCGCAGAGGCTTACGAAATACTTGGAAACAGAGAGGAGCGGGCCCGTTACGACCGCCGGCTGCTGGATGCTCAGTACAGCACCACCAACGGCAACAACGCTTTTGCATCAACAAATCCCCATGCCAAACGCTGGCGGCAGATGGTTTATGAAAAGCGGTATAACGATATCATCGACCGGCTGATCGCCGAAGAACGTCGTGAAGCGATCGCCCTGCAGAAGTTCATTTTTCCGATAGTTGCCTTGTTGTTATCGACATTTGTGGCGGGCCTCGTCAGGCCAAACATCTATTTTACAGATGTCCTGTCGTCATGGCCGGGTAATGTGATACGGATAGCCCTGATCTCGCTGTTTGTCATTGGCATCCTTCACATAATAGGGCGGATCCGCGATGCGATCGACCGTTATGCATACGATGACTCATCTATCCACGAATCGCTGCTTGACGATCAGGAGGTTCCCTTCCGAAGCATCTCACGATACTCAATGACGGCACTCATCATGCTTGGCATCGTCGTTTCGCTCGCGGGGGGGCTCACACTGGGTTACGCAATGGACCTTCGGTCTGCATTAAACCCGAACCTGTTCTCTCCCTTCCCGCAGGTTGACGTTTTCTTGTATCCGCCGATCTTCGTTCTTATAGTCGACGCTGTCCATGGGTTCATCCTGAATGTTGAATCGTGACTTTGGTTCTCATTCCGGCTACATTTGAGCTTGACAACCACACAGCCTCCCGATAAAGTTAATAGTTTGTTTTTAGTGTTTACGGAGACTTAAGGTAAAGAATGGCTAATCATAAATCAGCAGAAAAACGCATGCGGCAGAACGCCAAACGCAAAGAGATCAACCGCAGCAACCGCAGCAAGTTGCGGACATCTATCAAGAAACTCAGAACGGCAGTAGCCGGCAGCGATAAGGCCGTGAGCACCGAGCTTTTATTTCCAACCGTGTCTCTGATCGACAAAGCAGTTAATAAAGGTATCATTCACAAAAATACCGCCGCGAGATACAAATCCCGGCTTACGAAACACGTTAATAATCTCGCATAACACTTCAAGATAGTTTTACTTCTCTGAAAGCAGGCCTCTTACTGGCCTGCTTTCTTTTTTTTGCTACAAGTCTTCGCTGGTGGTCAACCCCCGGCGATACAAATACTTAGACCTCGTGATGGCGGCCTTCGTCACGGTCTTGCTGTGCGCTAATCTCATCGGGGTTCAAAAGGTCACATACATCGATCTTCCATTTTACGGTGAGTACATCTACGGCGCCGGGGTACTGTTTTTCCCGCTCAGCTACCTGTTCGGCGATATTCTGACCGAGGTTTACGGTTACAAACGTTCACGCCGGGTCATCTGGGCCGGGTTCGGGGCCTTGATCTTTGCTTCGTTGATGGCATATATCGTGACCAGCCTGCCGGCCGCGAGCACAATGCCGATCGAGCAGCAAAATGCGGTAAACGCCATCTTTGGCCAAACCTGGCGGATCGTGCTCGCTTCGCTGCTCGGTTTCTGGGCAGGCGAATTTACTAATTCCTTTGTCCTCGCCAAGATGAAAATACTGACCGCGGGCAAGTATCTCTGGACCCGCACGATCGGCTCGACCGTCGCGGGCGAGGCTGTCGACAGCATCATCTTCTACCCGGTAGCATTTCTCGGCACCTGGCCGATCGAGCAGGTCGTGGCGGTTATGATCGGCAATTATTTTCTCAAGGTCCTTTGGGAGGCTCTGGCAACGCCGGTGACCTACGTCATCGTCGGGTTTCTAAAACGTGCAGAGCACGAGGACTATTACGATACCGACACGGATTTTAACCCGTTTACCTTGAGCACTTGAGTATGAGCCTGTCAATCGACACGCCAATTCTGGAATTTACCCGCCATGGCATTGCGAAACTGTCGCCTCCCATGTCGCGAAAGCTCGCCGTCGCCCTGGCGCCCGTTTCCGCCAAAACCGACCCGGCGGACGTCACCGTTGAGGACCTCCTCAATTACTTCCCGGCCCGCTATGAGGACCGGTCAAATTTTCTTACGATCGACCAGCTGCAGGACGGCATGGAGGCCGCGGTCGAGATCTACGTAAAGGTCCGCGGCGGCTTTCAGGTCGGCAAGAACCGCGACCCTCGCCGGCCACCGCTGTTTATATTCGAGATCAGCGGCAGCGACGCAAATAACCGTCTGAAACCCGTAGTCGTAAAATGGTTTGTTTCCGGCAAACAGGCTCAGCGGATCGTGACGTATTACGAAGATCGTTTCCCTCGCGGAACCCGCTTCGTAGCTTACGGTAAATGGGAGTGGGACCCACGTCTGCAGACCTATGCCCTGATGGTTAACAAACCTGAAGAACTGGAAATTCTGCCCTCTCTGTCAGAACCGGGAGCGATAGCGACTGGGTCCTCCGACCTGTCAGAACCGGGAGCGGCAGCGACCGGGTCCTCCGACCTGTCAGAACCGGGAGCGGCAGCGACCGGCTCCTCCGACCTGTCAGAACCGGGAGCGATAGCGACTGGGTCCTCGACTTTGTCAGAACCGGGAGCGATAGCGACTGGGTCCGTTCAGAGCGAGTCCGACGAGCTCGCCGAGGACAAAGGCGATCCCGAATTCGCCACCGTTCACACCGCCCGCCGCGTTCCCGTCTACCGCAAGCTCGGCGAATTCCAGACTAAACGGCTCCGAGAGATCGCGTACAGCGTCATAAAGAGTCTCGACCCGGCATCAGTGCCCGACGAACTGCCGGACGATCTCCGCGAACGCCAGGCACTGATCCCACGGGCACAAGCTCTGACCGAGATTCATTTCCCGCCTGACGATGCCTCTATCTCCGAATATGAAATGTTTCGCAGCCCGGCACATAAGCGTTTGATCTTCGACGAATTCTTCTGGCTGTCATTCGCAATGCAGTTGCTGCGTGGCGAGCGGCAGAAGGAGCCGAAAGGTACGATCATCGAGATATCCGACAAGACGAAGGAGCGGTTAAAGGATATGTTGCCATTCACGCTGACAGGCGCGCAGAAAAAGGTGATCGGAGAGATCTTCTCTGATCTAAAGTCCGACGCCCCGATGAACCGCCTGATCCAGGGCGACGTCGGCAGCGGTAAGACGATCGTTGCCTTTCTCGCTGCGTTCGCCGCAATGGAAAACGGCTACCAGGTCGCCTTGATGGCCCCGACCGAGATTCTCGCCGAGCAGCATTTTCGCAACGCTTCAAAAATATTCGAAGTCTCCGGCTATCGCGTCGCCATGCTTATCGGCAGTACAAAGGCCGCGGAAAAGCGAAAGATCCACGCTGCCATCGCTGACAGCGAGATCGACCTCGTCATCGGGACTCACGCGATCATCCAGGACGCGGTCCGATTTGCCAAGCTTGGCCTCGCGATCATAGACGAACAGCATCGCTTCGGCGTGCTCCAGCGTGCGCAGCTCAAGGCCCTCGGCCTGAACCCCGATATTCTCGTGATGACCGCGACGCCGATACCTCGTTCGTTGGCGATGACGGTCTATGGTGACCTCGACGTATCGATCATCGACGAGCTTCCCCCGGGGCGCACACCTATCAAGACCGTTGTTCTCGGCGAAGACCAGCGCCGCGGCGTCTACAAGGGGATCGACCGCGAGGTCCGCCTCGGCCGCCAGGTCTATATCGTCTATCCGCTGATCGAGGAATCCGCCAAGATGGACCTCAAGGCCGCGACGATAATGTACGAGGACATCCGCACCCGAGTCTTTCCCCAATACACGGTCGGCCTGCTCCACGGCAAGATGAAACCGGCCGAAAAAGAAGAGATCATGCGGGAATTCGTTGCCGGAAACCTCGATATCCTGGTCTCCACGACTGTGATCGAAGTGGGTGTTGACGTGCCGAACGCCTCCCTTATGGTCATCGAACACGCCGAGCGGTTCGGCCTCTCGCAGCTTCACCAGCTTCGCGGCCGCGTCGGCCGCGGTGCGGAACAAAGCTTCTGCGTGCTGCTGACCGATTTCAAAAAGACCGCGGTGGCCAAGGAGCGGCTCGGCATCATGGAGCAAACATCCGACGGTTTCAAGATCGCCGAAAAGGACCTCGAGATCCGCGGCCAGGGCGAGATCCTCGGTACCCGTCAATCCGGCATTCAGAACTTCCGCATGGGCAACATTGTCCGCGACCTCGACATTCTCGCCGCCGCCCGCAAAGAGGCCGAGGATTACCTGACAAACCGCCGCCTCTCACCCGAAACCTCCGCCCTGGTCAAACACGCCCGCACCGACAAACGCCTCCGCCTCGCCGGCATAGGCTGATCAATTAGCGCCTCGCCGTGAATATACTGCCCGATAGCTGATCACCACCTGCCCATCACTGACTCAAATTTAATTATTAATTAGTAATTAGAAAATTAGTAATTAATCTTGATCGATCCCCCTTCCTCTCTCTTCCCGTGATCTTCTGGAGACGAAATGGGACATACGCCGAATGTGCCTTTTGTGCACCAAATGCGACAAATGAGACTTTTGTGCCAAGACGCTGACGACCGCGGCGGGAATTCAACTCGGATAAAAACCGGCAAATGTGACTTTCGAGCCAAATGGGGAAGAGGAAGCCCAGCCCAGATTCAAATCTTGTTGCCCGCGACAACCGCGCCAACAGCCCCGAGGTTCGGAGGATCGGTGACAGCGTCGTGGGCCAGAACTACTTCTTCGAGTACATGGTCTGATTGTGCCCGCAATATGACTAATATCGACGATGATCCCCGCCGTCGTAGACGGCGAAAGCATAAAGCCCTGGGCGTGAGCCCGGGGTAAAGGTCCGGTCAACCATCATAGCTCGCGTCAGCGAGCGACCTTTCTTCGAATAAAAGGGCTGCCTGCGGTGCCCAATAAAACTAATATCGACGATGATCCCCACCGTCGTGGACGGCGAACGCATAAAGCCCCGTGGCGTGAGCCCGGGGTAAAGCGCCGATCTACCATCATAGCTCGCGAGAGCGAGCGACCTTTTTCGAATAAAAGCGGTGCCTGCGGTGCCCAATAAAACTGACATCGACGATGATCCCAGCCGTCGTAGACGGCGAAAGCATAAAGCCCCGTGGCGTCAGCCCGGGGTTCAGGTCCGATAATCGTCAAAAGCTCGCGTAGCGAGCGACAGAGCTTTTGTGACAAATGGGACAAATGGGACTTTTGGGACTTTTGGGACTTTTGGGACAAATGGGACAAATCGGACATTTGGTATTGCATCTGTGATACGTTCTTTCATAGTCTGGATATGGCCCGCGGCCTTTGTATCTAGCAATGAAAAGATCCGCAGAATACCTCCAAGCCCGTCTCGACGCCTGCCGCAGGCTCTACTTCGAGTACACTGGCCGCGAGCATTCACGCATCGAACGCGAGATGCGTGTAATGGGTTTCACAGACTTCAACCGCCGCTGCCTCTACGCCCGCGGGATCGACTTCGGCTGGATCGAAAAATACCGCTGGGATCGCGAGCTTCAACAATTGCAGACCAGTCAGAACCGCCTGCGTGAGCGGGCGGCCAGTTCGGTAACCAATAAC
>JBGTIP010000039.1:0-3472 GCA_041745615.1 Pyrinomonadaceae bacterium | reverse complement strand
GGCAAAGGGCGAGGACGAGCTTTTTGAGATCGCCATCGAAGCAGGTGCCGACGATATGCAGGACGAAGCCGACGTTTTTGAGATCTTTACAACGCCCGACAACTTCGAAGCGGTCAGCGACGCCATCAAAAAAGCCGGCATCGAACCCCAAGCCACCGAGATCTCAATGATCCCGCAGAACTACATCAAACTCGAGGGCGGCGACGCCAAAACGATGATGAAACTCTACGACGCCCTCGACGACAACGACGACGTCCAAAAGGTCTATGCGAACTTCGATATCGACGAGAGCGAGATGGAATAGAAAGTGCCGGAAGAGGCAGGCAGTCTTTCATCGAGCGCGCGACCTGAGCATTTACTACAATTTGCAGGTATTTTCTGGAATTCGCGGGCGGTGATGTTCTACTTCTCCGCCGAAGCGAGAAACTTCCATTCTGTCGTTTCTTTCGTGAATCTATCGGCTAACTTAGTATCTACCACCAGCAGCTTGGCGTATTCCCGCATAGCGGCCCTTTGGTTATTGTTCGCCATATAGGCGATCGCCAGATTGAAGCGAACGTCAGCAACGTTCGCATCGAGGGCGAGTGCACCCTTGAACGCTTTGATTGCCTTCTTCGGAGTCCCTAAGCGGCCGTAGGCGCAGCCCAGATTATTTAATGCAACCGCATTTTGCGGGTCAAGCAGAATAGCTTGTTCGAGTACTACGATCGCGTCGTTATGTCGATTTAGTTTGGACAGCGCCGCTCCGAGATCTAGTAACGCGGCTATGTTTTCCGGGCTTAGTCGGACGACGGTCTCGAAAGCCTCGGCGGAATCCTGCAGTCGCCCCAGACCATAAAATGCAATTCCGAGATTGTGATGAGCCTCCGAAAAATCAGGCTTTAAGCTCAACGCTTCCTGGAGACTAAGGACCGCCTGCTCATGCTGGCCGGCCTCATTGTAGACGGCGCCTAGATTGTTGTGAGCCCACGCGTAATCCTGTTTTAGGCCAATAACTTCCCGAAACCCGGCAATCGCTTCAGTGAATTTTCCGTCTCTGTAGAGTTGCGTCGCCCTATTGTATGCGGCGATTGTCTTTGATTCCGATGTTTTAACTTGACCCAGAGCTGCAAATGAGATCGCCGACAACGCGATTATGAAAATGACTATGCTTGAGATCAACTGGTTCATATTCCCTCCGATCCGTATCAATTTCTTCGCCAGCCTATCCGATTCAGGAGGACCGTTTATCGATCGCAGCGGTCCTCCCGGACTCGGACAACGCACCTTGTTAGCCAAGCGTGATGTCGTGGATCACTGAAACCGCGTGCCCTCAAACGTCGGACAGCTCACTCCGATCAGATTGCCACCGGTATCGTATAGTTCAGCGACGCCATCTGCAGAAATTTCCGTGGCCGAGCTGTTTATTTGTAGGTCGAACCTAACGATATTCCATCCGAGATTATTTCCGCCAGCGTCAAACCGGAACATCTTGAACGCAACCTTGTAATTGTTCTTTCCAACCCAATTCCAAATACCGACGTGCGCTGACAGGAGCATCGGGCTTGTTGAAGGAACCGCTTGCATAGTGCCGCCGAGTTCGAACTTGTTCGTTCCCATAAAACTGGCAAGCGGGGCGCCTGTTTCACAATTTCGAATCGTTACCTGTGTTTCCCAAACCCCGACTATTCTGCTGTGCTGAGCATTCGATCCCGTTCCATTCTGAGCTGCGGCAGGTGCCTGAAAGGCCGTTGCCGCAAATAAGATTGCGAAGGTGCTGCCGATTAGCGTTTTAAGTGTTTTCATTGTGTTTCTCCTTTGTTCGTTTTCTGCGAAAGTTGTTCCATTAGCGGCCGAGACCTGCCATAATATGCATCACCGTCAAGTCCGTCTTTCTTTTTGCCATGGTTTTTTCTGGGAATTTCTTACCGTGACGCGAACGTATCCAGAATCAGTGATTTACGAGTTTGGCGAGTTCAGGCTGGACGAAGGCAAGCGATTGCTTTTTGACGGGAATGACGAGATCTTGCCCCTAATGCCGAAGGCATTTGATACGCTTCTTTATCTTGTCGCCAATAGCGGTCGACTAATTGAAAAGGACGAATTAATGTCCGCCGTGTGGACTGACACGATAGTCGAGGAAAACAATCTCAACAAAAATATTTCGATCCTGCGCCGGGTGCTGGGAGAAAATCTTGGCGATCATCGTTTTATTGTGACCGTGCCCGGCAAGGGCTATAAGTTTGTAGCCAATGTGCGGCGAGTCGTAAATGAAGATCGTGCGGAGGTCATCAGTGGCTCATTGTCGAAAGGATCCAATCGTCCGCCCCATGCCCGGACTTGGAAAACAATCGCTCTGCCATCTCTTGCTTTCGTTATCTTTGTGGTTTCAGCGGGGTGGTATGTTTGGCCAAGCGACGAGCAAGTTGGACCGCCCCCGTCACTTCACACAATTGCGATCCTACCATTCCGGCCGCTTGTTGCAGACGATCGCGACGAATTTCTTGAAATGGGGATGGCGGATACGTTGATCTCAGCGTTAGGCAATAGACGCGATGTCATTGTCCGTCCGCTCAGCTCAGTGCGCAATTTTGGAGGTCTGGACCAGGATGCCATTCAGGCCGGGCGTTCACTTGGGGTCGATTCCGTACTGGAGGGCAATATTCAACGCTGGGGAGATAGGCTCCGGGTCAATGTGCGGCTGATGAATGTCGAAAATGGAGCAATTCTCTGGGCGGAAACATTCGAAGAAGAATTTACGCACATTTTTGTCGTGCAGGACGCGATCGCAAGCCGTGTCGTTTTAGCGTTAGCTCGTCGTTTGAACGCAGCAGAAATGCCGATCTTAGAAAAACGATATACCGAAAGTGCCGAGGCTTACACTTTCTATATCCGTGGACGCCACCACCTACATAAAGTAACAGAGCCTGAGATCCGGAAAGGCATTTCGTACTTTCAACAAGCAGTCGCCGCAGATCCCTCTTATGCTTTGGCATATGCAGAGATGGCCGAAGCCTATCGAACACTTGCAATCACGGCGTTCGCTCCCCCTAGAGAGGCTTGTTCACAGGCAAGATCACTTGCTGCAAAGGCGCTAGAAATCGATGAGACTCTCGCTGAAGCGCATATCGTTATGGGGTGGGTATGGTTTTTGTGTGAGTGGGATTGGAGCAAGTCGGAAATAGAATTCAAACGGGCAATCGAACTAAGTCCGAACAACTCCGACGCTCATCGCGGCTACGCGCATATGCTATCCAATGCGGGTCGACATGACGACGCCATCGTCGAAGGCCGCATTGCACGCGAACTCGCACCTCTGACACTGATCACAGCCGCACTCGAAGGCCAGTTCTTGTTCTTTGCCGGACGTAATGATGAAGCGATCGACCGCGTTCAACAAACAATAGAGCTTGAACCGAATTTTTGGGTCGCCCGAATCATCTTGGCAAGGATTTACCTCCGTCAAGGCCGCGTGAAAGAAGCGATATCGGAA
>JBGTIP010000038.1:0-69570 GCA_041745615.1 Pyrinomonadaceae bacterium | reverse complement strand
CGCATCTTGTTTACGCACTGTAATAGCCATGGGTCCGAAATCGGCATAATCGTCAGCATAGATACGCTCCAGCTCTGCCCGATTTCCTTTTTGAGTATGCTCGCTCCAGGTTTTATCAAACTGCTCAAGGGCGGCTTTTTCCGCATCGCTGCACTGAGCAACAGCCGATACTGTAAATATGGTGGTTAATAAAACAGTCGCCAATAAATTTCTTATACACATAATTTCTCTCCGGGGTGATGACCCTTTCTGTTTCGTCTACTTTTTTGGTTCTTTACGCTCATGTCCCAGAGACTAAAAACCTTTTTTTGCACTCACTTTTCGTTTATAATTAACTCAAAGCGTTACTTTTGAAAGGTTATTAACTTTGTAAGTCAGGCACGAAGAAAAGGTCTTTTATAAATCTCAAAGATTTCTCAAAGATTTCTCTTTATTGCGTATGAGTAGTGAAAGCAACAACTTACGCAGATTCGAAAACTACGAAGTTAACCTCGAAAAAAGAATTTTGTGGTTTGAAGATGCTCCGGTCGAACTACCAATTAAAGCCGTCGAGCTGCTTTGCGTCCTTATTGAAAGCGAGGGGAAAGTTGTCACGAAAGCGGAACTACTCGAAAAGGTCTGGCAGGATTCTTTTGTCGAAGAAAGCGTTTTGCCCCAGAATGTCTATCTTCTGCGAAAGACATTTAAGGCACACGGAGTTAAGGACAGTCTAATCCAAACCGTCCCCCGCCGCGGCTATCGTTTTGCTGGTGAAATTAGCGAAAAGTATAATGAAGAAACCGTCATTGAACGCGAAACTTTCGAGCGCAACTTTATTGCGGGAAGCCAACTGTCGGATGAAGAGATTCGGGAGGTGATCGGCAGTTTAGTTGATTCGCAGACCGCACAAATAATTGATTTATACAACAACGGGCAAGCCGAACCGCGTAAATTCGCCGTTTTTACAAAAAAACTCTTTCCTGTAAATCTTGCCGCTGCGCTTTTATTAGTTCCGGCAATCGCTTTTTTAGTCTGGTTCTGGTTTTACTCGGGTTACCTTCAAAAAAGATCGGCAAACGCTCCGTTGGTTTTCAGCCAAAACCTGAAATACGAACGCATTACCGAATCGGGCAGGGCTTTTTACGTCGGGCTTTCGCCGGACAATCAGAATGCCGCGTATGTCATTCACACGGCTCAAGATAGATACAGTTTGATCCTTCATCATCTGCCGACGGGAAGCGAAACCGTCGTCGTACCGCCGCAGGAACTCGATCTGTTCTGCATACAGTTTTCACCCGACGGAAATTATATCTATTACGGCGGACAGTCAGGCACTAAAGCGAAAACCGTTTATCGTGTTCCGATCTACGGCGGTTTTAGTCAAGCGGTTTTAACCGACTTTACGCATTATTTCAGCGTTTCACCGGACGGCGAATGGCTGGCTTTTTACCGGCAGGTGCCTGAAGAAAAAGCAAATTATCTGGAAATTGTACGCAGCCGGGACGGAAGCGATCGGAGAATGATTACCAAACGTTCGGGCAAAGAACATTTTAAGCTTTGGGGAACGGCACCGGCATGGTCGCCGGACGGTCAAAAGATGGTTGCTGCGGCAATGTCGAAGTTTGGCGATGACAAGCAGTACACACAGCATCTGATCGAAATAAATGTTGCTGACGGTAGGCAAACACCGATCAAAAGTCCTGATTGGTATTCCCTGCATCAACCTCATTGGAAAGCCGACGGTAAGGGGATTTTCCTAATGGTGCGGGAAAAGATCGGCAAACCCGTCCAACTCTGGCATTTGGATTACCCTTCGGGCGAGGCCAGAAATATTACCAATGATACAAATGATTACCGCGAATTTCGTCCGGCATCGGATTCGAGTTTTTTGATGACAGCAACCTGGATAAAATCGGAAAATCTTTTTCTCGTGCCGGTTAATGATCCCTCCAACTTTCGACAACTAAGTTTTGATACCGGAGCACGAAATGGGGCATACGGTCTAAAATGGGCGGTTGACGGAGATGAGCTTTTATATACGCGAAGTGAAGGTTTTGGCGTCAGCAATATCTGGAAAATGAATGTGGAAACATCGGAAAACCGGCAAATCACAATAGACGAAAATTCATTTCATAACTACATAGACGTAACGCCGGACGGAAAATCCGCCGTTTTTGCTTTAGAACGTGAAGGCTCAGCCCATCTTTGGCAGATTAATCTGGACGGTACGTATCCACGGCAGATCACTAACGGCAAAGGGGAAAATTGGACAGAAATTTCGCCTGACGGTAAGTGGCTCTATTATGCAGGACACGGCTTGTGGAAAATGCCTCTTGAAGGCGGCGAACCCATCAAAATTTGGGAAAGGTCGCCCGGAACATTCCGCATTTCGCCGACCGATCCGAAGCAAATAGTCGCGTATTTTTATGATCCGAAAGAAAATAAACAAAATCGGTATAAAGTTATTATATTTTCCGAAGACGACCCTGAAAAGTTTGAAGATATAAATATTCCGCCGGTCGGACAATACGAGTGGAAACCGGACGGGAGCGGATTTTATTATGCCGGCAGTGGTGAAGGTTTTAACAATATCTGGTTTTATTCGCTTAAAAACAAAAACTCTTACCAAATCACAAAGTTCATCGACCAGCGTATCAACAACCTGAGTCTTTCGCCGGACGGTAAAACATTAGCCATATCACGCGGTGCTGCAACCGGAAATATACTTAAGATAACTGGATTTACAAGTCATTTTTAGTAAGAAACAATTCAAGTACCGGCAGCAGCTTGGTTTGAAAATAGGGTTGTGATTGAACGGCCGAACATTCAAATGGTTTTATGATTTACACACCGGTCCAGGGGGGGCGGCATTTTAGAGTCGGGCTACTCGACCCCTTTTTTCTTGATCCACTCTCGCTGTTTTCGCTCAACGGCTAACTCGTGTATTGAGGAACCCTCGAGTTCCTTTGCTACCGTTTTATCACCGAGCATGAAATTAGCGTAACGAGGAATATCCCGCTCATCTAAAGAGCCGTCCAGGATAGCGATGGCCAGGGCATTTGTCAGAGCTGAACGGTATTGCTGCAGCCGTGCACCGTAGGCGGCGGTCGCCAAACGGGGAGAACCGATGTAACCGGGCCAGTTCGGTTCCCTGGCTACTTTAAATAGCTCAGCCGGGTTGTTGGCGGGAAACGGCGGCAGCGTGCGGTAGCCGGGATCAACGAGGTCCGGGCGCAAAAAAAGCAGCCGGCTTGTTTCTTCAAATCCGGCATGAACGTCGAACGAACCATTCTCTCTGCTTTCAGATTCAGATAGTTTCAGATCAGATGGCGCCAGCTTCAGCTTAGACAATTGTTCGGGTCCGGGTTCGAGTCCATGCAGATTAACCATTTTTCCGCCATAAGTGTCACGGAAGTAATCTCCGGCCTGGTCTAACATCAGATTGTGGAATGGTGACCCGTGACCATGCATTACGAAGATCCGCCGAAATCCCTGCTCTCCGAGTTCAGCGGCCAGATCCATAAAGATGGCCCGCAGCGTCGTCCGGCGAATCGAATAAGTGCCGGGGAAAATGTATTTCCCGCCGATCTCGTTACCACCGGCGTGACCGAGAGGTAAGATCGGAAATACAAGCACGGACCAGCCCGGACGCTCAACGATCGCCTCGGCCAATTTTTCGGTCAACCACTCGTTCGAATAGCCGTCCGCGAACGAGGGAAGATGCGGTCCATGTTCCTCGAGGACGCCGCCGGGAAGTATGACGACGGTCTTCTGTTTGTCGAGGGCACGTATCTGTTCGGCGTTCATCTGCGCCACGCGATAAATTTGCGCAGTCACCGCGCCGCTCAATAGCGCGACGATTGCCGTGATCATTAGTATTCGTTTCATCATCTTGTTCCTTGTACCTCCGGCGAAGCGGGCATAACGCCAAAGCCATGCCAAGCCAGAAGCCGCTTCGGCTAGAACGTTTATTGGGGTGCGCAGTCAGCTTCGGTCAACGATCTGACTGGCTGGCCCTGCAGATCCAGTATGGTCGCGGCTAAAGGGCCGTCCGGAATATCAACACCGAGCTCAACGCAGTAAGCGATCTCAGCACTGTCCGAGTTTTGGCCGAGCGTTTAGAGTATTCAGACCGCCAACCTGCCAATCACCGCCAAAGGCACATTCGTTTTCGGCGATGAAACTCCAGAGCGGCGGGGTCGCGCGACATACCGGCTTCCTCCCAATTTACACGTCAATTCCACCACGTATGGCGTCACGCACCGCCGCGATAAAGCGGTCGAGGTCTCCTAGTTCCGCATGCGGTCCCGGTGAAACTCTGATCGCATTGGAGAAAGGCGAATGTCGTCCTGCCTTGCTTTGAACGAGGATGCCGTGTTTTGTTCGGAGAAACTTCGCGAAAGCGGACGAATCGATCCCCTCGACCGCAAACGCAGCCGGACCGCACCAGCGTTCGGGATCGCTAGGCGTCAGCATCACCGCACCGGGCAAGTCGCGGATGTGATCCTGCCAGTACGTGCTGAGTCGAATGAGGCGCTCTCGCTTCCGATCATCACCGATCGCGCGCTGGAACCGCAGAGCCTCTCCGACAGTGACCAGTCCAGCCATGTTGAATGTACCCGACCATTCGTAAAGATCGATCGGGTACTTTGTAGTGTCCCATGATGGAGGATTAGATGCCCAGACCTTTCCAAGGTGCTCGGGCCGCATGATGAGAACGCCGGTCGGCAGCGCTGCGCCGATGCCTTTGTGAAACGACGTTGCCAGGAAATCGCATCTGAGTGCGTTGAAATTGACGTCGATAATGCCCGCACTCTGCGCCGCGTCGACGACCACCGCCACGCCTTGTTTCCTGGCAACTTCTGTCACCTCTTTGACCGGCAGCACCTCGCCTGACCATGCGCTCACGTGCGAAATGAGCAAAAGCCTTGAACGTGGCGTGATCGCCTCCTCAACACGGGCAGCGAGTGTGAGCCGTTCCTCGTCTCGCGCCGCGCATTGATCGTACGAACCAGTACACCGTCTCGCCGCGAGCGCTGCATTACGGCCTCAACCATGTCCGGATATTCGTGGTTAGTGACGAGAATCTCGTCGCCCGCAACGAGTGGGAAGCCGTGCAGAACTGTGTTGAGAGCGGTCGTCGTATTCTGTGTGAATATAACGCTGCTAGTTTCTGCTCCGAGGTATGAGGCGACTGCAGGGCGCGTGACCTCGTCAAGCTCCGACCACATCTTCGAAAATCTCTCGGCGGGAGCTTCGCTTAACTGGCGGGCTCGCTCCACGAATGCGTCAAAGACAGGACGTGGAGTCGGCGCAGAATTCGCGTGGTCCAGGTCGAGGTGATCGCTCGGGAGCGAGTAAGCCGCTCTCACGTTTCGCCAGAAATCGTCTTCCGAATGCACGAGCCTTGCGGCGGCCGATTCAAAGTCGTCAATCGTTTGTGGGCGACGAGGCGTAGTCGTGCACCCGCCCGCCCCTGCTGCCGCCGCAGCTGCAGCCCCGAGGGTCGTGAGTTGAAGAAAATTGCGTCGTTTCAATCTGAACCTCTTATTTTTGACGGGTTACCGCGAGACTATGATTGCGGATCAATACCAACGCCGCCTATACTACGTCGGGTTGGGTCTATTTTCAAGGCTATCCGGCCAGAACCGCCCAAAACTTCCTGGTCAGATCCGAGATCTGTTGCGGCTCAGGAACTTCGGATGCAAGACATAGCGGGCATACCTCCGCTACGACCGGAAATATATACTTTCCGAACAAAAAGCTTCTTACGTGAGATGGGCGTGGGCGAATATCGAACTTGTCCCCCATAGGTGCGGTCTGACGAGAATCTGGCCAATTCTTTGCCGGGTCAGCGCCGCTTTGGAATATATTCTTCTTTGTCTTTCACTGCTAAAGGGCCGCTGGCTCCGGTTTGGGTGCATTGCCAGCCGCCGGTTTTGTGAACAAAGCAATCGTAGATACGTTCCATTTTTCGCTTGGTTATTGCGGACCTGTAATCGGTGCAGGTCGTAAATGCCGCCCTGACCGGATAGATCGGCTTTCTGCGGTCGGCTTGCGAATAAGCGTCGGACCAATTCCCCCGCCAAGCGCGCGGAGCACCGACGACAACGCTCTGGAAGTCGATCGTCACAGCTCCGTCCATACCCTGCCTGGCGTCCTTTTCCCACAAACGGCGGATCACACCTCTGAAAGCTTTCTCGTTCGCGGTTTTGCCACTCGAATCTTCGCTTGAAGCAGAACAGGCAATGACGCCGTCTGCTTCACGCTTAACCGGCGTTTTATTTTCTGACGATTTGTTTTCCTCGGGCTTGTTACGTACGGCGGGCCCGTTTTTAGTTTTGCAGCCCTGATTAATGTCATCCTCAACCCCGGAGCGATAGGTCGAGACCTTATTCCCGCCGCCGGGCGAGAGTTCATTGATGTAAAAAACTTCGCACCTGTCGAATTTACCAGTGCCTTTGCAGCTTAAAACTTTGAATTTTGATTTCATGCCGCCCCCGCAGTCATACACCGTGTTGTATTCGATCTTGTCTTGCTCTTGCGCCATAGCTTTTTGAAAAAGGCCCGGTGCGGTTGAGATCGTCATTAATATGACGATCGCCAATAGAATTAACTTATTTTTATTCATGGGTTTGCACGTCTGTGAGTATGCTCTTTGAATATGAGCTTGTCCATCGCCGAACCGGGCAGAAAGTTCGCGGCGGGCGCCGGCTATGCAGGCGGAGACACTTTATTTTGGATTGCGAATTTCGGCTTTCGGATCTTGCCAAGTGTCGCTATGGTATGTCTTTCTAATCGAACTGGCCGCCCGCTCACGCAGGCGGTTCTGCCCTGTAATGTGTCAGGCGGCGTTTTGCGGCCCGTAAAGCTGTTCGACCTCGGCGATGGAGTTGATCACGAGTTGCTCCAGCACTGACTTGTCGAGGTCGGCAAGGCTCTTGAAATAGAGGCAGGATCTGCCCATCTTGTGTTTTCCAAGGGTGGAGAGCAGAGCGCGATTATCGACTTCTTCGCACGACAGGTAGACCACCAGGTCACGGCCGCGAATGGCGAAGCCGGCCAGCGGTGCTTCACCAGTTCGGCCGCTCTCGTATTTGTATCGGTACGAGCCGTACCCGACGATGCTCGGGCCCCACATCTTTGGGTCCTGCCGGGTGATCCTCTCGAACATTGCCATCAACTCGCCGCAATCGGCGCGCTGCTGTTCGGTCGCTCGTGAAGCAATGTAATCATCGACACTGGCGTCGGTGAAGTTGGTTTTGTTTTCGGCCATTTGTAGAAACCTCGGCTGCTCGATTCAGCGCTATTATTCTATAAAATTGGAACGCATTGATAATAGGCCGCGCCCGACATATTATCAATCGTTATGAGAAAGGCAGCGGATCTTAGGCCCGGACGCACCACCCCTTTTTATGTCTGATACCATCGTCGCACTTGCAACACCTACGGGGCGCAGCGGGATCGGGGTTGTCCGGCTGAGCGGGCCGGCATCGCTCGGGATCGCCGCGCGGATGACGGGAGGAGAGGCGGCGGGGTTGAGTCCGCGCTACGCTCATTTGCGCAAACTCGTCGATCCTGCGAGCGGCGAGGCGATCGACGAGGCGATAGTTACCTATTTCAAGGCTCCGCATTCCTTTACGGGCGAGGACGTTGTCGAGATAAGCTGTCACGGTTCGCCGGTGCTGCTCAGGCAGGTGATCGATATTTGCCTCGCGCTGGATGCGCGGATGGCGGATGCGGGGGAATTCAGCCTGCGGGCCCTGGCGAACGGGCGGATGGACCTCGCTGAGGTCGAGGCGATCCGCGATCTGATCGACGCACAGACCACGGCAGCTGCCCGCCAGGCTGTACGCCAGATGGGCGGAGAATTCTCAAAACAGCTCACACCGTTAAAGGACGAACTTCTTAATGTGATCGTCCTGCTCGAATCTGCACTGGAATTTGTCGAGGACGATCTGCCCGAGGTGCAGGCCGAGGGCGTTAAGACGAAGTTGGCCGGGATCGCGGCCGAGATCGAAAAGCTGGCCGACACATTCTCGGCCGGGCGGCTTATACGCGACGGGCTGCGAGTGGCACTGGTCGGACGGCCGAACGTGGGCAAATCGAGCCTGTTCAATGCCCTGCTGGGATCGGACAGGGCCATTGTCACTGAGATCGCGGGCACCACGCGCGACCAGCTTCATGAGCGGTTTACTATCGGCGATATTCCAATCTCGCTGATCGATACTGCGGGGCTTCGCGAAACGTCGGATACGGTGGAAAGTATCGGAGTTGAGCGCTCTCGTGCGACGATGGCCGATGCCGACATCGTCGTGGTGATGCTCGACGCTTCGGAAACGATCACGCAGGAAGACCTCGATATTATCGAGAGTGTGAAGGACCTGAATTTCATTGTCGCCATCAATAAGATCGACAAGACCCCGTCGGCGGACATCGACAAACTTATCGCGGGGGCTCATTCGAAGCTTGCTTTTCTGAGGCCGAAGGTCACGCCTCTATCAGCTAAGACCGGCGAGGGGCTCGATGATCTTCGCGATGCGATCGTCCGGCCCTTTTCGCCCGAGGATGTCTCGACGTCGGGCTTTCTCGTAACCGACGCACGGCATCACGACCTGCTCGTGCGGTCACGTTCCGAGATCGAACAATCCCTCGGCCAGCTCAACGAAAAAATGAGCGAGGAAATCGTCCTTATCGGTCTGCATAACGCTCTAAAATACCTCGGCCAGATCACCGGCGAGACCACGACCGAGGACATGCTGACGAGGATCTTCTCCACATTCTGCATCGGTAAGTGAAAGTTCCCGATCTTTTAAGGTTCCCGAAACACGCGGGTAACACTAACTTCAGCCACTCTCCTTATACTTCCTCTTACTCAGCAAAAAACGCTTAGCGTTGGGTAACGCCTTTGTCGCCGGCGTGATCGGCGTAGCTCTATTTCAAATAAGTAAGGAGATCATCGACGTGAAACAAATAGTTTCTCCGCGCTGCTTCTGCATCGCAGTAAGTATCACCCTTTTCCTCTCGTTCATTAGCATAAACGCACAATCCGAGACCGCGACGGTACTCGGCACCGTTCGAGATCCGAACGGAGCGGCAGTGGTGGGTGCGAGCGTTGTTCTGAAAAACATCGCCACCTCAATAACATCGACGACCGTCACCAGTGAAGGCGGCGACTATCAATTCGTAAATGTAAAGATCGGTGACTATCAGGTCATTGTGGAGGCGGACGGGTTTAACCGAACCATCGCCGACCGCATCAATCTCACGGTTGGCTCGCGGCAGCGTGCCGACATCTCTCTTGAGGTGGCTTCTGCCGAAGCGCAGGTAACGGTGACAGGAGCGGCGGAGCTGCTCGAGACCGACTCGAGCGATAAAGGCCAGGTCATCCAGAGACAGCAGATAGTCGCGCTGCCGCTCAACGGCCGATCATACGCAAACCTCGCATTGCTCGCACCCGGCGTTCGCGAATCGCACACCAACAGTCCGGCTGGCGGCGGCGGGCGCGAGGCCGCATTCAACGTAAACGGCCTGCGTGCGACGGTAAATAACTTCCTGCTCGACGGCGTTGATAATAACGCTTACGGCACCAGCAACCAGGGTTTTTCGAGCCAGGTCGTTCAGGTCTCGCCGGATGCGATCGCCGAATTCAAGGTCCAGACGAACACATACAGCGCAGAATTCGGCCGTGCCGGCGGAGCCGTCATCAACGCGACATACCGCTCGGGCAGCAATAAGTTTCACGGATCGCTCTGGGAGTTTCACCGAAACGCTGTTCTCAATGCGGTCGGTTTCTTCAAACCCGTGGGCGGGAACAAGCCGCCGCTTATCCGCAATCAGTTCGGGTTCACGCTTGGCGGTCCCATCATCAAAGACCGCACGTTCTTTTTCGGCGATTACGAAGGCTTTCGTCAGATACAGAAGAATCTGGTTTTCTCGACCCTTCCGACACTCGCTCAGCGGCAGGGGATCCTATCGGTCAGCGTACGCGACCCGCTTACGGGAACGGTCTACGCCGCGGGCACGCCGGTCCCGATGACGCCATTTGCTCAGCGAGTGCTCAGCGATCTGCCGACGCCTATCAACTCTGCCTCATCGAACAACTGGTCAGAGCTCGTTGAAAACAAACTTTTCAGCGATAAATTTAACTTTCGTATCGACCACAAGGTCAGCGACATGTTCGACCTCTTTGGCCGCTGGAGCTGGAGAAAATCCGAGGGCTTCGAGGGGCCGAATATCCCCGGCCCGTCCGGCAGCAATCAGAACGGCTTCGTCGATATTCTTAACAAGCAGCTTACATTGGGCGGGACGTACGCGCTCGCCAACGCAGGCGTTTTCGACCTGCGCTTTAGCTGGTCAAAGATCGATGCCGGCAAACGTCCGCCTCTCGCCGGCGGGCCGAGCATGTTCGACCTGTACGGCATCAGCGGGCTTCCCGATGACCCGGAGGTCACCGGTGGATTGACCACACAAACGATCACCGGATTCTCACAGCTCGGCCGTCAGGCGACGAACCCGCAGTATCAGAATCCTGAGAATATTAACATCCGGCCGACCTACACCTTTCTGACCGGCAACCACAGCGTCAAGATCGGTTACGAATACCTTCGCGTTAATACGGAAGTGCAGGATACTAATCCGCTGATGGGGCTCGATACCTACAGCGGCCAGTTCAGCCGCCCGGTCGGGGCGTCTGCCAGCAATCTCTACAATCTCGCTGACTTTATGTTCGGTGCCCGCAGCCAGTATCAGTTTGCGACGCTGACAGTCGCCGAGATGCGGCAGCGTTTCCACTATGCTTTCATCCAGAATGACTGGAAGGTGAACCGGAAACTGACCCTGAACCTCGGCCTTCGTTACGAGTTCGGCACACCCTATTTCGAGGAAAACAATCGTCTGTCGAATTACGATCCGGTCTCAAACTCGATCGTGCTCGCCAGCGATGACGATCGAAGTCTTATCGATTCTGACTACAACAACTTCAGCCCGCGGCTCGGCTTTGCGTACAATGTCTTCGACAAGACCGTTATCCGCGGCGGTTATGCCAAGGGCTTCGTATTCATGAACCGCCTCGGCAGTGCCGACATACTCGGGACCAATTTCCCGATCGTCACGCGTGCCGCCGTGGAACAGTCGCCTACCAATCCGATCTGTGTCGGCAATGCGTACCAGCCGAACTGTTTTCGCCCGACGCAGAACGGCTACCCGACCAGCGGTTTGCCGAACGGCGTCGTGCTCTACGTCCCGCGCGACATACCGACCGCCAGCATTCAGAACTGGCAGATGTCGATCCAACGCGAGCTCTTTGGCGACATGGTTCTCGACGTCGCCTACGTCGGCAACCGTGCAACCGATACAGTGATGCTTGCCGACCTGAATCAGGCTCGGCCGGTAACACAGCAAGAATGGGAAAACCGCGCGGTCGTGCCGCTTCCTTCGCTTGACGCCCGCCGCCCGATTCCGGGATTCGGTACGATCTCGGCCGTTTTGCCCGAGGGGTTCTCGACCTACAATGCGCTGCAAGCGAAACTCGAGAAACGGTTCAGCGGGGGTCTTTACCTGCTGAATTCATTCACCTGGTCGAAGGCGATCGACAACGGTTCGCAGGTCCTTGAGGAACCGAACGGCAACACCGGGACACCTCAGAACATCAATGATTTCAGAAATGACAAAGGCATCGGAACATACGATCAGCCGTTCAACAATACGACTAGCTTCGTTTGGGAATTGCCGGTCGGGCGGAATCGACGGCTCGGAGGTAACTGGAATCGCACGCTGGATGCAGTCCTCGGCGGATGGACGCTCAACGGTATCAACACGATGGCAAGCGGAGCCCCGATCAACTTCCGTTATGGACTTGGCGGAGCGCAGGCGATCACAAGCAATCTGCCTTCATTCCTCGGCGGCATTGCATTGCGGCCAAATGTCACATGCGACCCGATCAACCGCGGCGGCCGTCCGAATCCAACCCGGGACTACTTCCTGGCCGAGTGTATTTCGACGCCGCAGCCTTTTTCGCCGTTCGGGAACGCGGGCCGAAACATCGTCCGAAGCAATGCGTACTTCAACTTTGATCTGGGGCTTCACAAGCAGTTCAAGCTGCCGATCACGGATGATACGCGGCTCGACTTTCGTGCGGAGTTCTTTAACCTTTTTAATAGGACGAATTTCAATGCACCGAACTCGGATGCCGGACAGATCACGCGGAATGCAGCGGGACAGGTCACCGGGACCGGAAACTTCGGTGTAATAAGCAGCAGCGGGCCTGCGAGGCAGATCCAGTTTGCCGTGAAGTTTTCGTTCTAGGGCGTCATTAGCCGGGTGGCGGATGGATCGATCGTTCGCCGCCCATCCTAACTTTTCATGCACGGCCGGGCGGGCTCGCGGCCCGCGACCCTTAGTAATACGAATAACAATATGATCAATTCTATACTCCTGACAATTTCATTCACCCTGCTCCTGACGATGTCATTTGCTCTGGTGACATTTTCTCAAACAGACCGCTTCGTCAGCATCGAAGGCCACCGCGGAGCCCGGGGCTATCTGCCGGAAAATACGATTCCGTCATTCTTAAAGGCGGTCGAGCAGGGCTCCGATACGCTCGAACTCGATGTAGTCATCAGCAAAGACAAAAAGGTCGTCATATCACACGAACCGTGGTTTTCCTCCGTCATCTCTACCGACCCGAAAGGACAACGCATATCAAAGGAGACGGAACGCGAGCACAATATGTACAAGATGCCCTATGCCGAGATCAAACGTTACGATGTGGGCAGCATCGGCAACGTCGGCTTTCCCGAACAGGTGAAGATGAAGGCGTATAAACCGCTGATGACCGATCTTTTCAAAGCGGTTGAGAAGTATGCAAAGAAGAACAAGCTTGGGCCGATCCGATATAACATCGAGATCAAAATAAATCCGCAAGGCGACGGTGTTTTTCACCCGGCACCTGAGGAATTCGCCGCCCTTGTCCTCGCCGATGTGAAAAAGCACAATCTGGAAAAGCAGGTCATCATCCAGTCATTCGACGTGAGGCCGCTTCAGGTACTAAGAAAGACCGCGCCTGATCTGCCGCTCTCGTTCCTTGTCTCAAACAAGGACGGCGTCGAAAAGAATATGGCGTTGCTCGGGTTCATTCCCGATACCTACAGCCCCCACTTCTCGCTGGTCACAAAAGAACTGGTCGATTATTGCCGACGAAGCAACATGAAGATCGTTCCCTGGACCATAAACGAGATCGCAGACCTTGAACGAATGAAACAGTTCGACCTGGACGGCATCATCACAGACTACCCCGACCGAGCCGTGAAGGTCTTCCGAAACTAAAGACGGAAAAGTCGTTACTATGAAAAGCCGCTGACTTTGGCGGCTTTTCATCATCGGATGTCGATTCGTCGATCCAGGGACCGTTTGCTCTTGGGGGCTAAAGATGCTGAAGCAGCTAGCTTCCGATGACCCCTCCGTCGTCTTTGTTTATGACGACAAGAGCGGAACGCGGGCGGCCCCCATTCTTCCCTTCGGGCCACGAACTGTATCTTTTGGGGTTGGAAGGATCGTTTAGACCGACCGGGGACTCGCCCGGGTGCTGGATCCCCACGAACATTGTTCGCTCGTCGGGCGTGACGAATACGCCGGTGATCTCACTCGTATTCGGGCCGACAAGGAATCTTTTGGTCTCTTTTGTTTTGACGTCGGCGCATAACATTTGATTGTTTCCAAATGCGGCGTATTCGGTCGCTCGCTTCTCGGGATTGATACTACTTCCTGAGATATCGGTCTGGATCCAAAGCCTTCCGCTGGGTGCGACGTAGATCCCGTCCGGCGAACTATAAATGTCGCCGTCGATGTTCGATCCATCAGCGGCTGCGGCTGCCGTATCTCCTGCCAGGGAGAAGAGGTCCCACCGAAACGTGTTTTCCGTCCAATCCTTGGCATACGTCCATCGGATCAGTTGACCGTGGGCGTTTCGCGCCCGTGGGTTCGCTGCATCGACTCCGTGATTTGGGCGGCCGGTTCGGGGATTCGTTCCTTCGATACCGCGAGACGTATTGTTCGTCAATGTAGCGATCGCAGTGAGTGATCCGGCGAAAGTATCGATCCACTCAGGGCGGTCCATTGGGGTCGCCCCGGCCAGATCGGCCGCCGTCCGGGTGTTTATCAGGATATCGCTCAGGGTCCATCCGGATAGCGCCTTGTTATCGGGCGTCAACGGGATCCATTCTCCTTCACCGGTCGAGTGGAACTTCGCAGCGTAAAGGGTGCCGTCGTCGAGCGGGTTGATTCCCTGCCGGCGAGCCTGGCGCCACGGCAAACGTGAAACATATCTGTATATATATTCGAACTGTTCGTCGTCGCCCGAGTAAACCACGACTCGCCCGTCGCGAGCCTCTTGCACCTTGGCACCTTCATGCTTGAATCGGCCAAGTGCGGTTCGCTTGACGGGTGTCGATCTCGGATCGAACGGATCGATCTCGACCACCCAACCAAAACGGTTCGCTTCGTTCGGCTCGATGTCGGCGTCGAATCGCGTATCCGTCGTATACCAGCGATAGTTAGAGCGTGATGAGATGCCGTATCTGATCTCCATCGGGCTACGCTCTCCGGCTTTTCGGAAGTAACCGTTGAAGTTCTCTTCGCACGTAAGATAGGTGCCCCACGGCGTGAGCCCCATCGCGCAGTTGTTTATGGTTCCCAACGCCTTCGTCCCGCTGGTGTCGGCGGACGTTTTCATTCGCGGATCGCCCGCCGCGGGTCCCGCAATATTTATCGGCGTCCGTGCAGTGATCCTACGGGCGTACTTTGACGGCCGAACCACTTGCCAAACATGTTTTCCCCCAGATCTTCGCGTCACTTCGATGATGGAGACGCCGTGAGCATTCTGCGACTTGAACGTTTTCGCGGCGTTCCAATTCGCAACTCCGTCCGGGAAAAGAAGTACATCGTCAGTGTATTCGTTGTTCTGAACGATCAGGCCGCGGGTCGAACCGTCTATCGGGAAATAAACGACTCCGTCGTTGTGCATCCCCCACTGCTGGGCCTGTTCGTCCGCGGTGTTGCTTGCGTCCGGCTTAAACGCAGGCCCGCTCGAAACCGGATCTCCCCAGGCGATGAGTACGCGAGCGGAATACCCCTTCGGAACGATGAACGCGTCAGCGGTTGAGACGGGGATGCCCTGGAAACCGAGTAGAGTACTCTTTCTCGCCTGATCTGCGGTAACAGGAACAGCCGCAAGCAAACTACCTATATTGCCGAGGGCCGCGGCCGCAACTGCCGCGGCCGCTCCCCCCAGAAAAGATCGCCTTGAGAGAAGCTTTTCGATCACTTCATGAATGTCTTCATTTCCCGACCGATTGCTGATCCGGCCGTCGTCGATACCTGACATTAAATTATTCCTCCGTGGAAGTTTTCGCCATATTGAACGCCGGAGTATTAACCCCGACCGTGATAGCACGGGTTCTAGACAGAAACGACAGCATATCCTCCAGAGATTAATTCGAGGTTTCGGGAAGGTTAAAACGAAGTGAACGGGATCGTTTCGCGGTCCGCTAAAAAAGATCTTCCTGGCTGCGAATCAAGAAGTGCGTACGGCTGATCGAATTCGGTATCGAAAGATAGTTTGACAAAGGAAGTGATGCCTGCCGGCTTAAGCGCATTCAACTTATCGCTTGACAAAGCGATCACCGAAGTCCATATTTTGCTTGGAAGATGCTGAAACGCTTCGCAGCCTTATTATTCGTTTTGACACTCGCCGGCAATGTCTGGGCGGGGATCTGCGACTGTATTGACGGGTCGAGCCATTCGGCCTCGAGCTGCTGTAAACGGGAAAGGCCAGATAGAAACTCAATTTCCAAAAAGCCCTGCTGCGGTTCCGAATGCGGCGATTCCGCTTTTGTTACGGTTCATCGCGTGCAGACGGATTCGACCGTAAAGATCCAGTTACCGGTTGGCCTTCTACAAGTGGAAACGTTTGCCGGGGATCGCGTCGAGTATGTCAGGTCCCACCAACGGTTGGGTCATCGGCCTGACCGCGACCACCGGCCACATTTTCCACGCCCGCCTAACCTCTACATAAAACATGACTCATTCCTGATCTAGCTTAAGAGACTGGTATCCTCGCCACCCGAGCGTGGAAATGCCGTCCATTTTGCCGCGCCTAAGTGTATTTAAAATACACGTGGCTGATCGTTAATTGAATTAGACAACTGAACAAGGAGACAAACAATGACCAAATTTTTCGTTATTTCTATTTTTGCATTTCTTGCCCTTATGTCGGCTGCTTGCGGGTCGACCTCAACATCCGAAAACTCGTCCGGCAAGACCATCAAGAGTGGTCCGGCCGGGAACAATCTGACAGCCACGCTTTCGAGCCCTGACGGCGTTCTTCGTAAAGGCAAACAGAACTTTACGCTGACATTTACGGATGCTTCGGGCAAGCCTGTCGATGTTGGAGCGGTCGCTCTCAACTTTCACATGCCCGCGATGGGCACCATGGCCGTGATGAACAACCCGGCGACGTTCACGACGACTGGCACCCCCGGCGTTTATCAGGGATCGACGGACCTCGAAATGGGCGGCGAGTGGCAGGCCCAGATCTCATATGAAGGGCCCGCAGGCACTGGCAAGGCGAACATTTCGATCGTCGCGCAATAGGAGGAACGATGCGTAAAACAACGATACTGGTCGCTGGGCTTCTCGCCGCGACCCTTGCGATAGTGACGGGCTGTCAAAATACCGTTACCGTAAACACGAATTCGGCTGCCGACCCGCATGCGGGACACGGCAATATGAACCATAATTCTTCGCCCCCCGATGGCGGACATGATATGTCGGACATGAAGCACGATATGTCTAATATGGGGCCCATGGTTTCGGCACCGGGTGCAGCCAGCCAGCCTTATGACCTCCAGTTCATCGACTCGATGATCCACCATCACGAGGGTGCGGTCACGATGTCTAAAATGGCATTGGAGAAAACGGAGAATGCCGAACTGAAAACATTCCTTCAGAAGATCATCGACGATCAGGACAAGGAGATCGCCCGGATGAAGGAATGGCGAAACAGCTGGTACCCCGGCAAACCTTCAGCTCTGAACATGGAAATGCCGGGCATGAAGATGGGATCTGAAAAGATGAACATGAGTACGCATGAACACGAAATGCAGGCTATGGCGGGAAAAGACTTTGACCTGCACTTCATCGACATGATGATCCCGCATCACGAGGGCGCGATCGCAATGGCAAAGGATGCCCTACAAAAGGCCGAACATGCCGAGATCAAGACCCTGTCCAGCGAGGTGATCCGGGAGCAGGAAGCTGAGATCAAGCAGATGCGTGATTGGAAAGCTAAATGGAGCAAGTAACCGCGGCGTAACCAGATGATCAACTGGCTCATCGACTGGTCCATCAAGAACCGATTTATCGTCCTCGCGATCTATTTCGCATTGGCGATAGCAGGCTACTATTCGCTCGTCAATACGCCGATCGACGCGATACCTGACCTTTCCGATAATCAGGTGATCGTTTTTACGGACTGGGCCGGGCGATCGCCACAAGAGGTCGAGGACCAGGTGACATATCCGCTGGTTACGAATCTGCAGGGATTGGCAGGTGTTCGGACGGTAAGGGCTAGTTCGGCGTTCAGCTTCTCGATGGTCAACGTCATCTTTGAGGATGACGTTGACCTGTATTTTGCACGGACGCGCATTCTCGAACGGCTGAATCTGGTCGCGGCACAACTTCCTGCGGGGGTGACACCCACGCTCGGGCCCGATGCCTCGGGCCTGGGTCAGGTTTACTGGTACACGCTCGAATCCGATACGATGAGCCTCCGCGACCTGCGTACGGTCCAGGACTGGTTCGTTCGTTACCAGCTAAACTCAACTCCGGGAATTGCCGAGGTGGCGACCGTCGGCGGTTACGTTCACCAATATCAGGTCGACATCGATCCGAATAAGCTGCGCGCTTACAACATCCCCCTTTCGATGGTCGTCGAGGCGGTCGAACGATCGAACACTAATGTTGGCGGCAATGTTGTCGAGCAAGCCGGTGAGTGGGCCATCGTGCGCGGTATCGGCCTTGTTGAGTCCGTTGCCGACGTCGAAAACATCGTAATTAGTTCTCAGAACGGTACGCCTGTCTACGTCCGCAACCTTGGCGAGGTAAAGATCGGCAACGCCTTCCGAACCGGCTCGCTGGACAAGAACGGTAAAGAGGCCGTCGGCGGCGTGGTCATCATGCGGTACGGCGTGAGCGCCCTGGTTGCGATCGAGAATATCAAGAAAAAGATAGAGGAGATCAAACCCGGCCTGCCCGCAGGTGTCGAATTGGTGCCTTTTTATGACCGGACCGACCTCATCTATCGGACCGCGAACACGTTAAGGGTTGCCATTATCGAGGAGTTGATCCTGGTCACATTGGTCAGCCTACTCTTTCTCGCCCATTTCCGCTCGATACTGATCGTGACGATACCTTTGCCGTTAGCGGCGCTTATATCGTTCATGTTCATGTATTTTTTCGGCATAACGTCGAACATCATGTCTCTGGCGGGCATCGCGATCGCGATAGCCGACCTCGTCGATGCGGGGATCGTCGTAACCGAGAATGCTTATCGGGCGATCGAGCGCGAAGGCGTCAGTATGTCTGATAAAGAGCGTGTACGGGTGATCGTTCGCGAAGCAACGAAGGTAGTCGGCCGCCCGATCTTCGCATCGATGGCGATCATTATTATTGCTTTCATGCCGGTTTTCGCCCTTACCGGTCAGGAAGGCAAGCTCTTTCACCCGCTCGCCTATACGAAGTCGTTCGCGATGATCGCGGCTGCTTTCATGGCGGTAACCCTCGTTCCGGTCCTTTGTGGTTTTCTGCTGGGCGGCAAGTTACGGCCGGAAGAAGCGAACCCGTTAATGCGATTTTTGCGCGGCGTCTATAAGCCTCTGTTGACGCTCGCTCTTAAACACCGCCTGGCGACGATCATGACTGCAGCAGTATTTTTTGCAGGGGCGATGCTGGCGGCGACTCAGATCGGCACGGAATTCATGCCTGCTCTGAATGAGGGCGACATCATGTATATGCCGGTTACCGACCCCGGTATCTCTCTTGATGAAGCGACACGAATACTCAGCAAACAGGACCAGATACTGAAAAGTTTCCCCGAGGTCGAGTGGGCAGTTGGAAAAGCGGGCCGAGCAGAGACATCGACCGATCCGTCGCCGATCAACATGAACGAGACGATCATACATCTGAAGCCGGAGGATCAGTGGCGAAGTGGAATGACGCGTGAGAAGCTGATCGCGGAATTCGATGCCGCACTCCGTATGCCCGGCGTGACCAATATCTGGACACAGCCGATCATAAATCGTATCGAGATGCTTGCAACGGGTATCCGTTCGCAGGTCGGGATCAAGATATTTGGAAACGACCTCGACACACTGGAGGAAACTGCAAGGCGAATGGCCGCCGTGATACGAGATGTGCCGGGCGCCGCGGATGTTTACCCTGAACAGATCGGCGGAGCTCCGTATATCGATATTGATATCAACCGAACCGCTGCGGCAAGATACGGGATCAGTGTCCCGACGATCCAGGAAGTGATCGAAATGGGCATCGGCGAGGCAAATTTGACGACCACGATCGAGGGTCGAAACCGCTTCCCGATCCGTGTACGGTATGCAGATGAGTTTCGATCTTCGCCCGAGGCAATAGGGCGGATACCGGTCACCTCGCCCTCCGGCGAGTCAATTCCACTTGGCCAGATAACTGAAATTCGCACCGTCGAGGGGCCCTCGATGATACAGAGTGAGAATGGATTGCTGCGTGCCACGGTCCTGCTAAATGTTCGCGGGCGTGATATCGGCAGTCTGGTGAACGAGGCCAATCAGGCGATCCGTGACCGGATGCAGATGCCCGCCGGATACTATTTCGCCTGGAGCGGTCAATACGAGAATCAGGAACGGGCGTGGAAGCGGCTGATGGTCGTGGTGCCCATCGTGATCCTTATCATCTTTATCACCCTCTATTTTACGTATCACTCGATTCTCGAGGCAGCGCACGTTTTGCTCGCGGTGCCGTTCGCCCTTACGGGCGGGTTCTATCTGCTGTGGATCCTGCAGTACAACTTCTCGGTCGCGGTTTGGGTTGGTTTTATCGCGTTATTCGGAGCCGCGGTCCAAACGGGAATAGTGATGGTTGTATATCTCGACGAAGCGGTCAAACGAAAACACACGGAACTGGGTCGGCTGAACCCCGAAACGCTCCGCGACGCTGTGATGGAGGGGGCATTGCTCCGCCTGCGCCCCAAGGTCATGACCGTAGCAACGATTGTCTTCGGTCTGCTGCCCATCATGCTTAGCTCCGGAGCGGGTTCTGAAGTAATGAAGCCGCTGGCCACGCCTTTGTTTGGCGGAATGTTGTCGAGCTTGGTGCACGTACTCATAGTGACGCCGGTGATATTTTACTGGCTCCGGTTATGGGAACTGTCACGGGAAGAAAGGAGAAATATGTCATGATAAAAAAACCAATTAGCTTATTTGCACCAATTTTGCTTTTGCTGGCTGTGCTGGGGAGCCTTTACGTCGTTCCTGCCCATGAAGTTCACAATAAACCCGCCGCAAACGCAGAGGTAACCACGAATGCGAACGCGGCAGGTCAGCCTG
The DNA here is from genome assembly GCA_041745615.1 of Pyrinomonadaceae bacterium. Taxonomy (GTDB): domain Bacteria; phylum Acidobacteriota; class Blastocatellia; order Pyrinomonadales; family Pyrinomonadaceae; genus OLB17. The sequence goes on along the minus strand of JBGTIP010000038.1, from coordinate 48,940 downwards.
CGACCGCCGAATCGGCGGAGCCAATTACGGAATTCCCGACGCTGCACCCGCTAGTGGTTCATTTTCCAATAATGCTGATCATTATGGCGGCTGCGTTTCAGATTGTTTCGCTTTTCGTCTTTCGTCGTGAGATGGGATGGACGGTAGTTGTTCTTGCAGCCCTGGGCTCGGTCGGAGCCTACCTCGCGTCAAACGTCTTCCATCCTCACACAACAGGCCTGACCGAAAATGCGCAGCGGCTTTTACTGGAACACGAGCTTTATGCCGCCTACACGTTTTGGCTCGCAGCGGCGGGTTTCGTTCTAAAGATCGTTTCCCAGTTTTTACTCGACCGGCGTTGGTGGAGTGAGACCGTCGTCACGATGGTGTTGATCGGGGCTGCTTTAGCGGTAGCATGGGCCGGGCATCATGGTGCGGAACTCGTTCACAAAGAGGGAGTGGGCCCACGCGGGAATTTCCTGGAGATGCATGATCACTAAATTCGATTCGGCAGCTTAAATATTGATGTTGCGGTCCGGAACTACGATTTTATTACTGATAATAACGCTGCTGGGTGTCGGCCGTCTGATAGACGCGCATGGGCAAGTGCCGGCAACGCCGGCCCGAACGGACAGCCACACGCGATATATCGACCAGGTGAACGGCATGACCGCTGACGCCGCTGTCGCCTACGCTCTTAAGAACAACCCTGAGATCGAAGCGATGAGGAAAGAGGCTGAGGCCGGTGAGGCTCTGATCCGCCAGGCCCGACTGCGGCCAAATCCGAGTGTTCAGGTAAGCGGAAGCAAGATGGTCAACGGGCCGGATAACAGCCTAATGATCGAGGGCGGTGTTCCCCTCGAACTTGGCGGGCGACGCGGTGCTCGTATTCGCGTGGCGGAACGCGAGCTCGAAATACGGCGGCTCGCCGTCGCCGAACGAGAACGCCAGGTCGCGGCGGAGGTCCGGTCAAAATTTGGCGAGGCCCTTGCCGCTGCATTGAAACTGAAGTTCGTTGAAGAAATGCTGGCGGCCGCGACCGAAAATTACGGACTCGTTTCCGCCCAGGTCGAGGAGGGCCGCCGCGCCCCACTCGAGCGAAACATGGAAACGGTCGAGCTCAACCGGGTCAGGGCAATGCGGGAGATGGCTGAGGGCGATGCCGAGATCCGCTTGCTGGAGCTTAGAAATATTATTGGCATGGCACCGGAGGAACCGCTGCGGCTCCGGGGTAAATTTGACGATCTTGTGACGCTCCTTCCGCCCCTGGCCGAGGCGGTCCAGCGGGCACTTCAGACCCGGACCGATCTTGCCGGGGCTCGTGCCGTCGAACGGTTGGCCGCGGCCCGAACCGATCAGGCAAGGGCGGAGGGAAGAATAGACGCGGATGTGATGGTCGGGTATCAGCGAATGCGGTCGGGCTTTCCGTTATCGGCATTTGACGCGGCCGGGATGCTGATGCCCATTGACATGCGCGCTCAGTCATTCACATTCGGAGTAAAGCTCAATTTGCCGGTCAGAAATAGAAACCAGGGGATGATCGCGGCTTCACTCCTTGAGGAGGAAGCTGCTGCGAAGAGACGGGAGTTCGGCGAACTGACGATCCGCCGAGAGGTCGCCGCGGCATACGTCCGTCATAACCGTTCGGTCCGGGCCGAGGAGATATATAGGGTCGGTGTCAGGGCCCAGGCGGCTGAGAACCTGGCCGTAGTCAGGCAGACCTATGAACTCGGCTCGAAAACGCTGCTCGACTACATTGCCGAGCTGCGGCGATTTATCGATACGGAAGGCGGGTTTATCGATTCGCAGCTCGAAGCGTATCTTGCCGCTATAGAAGTCATGCGTGTAACCAACGCGCCGGAGTTGATCACCAGATGAAGGAAAATGAAAAGGTCACAGAGGTCGAGATCGTAGAGGCTGCTGGATCCCCGCCAGCTAGTCGAAAAGTGCATCCCGCAATGATCGCGGCGGGTGGCGTCGCGGCCGCGGGGGTGATCCTGTTCCTGGTGTGGTTTATGGCGATCCGCGATCCCGAGGTAGGACGGCCTGTACCCGCTCCGCGAATGACATCAGCGAACGATGTCCCGTCGGGCGAACCCCTGGCCGGACAGACGCTGACGATCTCGCCGGAACAACTAGCTTCATCGGGTATCGAGATCGAAACGATCGGTGAACAGATGGCAGCAGAAGTCGGTTTGACTGCCGCTACGGGTGTTGTCGAGGCGGACGCCTATAAGAATACGCCTGTTCTTCCGCTCGTCGGCGGAATAGTCAGACGAGTGGGGCCCGAACTCGGGGACAATGTTAACCGCGGCCAAACGGTGGCAGTGATCTTCAGTAATGAGTTTGCCGAGGCGCAGTCGCGTTATGTGTCGCTTTTGACCGAAACGGACAACGCACGCCGAAACTATGAACGCACGCAGCGGTTGGTTGAGATCAACCAGCCTGGCCGGACCGAGGTCGACGCAGCGGCCAGACAAGTTAAAGCTGCCGGGGCTCTGCTCGTCGAAATGCAGAACCGCTATCAGCGAACAACGCAATTGGTAAAGATCGGGGCCGCAAGCCGCGAGGACCTCGAGCAGGACACCACTAAACTTCGCACGGCAGAGGCCGAGGCAGCCGAGGCCCGCAACAGGCTCGACCGGGCAAACAGCCTTCTGTCAATAAATCCGGAAACAAGGGCACAGAATGAGGAAGCTCTGAACAAGCTTAGATCGACGGAAACCGAACTCGCGACCATGCGGCAGCGACTTATCCTGTACGGCATGGACGAACGCGCCGTAGCCTCGCTCCGAAGAGCCTCGCAAGTCACGTCCGAACTGGCGGTGCCGGCCCCGATATCGGGCACGGTCACCAGCCGAACTACAAATGTCGGCGAGGTAGTAGACGCAAACAAAGAGCTGATGCGGATAACAGACTTATCGACCGTCTGGGTGATCGCTCAGGCATTTGAACAGGATTTGCCTCGGCTTAGGACGGGCTCCGGCGCCAGCGTGACCACAAATGCGTTTCCGGACCGGCTGTTTCGCGGGCAGGTCACCTACATCGACCCGAGCATCGATCCGGCAACAAGAACCGCCAAGGTGCGGGTCGAGCTTGCAAATCCCGGCGGCGTGCTCAAACTCGGTATGTATGTCAACGTTTCGTTTGGGGCACTCGGCCAGAGCGAACGGACCGTGCCCGTCGTGCCGACCTCTGCTGTTCAGACTATCGACGGCCGGCAGGTCCTTTTCCTGGCTACGTCAGATCCTGCCGTGTTTGAGCTTCGACCCATACGATCGGGGAGCGAGGTAAATGGCCGTGTACCGATATTGGAAGGCGCAAATGTCGGCGACCGCGTCGTCACCACAGGCAGTTTTATGCTGCGGGCCGAATGGCTGCGAATGAGACAATAAACGAAAAGGCAACAGGGACCGGATGGGGGAACCCGGAATACCTGTTGCCTGAGCGGCAATTGCCGCTTTTTGCCAATACCTATGCCGCGCGGTACGTCGGTATCGCAGCTGTCGCGGTGCGCTTTGCCGGCACCTGCTTCGGCTCGGCCGGTATGACATGGGTGAAATGGTACATACCGGGCAGGACGCACATCATTCCCATAAATACCAGTCCGAATGCTACGAATCCGAAAACTACGCCGATAAACATTGAGAACACGCCTCCCATCAATAAGATGGCGGCTACAACTGCAAAGGCGACCCAGACAAGACTATACAATTTTGGTGACATTTGCTTTCCTCCCAACCGAGAAATGTTGACGCGAACTTGTCGCTCCGCTATCAGGAAAGGGCAACCCCCGTGCCAGTGGAAAATGCGGTTTTAAGCCATATTTCTGAAGGGATATTTCGGGAAAGAATGGAAAAACTCGCAGAGGTCTACACTTTTTGTGAATTTTTTCGCAGTGCTGACTTGTTCTGAGCCGGTTTCAGACCCTCATCAGGGTAGATCACGAAGGCTAGTCCTGAGTTTCGCCTTGACGCGACGCCTGGGGAACGACGGGCGGAGCGGACCTGTCGAGAGATCGGCGGCCGCTGGTGGCGGTTGCGTCGATTCGGTATATGGCCTCGATATTCTCGCGTACCCACGCATCGAGCCATCTGATGCTGACGGCCGGTGTCAGCGTCGGATTGACCGCGACGACAGCATCGAGTGCCTTATCACGTTCTGCTCCCCGCTGCAGCTTTACGGCGACGCCGTCGAGGATGACGCTTATCCAGTCACGGTTATCGGCCACGTCCTCAACCTGCAGGCAAACGGCCGGGTTACTTGCAATAATATCCGCCTTTTTGCCTTCGGTTGTATAGATGTAAACCTTGCCGTCACTGTACCCATAATGAACCGGAACGACGTAGGGTTTTCCGTCACGGCAGCACGCCAGGTGTCCATAGCCGACACGAGCCAGCACCTCTGTAATTTCGTCGTCGGAAAGGTCAACTACCTCGATCATCGTTTGCTCCTATAATCTCAACAATAGCATAGGCAATGCGTATGCCCCGCCGCGAATTATGCCCAAAGCGGCGTGAAATTGTACGCGTTTTATACTTAGAGCTGATCGCCATGACGTACAAAAGCTCGTAACTGTCTGATGACGACACGATCGGTCCGGTGGAACGAGGTTTGCGGTCAAATAGGATCAGGACATATTCAGGAGGACTAAGACATGAAAGTATTGATAGCAACAGATGGATCGGAATACAGCTCAGCGGCGGTTGAGCAGTGCTGCAAGATGATCCTTCGTCCGGATTCGGCCGAGATCCTGATAGTCTCGGCTTACGAGAATGCGTATCCCATGGCCGCCGAGCCCTTCGCGCTCTCGGCTGAGTACTATCAGCAGTTGGAAAGCTCGGTCAGGGAGCAATCGGCGGGATTTGTAGAATCGGCAAAAAACCAGATCATAGCTGCCTTTCCCGACGAGACAATCTCGATCTCGACAGAGATTTTGAGAGGCTCACCCGCACAGCAGATCGTTGAGAGGGCAGCGGAATGGGGGGCCGACATCATCGTTGTGGGGTCTCATGGCCGCGGGTTCTGGGGTCGGCTGCTGGGATCGGTGTCGAACAGCGTTGTGCATCACGCGCCATGTTCTGTGCTGATCGTCCGGAAGCCGGCGGATCAATAAGCTACCCGGCGGCCGCGAAGGCTTATTTTTTTCCGCATGATTTCACTGGTATCCTAAGAGGAAACTAGACGAAAGGAGGTTTTTAGCTATGAAACTGCTGATCGGATACGACGGTTCGGACCATTCTAAATTCGCTATCGAGGACCTGCAGCGTGCGGGTTTACCGGCTGATCTGGAGGCCGTTGTGCTGACGGTTGGCGAAGCGTGGGAATTGCCGATGGTTGTAGACGGGGTGTCACCCTCGACGTCGGAGAAGTTCGTCCATCCTAATGTGGCGGTTATCGAGCAACATCTCTCCGAGGTGTCCGAAAAAGCCCGGACCTTATCGGAGCCCGCCGTCATGCGTTTGCAGGAAGCATTTCCCGGCTGGAACGTACGAGCCGAGGTACGGTGCGGCCGGCCGGCCGGCGAGCTTGTGAGAATGGCTGACGAGTGGTCACCTGACCTTCTCGTAATGGGCTCGCAGGGCAGATCCGCGATCGGCCGCGTGTTCCTCGGCAGTGTGTCTCATAAAGTGCTGCACGATACGGAGTGTTCGGTTCGGATCGCCAGAAACAACCAGGGGCTGCCGGATGCGAATGCTCGTGCCTTGATAGCCGTGGACGGTTCGGCAAACGCCGACGAGGCAGTGAAGGTGGTCGCAAGCCGCAACTGGCCGCGGGAAACTGAGATCCGCCTGATCGCAGTCAACGATCCGTTCGTGAGGCGGCGAACCAGCTATATCAGCTGGAACATGGCCGAGGATAAGCCGCACGATACAGAGGAATCGCGAGAGTGGGTCAGGAAGGTCATCGATGAGCCGGCCGAGATACTCCGCTTGGCGGGATGTAATGTTAGTCACAGGATGCGTTTGGGCGACGCTGCCAATATGATCCTAAGCGAAGCCACTGAATGGGGTGCCAATTCGATTTTCCTCGGTGCCCGCGGGCTTGGACCTGTAAAAAGATTCGTACTCGGAAGTGTTTCCTCAACCGTCGTCTCAAAAGCACATTGCTCGGTCGAGGTAGTTCGCGGCACTTCGTTTGTTTCTGATCCTGGAGAAAAAAATGTCGGAGAAATTTAGAGTTTTGATCGGTTATGACGGTTCGGAGTGTTCGTCGTCGGCACTCGAGGGCCTAAGGCGGGCCGGCTTGCCTGATGAAACTGAAGCTATCGTTTTCAGTGTATCCGACGTCTGGGAAGAACCCGGTGCGTTCGACCATCTCGCAAGTTCCGAGAACGCTCCGTCCACCGGCGAGATGAATGCGATCCATAATTATCTGGCCGCGGCCCTTAAAGAAGGAGAGGCCCTGGCCGAAAAGGGTGGCGAGATCGTAAAAGCCTATTTTCCAACGTGGGAAGTTCACTCTGAATCGCGGTCGGGTATTCCCGCATGGGAAATCATCGAACGCTCCGATTCGTGGAAGGCGGACCTGTTAGTTGTAGGCTCGCAGGGCCGATCCGCCTTTGGTCGGGCAATACTCGGCAGCGTGTCGCAAAAGGTGCTGCATGAAGCTAACTGTTCCGTTCGTATATCACGGTATCCGGTTTCAGACCGGGGTGCTCCGACACGCGTCCTGATCGCGGTTGACGGATCAGAGTATGCGGTGGCGGCAGTTAAAGCCGCGGCGGCCCGCCAATGGGCGGCAGGAACGGAGTTTCGAATCATTACCGCTGATGACGATCCTGGGGGGAGGCCCGAGGTGAGTCTTATCGACTACATGCCGGAGGGCAAAAAGGACTCGGCAGAAGCGGAGGAATGGATAAGAAGAGTCGTCGAAAGGCCCAGGCAGATTCTCAATGCCGCGGGATATGAGGCGTCCCAGTTCATAAGATGGGGCGATGCCCGCCGGACGATCCTTAATGAGGCCAATGACTGGAAGGCAGATATGATCTTCATGGGAGCCCGTGGCATCGGGCGTTTTCAGCGTTTTTTGCTTGGCAGCGTGTCGTCGGCGATAGCCGCGAAAGCGAACTGCTCCGTCGAGATCATTCGTTAACCGCATTCGAAAATAGGTGCAAAAATGAGACCCGGACTTTCCAGTGACGAGGCTCGCTTGCGGCTGGAGAAATTCGGACGCAACACGATCCCGCATAAAGGGGAAACGCCCCTTTGGCGGCGGTTTCTTCGTCAGTTTCAAAGCCCGCTGATCTTTATCCTGCTCTTTGCCCTGGTGGTGGATCTTGCGATCTGGCTAATTGAGGGCGCGGATTCTTTCCCGGTTGAATCAGTCGCGATCGGTTTAATTCTGCTTATAAACTCAGGTCTCGGCGTCTTTCAAGAAAATAAGGCTGAGGCTGCCCTCGCACGACTACAGGCGATGGCCGCACCTTTGGTCTGGGTTATCCGCGATGGGACCCTCGCTCATCTGCCCGGCTCTGAACTGGTTCCCGGTGATCTGATCCGCATCGAGGCAGGCGACCGGGTGCCTGCTGACAGTGTTCTGTATGAGGCCCAGGGCGTATCCGTTGATGAATCGATCCTGACCGGCGAATCAGTTCCAGTCGATAAAGGTGATGATGGGGAAGTATTCTGCGGTACGCTGCTTGTTCGCGGAAAGAGTTACGCTGAGGTCACTCGGACCGGCGAAAAAAGCGCTATGGGAAAGCTCGCCGTAATGATCGGTGGGATCGAAGCGGGAATAACCCCGCTGGAACGCAGGCTCGATGTCTTTGGCCGGCAGATCGCGTACGCGATCCTGGTGCTGGCGGTTTTTCTGGTAGTTGCGGGACTTTACATCGAAGGGATCGAACGCATCGGGCACGTCCTTCTCTTTGCAGTGGCGCTTGCAGTGGCGGCCGTTCCGGAGGGGCTACCGGCCGTACTCACCCTAACTCTCTCACTCGGTGTCGAGCGTATGGCGAAGCGCAAGGCCGTCGTGCGGCGCCTGAGCGCGGTTGAGGCGTTAGGTTCGGTAACCGTTATCGCCACCGACAAGACCGGAACGCTTACTGAGAACAGGATGTTCGTCAAGGATGTGGACAGCCCGGAAACGGCCCTTGCCCTCAGAGCTATGGTGCTGGCCAATGACGCGGACCTCGAGGCGGGCGTAGGCGACCCGCTGGAGATCGCCCTGCTCGAATATGCCGAAAAACGCGGTATCGATATCGCGGCCGAGCACGAACGGTCACGACGGATCTCAATTCTCCCTTTCGACAGCAAGCACAAATACATGCGTGTAACAGTCGATGACGGCGGCAAGCAGACGAGCTTCCTGAAGGGTGCTCCCGAAGTGATGATAGAGCGGAGTCGGCTATCTGAAGACGAACGAAGCAATTGGGAAGAAAAAGCGGTTGGGTACGCGCGAGAAGGGTTTCGTGTTCTTGGCCTCGCCAGCCGCGATGGAGAAGGCGACCGCGACCTTCATTTTCTCGGATTGATAATGCTCTGGGACCCGCCGCGAGCCGAGGTCCCGGAAGCGATCAGAATGGCTCAGAGCGCCGGAATAAGGGTCCTGATGATCACAGGCGATCATCCGTCCACGGCGCTAGCGATCGCGCACGAGGTCGGAATCCCGCCAAGTCGCGTCCTTACGGGGTTTGATCTCGAAACGATGGAACCTGAAACGCTTCGCGAAGCGGTAGCAGATACCAACGTATTCGCACGCGTCGCCCCGGAACATAAGCTGCGAATCGTCGAGGCATTGCAGGCTGCGGGAGAGGTCGTCGCGGTTACCGGTGACGGCGTGAACGACGCTCCGGCCCTGAAGCGGTCGGATATAGGGATAGCGATGGGTGAAAGAGGAAGCGATGTCTCGCGGGAAGTGGCCGATCTGATCCTGCTGGATGATAACTTCGCAACGATCGTCGCTGCCATCGAGGAGGGACGGAGCATATATGAGAACATCCAGAAATTTATCCGCTTCCTGTTCTCGACAAATCTGGCCCTGGTCCTGCTGGTTGTAGGCGGCTCGATAGGCTCATACATTCTTGGCCTGCAGGATGTCGGCGGCGGGCTACTACTTCCGCTCACGGCGGTGCAGCTTCTGTGGATCAACATCATCGCCGACGGGCCGCCCGCACTGGCGTTGGGGCTCGACAAAAATGACGGGGTCATGCTGCAGTCTCCGCGCGATCCTGATTCGCCACTCCTCGATCGAGCGTCACTGGTCTTTATTGTCTTTACGGGTGTTGTGAAGGCTGCGGCGGGAGGCCTTTTGTTGATACTGCTGCCGCTATACGGTTATGGCGTGGCCGCTATTCGTACCGCTGTGTTTATTTTTGAATCGGTCGCTCAGTTGTTTTTTGCCTATCCGTCGAGACGCATCTCGGTCATTCCCCGCTTTAATCTGGCACTTCACATTGCCGTCTGGGCCGGTGTGGCTCTGCAGGTGCTGACGTTATTTATCCCGTTTTTGCGAGAGATGCTCGGATTGACGCTGCTTGATGCTCAGCTCCTAATGATTGTCGCAGGGACGGTACTCATAACGTGGGCCATCGCTGAGATCTACAGCCGCGTATCTCTAAAGCCCAAAAAGGCAGCTAATTAAAAACTACGAGTTGGTTTAAACTGTACGTATGGAAGCAACAATAAGATTAGGAAGCATCTACGGTATCAAGATCGGATTGCATTATAGCTGGCTGATCATTGCGGTGCTGATCGTGCTTTCATTGTCGAGTTATTTCTCACAGGCACACCCCGATTGGAGCAGCGGGACTATTTGGCTGATGGCGGTTTTTAGCGCACTATTCTTTTTCGCCGCGATCATCATCCACGAACTCTCTCACGCGGCAGTTGCCCTCTCGAAAAACCTGCCTGTCCATTCGATCACACTTTTCGCCCTCGGCGGCGTGGCTCAGATCGAAAAGGAATCCCCCGATGCCAAAACGGAGTTCTGGATCGGGATTGTGGGGCCTATCACGAGTGCCGTCATCGGTTTCACGTGCCTGGGCATAGCCTATCTACTTGGCTGGACACCGATGAGCGAGGCGGCAACGCCCATAATGGCGATGTTGGTTTGGCTCGGCTATATCAATATTGCGCTGGCCGTTTTCAATATGATCCCGGGTTTTCCGATGGACGGGGGGCGGGTTTTGAGAGGCATAATCTGGGCGGTTACCGGCGACGGCCCCAAATCGACCCGCATCGCCTCAGTGTCCGGCCAGATCATGGCTTTCGGATTTATAATTCTCGGCCTCTTCATGTTCTTCAGCGGAGCGGGTTTTGGCGGGTTATGGATCGCATTCATCGGATGGTTCCTTCTCAATGCTGCCAAGGCGACATACGCCCAGGTTGAGATCACTGAGGGGCTGAAAGGCGTGAGTGTGGGCGATCTGATGTCGCGCGACTGCGTTATGCTCGACCGGCACCAGAATCTTCAGACCATCGTTGACGACCACCTGTTAAGGTCGGGACAGCGATGCTTTATGGTCGAAGAGGATGGCTCTCCGGTGGGAATGATCACCGCTCATGAGATCAAATCTGTCGAGCGAAAGCTTTGGCCTTTCAAGACCGCGGCAGATGTGATGCGTCCACTTGAGAGCCTCCACATGGTCAAACCTGAAACGCCGGCGACCGAGGCCCTGGAGATCATAGGGCGCAAGGGGGTCAATCAGTTGCCGGTTGTCTCGGATGGTAAACTCGAAGGCATCATTTCCCGCGAACGCATTATCAATTATTTGTTTACCCGAAAGGAACTGAATCTATAACCGAGATGTTTCGGAAAGGTATTACGGAGATCCGTCTGTTCTAATTAATGATCGTTTGGCTTCAGTTTATCCTGTGCACGGCGGTGATAGTCTACGCCGGGATCCGGCTGGCAAAATACGGTGACATCATCGCCGAAAAGACGGGCCTGGGACGGACGTGGATCGGTATTGTTCTGCTCGCTTCGGTTACTTCCTTGCCGGAACTTATCACCGGTTTCAGCTCAATCGTCGTATTTGACGTGCCGAACATCGCCACGGGCAATGTTTTGGGCAGCTGCATGTTTAATATGCTGACGATCGCTTTGCTTGATATGAGAACTCGAACCGCTCCGATATCTTCAAGGGCGCATCAGGGACAGGTTTTGGCGGCTGGTTACGGAATATTTCTTATAGGGATGGTCAGCTTATCTATCGTGATCGGCAACCGTCTTCCGAGTGTTTCCTGGATCGGAGTAAACAGTATTCTCTTCATACTTACGTATTTATGGGCCATGCGTATGATCTTTATATATGAAAGAAGAAGAAAACTCGCCGCGATCAAAGAGGTTGTAGAAGAACTGCAGTATAAGGATATTTCAAGAAAGAGAGCTTATCTGACATTCGCGGCAACGGCGGTTGTCATCATCGCTACAGCTTTATGGCTGCCTTATCTGGGCGACAGGATCGCCGAAATGACCGGACTCGGGCCGACCTTTGTCGGCACGGTTTTTGTCGCTTTTGCAACCGCTTTGCCCGAACTCGTCATTTCCTTTGCCGCTTTGCGGATCGGGGCGGTGGACATGGCTCTCGGAAATCTCTTCGGGAGTAATTTGTTTAATGTCGGGATTTTAGCATTTAACGATATTTTGTATTTCAAGGGTGCGCTGCTGTCAAATGTTTCGACAAATCATCTGATCAGCGCCAATGCCGCCATTATGATGGCGGCGATAGCCATCGTCGGTTTGACTTACCGAACGCGCAAAAGGACCCTTTTTCTCGCTTGGGATTCGGTGGGGATAGTGCTTGTTTATGCCATATCGACCTGGATCTTGTTCGACTTGAGATGATAATTAAGGAGAGTTGATTTGCAGGCAGATGCCTCAGCCCGTAATCGTCGGGCAGGAAAACGATTCTTTTGAAGAGGCCACCCGAACACTTCTTAGAACCATATCAGCGGGGTCCACACTCGGCCGAGATGGTTTTCAACGGAGGCGAACTTGAAATTCAGCATAAAACAGGCTTTTTTGTGGTTGGCAATTTACTCCGCGGGGGCGATGGCTCCATTGTTAATTGCCTATCTCGGAAAACCATCCGGTTCCCGTTCTTTCTGGGTAGAGTTCTCCGTTGGACTTGGCTTCGTCGGCTTTACGTCAATGTGGCTGCAATTCGTCCTGACGGGACGTTTTAAGAGCGTTGCGTCATCACTCGGATTAGATTCGATGCTGCAGTTTCATCGACACTCAGGATTGGTCGCTTTTTTATTCATATTGGCTCACCCAATAATACTTTTTGTGAGTGATCCGATCATTTATCTTGATTACCTGAATCCGTATTCCAATCTGCCGAGAGCGATCGCTTTGCCCGCCGTTATGTTGGCGCTCGTGCTGCTTATCGGGACGACACTCTGGCGAGAAAGAATTGGTCTTTCATACGAATGGTGGCGTGCCGGACACGGGATTTTGTCGCTGTTCGTAGTCTTTATCGGGTTGGTGCATATTCTGCAAGTCGGATTCTATGTTTCGACAACTTGGAAACAGGCGTTTTGGATTCTAATGACGGCGGGTGCGACGCTTTTGTTGGTAAATACGCGAGTCATCAGACCGCTATTGCTTCGGCGCAGGCCTTATCGTGTATCCGAGATCAAAGAGGAACGCGGCGATTCTTATACGTTGGTATTGACGGCAGAAGGTCACCCGGGAATGAAATTTGTCGCCGGGCAATATGTTCGGCTGACATTGGGCGATTCCCCCTTTTCGCTTCAGCAGCACCCGTTCTCAATTTCTTCAAGCTCTCATCGTACTGACCCAATCGAGCTGACGATCAAGGAACTGGGAGATTTCACCGATACAATAAAAACCGTCGAACCCGGAACACGCGCTTTTTTAGAGGGGCCATACGGGGCGTTCACGCTCGATACCGTATCGTCAAAAGGGGCCTTCTTTTTTATTGGAGGAGTTGGAATTACGCCTGTTATCAGCATCCTTCGTACGCTCCGGGAGGCGAAAGACCCGCGCGAGCTCAGTCTGATCTATGGAAGCCAAAAATGGGAAGAAGTGCTGTTTCGCGAAGAGATTGACGGTCTCCGTCAGGACTTGAATCTGCAAGTTATTCATGTGCTAGAGCACCCTCATGAAAGCTGGGATGGCGAATCGGGCCTGATAGACAGACCGATGATCGACCGTTACTTGCCGTCCAATCTAACGGATCACGAATACTATGTCTGCGGGCCAGCCCCGATGATGGATCTCGTGGAAGTATATCTGCGTCAATGCGGCGTTCCTCTACGACAAATTTTTTCGGAGAGATTCAATATCGTTTAGGAGGTAAAAATGCTTCATATCTACATTCATAGACTGGCTTGGGGAATAGGGGTCTTACTGCTTGTCCTCATAATGCTTTTGAGTTGGTTGAGAGCGGCGTGAGATTTTTGAATGAATTGCCGATTTGAATCAGTGCATGCTTTTGCAATTTAATAGTAGCTATGAATCAGGACAAGATCGACATCTGGCTGAAACCCGTTAACCGGTTTATCAAGAACGAGACCGCAGGAGGTATAGTCCTTTTTTCTGCAGCCGTATTGGCGCTGATCGTAGCTAATTCGCCTCTGCAGGACATCTATCACCAGATGTGGCAATACAGCTTTGGCTTCACATTTGCTGGCATTGAGATATCCAAAAATCTGCATCATTGGATCAACGATGGGCTGATGTCGGTTTTCTTCTTTGTCGTTGGTCTCGAACTTAAACGAGAGATCATTGCCGGTGAGCTTTCCAGTCTTCGAAAAGGAGCCCTGCCACTTGCCGCCGGGGCGGGCGGGATGATCTTTCCGGCCGCGATCTATATCTTTTTCAACCGGGGGACCGATGGGATCTCGGGGTGGGGTATCCCCATGGCCACAGATATAGCCTTTGCGATCGGCATACTGTACCTGCTCGGGAGCAGGGTCCCAGTCTCTCTCAAGGTCTTTTTAACTGCTCTGGCGATAGCCGATGACATTGGTGCCGTTCTCGTGATCGCCTTCTTTTACACATCCGATATTTCGTTACTCAGTTTGGGAATAGGAAGCATTTTTATGGCGGTCCTGATAGGCGGCAACCTGGCTGGGATACGGACTCCTCTCTTTTACGGAATTATAGGTATCGGCGGTCTTTGGATGGCGTTCCTGCTTTCCGGCGTACACGCGACGATCGCCGGCATCCTCGCCGCCCTGACGATTCCGGCTACTGTGAAGATCGATGCGGAAAGCTACCTGTCAAACCTTCGGACCTTTGCCGACCGCTTTGCAAAGGAAAACGACGCCAGCAGTAACATGGTCAGCCCCGAACAACTACGCATTATCGATAATATAAAACGTTATACGAGCGCCGTCGAAACGCCGCTGCAGCGGCTCGAGCACGGTATGCATTCTCTAGTGGCATTTGTAGTGCTGCCGGTCTTTGCTTTTGCGAATGCTGGCATTACCATCACCAGCGACCTTTTCGCTCAGATCGCGAGCACGGTCACTCTGGGAGTGTGGGCAGGACTAACCGTAGGCAAAACAGTAGGTATCATCCTCATGAGCAAATTGATGGTGTATCTAAAGCTCGCCGAACTGCCGGCCGGCAGCTCGTGGAAGCAGATAGTCGCCGTTTCCTTCCTGGCATCGATCGGCTTTACGATGTCGATCTTCATTACCGAACTGGCTTTCAATGATGCTCAGATGATATTGCAGGCAAAACTCGGAATATTCATTGCCTCCGGTATCGGAGGTGTCGTTGGGTACCTAATGCTTAGAACTACCCCGGAGGAGATAGTTCATCCGACAGGCAAAAGAGAGGTTGAAGTCTAACGCGTTATGTATTGCGGGCGAGCAGGTCCCGCAGGGTTGTCAGAAGCGTTTCGGCCGTATAGGGCTTTGCGAGCAGCGAATCAACACCGAGACTTATAAGCTCCGCCGTTTGGCTCTCATTGAATAGTCCGCTCATCGCTATTACACGGATATTCGGGTCCATTCTCTTCAGCGCCCTGATCAGCGAGGGGCCGTCCATAAATGGCATTGCCATATCGGTAAGCACCGCCGCAATTTGATTCCGATGCTGCGAATAGACGGCTAGTGCGTCCGTCCCGTCGATAGCGGCCATCGATTTGAAACCGAAAGCTTCGAGCGTGGCTGAAGCGACCTTTCTTATATTCTCCTCGTCGTCAACGACGAGGATCAATTCGCCGTTGCCTCGCGGCAGCTTTGTCTCTAGATCAGGCAGCGATTCTTGCGAAGTCTCGGCCGAGGGTAAATAGATCGAGAACTTCGATCCCTTTCCCGCCTCGCTGTACACATTGATAAACCCGCCGTGGCCTTTTATGATGGTGAGCGAAGTCGACAGCCCAAGACCCGTGCCTTCGCCAATATCCTTTGTCGTAAAAAACGGATCGAAAATTCGCTTTACAACTTCCGGGGGCATCCCGGTGCCCGTGTCGTTGACCTGAAGCAGAACATAGTTTCCCGGTGCAGCATCAATGTTCATCCGCGCGTAGTTCTCGTCAATGGAAACGTTGGAGGCCTGTATTGTGATACTGCCGCCCGATGGCATCGCGTCCCGGGCGTTGATACACACATTCATCAGGATCTGGTGGATCTGAGTAGGGTCGGCAGAGATCATCCAGAGCTCAGGGTCGACATCATAGGTAACACCGATCGACTTAGGCATCGTTTGCGTCAGAACGCCAACCAGATCTTTAATGATATGTTTGAGCTGCACGGGAATGCGGTCGCCCGACATACCTCGCGCGAAGGTGAGGACCTGCCGAACCAAATCGGCACCGCGTTCGGCATTCTCCTTCATGATCTTGAGCCATTTCATCGATTCTTCGTCAGGTGCTCTTAGCCGAAGCATGTCAATGGCCATCATTATCGGTGAAAGTATGTTGTTCAGGTCATGTGCAATACCGCCCGCCAAGGTACCGATCGATTCCATTCGCTGGGCCCGGAACAGGTGTTCCTCGGCCGCTTTGCGCTCGGTAATGTCAGTATTGATCATCAGGATGTAATCCGGCTGGTCCATCTCGTTTCTTACCAGGGTCCATCGACGCTGGATAATGATCGGCCGGCCATCTCGCGTTTTCTGTTTGGCTTCGGTGAGCCAAACGCCGGTTTCTTTGACTATCCTAAGTCCCTCGATCATTTCGGTGGGATCGCCTTCATATAGAATGTCGGCGAGGTCTCGGCCCAACACTTCGCCGACAGGCCATCCGTAGATCCGCTCCGCACCTTTATTCCAAAAGAGGATCCGGTGATTTAGATCGCAAACGAAGATGGCATCGCTTGCGGTATTAATAAGAGCGGCTTGCTGACGAATGCGGTCCTCAGCAAGCTTGCGCTCGGTGATATCAAAGCGAATGGCAACGTATTGAAACGGTTTTCGATCCTCGTCCAGAAACGGGACAATAGTTGTATCAACCCAGTAAATCGAACCGTCCTTCGCACGGTTTCTGAGTTCACCGTGCCACGTTTTACCGTTTGCGATCGTCGTCCAGAGATCGCGAATGAACTCTTTAGGGTGATAACCGGAATTGATCAATCGGTGGTCCTGTCCGATCAATTCCTCGCGGGTGTATTTAGATATTAGACAGAATTGGTCATTTACGTAGGTGATCCGGCCCCGCTGATCTGTCTTAGCGACAATCGCGGACTCGTCGAGGGCCCGGTTTATATCCTTAAGCTGCTTCAGCGGATCACTCTCAGCATCACCGAGGCCTTTTTTGCTTTTTTCTGTCATGGAGATTTAAGGCTCCGACGCGGTCTCCAGGTCATAGCCAGCTTTTCGAAGTTTATACCGCAACTGGTCACGAGAAATATCGAGGAGCTTTGCCGCTCTTGTAAGATTGCCGTGTGTACGCTCGATCGCCTGTCTTGCAAGATCGAATTCGACACTTTCGAGCGGTACGCCCTCGGGAGGTAAAGAAAAGGTCACAACGTTCCCGTTCCCGACAGTACTTTGCTCGGCGAGCATATCGGCCGGAAGGTGAGTGGAGGTTACCATGTCTCCATCTTCTAGTATTGAGGCTCGTTCGATCACATTACGCATTTCACGCACGTTCCCGCTCCAACGGTAGTTTCGAAATATACGTTCGACCTCAGACGAAAGCCCGATGAGTGCTTTGCCGCGCCGCTTAAGATTGGCCTTCTCAATATAAAATTTGGCCAGCAGAATGACATCGTCTTTTCGGTCGCGCAGCGGCGGAATGTCGACCTGAATTATCGACAGGCGAAAATAAAGGTCGAGGCGAAAATTGCCGCCCTCGCTCTCTTGTTTGAGGTTTCGGTTAGAGGCAGCGATGATTCGCGAGTCGAGTACAATGTCTTTTAGGCCGCCAACGCGTCGGAAGTTTCCTTCCTCCAGCACTCGCAGCAGTTTTGCCTGAAGGGCCAACTCCATTTCGCCGATCTCGTCGAGAAAGATCGTCCCGCCCTTCGCCTGTTCGAAAAGCCCCTCTTTTTTGGCTTTCGCGTCAGTGAACGCACCCTTTTCATAACCGAAAAGTTCAGACTCGATAAGGTTGGCCGGCAAAGCCGCGCAGTTGATCGCCAGATAAGGGGCGTCAGCGCGGTCCGAGGCATAGTGGATCGCCCGTGCAAAAAGGTCTTTGCCCGTACCCGTCTCACCATTGAGCAATATCGAGCTGACGTCCGATTCGGCAACCCGCCGGGCAAGCTCCATTGCCTTTTTCATTGCATCAGACTCGCCAATGATCTCAGAAAAGCTGAAACCGCGCTTTCGCTCATCGCGAGCTTGCTTTACTTCACGTCGCAGTTCCCTGGTTTCAACAGCATTTCTAAGTGTGACCTTTAATTCCTCGACCCGGACCGGTTTGCCGATGAAATCGTGCGCACCCCCACGAAGTGCGGCAACCGTATTATCGATATCGACATTCCCGGTTATCATCACCGCGATCGTTTCGGGGCTTTGCTCCTTGATCTCGGTCAGAACGTCAAGGCCGGAGCCGTCGGGAAGGTCGATGTCGAGAAGGACAATAGGAGGGTCCTCTGCCTCGAACACTTTCCTTGCAGAGGCAACCGTGTCGGCTTCGAGGACCTCATACTCCCATGACTTCAGAGCTTCGCCCAGGGCCATTCTGACGTATCTGTCGTCATCGACGATCAATATTTTTGTTCCTGACATAGTTGTCCAAGTTTTCTGAAGAACCCCCAGTATAAACTAGGGGTTATGAAATTAAGAGTCTAGGTGCGGAAATTTCCACACTTCAAGAGTTTTTTTGATCCGAATATGACAAAAATCACGGTGGATCGCAGCGGCGAAATGGCACGGCCATTGCTACCTAGATGCGAAGACGTTATCTTTCTCTTTTGCTTATGAAAATCTTAGTCGCATACGATGGCTCTCAGTGTTCCGAATCGGCCCTGGACGATCTAACTCGGGCTGGCCTCCCGCCGAAAGGTGAGGCCGTCCTGATCTCGGTTGCCGAGGTATGGTTGCCGCCGCCGGATAATTCGAACGGCGCGGATCCCGATGTAGATCCCTACCTCGAAGTGGCCGTAAAGAAATTCCGTGAGAAGGGCGAACGGCTTTTGAACGAAGCCGCAATGCTGGCCGATCACGCCGCTGCACGTCTGCAGAACATCCTCCGCGGCTGGCGGGTTACAACGTGTGTAACATATGGTTCACCGGCATGGGAAATTATCACCAAAGCCGAGAAGTTTAAGCCGGACCTGATCGTTATCGGGTCGCACGGCCAATCGGCCCTCAGCCGCCTGGTCCTGGGAAGCGTTTCACATAAGGTGCTTAGCGAATCGGCGTTCTCTGTTCGCATCGCACGAGGAAGGATCGACGTCGAACCTGCAGCCGAAAGGGTGATCATAGGATTTGATGGGTCGATCGGTGCAAACGCAGCAGTTAGCGCCGTAGCTGGGCGAAGCTGGTCTCCAGGGGCCGAGGTCCAGATAATTTCCGCAACTGACCCGATAGTTCCACCGTCGATCGGAAGGTTCATCTCGCCCGTATCTAGTTGGGCCGAGGAAGAGTCAAAGAGCGACCACAAATGGATCGAGGACCTGGCTAAGAAGGCCGTGACGGACCTCGAGCGTTCCGGACTCGCTGTGCAGCAGCGGATCATCGAGGGTAACCCTAAAGAAGTATTGGTACGCGAAGCCGAAAATTGGCATGCCGACTGCATATTTGTAGGTGCAACCGCCCACAACACGGCACTTGGCCGCCTACTGCTTGGCAGCACCGCTTCAGCCCTGGCAGCCCGGGCCCATTGTTCGGTTGAAGTGGTCAGAAACTGAACCAGAGGTTCTGACGGTTTCCTGATCTCCTCTCGTCGTTACCTGAAAAAAAGGCCCCGCGAATTTCGTTCGCGGGGCTTTGCAATAAGCATTTTGACAGATTTATTTAGCTGCAGAAAGAGTTTCCACATCCGTCTTAAGCCGTGCAAGAGCGACATTCTGCGGATCGACACTTTCCAGTTTGGTCAGGGTTGAGCTCGCTTTGGCCGCGTCGCCCTTCTTTGTGTATGCGACGGTGAGGTTTTGCAGCGTCTGAATATGATTAGGGTCGATCTCGAGAGCCTTGACGAATTCCAAAATAGCCTTGTCATAGTCTGCCGGTTCTTTAAAGACATATGTGAGCCCGAGATCCGTACGAATGTTGACATCATCGGGCTTCTTGGCGATGGCGGCTGTATACCATTTCTGGGCCTCGTCGTACCGGCTCGCGTCAAAGTTGGCATTGCCGAGATGGACGATGACCTCGCGATCGTCAGGCCGCAGTTTGTTAGCTGCATTTAGATACATGATCGCCTCGTCAAAGCGCTCGATCTGATAGTAGGCTTCAGCAGCTTTTAGCTGTGCCTCGAAGTCCGAGGGATCCTGTTTTGCCTTATCGATCGATTCGAGCATTTGCGGCCCCATAGTTCCCTGGCCGCCGGCTCCGATGTCGGGATGTCCGGCGGGCAAGTTCGAATTCGTCCGCATATCGCCGGCTGTCGCGGTCGACGTTGCGGCACCTCTCTCATTTAGCGAATTGGCTACGATGAATCCAACGATCAATCCAGTCAAAAGGCCAACGACTGCAAACAAAACATTGTCTTTACTCATAATGATGTCACTCGTAATGTAGTCTAACAGCACGGGGCTGACGCAGAGATATATAAATATTACAGATAGTGAGGGCCCCACTGCAAAGTAGGCCAAACAACAGTCTCGCTGCGCGTTTATTACTTATGCAATGGCTGTGCCTGCCCGGCGGAGATAATGTCAGCACTGTATAAGGACTTTGTGGATAAGTACCCGTGCAATAAACGCGCCACTGCGGAATTCTCGTTTCTTACCGTGAAGTTATTCGCGAGATTTCGATCTGTCTTATGTGATACGGGTCACAGGGCCAGGGCGACACGTCTGTTAGAATGCAGAACGGACGTCCGAATATGAGATCCAGAGCGGTGCATGAAGGGATACGGCTCGCGGCATCCGGCATTTTCGTGGGCTTAATGGCAACGGCCATTTTGTTTCTGCGGGGCCCGGATGGCGTCGCCGCGCAGTCAGCAGCAAAACCTACACCCAGGCCGGCCAAATACTCTCAATTCGATCATTCGACAAAAGCTCACCGGCTGGACTGCGCCGCTTGTCATAAGTTTCCGTCGAAAAACTGGAACAAGGTGCGGACCGGCGACGCGGCGTTTCCGGACATAACTGAGTATCCGTCACATAACTCATGCGTCAGATGTCACACCCAGCAATTTTTCAAAGGAGCACGCCCGGCTATTTGTGCCATCTGCCATACGGTCGCTACCCCGCGTAGTGCCCCGCGACATCCGTTCCCGAACCCAAGAGAGATCTTTGACAGATCGGTAAAGGGCAAAACGGCCACGTCGGAATTCGCGATCCGATTCCCGCATGATACGCACACCGCGATAGTTTCGTCGATACGGACGAGTACACCGACCTTCGTCAACGCTGCATTTGTACGGGCGGAGCCGCGTCGTACAGCCGAAGCAAGCTGCAGCGTGTGTCATCAAACCATGGCCCCGCTCGGGGATTCAGACGTCGAATACCTGACGCCGCCGCCCGAAAAGCTCGGTGACGGATTCTGGCTGAAGAAAGGTACATTCAAGTCGATCCCGACGTCGCATGCGACATGCTTTACGTGCCATTCGGCAGATACTGGTATAAACCCAGCCCCATCCAACTGTGCCGGCTGCCATCAGCTCAAATCCGTGCAGCCCCCGGCTGATATTCCTGCAAATGCCAGCACTATGACCGGCGGAAACAAAATGATGACCGACCTGTGGGCACGCCGCACCTCGTCCGGTGTCTACAGGCATGAGCACTTTGCCCACGCCGATTTGAGCTGCTCTGCCTGTCATAATGTTTCGACCATGAATACCGCCGATCCGATCACTACGCGCGTTCCGATTGCCTCGTGCGCCACATGCCACGCGACGGCCACCAGCGACGATGGCGGGGCGTTAAATTACGAGGTGGATATGCGGAAGGCGGACGCCTCGTTCCAATGTATAAAATGCCACATTGTCTTCGGCAAGTCGCCTATCCCTGATTCGCATCTGAAGGCCATCGCGGCCGCAGCCGGCAAATAGCTATGGACCAGCCAGTGAAAGGCAAACTTTCGTTCGATGCCTTTCGCGGGGTAAAGCTCGCGTGCGTCATCGGCGCCTGTTTTCTCTTAAGCTTCTCGTGCTCATGGTTTGAACAGCCGAAGGTGAAGGAATCGCCCAAAGCGAATATTACCGAACCGTCGCCTCCCGATCCCTCTCCTACGAGGACAGGCAATGACTATTCAGAATTTGATCACTCAAACCCCGCACACGACGCACTCTCCTGTCTGCTTTGCCATACGCGGGAGGAAAAAGAGACGCGCGTGAGCTTCCCGGGTATAAACGGGCACATGCCCTGCGCGGGTTGTCACCAGGTGGAATTTGCCGACCAGAGCAGTACGATGTGCACGATTTGTCACACGGACGCAAAAGCAGGTCAGATGAAACGATTTCCGCCGCTGCGGAGCTTTAATGCAAAATTCGATCATGGCCGCCACATGAGCCAGACGAGCTGTGCAACCTGTCATCAGCCATCGAGGGGCGGGGTTGCCCTCTCTATACCCGCGGGCGGAGCTGCTCATTCGACGTGCTTTGCATGTCATACCGCTGATGCAAAATTCGAGAATAAAGACATTGCCTCATGCGCTACGTGTCACGAAGCAGGACGGCCGCCCGCACAGGTTTCGGAATGGGCGCGAGCCTTTAGCTTCAGCTTTAGCCACGCCGAACACCGGCGCGGTATGAGCTGCACGAACTGTCATAACGTCCTCGCAAGTATGCCTCGCGGGGGGCAGGTAACGTCACCGCGACTCGCAATGCATTTTGCTACAGGCAGGCAGCAAAGCTGCGCGACCTGCCATAACAATAAGCGTGCTTTCGGTACCGATGACGCCTTTATGAATTGCAAACGTTGTCACGAGGGCAACTCCTTCGGCTTCTGAGTCTACTGCGAAGTTTTTCGCACTCTGGCCAGATTTACATACCCTTATTAGACCTCTCGTCCAGGTAACCCTCTAAAAAAGCATTATTTATAGCCTATCAGCGAGGTTTCCGGTGGCACGGCCATTGCACTATATATGCGCGGGCAGCGGTCTCGAGAACAGATCTATCAGCCCGCAGGAGACTAAGAGTGACAAATAAGATCAAAATATCCGCAATTATCCTCTTCGTGATCGCCGCAATTTTCGTAACCTTCTTTAGCGACGCACCGGCGGCGGCGGGAAGCCCGGTTGCCGATGACACCGCAGATATTTATAAGAAACAGTGTGCAATGTGCCATACCCCGAAGGCCGAAAAGTTCTTCGATGTCGCAAAATCGGATGAGCATCACGTGGAAGCGATCCTGAAGGGCGTAAAAACGCCAAAACCGCCCGCGATGCCGGGTTATGAGGCCAAGGGTACGACCGCAGAAAAGGCAATGGCCCTTACCCTTTACATGAGAAGCTTGAGAGCTCCGGCAAATTGAGCCTCCGAATACTAAAAACGTATAACCCGGCTGACAGTGTGCAGCCGGGTTATTTGTTTATCGTTGGAGCCCGATCAGTGGCGGTAAAAGATCAGCGTAAACAGAAGGGCGAGTATGATCAGCAGCCCTGTTATATAAGCGGTGAATCCGAAGATCTTCGACGCGAGTTGCGCCCTGGGGCTCGGCGGGTCGGTCAGTACCGTATCAAGCTTGCCTTCTGCGACCAGGCGTTCGTACTCGACCGTACGTTCCTCTTTGAATCGGGCCAGCGTCATTTTGCCCGTAAATATGACCGTATCCATCGGGAAGTTTTCCGGACGAAGGTGATTGTGGAAGAAATGGAAGGCGAATATGAAAGCTGTCGCAAGCAGAGCTTCCTCACCATGAATGATCGTCGCCAGATTCAGGGTGACACCGGGCAGGAACTGAGTAAAGAACTCAGGGAACCAGAGCATTAATCCCGAGATCCCGATCACCGGCACACCCCAGAAGACCGCGAAATAATCAAACTTCTCCCAATACGTCCATCTATCAAGCTTTGGCCGAGGGCCCAGGTAAAGGAACCATTTGACCATGTTCCAAAAGTCGATAAAGTCCTGCTTTCGGATCATCATCGAATCCGGGCCGTACAGTATCCATAGGTTGCGTTCGAATAACGCCTTTTTCGCGACGAAATAGAGGTGTATCAAGACGTAGATGAGAGTAATAACGGCTGCTATGCGGTGGAGAACACGCATGATCCCCAGCCCGCCGAAAACCTGCTCGATCGCCTGGGCCCACGTCGTGTAATAGAACATTAGCGGCAGCCCGGTCGCTGCCAATGTGATGAAACTGATGACAATGAGAAAATGGGTGAACCGGTGGATCCTTGCAAACCGGATAACGTATTGTTTCTCATCGTCCGATTTCTCATGCTTCTCGGTGAAATAGGCGACGATCGATCGCTGAAGCCAGAGGAGAGTGTGAATTCCGAAAAAGCTGAAGACGCCGATCAGCAGGAATTCCATAAAATACGTCACATAGTAGACCAAAAGCGATCTGTCAGGATCGCCTGGCCGCGGATGGGGATCGTAGGTAACGAACCCGGCATTCGAATTGGCGTGACACGACGCGCACGTCTGGATCAGATTGTCCTTGTGTACAGACGACATCGGATTGCTGGCCGGCAGGTTGCGATGCGCTGTATGACAATCGGCACAGGTTGCGGCCGGTTTAAAGTCGAATGCCGAAGCCTGTCCGTGAAATGTCTCGCGAAAGCTCGGAGCCTGGTCCGAGTGGCACTCGCTGCATGTAGCGACTATCTGCATGTTGAAGTCACGCAGGGACAGCGGGGCCGTCAGGTGAGAAACGGCTGTATGGCAATCGGTGCAGTTCGGTGCCTTTTCGTTTCCGGCGGCAAGGGCTGCCCCATGACTGCTCGAAAGGTAATCGGCAGCCTCCGGGGCGTGGCATTCTGCGCAGGTAGCGGACGCAGTTGCCGTGCGGCTTAACGTCGAATTGATATCGGCGACCGGCAAGATGCCGTGCGAACCATGGCAGTCGGCGCAAGACGCCGGCTTGGTCGCACCGGCCTCCCGTAAATTGCCATGAATGCTTAGTTCAAAGGTATCGACAGAACTCTGATGGCAAGTTCCGCAGGTTTGGGCGATGTTGGCCCGATTAACGGTTGACGCCGGATTCTCAGCCGGCAGGACCGTTGTCATGTCACCCTTTACCGCGTGACAGGCGAGGCACGAAACGCCGGCCTTGGCATGGGCGCTCGCGGTCAACGCCCCGTGGGCATCCTTATGAAATTTTTCCTGGCCGAGCGGCGGCAGTGTCGTGCCCGCTCCGTGACATCCCGCGCAATCGAGGCCGACATTCGTCGGGAATTCGTCCCGCTGCTGGTTGGCGGAGCGATAGGGCTGCTCGGCTGCGGGTGCTGGATCGTTTTGCGCCAACGAGCCGTCCATCCGTGCAAAGTAAAAGACTGCCCACAACAGCAGAAACGAAAGCAGTACGGCAGCTTTTAGGTAGGTTTTCATAGGATCGACTGTCCTGCGAAAATCATCGTTCGCGACCGCCTAGTCGCGCTATCGGCAAACTGCGAACGCCGGCGTGATCACCGGCGTTCCTTCCTGAAGACCGCTATTGGGTCAACGGTCAGCGGCTCCGTTGCCAAAGTAGATCCTCAGTGACGTATAGGGCAAGTGCGCCCGATAATTCTGAATCGGCGTAAAGTCGTCCCTATACCGGAAATACTGATAGCCCACATTCCAATCCACGTTCCGATTTATGCGGAATGCGACCCTGAACTCCGGTGACTGAAAATTCATTGGATACGAGGTGATAATATGCTGGGGTGCCGAAGAGAATTCGTCCTGCCCGGCGTCACGGCTTATCCGATAACTGCCGAAAAGCGATACTCGCCTGCCTGCTTTGGCCGACACATCAAAGTTAAAGTAATGATCCTTTATAAAAAACTGACTGGTCCCGCGGGTCAGTGGGCCGCCAAGCGGGATAAGAATCGGAGTAAAGCTATCGAGGTCGCGGTAGGTGTACCCGGTGTTGAAGGACAGATTCGAGTTTGGCATCCAATCCACGCTGCCGCCAAAAGACCTCGTTTTGATCTCTGTTGTGAAATTCTCATTTCCTAACGGAACAATTGAGAATGACGGATTGGAGTTGTCTTTCGATAGGGCCAAAAGGTTGAGAACAAATTTATTAAAGTTCCATCGGCTGCGGATCTTAAAGTTTGTGTAATCGTAATTTTCAAGCCGTGTAAATACATTATCGGCCGAACCGTGATCGACGCTCCAAAAGATCGCCCAGTTTCGCATCGGCTTGATCTTCATTCCTGCGATCACGGAATTCGTACTGTTTTCATGCTCGTGCCCGAAAACCGCCGGGTTCGTCGGAGATGGCGGAGTCAGCGTATTGCGATTAAATCCATCAACCACGACGTCGCGCTTGGTGTATCTGTAGCCGAGGTGGAAACCGACCCGATCGTTAAATTGATAATCGCCCTCGAATGTATTGACCCAGCGCCGATAACGGTTCGCACGGAACGCGATGGTCGATGCCAGCGTGCCTGCAAGCGGGTTGCCGGCAGCATTGCGCCGGGCTACTTCCTGACGTAGCCCCTCGTCGCCGCTGATCGAGAACTGGTCCATCGTCAGGGTATTAGATATGCGGAAGTTCTCAGTGATCGTATATGTGAGTCCAACATCTGCCCGCGTTTGAAGCCGGCGCACGTCACCTGAAACGATCACAAGGTCCTGATCTATGAAGTTGTTTGAGTTGTCACGGCCGACGGTCCGCTCATTCATCGACGAAACCGACGTCGTGTCTGCGTAGATCACTCGTCCGGTAAAATCAAGTCTTTTCGCAAACGTCCGGGTTGCGTAGAAGTTAGTAAAGAAGCCGCGGCCTGTGGTCGGGAAAGAGCGCGTAAAGGACGTGATAACGGCATTATTTGTAGGGTTGTTCCCGAGATTCGCGGTTGACTCATAACTCGATTTATCGCTGAACATCCGAAGCCCCTGCGTAACGCCCCAGTTGAAACCTAACAGCGCGCCCTCCAAACCGACACGATAGTCCTCGGAACTATTGTTGATTCTGCTGCTGACCGCGAACTCATCACCCGAAAAGCGGTGCGATGTCGTTCCGGGCCCTTCGTTATCGCTGAACGACGCCCCAACATTGAATCTAAGCCGCTCGTTCAGCGGGAAAAGGGAAAAATCAAAATCACCAAAATAACGCCGGGTATTATCGGTGTGCTGGCCCACCTGACCTACCGGCGTGACGTGATTGGCAAGATTGCTAAAATACTTGATCCTTCGCACGTTGGACCTGAACTTGTATATCCCTGTCTTTTCTACATTCACCAAGGTATTCCCAGTAGGGTCGGAGCCCCATCCCGAATTTGAGATCAAGAGGCTGTCGAAGTATTTTCCTTTACCGCTCTCGCTCTGCATAAGCAGATTGCTGTCGAATAATCTGAAGCCCTGCTTGTAATTGAGATCGCTTCTGTATTTATTCTCGTTACCGTCGATGGACCGCCATCTCCACCCGATCTCGGTCGTTGAATTAACTCGATAGCCATTGTAAAGGCGGTCTTCGGCTGGTGCCGGTGACGCATCCGGCGACTGGGCCGGACCGCTCCCCGCGAATATTATTGAAATTAGCGCCGCGAGGAATAAGAAACGGGTAGATCGGCAAGCTTTCTGTAATAGATCCTTGTGGTTAAGCATTTATCCCTCCTATCTGAAGAATGCGGGGTTCGCGTTAGAGCCATGGATCCTTACATGGCAGATGGTACAGTTCAGGTATCTAATATTTGCCTGATTATGGAATGAAGGCGTACCCGGAGCAGCCTGCTCGGTTATCGAGCTGTGACACTCGAAACACGTCTGCCGGACCGAGCTGCGATTGAGCATCTTCGGATTGCTGGATCCGTGCGGTGTGTGACAGGCAGCACAGCCTTCGGTTTTGAGGGGAGCGTGTTCGAAGACGAATGGCCCCTGCTTGTCCGTATGGCATTTGAGGCACGATGCGTCGGCGCCCACACCCAGCTTAGTCTGCCTTGTTTCGAAACCACCGTGAGCATTGTGACAGCTGCTGCAGTTCATTGCGCCTTCAAGCACTTTGTGTCGGAAGGGTTTGCTGAATTGCGCTTTTGTCTCAGTGTGACAGCCCATACAGAGCTGCGGTTCGCTTTGTTTCAGCATCGCTACCGTGGCCACGCCGGGATTCTGTATGGACGTCTCGCCCACGTTTGTAATGGAATCGGGTTTCGCATTTCCGAGCGGCGAGCCGTGAGCATTGTGGCAATCCGTGCAGCCCACGTCATTTCGCCAGTGTTCACCACGACGGAAATTATTATGGGCCTCCGCACCTGAATGGCAGGTCATACAGCTCTCTGAGACCTGTTTCGAATTTTTCCCTTTGAAAGAGATGATCTTGGTCGGATCGCCGCCGGCTTCGACGTGTGCTTTACCGGCACCGTGGCAGGATTCGCAGCCCTGGACCTTTTCCTTCCAGCTGGCTGCGTCCTTCAATTTTGCGTGTTTGCTGAATTTGAATTGCTTGAATTCAGCTTCGTGGCACGCGGCGCAGGTCTCGCTGCCCACCAGATCATCCGGACTCCCACCGGCAATTGTCGCCAGGATAGCGGGTTCGCCTTCCACGGAGACACCCAATGCGGTCGAGAAGGTTGCTGAGATCACCCAGCCAAAAACGGCCAGAGAGAAAAAAGCGAGCAGCAGCACCTTTAACTTATTTGTTGAAGCCATATTGCCTCCATTTATGCACCGAACCGGACGTTCTGTCGTCCTTTTTACGGGGTCATAATATCAGTCAGCACCTCGCTCATCTGTGCGCCTCGTCACAATGCCTGTTGTTATTTCAATGGTCCCTAAGCTTTTCTAAAGCCCGTTCATATAACGCACTAAGGCATACAGAGAGCTGATGGATCAATTCCGGACGATGCCGGATAAATTCAATCAGGTCCGACTTTTCGATCACATCAAACTCAGCATTTGAGATCGACTTGATCGAGAACTCGAATCCCTTACCCGAAAGTGCCTCGGTCATCCCGTAAACAAATTCAGATTCGCCATCTCGCCTGTCGATATATCGATCAAATCCAATGAGCGGGATGGTCTGTATCATTCCACTCCGGTGAACGAAAATTCTATCGGTCATTTCACCAGTTTTGACAAGAAAATTACCGGGTTTGAGGTTAAGCCGCTTCTTCAGCATCTTTAGCTCCCGACGGTCTTGCGGGTCGAGCCCGCCGATCAAATCAGCCGCAGCATGACAAATGAAGTGCTCATTCTTGTCGGCGTGGCGCGTCATCGGTGGTCTCCCGAATGCCGCGATCTTAAACCGTGGTCAAGTTTTCAAATATGACGGGCGTCACAATCGAATGTGACTGCCGTCACACGTCGCCGCGCAGTCCGCATCTCGTACCGATCACGGCTTTCAACCGTTTTCGGTCGTGAATCAGGAGGTCAGATCCCTTGAGAGTTACCAGCTCTCTCTCGCGAAAGATCCGCAATGCCCTGGTAACTGTTTCACGAGAGGTCCC
This sequence comes from Pyrinomonadaceae bacterium, assembly GCA_041745615.1. Lineage (GTDB taxonomy): Bacteria > Acidobacteriota > Blastocatellia > Pyrinomonadales > Pyrinomonadaceae > OLB17. Next base: position 19,936 of record JBGTIP010000038.1, on the reverse strand, counting down.
GATCATCTCCGCCATCTCTTCGTGGGTAAAAAAATTCTTAAGTTGGATCCGGCCATTGGTTCCGTCTCCATTCCCGCTCCATCCAAGGAATAGCTTGGCAAGTTTGTCGGAAACGGAATCCGAAAGCCCCAGTGAGCAGACCTGCTTGTAAGCTGTCTGGTAATTTCGGCTCAATTGTTTTGCCGCATTCAATCCGGCCTCGGGATGTTCTCGCAGAAATCGCAGAAGGTCGGACGATTTAATATAGTTAACCTGGCACAATTCGAGCACCTCGGCAGTTGTCTCGTAATCCGCTCCGTTTATTGCGGCACTAAGCCCCAAGACATCGCCGGGCCCGGCGATCTCCAGGATAATGATCTTTCCCTCCTGCGAACATGTCGATAGCTTGACCTTGCCCTGGCAAAGCATATAAACACCGGCGGAAGGCTGCCCTTCGTTGAACAGCGTGGCTCCCTTGGGATATGCTCTGGTGATTTTGAGAGATTCGAACCGAGCCAGATCCGGGCCAGGGAGTTTGCAAAATGAATTTTCGTTCTGTAGTCCGCAGTCCCGGCATTTTTCCTGGATCCGCAAGTCGTGTACGACTCTCATATGTTTTTCAGCGGTCGGTGAATTCGATACATCGCTTTAACGATGTATTTGCTTATATTTCCTGCAAGCCGCGTTCCTTCTCGGCTCCTACGGGAAAGCCGGTAGAATCGGCCCAGTCGTAAGATACTGCTAGCCAACTTAGGGAAACTTCCGCAGAATTTATCGTGGACATGCGGGTATTTTCGCGCTAGATATCACTCATTGGAGGGGGCAGAGAGGTCGGTTCTATCCTCAGCACTGTGGTTCGGCCGCTCCCGTCAAGCACATTGATGCCGTCTTCGTCTCCAGACACCGTTAACGTGACAGTGATTTGCAGAATATTCACGATCTCGTGGGAAAAGGTCCCCATATTGATGCGGAGAGCCGGGAGGCGACCGCGGCAATCCAGATACAGGCCATTCAAAGGCAGACCGCTTTCGATCCAGTAATCGTTCATAACGCCGTTCTCTCGTTCAAATACGCCAAGCCGAGTCGGGCGGCCCTGGTACTGGTCGTTGAAGATCTCGATAAATTTGATCAAATTATTATGGTTTTTCTTACTTTTCATTTTCATTTGCCTTACGCAGGTCTTTCCTGGCCAGGACACCGTTTAGTGTTTCTTCAAGTAGTTTTGCCGACACTGTGAGAAAATCATACGCAGTGATCATTCCGACCAATTTGTCGTCCTTGACTACCGGCAGACAGCCGATCATCTTTTCCCTCAATAGTTCAAGGGCCTCCAGGGTCGGGGTATCCGGCCGGACCGTTATCAGATCGGTTTTCATCACGTCACGGATGACGATCTGTTCCTGGCCGCGTATTTTGCCTTGAGCGAGCAATTCCAGGAGATCCCGATGAGATACGATCCCCACCAGGTGGCCGGCGTCGTCCTCGACCGGCACGTGCCGGACATGCCGCCAGTGCATGAGGTTAGCCGCAAGATCTAGAATGTCCTCGGGCCTGACCGTGTACAGGTCCACCGCCATGAACTGCTCAACCGTCTTGTAATTGTCGATCCAGTCCGACTGTTCCGGTATCCGCGCCAGCGGCCAAAGGTGCATCGGGGTCGGACCCTCCTGAAGAATTCTCATGGCCGCCGTCAATGTACGCATTCTCACATTCGGCTTCGCCCGTTTATCCATGGCGGCTAGTGAATCGATCATCCAGCAGGCCCCGGTTTTTTCGGCCTTCACGCGGTGCTCGATAATGTCCAGCAGCCGCTCTGAGTCCGCTTCATTAATGCCAGCCCGGGAGAGACCCTTTCGTGCCCGAGGCAATAATTCCTCGAGGATCAGGCGTCCAACTCGCCGGCTCTTCCCGTCCAGGCCCCGGATCTGGCCGTTCAAACCGTAACGGGCGACGTTGTAAAAGCTGTTCTTCGCGTCGTCGAATGACATGTGTTGAGTTATGTCGCCGAATTCCTCCGGCAGCTCGGTCATCAGCCCGAGGAAAAATGCTGTGTTTGCCATTTCGTCGACTACGGAGGGCCCTGCGGGAAGGTATCTTGCCTCTATCCTAAGACCGGGTTTGCCGTCGACGATCCCATAACAGGGGCGGTTCCATCGCCAGATCGTGCCGTTGTGCAATCGCCAAGAGGAGAGCCCGGGAATTCCGCCCCGGGCCAGGACTTCGAGAGAATCTTCCTCGACGGCCTGTGTGAGAAGGACCCTGAATCGCACCGCGTCCTCTCTAAGTACTTCTAATATTGATTCGTCCACCCACCTTTCGCCGAAGTTCACCCTTGGCGGCTGGTTACGCTCCTTGTGGACTTGCGACCTTGTGTCTATGGCGTGTTGAAATAGAGCAACTCGCGTTTCGTGCCACAATCGATGTGCGACAAGCAGGGGGGAATTAACGGCCGATGCAAGCACTGGGGCGGAAATTGCCTGGGCCCAATTGTAGTAGCGGACGAAATCACGGGCGCCGACCTGCAGGTGGACCTGGAAACTCGTGTTGCAAAATTCAATGAACGTATTTTGAAGCGTCAGCTGAAGTTCGTCGAGGCCCTTTATCTGGATCACGCGATTCTCCCCGTGGAGCATCGTAACAACCCTGTCGAGCTCGTGATACCGGGGCATCGGCGTCATGTTTTCCCGGGTAAGGTCCGATAACTGGATCGTCGGAAGTATCCCGGCGAGGATGACGCCCCCACCCATCATCCCCGCTGCCTTCCGGACGATCGTGAGGACCTCTTCGAGCTCTTCTTCCATAAGCCTCAGGCAGTCGCCCTGGAAGTTGCGTGGAGTTAGATTGGCTTCAAGATTGAATTTACCTAACTCGGTTGTCAATCGACCATCCTTTGCGGCTTCGATCGTCTCGACTGCAATTGGAGCGGGCCGCATTGCAGAGTCAACAAGGAACATCTCCTGCTCAGCTCCGATGCGACGTACACCCTCCTCGAACTTCCCATGGTCAAGCATTGTCTCCAATGCCTGAAGGTCATTCAGAACACCCAGAGTGAAGGCCCTCATCTGAATGTCGTCGTATTCTTTTGTGACTTTCTGTTCGCCCACTTAATTTTCTCCCGGGGACTTGAATGGACTGGTCGAATCGTGGCGGCGGCGGCTGACGATCAATTTATTTCCGGACCACCGTCGGCGGCGAAAGCCGAGCGGGTGAAACACCTGAAGCGGAAAGATCCGGGCGACCCGCGTATTTACAATTAAAGTCTCGTGATCGTCGGGGTCACGCCGCACACCCGGCAAAAGAGAGACCATTTTCTGCACACCCAGACGTCTAAGAAAGGCGGACAATACCAGCCAGAAGGGCGCCACACGGCGGCCTATGAAAAAGCCGTCCTCGCCAAGTTTCTGATAAAGCGGCATCAGTAAAACCCCTGATTCTACAGCGGTTATAAACCCGCATTTGTCCTGAGCAAGCTCCTGCCCGCGGACAATTGGATCGAAATTATTAAATCCTGTGATCATTTTGAAATCGTCATCTTCGGCGATCGCGTGGCGATGACGGATCTCGAAGATCTTTCCCACTTGCTGCGATGCGGCAAGCTGGTCATGCTGCTTCGTCAGCTCCGGCCCTTCGGTAAGAATTCTTGTGTTTTTGAGGGCCGTCCAAACGAGTGCCTCATGATTTGCTACGGTTTCCGGCGCATAATGCTGCCCGCCCTCGAATCCCAGCGTGACGGCCCCCGCATTATTCAGGTACTCAAGCATCGTCCCGTCGAGCTGCTCCTCGATCCCGAGAATTATCGAGATAGGGAACTTAAATGCAAATCGACGATTTCTCAGCGTGTCGCCCACGGTCGCAAACGGCACGCCGCTGGCAGACGTCGAATGGAGGTCAAGCACGTATACCTCGTCCTGAGCGGTCACCAGGACACTGTCGATCAGCTCAATAAGCTCGGTCAATTCGGAGCCCTCTGAGGTCGTAAGGAAGTCAGTAGAACCCGCACTAGACAGATTTCTGTGGGTCCAACTACGATTTAGGTCGCAATCGATAAATCTAACCCCTTTAGCAAGGGCCCTCGTATTGCCGGCGAGAAAATAGATCCTCCCGTTTATCTTTTCCGTCATTTTGCCTAGCTGCTCGGAAAGATTCGTCAGAGCTGTGACACCGCCGGCTTCATTCCCATGCAGCCCTCCGACCACGATCAGGGTCGGGCCGTCAGGTTTACCTGAAAACGCCGCGATCAAATGTTCGCCCGCTCCGACGAGCTTGCGATCTACTTCACTTGTGGTGTCCATCTTTTGGATCGGCTTTGAAAACGTCCGCTCAAAGAATGCTGCTGCGACTGCCATATATTCCCCTTTTCCTAGCTAATACATTTAATTATGCAACCGGCGTTCCGCTGATTGAGCGAGATCAGACAAAGATGTTGGGGCACAAATCGAGAAGAAGGACGTTTTCACTCAACGCCCGATGGGACTTTTTACATCCATCTGCGAGAAATTTCACACTTGTGCTTCTTGGTGCTCTAAAAAAGACCGCTATTTAATGGCATATCAGTTGCACCCTGATGAGTATGCAGGTTCGAACTCGAAACCGGCAGATTCCGTGCAGCAGAGAGGTCAGTATGATGAGGATATTACTCGGTTACAATGGTTCGGACGCTTCCGTCGCCGCCCTTGCGGATCTTCGAGACGCCGGGCTGCCGGCGACTACTCAGGTCCTTGTTCTTTCGGTTGCCGAGCTATGGGTCGAACCCCGATCGACAACGAACGCATTAGAAGCAGCGACAGAGGCAAAGGAAGTTCTCAATAAGGATTTTCCCGAGTGGTCGGTTTACGCTGAGACCGCCTCCGGTTCGCCTGCCCGTGAGATCCTGGCAAGGGCCGAAACATTCAAACCCGACATGATCGTGGTAGGTGAGCCGCGTCAGCAGATCAAGGACCGTAATGTATTACTCGGTCAAACCTCGCAGAAAATACTCGCCGAGGCTGAATGCCCTGTTCGGATCGCCCGCGGTCGCTCCAGTGTCGGGAGTCGTGCAAAACGAATTATTGTGGGGTTTGATGGTTCCGCGGGCGCGATCAAGGCGGTTGAGTCGATCGCCGCCAAGTCCTGGCAGTCAGCCCCGAAGGTTTGCCTGCTTGCCGTCGCAGACGTCGGAGTGCCCACGACCCGGGACCGCTTGGCAACACGAAATGAAGCAGCTACGGTCGATCTGAGTTCGGTGTCTCACGGATTCGAAACCTTTGCGTCAAAAGCGGTTGCTCGTTTGGCCGAGGCCGGTATTTCGGCCGCCGTCGAAACACGACTCGGTCATGCGAAAAATGTCATCGTCGAAGAAGCCGAGAAATGGGATGCAGATGCGATCTTTGTGGGTCCACATGGATCCGCTAACTCGTTCGACCGGTTCATTTTGGGGAGTGTGTCTGCCGCGGTTGCTGCCCGCGCACCGTGTTCGGTTGAGGTAGTCCGGCCCGCGAATTACTAGGAAGGCCTCGGTTCCCACGCCTTGGTCCGCCAGTTCTAACAAAGTATAATAATCGGTTTGACTCTTTTGAGGGGTCTGATCGTTATGTTTGACGAAACTTTTGACGTGATCGTGATTGGCGCGGGGCACGCAGGCTGCGAGGCGGCGTCTGCATCCGCGCGTCTGGGCGCTCGTACCGCATTGGTCACGATAAATCTCGACTTAATAGGACAAATGTCCTGCAATCCAGCCATCGGTGGGATCGCTAAGGGGCACGTAGTACGTGAGATCGATGCTCTGGGCGGTATCATGGGACGCGTTATTGACCGGACCGGTATCCAGTTTCGTCTTCTGAACCGGTCCCGCGGCCCAGCGGTCCAATCTCCACGAGCCCAAGCCGACAGAGGCCTTTACCGAACCGAAATGCGTCGGGTTCTCGAAGCCACCACTGACCTCTACCTCCGTCAAGGGACGGTGATTGATCTAATTGTTGAGAACAATATAGTTACCGGCGTGGAGCTGCAGGATTCACGTCGCCTCGGAGCGAAAGCTGTTGTCATTGCCACAGGCACTTTTCTAAACGGCACCATTCATGCCGGGCGTCAAACTTACTCGGCGGGCCGAGCCGGGGAACCGGCTTCGATCGAACTGGCAGAGAGCCTAAAACGCCACGGGTTCCCCGTCGGGCGATTGAAAACCGGAACCCCGCCCCGCCTTGATGGTCGGACGATCGACTGGTCGGCTTTCGAACCTCAGCCCCCCGACGAGAAGCCGGTGCCATTCTCGTTTTCGACGGAAAGTATCACTCAGAAACAGATCCAGTGTTTTATTGGATACACGAGCGGTCCGCTTCACCAGGCGATACGAGATAATTTGCATCAGTCGCCGCTTTATTCCGGCAAGATCACCGGTATCGGGCCCCGGTACTGCCCCTCGATCGAGGACAAGGTCGTCAAATTTGCCGATAAGGACCGCCATCAGCTTTTCCTCGAACCCGAAGGTCACGATACCCACGAGGTTTACCTTAACGGGTTTTCGACCTCGCTGCCCTCGACTTTGCAATTGGAACTTCTGCGAATGATCGACGGGTTTGGGGCGGTTGAAATGGTCCGGCCGGGTTACGCGATCGAATACGACTTTGTCGACCCCAGAGAGATGAGGCCAACGATGGAGTCCACTAGAATGAAAGGTTTGTTCCTCGCGGGGCAGATAAACGGAACAACTGGTTACGAAGAGGCCGCCTGTCAGGGACTTATGGCGGGAATAAATGCGGCATTGTCGGTAGATGGCCGTAAACCCTTTGTTTTACAGCGAGATGAGGCCTATATAGGCGTGCTGGCCGATGACCTTATCCGGCACGGCGTCGATGAGCCTTACAGATTATTTACGTCCAGGGCGGAAGCCCGGTTAACGCTGCGGCATGACAATGCGGATCAGCGTCTGTCTGGCCGAGGTCGTGATATCGGGTTGGTCGGCGACAGGTCGTGGGATAGGTTTAACGCAAAACGAGACCGCATCTCCAAGGTGCGTAATGCACTTGAATTCACGAGGTTCAAGAGGTCGTCGGTCGAATATTCAGGCATATCGCAGGTGCTCGGAGTGGATCTCGGTGATTCGATCTCGATCGGCCAGCTCGCGATGAGAGAAGGCGTTACCGCCGAATTAATATACCGTATTCTTCCCGCCGAGTTGCGCGGAGAGGTGCACATGGCTGACCTCGAAACGGCCCTCGCCGACTCGCTTTATAGCGGTTATATTGACAAGCAAAAACTCGCCAACGATAGAGTAAATCACCACGACACTTTGAAAGTGCCGGAAGACTTCAATTTCAGCACCATCGGTGGACTGTCAAACGAAATGATAGAGAGGTTAGAGAGGGCCCGCCCAGGCAACTTTGGTCAGGTACGCTCTGTGTCCGGCCTGACTCCGGCTGCCATCTCCAGCGTTTTGGTCCATTTGACTGCTAAATCTTCTGTAACTAACCCCAAATAGTACTCGATGTGGCACATACCCATTTCGTTTATGTGGCACGTGCCACAATTGCATTCGAATTTCGCACGGTCGCTATGTTACGTTTATAGCTACAATGGCCAAGATCATCGCGGTAGCAAATCAGAAAGGCGGGGTTGGAAAGACCACGACAGCAGTTAATCTCGCAGCGGCGCTCGCCGCCGAGGGGAAAAAAATTCTGCTGGTCGACGCAGATCCACAGGCCAATGCCACTTCCGGTGCGGGAATAGCCCGAAATACACCTAGAAAAACGTTATATGACGCTCTAATACGGGGTGAATCGGCCCGTGAGATGGTATTGCCAACGGAAATTCCTCTCTTGTGGGTGTTACCGGCTGACAAGAACCTCGCCGGTGCAGAAATAGAACTCGTCGCGACAGATAACCGAAATTATGCATTGAAAGAGATTTTGACTGATCTCAGAGACTATTTTCACTATATTATCGTTGATTGTCCCCCGTCCCTTGGGCTGCTGACGATAAACGGGCTTACGTCAGCCGATTCGCTGCTTGTTCCTATACAATGCGAATACTACGCTCTGGAAGGTGTAACTGAACTTTTCGATACACTTGCCCGACTGCGACGCGAGCTGAATCCTAAATTAGCCATCGAAGGACTTCTGTTAACGATGTATGATGAGCGGACCAATCTTTCTGCCGCGGTGGCCAAGGACCTGCGGGACTTTTATGGATCGAGGGTGCTGAAAACGGTAATACCTAGGAATGTAAGGCTTGCCGAGGCGCCCAGTTTCGGGAAGCCAATATTGCTCTATGATCCTCGGTCACGAGGAACCGAAAGTTACGTGAACCTCGCAAAGGAGATACTCGCTAATGGTTAGACAAACACTAGGAAGAGGATTAAGCGCTCTGCTTGGCGACGAAAAGCCCTCGGAGTCTGGTGAGCAAGTTCAGGCCTCGAACGAGATCGATATCGATCTTATCGAACCGAACCCCGAACAACCCCGAACACGATTCGCTGAAGACAATCTTGAAGAATTGGCGCGTTCGATCCGGGCGAACGGCATCGTTCAGCCTATCGTGGTTCGGCAGATCGGCAGTCGCTTCCAGATAGTCGCCGGCGAACGTCGCTGGCGGGCCGCTCAGCGGGCTGGGCTGCATCGCATACCTGCGGTCGTACGCGAGGTAGCCGACGACAAACTGCTTGAGTTAGCTCTCATCGAGAATATCCAGCGTCAGGAATTAAACCCCATCGAGGAGGCGCAGGCTTATCGCAAACTCATTGATTCTATTGGACTTACGCAGGAGCAAGTCGCAGAGCAGGTGGGCAAGGAGCGGTCTGTTATCACAACCTCCCTGCGTCTTCTTCGTCTGCCGGACGACCTGCAGGCCGCGATCGAGGACGGGCGGCTCTCGGCCGGCCACGGCAGGGCATTGCTGATGGCCGATGACCCTAAGGTCCAGCGTCTGATAGCTCGGGCGGCAATTGAAAATGGTTTGAGTGTTCGTGAGACCGAGAAAGCGGTAAAACACGCTCGGGCCGGAGATTCGCCCCGAGACAAGACAAAGGGAACTGCAGCGGAGATCGATGCTAATGTTAAAGCAGCGCAGACCAAATTGATGAGGGCGTTGAATACCAATGTAAAGATCCACCCTGGCAAAAAGGGTTCGGGGGGGAAGATCGAGATCGAATACTATAGTACCGATGATCTCGACAGGATATATCAGTTGTTACTGAAGAAATAAAAGGAGTTATGCAAATAAAAAAGCGATTAACGGAAATGGTCGCGTGCGCGGGTTGAGTGGCTAAACTCGCTCCAGGCGACCTTGCTCAAGTTTTGAGCAAACTTCCCGCACAAAATAGTGAAAATGTGATCGTCGGTTTCGATAAATCTGACGATGCGGGAGTTTTTCGTCTTTCTGCCGACACAGCACTAGTACAAACCGTCGATTTTTTTACTCCCGTTGCAGATGAGCCATCCATATATGGCCATATTGCGGCGATCAATGCCCTCAATGACGTTTACGCCATGGGCGGAACGCCGATCTCAGCTCTGTCGATCGTCTGTTATCCTCAGAAAGGAGACTGGGATGTGCTTGGCGAGATTTTAGCCGGCGGCCAGGCCGCACTGAATGCCGAGGGTGTGGTAGTTCTTGGTGGACATTCAGTTGACGATCAGGAAATGAAGTTCGGATATGCGGTGACAGGCGTCGTTCATCCTGATAGAGTCATTAGTAACGCGGGGGCAAGACCCGGAGATCGACTTATATTGACCAAGCCGATCGGAACAGGTGCGATAAATACGGCCGTCAAGAATGGAAAAGCCAGCCCCGCGACTGAAGCAGCCGCGATCCGGGTGATGAGCACATCGGCAAGAGAGGCGTCGATCGCCATGCGGGCACTCGGTGCCACTGCGTGTACTGATGTTACCGGCTTTGGACTCTTAGGACATGGATTCGAAATGGCAAAAGCGAGCGGTGTCACCCTAACTATTGTGTCTACAGATGTTACGCTTTTGCCTGACGTATTGGAATTAATTTCCGAGGGGATGCTTACCCGGGGAGATAAGAATAATAGGATCTATGTCGGAGATACGGTTAAGATCCGAAACGACGTTTCGGCAGCGATGCAAAGCGCCTTATACGATCCTCAAACGGCGGGTGGGCTTCTAATAAGTTTGCCCCAGGATCGGGCGGCCGAATTCCTCGATCAAGTCGAGGGCTCTGCGGTGATAGGTGCCGTTTCCGAACAGGGCAGTCATTATATCGAGGTGGTGTAGTGTTTTTGTTTATATTTGAGTCTATTGGCACTTCTGAGTTGATCCTTGTAGGAATCGTAGCTCTGATCTTGCTTGGGCCCCGCAAACTGCCGGAAATGCTGAAGAAGTTCGGAAAAATGACTGCCGAGTTTCGCGGGACGGCTAATGAATTCAAGGAAACGTGGCAGCGCGAGGTCAATTTCGAAGAGGAAGCTAAGGCCTTTGATCTTGGAGATCTTGATGCCGAACCTGTCGCCGTTAAAAAGTTGGATTCGAGCGGCGTACCCGTCGCGGAGCCCGAGATCCGTGAGGTATCGCCAGAGGATCTCGATCGGCTGATGCCTGACCGCGACGATGGCAATCACCCGGCGTCAGCCGAGACAGAATCAACGCCGCAGGCGAACGACAAAAAGAACTGGCTCTAATAAGCTCAATGGATGTTTCAGCTGATCGACAAGAGCCCGGTGGCCAGATGGCGTTTCTCGAACATCTGGATGAACTGCGCCAACGCCTCGTTCGGTCGGTCATTATCGTTTTCTTAGCATTCCTTTTTTGCTTTTGGGCCTCCGACGAGATCTATAAGTTTCTTGAGGTACCGATCCGCAAGGCGCTGTCCGATGTCGAACGGCGTGATCTGCCTCTTGCGGGTTTGACGGGCACCGAGCAGGTTCTGCCTCTGACTAGTTTGAAAGAGGGCGATACGGGAAGATATATATTTGACCGGGCGACCAAACTAGGGGTCACAGTGGTCGCACCGGGAACTTCTGTAGGCAGTATTGCAGCCGTTGACGTAAACGGATACCTTGGCCTTTTTACGAATGAGCCAATAGTTACCGCTAATGGTCTTGTACCGAGCGGCATTCGCCTGCCGGTCGATCTTGCCTCCCCGGCAAAGAATGAACCCACTGCGGATGAGCGATTGGTAGTGAGAACGGCTCCGGAAGGGTTTACTCTCTATGTAACCGTATCGCTTTATTCAGCCATCGCCCTGTCGATCCCCTTCCTCCTTTGGCAGATCTGGGGGTTCATTTCACCCGCTCTATATAAGCATGAACGAGGGTATGTGACACCGTTTATAGGACTTTCGACAGTCTCTTTTGTGGCAGGGGCGGCGTTCGCCTACTACCTGATCTTTCCACCTGCTTTGAGTTATCTATTGAACTTATCCTCGGAATTCAGGCCTCTGTTGAGTGCGACTGATTATTTCGACTTCATAACGCTGATAATGCTCGCAATGGGTATTATTTTTCAGATGCCCGCAGTTTCTTACGTACTGGCAAGGATCGGTATTTTAACACCACAACTGCTCATTAAGAGTTGGAAGGTCTCGTTGATCATCATCTTAATTGTCGCCGCAGTCGTCTCCCCTACCGCTGACGTCATCAACATGATGTTATTCGCAACACCAATGATGGCTCTTTATTTAGTTTCAATATTCATAGCGTGGCTTTTTGGTAGGAAACGACAGACGAAGGCCGAGGCAGACCGGGTTTGATCGAGCAACCCAAACGGAAGCGTGTCGCATCTTGAATATGTAGAAATTGGTGTCTAAAATCTATAAAATGAATCGTGGGCCAGTGGCTCGGGATCTTGTTAGGCAAATGGAGTTGTATCGTTATGTCGAAAATTAGATCTTGTACGTGTTATCTGAGTGCTTTGGCTGTGATGGTGTTAGGCACTGTGGCCGGTTTTGCACAGACGCCTAAGCCGGCCCCGGACGTGGCCGACAAGCCGCGTAATGTGAGGACCGAGACTAAAGAGGTCTATAAGCGATGGCTCGAGAATGACGTTGCCTACATTATCACCAACGATGAGAAAAAAGCCTTCAAGGCTCTGGCAACGGACGAAGAACGTGAAAACTTCATCGAGCAGTTCTGGCGGCGGCGCGACCCTAATCCTGATACAGAGGAGAACGAATACCGCGAGGAGTATTACGAGCGCATAGCTTACGCGAACGAAAAATTTGCATCCGGCATACCGGGCTGGAAGACCGATCGCGGTCGTGTTTATATTGCCTGGGGCAAACCGGACGGCATCGAATCGCACCCGTCGGGCGGATCGTACCAGCGGCCGTCATACGAGGGCGGCGGTTCGACCACGACTTACCCTTTCGAGACCTGGTTCTACCGAAACCTTGAAGGTATTGGCAGCGGAATTGAGATAGAGTTCGTTGACCCGACCGGAACCGGTGAATATCGGCTGGCGCAAAACGCTCACGAGAAAGACGCACTTCGAATGGTTCCGGGGGCAGGACTTACTACTTCCGAGCAGCTCGGGCTTTCGAATAAAGGTGATCGAATAACGGGTGCCGGGAGCGGCCAGGCATACTACCAGCGGGAGCAGGATACTTTGTTCCGCCGTATGGAGATCATTTCCGGGCTGCACCGACCCCCTGCTGTAAAGTTCAGTGATCTTCAGGGAATCGCAGGCGGTGACTCAGGGGTATTGGACAACAACCCTCTGAATTTCGATCTCCGCGTTGATTTTTTCCGACAATCTGACGACCGCGTCATCACCGCTTTTACGGTTCAGACGAATAACAAGGAACTGTCCTTCGAATCCGTCGGCGGACTGGAACAGGCCTCTTTGAATATATTCGGGCGCATCACTGCGGTTTCCGGTAAGCGATCCGGTATCTTCGAGGATTCCGTTGTTGCAACGGCAACCGCGGACGAGCTCGCCAATACGCGGGATAAGAGTTCCATTTATCAGAAAGCAATTGCCCTGGCACCTGGCACCTATAAGGTCGACGTGGTGGTCCGCGATGTTAAGTCGGGCAACAGAGGCATCGTTAATCTTGGATTCGCGGTTCCCAGGTACGACGACAAAAAGCTCTCAACGTCGTCTCTGGTCTTAACATCGACCCTGCGGCCGACAAATGAACGGGACCTCGGTAATCAGTTTGTTATCGGAGGTGCCAAAGTTATCCCCAATCTCTCTGGCACTTACAAGCAGGGGCAGGAAGTCGGCATTTATCTTCAAGTGTATAACGCTCAGATCGATCAAACTACATTAAGGCCTGCCGTTGACGTCAATTATATCCTTACTCGCGACGGTAAGGAGATCTTTCGTCAACCCGAGGACTGGACAGGTCTGAGCGATTCGGGCCAGCGGTTGACCTTGGCACGTCTGCTGCCTACATCACAGATGTCGGCGGGCAATTATGAAGTTAAAGTACAGATCAAGGACCGGGTCGCCGGAGCGGAAGTGATCGAGAATAAGGGCAAGTTTACGATCGTTCAATAGATCTGTTCAGCAGTCGTTAAAAGGGTGTCGATTCCGGTCGGCACCCTTTTCAGTTTAGGCGACGAACCCTAATGATCGGCGGATTACGGCCCTCACTAGTCGCATAGATCTCGCTGCCGTCAACGTTATAACAGACAGCTTCGCCAGCTTTACGTTTTCCTATATTCATCGGGCGGGGCTCTTGTTTCCAGATCTCGTCGAAATCAGCCGTGCCTTCCGGCAAGCTAAGCTCATAAGCCTGCAGATAATCACACACTATTACGCTCCTTCCATCCGGCGAAATGTCGCCGCCGGTCAAGAGGCCATTCGGCACGGCAGGCACCGAGATCTCGGTGATCTTTATTGCCGTTTGATCCTGCGTCTCTGAAAAGGCCCCTTTCAGGCGATATACACCCGAGGGCCCGGCATCGCTTTTCGTTAGTATGTAAATATCGCCGGAACGAGGGTGCACCATCAAGGTCTCTGCGTTTTTGTCGCCGTCCGGGTATACGTAGTTCAGTGATTCACTGCGATCGGTCAAAAGAGCATTAGCGCGTGTCGTTGCCGGCCCCCCGGCAATTACTAAAGGCTCGGCAACGCGATAGACGGTATGCACAGGCCAGATCAGCTTGTTATCGCCGATCTCTCCGATATAAATAAAGCATTTGCCCCGGCTGTCTTTCCACGTCGCGATGTCTTCCCAATCCTTATTTTCCGCATTCGGAACTCTCCAGGTTCCCAAGTTGTCGCCCCGGGCGTTGAATGCATATAGAAAAGCCCCGTCACCCGAGTCATTATGGGTCCAAAACACGTCGCTCTGGCAGCGCGAAGCGGCTATCCCGCTGCTTTCGGTCACATCCTGTGACTTGATCTTTCCTACGACTTCCGGAAGGCCGTATTTTGCAATGATCGGCGTCGGGTCGCGGTCCGAAGCAACGAACGCACACGCGGGAAACAGACATGAAACAGCAACAGCGGGTATGACAAACGCGAAAATCTTAGCTATAGTTTTCTTCGACATACTTCAGTTGCTCTTGCATTATAACCCAGCGTTAAAATTGTGAGATTCGTATAGATCCAGGAACTTTTGGCCGGATGTTAAGAACATGATCGTAGGCACCGAATGGCTGATCGAGGCGACGGGTTGTGACAGGGCGGCCCTGCGCGACGAGGCCGTCGTTCGCTCGGTGCTGGACGCGGTCATCGCGGATCTGGGGCTAATGTCTATCGGTAATGTCTGGCACAAGTTCGATGGCGAGGGCGGTGTAACTGGTATGGTCGCGCTCACCGAGTCACATCTTGCCTGCCATACATATCCCGAATACGAGATCGCGACATTTAACCTCTACTGCTGTCGATCGCGGCCTGAATGGGATTGGGAAGGCGAGCTTCGCCGCCGGCTCGAGGCTGCCGACGTTCGTGTCTTGCGGATCGACAGGGGCAGACCCGCCACCCTCGATGCGGGAGGTTCGGTAAATTGAGCACACTGACAGCAAACTGCCCATCCTGCGCCGGGCCTCTGGAATTCAAGGCCGGATCGACAATAGTGATCGTCTGCCCTTTTTGCCGATCAGCGATCGCCCGCAACGACCGTGCGTTGGAGGACCTCGGAAAGGTTGCCGAGATCGCTCAGTCGCAGTCGCCCCTAAAGCTTGGTCTCAAAGGTTCCCACAACGGCAACCGATTTGAGCTGACGGGCCGCGCTCAACTTCGGCACGAACTTGGGGGTAATTGGGACGAGTGGTACGCAACCTTTTCAAACGGATGGGTAGGCTGGCTTGCCGAGGCTCAGGGCCGCTTTTACATGACCTTCTACCAGCCTTTGCCGGAGGGGGTGACGCTGCCCAGTTTCGCTGGACTGCAGTTGGGCCAGAGAGTACCAGAAATACCGGCCCCTGCACCGCTGATGGTTCAGGAAAAAGGCCAGGCCACATACGTGGCGGCCGAAGGCGAAATACCCTATAAACTGGTACCGAGTGAAAAACTTCAATTCGCTGATCTGGCCGGAAAAGGAAACGCGTTCGCCACGATCGACTATAGTATGGACCCGCCGTGGGTATTCGCCGGCAGCCAGGTAACTCTTGACGAGATAGGCCTCGGGTCGGCGAAACCGGTGGAGCGTGAAGCTGCCCGGGTCTCAACGGTCGGAATGGGCTGTCCTAATTGCGGTGGTCCGCTTGAGCTGATCGCGCCTGACCAGGCCGAACGCGTCACATGCCCTAACTGCGATTCCCTGCTCGATGTAAACCAGGGCAATCTCTCTTTTCTGAAGGCTCTTAACCCGCCCCCGAATCAGCCAGATTTTGTCCTGCAGATCGGAGCAGAGGGCGTTTTAGGGGATGTGAAGTACAAAATACTGGGCGCGGTCGTTCGAAGCGTGCTTTTCGATGGCGTGAAGTATTTTTGGCACGAATACCTGCTATACCAGCCGATGATCGGTTTCCGATGGCTGGTTCATTCCGACAATCACTGGAATTTCGTTGAACCAGTAAATCCGGCAGAGGTTGAACAGTCCGGAGCCTTCGCCCATGGAGCTACGGCGAATTATAACGGACGCACTTATAAGATCTTTCAAAACGCGATCGCCACCGTCGAGTATGTAAAAGGCGAATTCTATTGGCGTGTCGAGCAGGGCGAGACAGTCAGGGCCATCGATTATATCTCCGCCCCGATGATGCTTTCACAGGAGATGTCGGAATCCGAGATCAACTGGTCAGCCGGGACATACATGACCAATGAGGAGGTTGAAAAGGCCTTTTCCGTCAGCGGCTTTCCCCGGCCCTGGGGCGTTGGCCCGAACCAGCCTTTTACAGGCCAGTTCTATTACACATGGGGATTGCTGCCGCTCTTTTTGCTGATCGTTACCGCGATCTTTATGATCCCGATAGCCGGTTTGACCAGAACTGTGTTGAATCAGCAGCTCATATTACCGCCCCTTACGAACGCCACCACGGCTCAGACGATCTTTAGCCAGCCGTTTGATCTAAACCCAAGGAGTAATGTCCGTATCACCGCGGGTGCCCAGGTCGATAATTCATGGGCCAATCTTGATGTCGATCTGATCAATGATCAAAGTCAGGAGATCGAGTCAGTCGTGGTGCCCATCGAGTATTACAGCGGCACAGACAGCGACGGCGCATGGACCGAGGGGGCCCGGACAAATGACGCGATCCTTTCTTCGCTCCCGGGCGGCAAATACACGCTTCGCATCGAGGGCACCTGGCAAAATTGGCAGGCGCAGATGCCGGTCACGGTAAAAGTCGAGCAGAATGTAAACCGCGGGGTCAACTTCCTCCTCGCTTTAATACTGCTCGCGATCGTGCCGTTCCTCGGGATGATCCGAAAGTTCACGTTTGAGGCAAACCGATGGAAGGACAGCATGTTCACCTCCAGCTCATCGGACGATTAAATTGATATGCTTAAAAAGCTTTACATGGTATTTGGGATCGGGGTCTTGGTCGCCTACTCGGCCGCAGCGTGGTTCGGGTGGGAGATAGCAAATTCCGGAAGTAAATCACGCATGGGCGTGCCATTTTTCTATACAGGATTTCGTGGAGGGAAATAAATGCTGCTAAATATATTAGGGTCGACGGTTTTAGGCTTGGTCGTACGGCTTGACCAACTCGCAGAAATATTGATAACGACCCTGGTTTTCGTCGTGGTCGGACTGCTGTTTTTTACGATCGCGTATTTCATCCTAAGCCGGATCTTCGATATCCATCATGAGATAGAGGAAGATCACAATACGGCCCTTGGCATCATAATCGGGGCCATAATGATCGGCATTTCGATCATCATAGCTGCGGCGATTCACGGTTAGTAGGGACCGAGGGATGTTCACCGGTGAAGGATGAATGCCGTTCTTTTCATCCCTCAACCTTGCATGAGCGTTCTTCGAGAATGAAACACATCCCTCTTCTTTTTCTGAATGTCGTGATCATCGCCACGTGTGGCCTGATCTACGAACTGCTGGCCGCGACCGTTTCCAGCTATGTGCTGGGCGATTCAGTAACTCAATTCTCCCTCATCATCGGTATCTATCTGTTTGCTATGGGCGTTGGCTCATGGCTCTCGGGGTTCATCGAAAAGCACCTCGCCGAAAAATTTGTCGACATCGAGCTCGCGGTAGCATTGATCGGCGGATTCTCGGCGCCTTTGCTGTTCCTGACTTTTGCCAGCGTTTCATATTTTGGGATCATCCTGTACTCGATGGTTTTTATCATCGGGGCACTCGTGGGGCTCGAGATCCCGCTATTGATGAGGATCCTGAAGGACGAACTCGACTTTAAGGACCTCGTATCGCGCGTGCTGGCGCTGGACTATATCGGCGCTTTGGTCGCCGCATTGCTGTTCCCTATCTTTCTGGTACCCACGCTCGGGCTCAACCGGACCTCGCTGCTATTCGGAATGCTCAACGCTATTGTGGGCATTTGGGGGACGTGGCTGCTGGCACCGCTGATCAAAAAGAACCTCACCCTCCTGCGTGTAAAAGGGGCGATCGTTCTGATACTGCTTCTAATCGGTTTCATCAAGGCGGACCAATTGACGACAATGGCCGAAGACTGGCTGTTTCCTGACAACATCATTTACGCCAAAAGCTCGCAATATCAGCGCATTATAGTAACCCGCGGTAAGACAGGATACTCGCTATTCCTCAACGGAAATCTGCAGTTTAATTCCTTCGATGAATACCGTTACCACGAGGCGCTCGTCCACCCTGCTTTCGCTTCATTCGGCGGCGACGCAAAACGCGTGCTGGTCCTCGGCGGCGGCGACGGCCTCGCGGCAAGAGAGATACTCAAATATCCTTCGGTCGAACACGTCCGCCTCGTGGACCTCGACCCTGAGATGACCCGCGTTTCCGATGCAGTCCCTGCACTTGCTGAGTTAAATAAGTACGCCTTTAGCGATCCCCGCGTTCATGTAACCAATGCCGATGCATTCGTTTGGCTCGATAAGGATGACGGGGAAACATATGACATCGCGATCGTAGACTTTCCGGATCCAAACAATTTCGCACTTGGAAAGCTCTACACGACCCGCTTTTACAATTTATTAAAGACAAAGCTGCGGCCCGATTCGGCGGTGGTCATCCAGACCACTTCGCCGCTGATCGCCCGCGATTCATTCTGGTGCATTATAGATACACTGTCGGCCTCCGGATTTACCGTCAAACCGTATCACGCAACGGTACCCAGCTTCGGCGTATGGGGCTTCGCCCTGGCCAAAACCGCCCCATTCGAAACGCCGGCCAAAACCCCAGAGGGTATCGAGTTCAGCTATCTCAACGACCAGATGTTCCCGGCAATGTTCAACCTCCCCACGGATATTTCAAGACCGGCCCACGAAATCGAGATCAACCGCCTCGATAACCAGGCACTGGTCCGCTACTACGAAACCGAATGGAGGCGGTTTGAGCAATAGATAGAAACTTCGAAATAATTGAAAACTGATAAGTGAGAACTGATAATATGTCTGACCCTTTAAGAGACAAATCGTACGCGTTCGCACTCAGGATCGTTAGATTAAGCGAATATCTCCACGATGAAAAAAGAGAATATGTCCTTTCAAGAAAGATCCTGGATTCGGGCGTGAATATCGGTCTGCTGATCGAAGAGGGAAAGCAAGGCGAGAACCGTGCCGATTTCCTTCAAAAATTCTCAGTAGCTAATAAAGAAGCTTTCAAAACACATTTCTATTGCGTCTGTTAAGGAATGGCGAGTTTCTAAAAGAAAGACAAACTCGCTCACTTCTTAATGATTGTGAAGAGCTTCAGAAAATGTTGATCGCAACCATTAAAACGGTTCGCAAAACCCAGGAATAAGTTATCAGTTATCCCTTATCAGTTTTCAGTTATTCCGAATGACCCTGTCTCGCAGAGAGTTACTAACCATCTTCCTCGGTGCACCGTTTGCAATACAGGCGTGTCGGTCCGCAACGGAAAGGCCTTTTCCCTCTGGTGAGATCGTGGGGCAGTCTGCGGATCTTGGGCACGTCATGCGAGAGGGCCGAAGTTTCGAGGTGCCGGCGGATCGTTGGGCAAATATAAAAGTCGCGGTCATCGGCGGAGGCATTGCGGGCCTGTCGGCGGCATGGAAACTGAAGAGTGAGGGGTTTGACGATTTCGTTGTACTCGAACTCGAGAAAGAGGCGGGCGGCACGTCGCGAAGCTCTTCGGGTGAGCCGGTTAGCTATCCGTGGGGAGCCCATTACCTGCCGGTACCGTTTCAGGAAAACAGTGAGCTTGTTTCGCTGCTAGAAGAGATGGACCTCATCGAAGGTCGAAACGTCGCGGGTGACATCATCATCAAAGAGCAGTTTCTCTGCCGTGACCCCGAGGAGCGTGTGTTCTACAAAGGCCGCTGGTATGACGGACTGTACCTGAGCGTCGGTGCAAATGGGGAAGACAAACGGCAGCTCGCTGAGTTTGAAAAACAGATCGACAAATGGGTCAACTGGCGCGATGCATCCGGCCGCCGGGCATTTGCTGTCCCGCTTGCAACATGCTCGACCGACGCCGAGGTAAAGGCTCTCGATAAGAT
>JBGTIP010000037.1:0-23818 GCA_041745615.1 Pyrinomonadaceae bacterium | reverse complement strand
CTCTGGCAGGTCTCTAGGCGGGCTTGGAGGTATTCTGCGGATCTTTTCATTTGCTGGATACAAAGGCAGCGAGCCATATCCAGAGTATGAAAATACGTATCACAGATGCAATATCAAATGTCCCATTTGTCCCATTTGTCCCATTTGTCCGATTTGTCCGATTTTTCCCATTTGGCAGAAAAGTCACAAAAGTCCCATTTGTCTCAAAAAGATCTGAGGAAGAGAGGGGATAGGCATCGATCAAAATTAATTACTAATTTTCTAATTACTAATTAGTAATTAAATTTGAATTAGCTATTGGCGGGTAATGATCAGCTATCTGGAAGAATATTCACGGCGATGCGGAAATTTACCAGCCTACGGGCGAGGCTCGGGCGTTTGTCGTTTCGAGCGTGACGGCGACGAGAGTGGGAACGGGTACTGCCGATGGATTGGCTAGACAAGCTATCGAAATCGGTTATAATGCACAAGTTAAAAAAAAACCAGCGGCTCGTCGGTACGCTCTCCTTTGACGTTTCTATTTGGGGTTGAACTGGTCCCGGTTAAAGTCAGAAAATTAAATCTAAAGTCGAGGTAATCAATGAAGCGAAGGTTCGAAAAGTATTTACTGGCCGCAGCGGCAACTTTGATCTTCCCGGTATTAGTGTTCGCCCAGGCAGCGGAAGCGCCGGCCCCGCGTTGTTGGGACGTTCCCCCCACGCCCGCCGGACAGGTCCTGGGCATCGATGAACGTATCGATCAGGCCTTCCGGCCAGTCGCAAATTGTTGGGAGGCGACAGTCTTTTATGCGATGCCGCTTCCTGAGCCGTTTAATCTTCCGATCATACTTTACCTATTGATAGGCGGTGCACTGTTCTTTACTGTCGCATTCGGGTTTGTAAATATCCGCCGCTTCCCGTTAGCACTGAATGTGGTGCGGGGTAAGTACGACGATATCGAGATGGCCGCGGACGGGGATCATCGTGAACCGCATGTAGAGAAGGCCGAGCTCAATATCGTCGACGGCGACATACCCGACACCATAAAAGATGAAAGCCATCACGGCGAGGTAAATCATTTTCAGGCACTTGCTACAGCGGTCTCGGGAACGGTCGGGCTTGGAAACATCGCGGGTGTCGCCATCGCCATCGGCATCGGCGGACCCGGAGCGACTTTCTGGATGATCGTCGCAGGCCTGCTGGGGATGTCATCAAAATTTGTCGAGTGTACGCTCGGCGTCAAGTACCGCGATATTGACAAGGACGGTACGGTCCATGGCGGACCGATGTACTATTTGTCACGCGGTTTTGCGGAATTAAAACTGGGGCCCGTGGGTAAGGTGCTCGCGGTCGTTTTTGCTATCTTCTGCGTGGGCGGGGCGTTCGGCGGCGGGAACGCGTTTCAGGCGAACCAGGCCACGAGTCAGATCACCACGATGTTCGACCTGGGCGGGAACGGTTCTGCTCGCACGATAATCGGTGTGATCATGGCGATACTGGTCGCGATCGTTATTATCGGCGGTATTAGACGAATCGCAAAGGTAACTGAGAAGCTCGTGCCGCTGATGGCGATCATCTATATCATCGCCTCGCTGATTATTATTTTCGCTCACTTTAGCGAGATACCTGCCGCGATCGGCATGATCCTGTCGGGGGCATTCACACCCGAGGCCGGTGTCGGCGGTGTGGCAGGCGTGATCATACAGGGCTTCCGGCGTGCTGCATTCTCGAATGAGGCCGGTGCCGGCTCTGCGGCGATCGCCCACTCCGCTGTGCGGACTAAATATCCCGCCAGTGAGGGGCTGGTGGCCCTGCTGGAGCCGTTTATCGACACGGTCGTGATCTGCACCATGACGGCAGTCGTGATCGTGTTATTTAATATGCAGGGCGATTTCTTCCAGTACGGAGGGGTTGCCGGGAATGTAATGATCGACGGCCAGGCCGTTAACGGTGTCGACCTCACGGCGAGAGCATACAATGACGTTTTGCCGGGCTTTAACGCGGTACTGACAGTGGCTATCGTCCTGTTTGCTTTCTCGACGATGATCTCGTGGTCTTACTACGGGCTTCAATCATGGAAGTTCCTTTTTGGGAGATCCAAGGCTGCGGACCTCTCATTCAAGATCCTGTTCTGCCTGTTCGTGATCATCGGTGCGGCCGCTTCGCTCGGATCGGTACTGGCATTCTCGGATGCGATGATACTGGCAATGGTATTTCCGAATATGATCGGACTCCTCTTCCTTTTCCCGAAGGTTAGGGAGGAGTTGACCCGGTATCTGAAGGCGATCGGAAAAAGCTGATCGTCCACCCCAGCTGAAATCAATATTACCGGATCTCGAGGAGCCACCTTGAGATCCGGTTTTTTTAAGGGGCCGGATCAGGATCAGCGAATCATTGTGCTTACTGGATCGTCTTTCGAATGAATCAGAGGACCTTGTATTCGCAAAACAAGAAATAGGGTGACTGAGAGTTTCTCGATTCGCTTAAACCGTTGCTGAACCTCGATCTTCATTTCCAGCTAAAGCCGGGGGCAATTGAAAAGGCCCCTATTTTCATAAGAGCCTCTTTTTATATCTTCAGGCCGACGCCCGACTATTCCATCGTCACGATAGGATTTGTATCCGGTGCTGGAGGTTCTATCTTGGCCAGCGCCGCTTCATAGATCGTGATGCTGTCTGCCTCTTCCAATCTCCGTTTGGCATTCGCCAGGAAATCGGAGAAGATGGCCGTTCGCTTCTTGGTGAGCATCTGCTGGATCAGGCCGCTCCGCTGTTTTGCAAACTCGGCGGGATCGGCATCCTCACGGTCGGTGACGCCAACCACTACCAAATTGTCACCGATCTTTATGGGGGTCTTGTGAACCTGGCCGGAGCTAAGGGCATAGATGGCGTTCTCGAGTTCCTCACTGGTGCCGGCGGACGGGCCCTCGCCCAGCGGAGAACCGAGGACGAAATCCTTTTGTACCTGGGTCGTCAATCCGTTGGCGGCCGCAGCCGAATTCAGCGCTTCGGCAGACGCCGTATCTTCGGCGATCACTCTTGCTACGCGATCCACCTCGGCTCGCGCGGTGTCGGCCTGGACCGTTTCACGGATCCTCTCACGAACCTCTTCGAACTCGGCATCGCGCGGCGGTTTGATATCGGCAAGGAGGGGGATCGCAAAGCCGTTCTGGATGGGGGTCTTTTCGCCGACGTCATTTACATTTTGAAGCGGCCCGATGCCCTCTTCGAATTGGGGCGAGATGCCGACATTCGGAACGTCATCGCCGGGTTTCAGGTAGCCGGTCTCGCGAACCATTTCGGAGACACTCATGTTTGCCTCGGCAGCAAATGCCTGGGCGGTCTTCATCGGATCCTTGGTTTCTCTTAACGAGTCGGCCACCTTTTGTGCCAACTCAGCGGCGACGGCATAGGCACGCCTGTTTCTGAGGCCTGCTTCGATCTCCTTTTTCGCAGTTTCGTATGTTTTCGGCACTTCTTCGCCGCGGCGAAGAATAAAAATCCGGCTCTGATAAGTGATCGGCTCGGAAACCTCTCCCGGCTGCATCGACAGAAGCCGCTGGTATGGATCCTCAGGTTTATTGGGATTTTCGCGGACCGGGCCGACAAGTTTTCCGCCGTTCTGGGCAGTTGCAGCATTCTCCGAATGTCCCCGCGCGATCGTTGCAAAGGCCTCTTCGGATACTACCGGGCCACCCTGTCGAAGCTGCTGGACCAATTCGGTGGCCTTAGCCTGGATCTGCGATTCAAACTCGGGCTTAGAAAGACGCAGGACCAATTCCTGGCCCATCACGCCTGCGATCTTTTTGTCAGCGGGAAGAGCGTCGAACTCGGTCTTAAGATCTGCCTCGGGGATCTGCAGCTTTTCGCCGATCTTGCTCGTACTTACAAAGACGTATTTGATCTTTTTCTGAGGGACACTGATGAAATATCCCGATCTATTTGCCTCGAAGTAGCTACGGAGTTCCTGTTCCGTCGGGTTGATCTTCTTGGCAAGTTCGGCGGCGCTAACGGTGACGTAATTAATATCGAACTTAGCGTTCTTTCGCTGAAAGTCGGTGAGGGCCTCTTCTTCGGAAACCGTGACACCCGCGGTAATGAAAGCCTCAAGCTTCTTGGCACTCAGATCGTCTCGAATACTCTCTTCGAAAGCACGGATGCTGCCATACTGCTCTGTCACGTTCAATTCGTATAATGACTGGTTGAAAGGCGTACCTTCTGTCGACCACTGCCGGCGGATCTCGGCCGCGACCTCAGCGTCGCTCGCCAAAAGGCCCAAACGTTCGGCCTCGACCCGGGCGATGCGGCTATCGATCAGCCCGGTGAGCATCATCCGTGCCGGCACTGTCTGCCCCTGGCTGAAACGGCTGTAGTTTTCCTGCTGCCGGACCAATTCTCCGACCGAAATATTGTGGCCGGAAACAGAGGCAACCGTTTCGGAGCTCTGAGCGAGATTTGCATTAACGGTATTGCTGGCCGGCGCGTAGAACAACACGAGGCTCACTACCATCACGATGGCAAATAAAAGGAGGACAAAATTTCGGGTCTTTTCAAGACGTTTGAATAGCTTTAACATCGACAATTACCTTTCTTAGTTGATTTAGAAAAATGAGTGTCCGAGGGGACAAACCGCAATTCTAACAAATACCGCGGTCGAAGACCAACAAAATAGCAGTTTGGGATAACGGATTCATTCTACAAACATATGATGCCGACGCCGCCCATAAAAGATGTCAGCTTTCAAACGCGGTCCCGGCACCGGCGGAAACGCTTGCAGTTTGGGGCCGGTTCGCGGATTATTAACGGATACGGCGGCTTATGAACAATAGAGAGATCAGATCGGCCGGAATAGTGGTCAAACCGGGTCATGACGAAGCGATGGCGACGGCGGCTGAACTGTCGGCCTGGCTGGAAGAGCGTGGGATCGCCCAGGCCGGCGAGCCGCTTGCGGCCGGCGACACACCCGCCGCGGGAACCGGCTTTTTTGACGCGGACCTATTTGTGGTGCTGGGCGGCGATGGCACGATGATCTCGACCTCGCGGCTGGTCGGAGATGCGGATGTACTTGTCCTTGGAGTGAATTACGGCAGCCTCGGATATTTGACGGATTTTAGGATCGAAGAGCTTTTTACTGCTCTCGAGTCGATAATCGCGGGCCAATATGACATCGACAGGCGAGTAATGCTCGATGCCGTGCAATGGCGCGGCGATGAGAGGATCGCCCGGGGAAGAGTGCTGAACGACGTGGTCATCAACAAGGCCGCGCTCGCCCGAATAATCGAGATAACGGTCAATCTGAATGGCCTTTTCGTAAATTCGTTTCGTGCCGATGGGCTGATCGTATCAACCCCGACCGGCTCGACCGCCTACAACCTGTCGGCGGGCGGCCCGATAGTTTTTCCTTCCATGAACGCGATCGTCCTGACCCCGATCTGTCCGTTTACCCTGACCAATCGACCTATCGTCGTGCCGGACACTGCTGAGATCGAGCTGATCCTCGACAATGAGAACGAGGGCGTCGTGCTCAGCCTGGACGGCCAGATCGGCCACCAGATGCTCGCCGGCGACCGGATCACCATACGAAAAAGCGAAACGACATTTAATCTCGTCCATCCGTCGAACAGGAATTATTTTGACGTTTTGAGAAACAAGCTGAAATGGGGAAGGTAGGGGAGTGATGAGTGGAGAGTGGAGAGTGGAGAGTGGAGAGTGGAGAGTGATGAAGGGCGATTCTAGCTATCGAGTTTTCGGGCGTGTGAAGAGGCGGGGGCGTTCGTTGTTGACTTCGTGATCTTCACCGGTCCCTTCGGGAAACCAGCGATATTGCCTGAGATCGCACTTGCCGGCTTTGCTGAATGAAATTCCTTCGGCTTCGAGGAGTTCCTGCTGGAGGTTGATCGGGATGGTGAGGCGGCCGGTCGAGCATTTTCCCTGCGAATTGATCACTCGCTGCCACGGCACATTTTCCGCGTCGGCCCCGCTCATTACATAGCCGACAGTTCTCGCCGTGTATCCCTCACCGAGCATTATCGCGATCTGGCCATAGGTCATGACGCGGCCGACAGGAATGCAGCGGACGACCTCGAAAACTCGTTCTCTATAGCTCTTTTCGTCTCTCAGGCCCAAAGCTGTTGATGTTTTGTTAGCCGCGGTCATGATCGGACGCTTTGACGATCCAACCGCCGCCGACTACCTCGTCGCCGTTGTAGAAGATCGTCGCCTGTCCGGGCGTGATCGCCCTTTGCGGTTCGTCAAATGTCACTTGAGCGCGTCCATCGGGCAAGGCGACGATGGTCGCGGGAGCGGGTTCATGACGGTAACGGACCTTAACGTTTGCACGAACGGGCTCGCCGGGTGTGTCGAAAGCTACCCAATTGACGCCTTTAGCCACAAAACCGGTACTGTCCAGATCACTTGCTTCACCAACTATAATACGATTTCTGGCCCTCTCGATCTGGGTGACGTAGAGCGGTTTTTCATTCGCTATGCCGAGGCCTTTCCGCTGTCCGATGGTGTACCGGTGAATTCCAGTGTGCGTGCCTACCGTGACACCTTCGCCCGTGACTATGTCGCCGCCCTCGGGCTTTTCGCTCGCCCGTCCTTCGTGGTCCAGGTAGCGGTCGATAAATTCGGAGTACTTCCCGTCGGGGACGAAGCAAATCTCCTGCGATTCCTGTTTCTCAGCGGTGTACAAATTGGCCCCGCGGGCAATGTCGCGCACCTCTTCCTTATACATTTCTCCGAGCGGGAAATATGCCCGTGAAAGCTGTTCCTGGGTCAATTCCCAGAGGAAATAGCTCTGGTCCTTGCCGTAGTTTCTGCCGCGGAAGAGCCGGTAACGATCAGCATCAGCGTCGTACTCGACGCGAGCAAAATGCCCGGTCGCGACCTTATCACAGCCAAGACTGACCGCCATTTTATCGAGCGATGCGAATTTCAGCCGGGAATTGCAGGCGACACAGGGTATCGGCGTCTCGCCCTCGAGATAACCCTGGACGAAGGGTTCTACGACCGCTCGCTCAAAATCTTTTTCCAGGTTGAGAACGTAGAAGGGAAAGCCCAGGCTCTCGGCGACTCGCCGGGCGTCGTATACGTCATCAAGCGAGCAGCAGCGGGACGGAAGCGGATCCCCATTCTCGTCGACATTGATGTTGCGCCGCTGGTTCCAAAGCTGCATAGTGAAACCGACCAGCTCGTGCCCCTGATCGCGCAGCAGCGCCGCCACCGCCGAACTATCGACCCCGCCGCTCATCGCCACTGCGATCTTAAGTTTTTTTGATGCGCCGTTCTCCATTTCCTAACCCTGCACAGGTAGACCATTGTTGCAGGTGAATGGATTTAGTTGCAAGGTGCGTATCGTGGTGTTGCACCCAATCAAGGGGGCTAGCGTGTCGAAGCAAGATGCCGGGCGATCCAGGATTCGCGGTCGATGACACTGCTGATCTCGTCGAAATAGGCGCGGGCACCGGCGGGATTAGGATGGCCCAGGCCCGCGAGTTCACAGCGGCGAACGGAATTCTCAATACCGGTCTTTGCCTTTAGTTCGGAGAAAGATTCCTTGCACTCGGCTGACCGCTGCTTGGCAAGAGGGTCCTCAGATCGACTTCGTCTGCCCATCCTGAAGACCAGTGATTCGGGCATTGCGTAAGCGGTATTCTCGGTTATCGGCGATCTTACGAAAACGGCACGTTCTTGCGCAAGGCCATCGTTAAACGTATCGACCGCCAGCTGTAGATTCTCGTTCGATCCCTCGGTCCAGATCCGGGATTTCCGTAAAACCCTCCTCCTTATTCTATTGAATAAGAGGCGTCGGGTCAGAGGATTATTGACGATGCGCTTTACAGCATCCGGGACACGATGGGTCGCGAGCCATGCATCCATAAGCCGGCTGCCCGAGGTCCTGGGTGACAGCATTGGGTAATATCCGATGACAACTATCACCGCGCCAGGATGTAGATGGCCTGCATGACGGAGTACGTCGAGCATATCGTCGCGGCAATATTGTTTTATTAAAGGCGGAAGTTCGTCCTCATCGCTGAACGGATCCAATATTCGGTTTACGGACACGTCGGTGATACCACCCGCTAGCATTATCAGATCGGCACCGCCCCGGGCCCTCTCTTTCTTGTACTCTGCTGCCGCTACCTCGATCTGGGTCCAGATGCTGGGAAACCCGACATTCACCTCGGGGTGGAAGCTATAATTATCTTCGAGTCCCGCCGCTTTAAATCTCTCGGCCGTTTCGGGCCGGACCTTTAAATTCGCCCCTGAGTGGGCTCTGACCTTGAGATCTACAGACCGGGGGCCGCCGAACGCATCTTTTCGAAGCCAGTCCGCGAAAAGCGTATAGAACTTATCTTCTTCTCTAAGCCCCTGGCCCCAAATAAGCGAATCGCCGACGACCAGGAGTCGGAGGGCCGACGCTTGGGGCGATCGGCCCCAGGCAACGTTTCGCCCCGCAGCGAACAGACCGGCGGAGGCCGCCAGGCCCTTGAGAAAGTCACGACGGGAAACATGTTTCATCAGAAATAAGATGAGAGGTTGGGGTCAAATTAACCGAAAAAGTTCGTTTATGCAACAGGAGGGTCATGCCGAAGCAGGCGAATTCCACTCATTTTTAAGGATGGCGTAAACTGCGAGATCGATAAAATGGTCGTGGAGATATTCGGATTCGCGGGCGATGCCTTCGAGTTTGAAACCCAGTTTTTCGGGGATGCTGCGGCTTTTTTGGTTTCCGGTCCCGCAGCGGATCTCGATGCGATTTATGTTCAGGTTGGTGAAAGCATTGTCGATCAGCGCACGGCAGGATCGCGTGATGAGGCCCTTACCCTGGAAATCTTTTCCCAACCAATAACCGATCTCGGTTCGCCGGTCATTGTTGTCAAAATAGTTATATCCGATCTGCCCGGCCATACGGTCACGGTGCCAGATGCCTATTTCGTAACCATTGCCCGCTCCGTAATTTACCCTATTCTTCTCTATCCATTCTTCGGTATTCTCGAGCAGGCGGTCCGGGTCCTTAAGCCAGTTAGACCACTCGCGTAGGTGATCGTAGCTTTCCTGGATCAGTGCATGAAGCTCCGCGGCGTGATGCGGCTCGATATGTGCAAGATGGGCGTCGGGGCCGAGACTTAGTTTGAACATCGAGGCGATTATATTACAGGTCGCAGCTAAAGCGGCCCATTGACCAGTCTCTTAGTCAGCCTTGAAAAGCAGAAAGATGACCTTTCGGTCCGGGCTGCCGCTTAACTTTTTTGCCCACGAGGTTTCGAGTCCGCTCCACTCGTCGGGGCCGAGTGTGCCGTGCTCGATGGCACGAAACCCCATTCGATCGTACTCCGGGATCAATAAGCTTTTTATATATTCGTCCGAAAGTGCGGGCACGCCAAGGCGCTCGATCTCAGACCTGTCGCGATCGGGGTCGATACCGATCACTACCTCAAGCAGACCGTCCGGTGCAGCGATTCGGTGAAGTGACGACAAGATGTGCTTGTCGGCGGTCGCCACGGCCTGAAGCAGGCTGCCCCAGGGGAAGTGGATATGGATCTCATCGGCAACGCCGTCAAATTCGTCGGGGAGGTCTTCAACGGCCGCCTGGACGAACATCGCATTCGGCAGGCCGCCCTTGCCCGGCTTTCGCGTCGCTTTCATCGAGGGTTTCTCGAGCGGCTTTAGGTTGGCGTCGACCCCGATGAAGAACTTGTTCGGATTCGCCCGTGCGGACGCAGACACAAACCGGCCGTCCCCCGTCCCGATGTCTATTACGACTCCTTCGCCGGTATGGGGCAATGATTCGTTCGAATCCCTCACGTGTTAGTTATCAAATAGTACTGCCGCGGATACATCTGATCATATTTTTACCTCGACACAGATTGTAAGGCTATTTTACCGCGATGGGCAACGGGGAATTTCGCGATCGCCCGGTAAATGACATCTCCGCGTTTTGCATTGATCGCATTTCGTGTGCTAATTTCTACAGATCATGCTGCCTGAGATTTTCTAACATCTTATCCGCTCCGAAGGCCCTTTAGCGGCAGATATTTCTGCCGTCTGCGGGCATACCCGGCACGCTCGTGCCGCCTTTTTTTCGTTTAATACAAGGTCATGCATATCTCGATGGAGGCTCCTTCTGTGGAGCCGGAAGATAATTCATTCAGGTCGATAATTCGTGAGGCATTCAGGGGAACGCAGCGGGATTTTACGAAAGGGTCGATCATGGCAGCGCTGATTATCCTGGCGATCCCGATGATCCTGGAGATGTCTATGGAGGCGATCTTTGCGATCGTCGACACGTTCTTTGTAGCGAAACTCGGGGCGGAGGCGGTGGCTGTCGTTGGGTTGACGGAATCCATCCTGGCTCTCGTCTATGCCGTCGCGATCGGTCTCAGCATTGGTGCAACGGCAACGGTCGCACGCCGGACCGGCGAAAATGATCCGGACGGTGCTGCGCGAAGCGCCGCGCATATCATCTATCTTGGTGTGATCGTCTCGGTAGTGATGGGCGTGGCCGGGGTGATCTTTGCGGCGGATATTTTGCGGCTGCTGGGTGCGGAACCGCAGGTGATCGAGCTAGGGACGCCCTTCATGCAGATCATGCTCGGCTCGAATGCCGTGATCGTATTTCTTTTCCTGCTGAATGCAATATTTCGCGGGGCCGGGGATGCGGCTATTGCCCTGCGGGTTTTGATCGTTGCCAATCTGCTGAATATTATTCTCGACCCGCTGTTCATTTTCGGGATCTGGTTCTTTCCCGAGCTGGGGGTCACGGGTGCCGCGGTCGCGACCGTAATAGGCCGCGGCGTTGGTGTGGCTTATGCATCGTGGGCGTTGTTTTTTCGCGACAATGGCGGACGGATCGAGATCCGCAAACAGCATTGGAAATTCGACCCGAAACTGCTGTGGACGCTGATACGGCTTTCGTCGGTTGCGGTGCTGCAATTCCTGATCTCGACCGCGAGCTGGACGGGGCTCGTGATCATCATCGCCGGATTCGGGAGCGTTGCGATCGCCGGTTATCAGATCGGGCTGCGGGTGATAATTTTTGTAATTCTGCCCGCCGTGGGGCTCGCAAATGCGGCCGCGACACTCGTAGGTCAAAATCTCGGAGCCGGAAAGCCGGAGCGTGCCGCACGCTCAGTGTGGATCGCCGGATTCCTGAACGCAGGGCTGCTCGGGCTCGCGGGGTTGTTTTTTATCATCTTTCCCGATCTGGTCATCGCAATATTTACGGATGACCCCGCGATCACGGCCTATGGTCGCGATTGCCTGCGGATCGTGGGCTATGGGTATGCGTTTTACGGGCTCGGTATGGTGATGGAAGCCTCATTCAACGGGGCGGGTGACACGGTTACGCCAACCTGGCTGAACTTCCTCGTGTTCTGGATGTTTGAGATACCGCTGGCATACGTGCTTGCCTATCACTTCAATATGGGCCCGAATGGCGTGTTTTGGGCGATCACGATCGCATTCTCGGTCCTCGCGGTGGCGAGTGCGCTGCTTTTTAAACGCGGCAAGTGGAAGCTGGTCAAGGTATGATCTCGATTGAGGTAAAATGTTCTTATGACCTCGGATGTATTTCCCGATCCAGCGACCTATTTATATCCCGAGTGGGTCGCGATCGGGGACTATTTCTTTCGCTCGCATGATGTTGTGGCATTCGGAACGCCGCTGACGGTCAACAACCTCCGAGAGGCTTATCTAAAGGGCATTTTTCCGTGGCACACGGACGGCATCCCGCTGCCTTGGCATTGTCCGGAGCGGAGGGCGATATTGGAATTCGGCGAGCTGAGAGTTTCGCGAAGCCTGCAAAAGGCCCGCCGGAACAGCGAACTTACCTTTACCATCGACAAGGATTTCGCAGCCGTGATCCGCGAATGCTCGCTCGCCTACCGGCCGCGGCAGGGCGGGACCTGGATCACGAGCGAATTCGAAAGGATCTTTGCCGATCTGCACCATGCCGGAATGGCCCACAGCGTCGAGGCATGGTATAAAGGCGGAGACCTCGTTGGCGGGCTGTACGGTGTCGACGCCGGCGGTGTGTTTTGCGGCGAGTCGATGTTCTACAAAACGGCAAACGCTTCAAAGCTCTCGCTGCTTTTTCTTATCGATCACCTCAAGTCGCGGGGCTCAACGTGGATCGACTCCCAGGTAATGACCCCGCACTTCGAAGCTCTCGGGGCAAAGGAGATCGACAGGCTGGAATTCCTTGAAAAACTTAGGTTTACGCAAAATGCTAAGCTGAAGCTGTTTTAATATGCCGCATCGTCAACGCAAAAATATCCGTCCCGGCATCGAGGTCGCTATCGTCCTGAAAGAAGGCCAGCGTACCGGCAAACAGACCACCGGAATCGTCAAGGACATCCTTACAAATTCAGAGAATCACCCGCACGGGATAAAGGTGCGGTTGACGGATGGGCAGGTCGGAAGGGTCCAGACAATACTCGACGACGAAAATAGTCGTTGAGTCTACTGTTCTGCGCTATCATTTACGGCATGCATGGATCCAGACCACTCGTCGCAAAAGGCGTTATTCTTGTTTTGCTCCAGCTACCGCTTTTCGCTCAGCAGGCGGCGACCTATAAGTACGTTCCACCCGAAAGGCTAAACGACGGCCTTCGAACCGGAACGCTAAAAGACTCAGATCTTGATGAAGCAAAGATCGTTGCCGGGACGAACGAAATACTCAAAGGAACATATCCGAATATCCATAGCCTCCTCATCATCCGAAACGGTCGGCTCGTATTCGAAAAGTACTTCACGGGTGAGGATTTTCATCGAGGAAAAGGCCGCTTGGGTGTGGTAGAACATAGCCGTGACACGCTCCACGACCTCCGTAGTGTGACCAAGAGCATTCTCGGGCTCGCTGTCATCCACGCGGTTGCCAAAGGAAAGATCAAAAGCCTTGACCAACCTGTATTCGACTTTTTCCCCGAGCATTTGAAATACGCGGAGGGAGAGAAGAAAGGCATCACTGTAAAGCATCTATTAACTATGAGCCCTGGACTAGTATGGGACGAGGATCTTCCGTACACAAATCCTGCTAACAGCGAAACTGCTATGGACCGGTCTGCTGATCCCTCGGAATTCGTCCTCAGTCAAAAGATCGTTGCAAAACCCGGATCAACGTTCAACTATAACGGTGGAGCCACACATCTCTTAGCGGAGATAATTAGGAAGGCGACTGGCTTGCCTGTCGACGAGTACGTTTCGAGAAATCTTTTTGCACCGCTCGGTATTGAAAAGTTTGAATGGGTGAAGGGAAGGAATGGATATCTCATCGCGGCGTCTGGTCTGAGGCTACGCTCAAGAGACTTGGCTAAGATCAGTCTGCTGGTGATGAATGACGGTAAGTCGAACGGTAAGCAGATAGTTCCCGCAAATTTGATCAAAGAGGCAACAACGAAGCAGATCGCTCTCGGGCAGGGACCGCCGGGAATGACAATGGACTACGGGTATCAGATTTGGCTGCCGAGTTTCGCCGAGGGTGATGCAACCAGGGCGGTCATTGGGTTTAACGGCAATGGGGGGCAAGTCGTCCAGATAGATAAAGAGCGGAATTTAATTAGCGTGGTTACAGCAGGGAATTACAACCAGAGGAATCTTAAGAAAAGTTCGGAGGACATCCACCCAGACATTGTTCACAGTGCGGTTATAATGAACCCTAAGCAAAAGCGGCAATAATGTCACACTAGAATATGGATGAAAGAGCTCTCCTGATATACGGGGCCAACGGTTACACGGGTAAATTGATCACGCGGTACGCTGTCGAGCGTGGGATGAAGCCCATTCTCGCGGGGCGTAATGCTATTGAGATCGAGGCGCTGGCGAAGAAGCATCATCTCGAATACCGCGTCTTCTCGCTCGACGAGGAATACCGAATCGATCAAACCCTGCAGAATGTGGATCTCGTGGTTCATTGTGCCGGGCCGTTTTCGCTGACATCGCGGGCGATGGTCGAGGCCTGCCTGCGGACCAATACGCATTACACCGATATAACCGGTGAAATAGCGATATTTGAGGCGATGGCCGCTCTTGACCAGAAGGCAAAAGATGCCGGAATAATGGTAATGCCGGGTGTGGGTTTTGACGTTGTCCCGAGCGATTGCCTGGCACGCCACCTGAAGGACAGGCTGCCGTCAGCGACACATCTTTCGCTCGCGTTCTACGGGAAAGGAGCCCGCCTGTCACACGGCACGCAGGCGACGATGACGATGAATGTCGGCAAGGGCGGGGCTATCAGAAAGGACGGCAAGATCACTAGCGTGCCCGCGGCGTGGAAAACCCGCGAGATCGATTTTGGCGAGGTCACCAAAACTGGCGTAACAATTCCCTGGGGCGACGTCGCGACCGCGTATTATTCGACGGGGATACCGAATATCGAGGTGTTCACCGTCGTCCCGCCGTCGGCCCTGAAAATGATGAAGGCGAGCCGCTACCTCGGCTGGCTGCTAGCGACCGGCCCTATCCAGGAATATCTGCAGAAAAAGATACCCGTCGGCGGCCCGAGCGATGAAGAACGCGCCAAAGGCCGCACCCTGCTTTGGGGCGAAGCCCTCGACCTCAACGGCAACCGCGTCGAATCACGCCTTCAATGCCCCGAGGGCTATACAATGACCGCCCTCGCCGCGCTTAACATTGCAGAGAAGATCCTCGACGGCAGTTTCACGTCCGGCTTTCAAACCCCCGCCAAAGCCTACGGCCCCGACCTGGTGCTCGAGATCGAGGGCACCGATCGGCAGGACGTTGACTGACTTATGCCGTTGCAGAGATGCGGCTGTTCGAAGCAGAGCTTACACGTCGAGGTTTTTTACATCGAGGGCGTTGTCTTCGATGAATTTGCGGCGGGGTTCGACTTGGTCGCCCATTAGGACGGTGAAGATGCTGTCGGTTTCGATGGCGTCTTCGATGCGGACCTGGAGCATGGTGCGTTTGTCCGGGTCCATGGTGGTTTCCCAGAGCTGTTCGGGGTTCATCTCGCCGAGGCCCTTGTAACGTTGGATGGTGAGGTCTTTCTTGGCCATCGCCATGATCTTCTCGAGCAGTTCCTCACGCGTTGGGAGGGTCTCGCTCTTGCCGTTCTCGCCGAGGATGAACGGGCCCGGGAAATCGATCTCGAGAGACTTCTTGAGCTCGACCGCCTTTTGAAACTCGACAAAGCTCGCGAGATTCCAGTCGATCTTGAGCGTTTGGCCGTTGGGGTAGGATATGTCGATCTCCCACAGGCCGTGCTCTTCATCGCTGGTTAGCTCGGTGTTGTAACCAGCATCGGCGAGCTTGCCCTCGATCTCAGCCATCATTTCCTGATCTGCAAAGATCTTTCGCAAGCGGATCTGGTGCTTGTTCAAAATGCCGTCGCGTCCGGCAAAAGCCTCTAGTATCAGACCTACCAGGGTCGAGTCATTGTAGACACGGCGGGCGAGCCGCTCGGAGTAATTATTAAGCTCGGTCGTTTGTTCAAGGGCCTTTGATAGTTCGCGGCCCTCGATCGAACGTCCGTCCGAGCTGATCTGCGAATCGCCCGTGGCCATCCGCATGAGATAGCGGAACATACCCTTTTCATCCTTGATGTATTCTTCTTTTTTCCCGCGTTTGACCTTGTAGAGCGGCGGCTGGGCGATGTAGACATAGCCGTTCTCGAGCAGCTCGGGCATCTGGCGGTAAAAGAATGTGAGCAGCAGCGTACGGATATGGCTGCCGTCGACGTCGGCGTCGGTCATCAGACAGATCTTGTGGTAACGGAGCCTGTTAACGTCAAAATCCTCTTTGCCGATGCCCGTTCCTAGTGCGGTGATAAGGGCCTTGATCTCGCCGTGGCCGAGCATCTTGTCGAAACGCGCTTTTTCGACGTTAAGGATCTTGCCCTTGAGCGGCAGGACGGCCTGATTCTTGCGGTCGCGTCCCTGTTTCGCCGAACCGCCGGCCGAATCGCCCTCGACGATATAGATCTCTGACAATGCCGGGTCCTTTTCCTGGCAATCGGCCAGTTTGCCGGGCAAGGTTGACGTGCCGAGGGCACTCTTGCGAACGATCTCGCGGGCCTTGCGGGCCGCTTCACGGGCACGGGCGGCGTCCACGGCCTTACCGACGATCTTTTTGGCCACGGCGGGGTTCTGCTCGAAGAATTCACCGAGCTTTTCGTTTAGAAACGACTCGACGGGGCCCTTTACCGGCGAATTGAGCTTGCCCTTTGTCTGGCCCTCAAACTGCGGCTGCGGTATCTTGACCGAGATGACGGCCACAAGGCCCTCGCGCACGTCATCGCCGGTCAGCGAAACCTTGGCATTTTTCATCATGCCCGAGCTTTCCGCATAGGCGTTGATCGTTCGAGTTATCGCACCGCGAAAACCCGACAGATGGGTACCGCCGTCGACGGTGTTGATGTTATTGGCAAAGGAAAAGATCTTTTCGTCGTAGCTATCGTTGTACTGCATCGACACCTCGACCGAGAGTTCGTCGGCGATCTGCTCAAAATAGAGCGGTTCGTCATGGAGCGGGCTCTTATTCTTGTTAAGGTGCTTTACGAATTCGGCAATACCGCCCTTGTAATAGAATTCGTGTGATTTCTCGGGGTCTTCGCGTTCGTCCTTGATGAATATACGGATGCCCTTGTTCAAAAAAGCTTTCTCGCGGAGCCGCTCGGA
Organism: Pyrinomonadaceae bacterium; assembly: GCA_041745615.1. GTDB lineage: Bacteria > Acidobacteriota > Blastocatellia > Pyrinomonadales > Pyrinomonadaceae > OLB17. Next base: position 7,201 of record JBGTIP010000037.1, on the reverse strand, counting down.
GAGTTTTTCGAAGCTGTAAGTCGTCGTTTCGAAAATGCTCGAATCGGGGCGGAACGTGATCTTTGTACCGCGTTTCGATGTGGTGCCTGTGTGCTTGAGCGGTGCCACGGGTATCCCGGCCTCAAACTCCATCTCGTGCGTTTTGCCGTCACGCCAGATCTCGAGCCTCAGATACTCGCTAAGGAAATTTACGCAGCTAACACCGACTCCATGCAGGCCGCCCGAGACCTTGTATGAATTAGTGTCGAACTTGCCGCCCGCGTGGAGGATGGTCATAACGACCTCGGCCGCCGATCGCCCTTCCTGCTTATGAATGTCGGTCGGTATTCCGCGGCCGTTATCGATAACGGTCACCGAATTATCCATATGGATCGCGACCTCGATGGTATCGCAATAGCCGGCCAGGGCCTCGTCCACGGAATTGTCGACCACCTCATAGACCAAATGATGCAGACCGATCTCGCTCGTAGAGCCGATGTACATCGCCGGGCGTTTGCGAACGGCGTCGCGCCCCTCGAGTACTGTGATCTGATCCGCACCGTATTCTGTTTTTGCTTTAGCCAATTTGTAAAACCTCTATCCTTAAAATGCGTCTGAAAAACCTCAACTTTATGTTTTTGAACTGTTACCGAGGCGAGTCAAAACAGATGGGGAGTTTCCCCAAAAAACAATAGCTAATTTTACCATTTTTCAGCTGATAAGCACAGCGTCGAAAGCTTGTAAAAATCTGTATTTAGATGTGGTTGGCGGCCCCATCCCGGATCGTCAGAACCCGGGCCCCGGACCCGAAATTTTCGACGAAGCTTTCCTTGGATGTCGTAACGATCGTCTGGCATTTTTCGGTCAGATATTCGAGTAGTTTTCCGATGCGACGATAGTCGAGTTCGGCGTCGATATCGTCGATCAGAAAAAGCGGGTATTCGCCGCGAGTAGCATGAAAGACGGCAATATTGGCGAGCTGGAGCAAAACGAGAGAGCTTCGCTGCTGCCCGGCCGAGCCGAATTTGCGTATGTCGTGGCCGTCAAACCTCAGCTCCATATCATCGCGGTGGGTGCCGATAAGGGCGTAGCCCGATACGATCTCAGCCTGGACTCGAAGAGCGAGCCGTTCTGAAATAGCAGATTCATAAACGGTTAGATCGGCTTTGCCTTCGAGAGAGGACAAGTACCTGATGGACAACTCTTCACGGCCGAATAGACGCTTTTCGAGGATCTCATTGATCCGCTCGACAAATCGGACCCGGGCTCGATGGATCTTAGCGGCGAGTGTGGCGAGCTGGACGTTCCACGGCTCAAGGGCCTCGCGAACCTTGTCGATATTCATCTCTTGGTCGCGTGCGGATTGTAAGAGGGCATTTTTCTGCTTGATAACTCGGTTATAGTCAGTCAGCACCTGGACGAACGGCGGATGAAGCGAAACGATGCCGGCATCGAGGAAGCGGCGACGCGCGTCGGGATTGCCGCGAACGACCTCAAGCTCGTCCGAATTGAAAACGACCGCCTGCAGCTGCCCGAGGTAACGCTGGACGGCCTCTTTTTTATCATTGACGAGCAGGGTCTTTGTATTTCCATGAGCAACTACGCCTAAGGTCCTTACGATCTCGGGGGATTCACGAACATTGCCGCGGATCACAAAAGAATCATCGCCAAATGCTATCGCCTCCTGGAGTTTGGCGGTACGGAAAGATCGGCCGGTGGCCAGAACGCCGATCGCCTCCAGCCAGTTGGTCTTTCCCTGTCCATTTTCCCCGACAAGGATATTCAGGCCGGGATTATAGATAATTTTCCCCTTCAGGTTACGGAAATTAGAGGCTTCGATAGATTCAAGTAGCACAGCGCCGATTTTAGCATAGCGTTTTGAACCGGGTTTGGGATACACTTGGAACTGCAAGTTTGTTTCGATGGACCTGCCTTTCTGGAATCAATATCGTTTTAACAATCTGGTTTAAACAGCGTTGAACTTTTATTCGACGCCATCTTACCTGACCGATTGTTGTTATAAAAAAATGCGTTATCTAATACTTGTAATTTTGGTATTGGCACTATCGGCCGCCGCGGTTGGCCAGACGCGTCTTGCGGAGACCTTTACAACCGTTGACTTGAACGGGCGGACCGTCGATCTAGGTGCTCTCAGAGGCAAGGTCGTTCTTCTGACTTTTTGGTCTACCCGGTGCGCTATTTGTCATACCGAGATACCTAAGCTCAATCGTATGGCAGAGTCACATTCCGATCCTAACGTGGTCTTCCTTGCAGCCACGATGGAAAACGAGCAGAAGATCCAGCCGTATCTAAAAAGAAATCCGTTCAATTTTGCTATCCTTCCGAATAGTTTTGGACTTGTTCTGAAGTACGCCCGAAAAGACGGGAACGGAAATATCGCTATGGGCTTTCCGGCGTATTTTCTGATCGACCAGGAGGGCAAGATCGAGTATCAATCCAGCGGATGGGACCAAGCCAAACCCCTGGATGCGGCGATTTCGAAGCTGAGATCTAAGCTCTAAGAATTCGTCACACTTATCTGACCAAGCGGCTAAGCCACGCACTGCACTGGTGGGCGCCGCTTTTTGAGCGCCTGGATCTGCCCGGATCGAAAAGATTTGTTTTACAAAGATCTATCGGGTATATTCTTAGATTCGCCCCGCTTGATGCGGAGAGGTAGCCTAATTGGTAAGGCAGTAGTCTTGAAAACTACCGCGCGTAAGCGCTTGCAGGTTCGAGTCCTGTCCTCTCCGCCACTACATTTTTCGCCTGAATTCCCACCCAAAGCAATTGACGTCTAGCGTGGTCGAACCGAGTCTAAAAACGACCGCAGACCGATTTATATTGCGAAAATATTACTTCCGGTTTATCCTTGAATGAATGAGCATTCATTCATAGTGATGTATTCCCCGGCAATGAAGAAGAATCAAAAATCGGTCGGTGTAGTTGCCGATAAACGTTCGGCCATTCTCCGTGCGGCGATAAAGGTTTTCGCGCGGAACGGATATTTCAACTCAAAAGTCTCGGACGTCGCGGCGGCGGCGAAGATCGCCGACGGGACGGTTTATCTTTACTTTAAAAGCAAGGATGAAATTCTCCATTCGATCTTTGACCAGGCGATGGCCGAATTCATCGAGGAAGGAAAGCGTGAATTGGCTTTGATCGCTGAACCCGAAGACCGCCTGAGGCGGATCGCAGGGCTTCATCTAAAACGTCTGAGTGCTGACCGAGATCTGGCGATCGTTTTCCAGGTCGAATTGCGAAGCTCGACAAAACATATGAAGGAATTTTCGGCTGCGGGATTCGGAGATTATCTCGATATCATCCGAATGACGATCCGGGACGGCCAGACTGCCGGTGTTTTCCGCTCGGACATAAAACCCGTCGTAGCCGCCAAAATATTCTATGGGGCTCTCGATGAAATGGTTACTAACTGGGTCCTGTCGGAAAAGGAATATCCGCTCGCACCCCTGGCCGGTGAGGTCCTTAAGATCTTTCTAGGAGGTATTCGCGCCAAATGATAGATACCCATGAACAGACGATCGAATTAGCAGGATTATCAAGGTATGATAATGGGCTCCTTGATTCGGATCCGACGACCATACCCGATCTGTTCCTCCGATCGGCAGTTGAATATGACCTGTCGGATGCGCTGAATTTTAAGAAGGATGGTGAATGGAGAAGTATCTCGTCGCGTACGGTGGCCGAGAGGGCGGGAAGCATTGCACTCGGCCTATATTCGCTCGGCCTCCGAAAGGGCGATCGAGCCGCGATCCTTGGGGCTAATTCGCCCGAGTGGACGCTTGCAGATGCCGGATGCCAGTTTGCCGGGGTCGTAGATGTCCCGATCTACACGACCCTGACTCCTGACGCCGTCAGATACATCATCGATGATTCGGAGGCACGCGTTTTCTTTATCCAGGACCGGGCGGCCTACGAGCGGATACGACCTGCGATAGAAGACTGTGGGTCTTTGAACCACTTCGTATTCTTTGATGGTGATCCGGACGATCCCGCGATGCTTTCTTTGAGCGAGCTTGAGGCTCGGGGGGCGGAACTTCACAATGAATCTCCCGGGCTGCTCGATGAGATCCTGGAGGGCGTCGGGCCCGACGACATTGCGACCCTCATTTACACCAGCGGCACGACGGGCGAACCGAAGGGGGTAATGCTTACCCACGCGAACCTCACGTCGAACGTTCACGGTGCAAGTGAGAAGTATTCGTTTGTTGATGGCGATATCTCGCTTTCCGTTTTGCCGCTGTCGCACGTTTTCGAACGGACCGGGATGTACGTTTATGTACGTTATGGCATGAGGGTCTATTACGCCGAATCGATAGAAAAGGTGCCAGAGAATCTTAAAGAAGTACGCCCGACGATCTTTATCGGAGTGCCGCGTATTTTCGAAAAAGTTTTTAAGCGCGCGCGTTTGAAGGCAGCATTGTCCGGCCGCGTGAACGAAATGATCTTTGACTGGGCGATCGACGTCGCGAAGGAATATGCTGTCGCAACAAGTGACGGGCAGGCCCCGCCGATCTCGCTCGCGGCTAAGCACCGGATTGCCGACGTCGTAGTTTTTTCAAAGCTACGCGATTTTTTTGGCGGGAGGCTGAGGTTTTGCATTACCGGCGGAGCGGCGCTGCCGGATGAGATATATCTCATCTTTACGGGTGCGGGCATTTCGATCATGCAGGGTTACGGCCTGACGGAAACCTCGCCGGTCGTTTCGTCGAATAATCCGACTGCGGTGCGCGTCGGCACGGTCGGGAGGCCGATCCGGAATGTTAAAGTGCGTATTGCCGCTGACGGTGAGATAGAGGTCAGCGGGCCCGGCGTGATGCAGGGCTATTACCATAAAGAGGCTGAAACCAAAGCCGCTTTTACGGAAGACGGATGGTTCCGCACGGGTGATATAGGTGAGCTGGATCAGGATGGGTTTCTGAAAATAACGGACCGTAAGAAGGAACTATTTAAGACCTCGGGCGGAAAGTACATTGCGCCGTCACTGATCGAGCAGATGATCCGGTCTTCGAGGTTTGTCAGCCAGGCAGTTCTTGTCGGCGACGGCCGCAAGTTTCCGGCAGCGTTGATCGTGCCGAATTTCGAGATGCTGGAATCGTATGCCCGGCTAAAGGAACTGGAGATCTCTTCTCCCGAAGAATTCTGCAAGCATCCCCGAATAATCAACCTTTTTACAAGACAGATCGAGGCGGCCACTTCATCACTAGCCCAATTTGAAAAGGTCAAGGCCTTTGCTTTACTCGAGAATGAATTGACGGTCGAGAGCGGGGATCTGACCCCGACGCTCAAGGTCAAGCGTCGGGTCGTAGATGAAAAATACCGGGCGTTGATCGACGAGCTTTACCGCAACGCCGAGAAGGACTGGACGGGGCCTTAATAAACGACCCTATACCCGATATTATTGGCCCCCGAGGTAATGGCCGCTTTACCGGCACCAAGGGCGAAATTCAAGATGGTTTTTGCGATGCCGTCTTTAGCTTTGTCGACTTCGACAATATCGTAAGGCTGCAGAGCAATGTCCCGCTGTTCGCCTTTTGCGATCAGATCAAGGTTGGCAGTAAGGACCTCGCGGTCTTTATTTCCTGTGTCCTTTAATCTGTAGATCTTGACATCTTTTTTCTTTGCTTCCCGGCGAACTCCGCCAACCATGCCAAGTGCCTCAACGAGGGTCAGGCCCTGTTCTCTGAGGTAAATTCCCTGAGGCGCGACCACCTCGCCAATTATATAAACCGGCGGTGCCCGATGTACGCGCACGATGTCGCCGGGATAGATAACCGGATCTTCTTTTCCTACCTGGAGGCTTGCTAAACTGAACATTTTCATTGGAACCGCAGAAGTTTCATTCATTGAAGCAGCCCAATCATTTGTATCAATATCGCCGGCGCATAACGGAGGTTGGGTACGGGTCACCTCGACAATGCCTCCGGCTTCCTCGGTTGCACCACCGGAATAAGCCAAAAGCTCAAGAAGGCTCGCCCTCCCGCGCCGCAGATCATACTCGGATTGTTTGCGAACCTCACCGTAAACCGCCGCCGGGGGACGGCTGTTGCGTTTGGTGTTTAAACTGAATTGCGGATTCCGGAGCTGTTTTTCGAGAAGAGCTGTGAGATCAGCCCTCAGCTGCTTTTCTGTGCGACACTGGGCAGCGACCGGGGAGCCAGAGAACGGGACCATAATATTGCCATCCTCATTAACCGAGGCAACGAAGTCGAATTGCGGTTCGCCCACGACCTTTCCACTGATCTCATCCCCCGGACCCAGCAAATAAACTCTGGCAGAAGTGCCGTTCGTGGCCGCCATTCCCTGAGCCAATGCACTGCCGGCAACGAAAACGGAAATAATCAATAAAAAAGAAGCTCTAAACATAATAGTCAACCCTCCGAGTCCTGCGATAACATCAAAGTTTAACGCACCTGAAACCCATAAACAAACATATTTAATACCGAAGCAGCCGGTTTGATGATTCCGATGGGTTGCTGGTTCGCCATTCTGTCATCATCCGGGTCCTGAAACGGGAAAGTGTGGTTAAATTCTTATTATGCCCAGCACCCATAAATTGAAGAGCCGCATATCAGGCAAGGCGGCAAGTTTTACCGAATCGGTGATACGTGAAATGACCCGGGAGGCGGTCAAATACGGCGCAGTGAATCTCGGTCAGGGATTTCCCGATTTTGCCGCGCCGGAGGACATCAAGCAAATGGCAATGGAGGCGATCGCGGCTGACCATAACCAGTATGCGATCACCTGGGGCGTTAAGAGCTTTCGCGATGCTATTGCTGTGAAGACGAAATGGTTTCTGGGGCTCGAGATCGATCCTGAAACGGAGATCACCGTTACATGCGGATCTACGGAAGGAATGATCGCCGGGATGATGGCCACTGTCGATCCCGGTGAGGAAGTGGTGGTGTTCGAACCGTTCTATGAGAACTATGCTCCCGATGCGATACTCTCGGACGCCAAACCGGTACATGTTCCGTTATATGCCAACGCCGACGGTTTTGTATTTGATCGGGACGAGCTGAGAGCGGCATTTAGTGAAAGGACAAAGGCGATAATCATCTGCAATCCGAATAACCCGTCGGGCAAGGTGTTTACGCGGGACGAACTGGAATTCATTGGCGGGCTCTGCCAGGAGTTTGACGCACTTTGCTTCACCGATGAGATATACGAGCACATCATTTACACTCCGCCGGCAGGTGAC
>JBGTIP010000036.1:0-35068 GCA_041745615.1 Pyrinomonadaceae bacterium | reverse complement strand
CACTGCGTTTGTCAAAGACAACATCATGAAGCAGACCGACGGCCTGTTCCACAAAGTCTTTGACGAGATCGCTGTCGAGTATCCGTCGATCGAGGCGGATCATTGGATTGTCGACATCGGTGCGGCGAAGATGGCTGACACGCCCGAGAACTTCGACGTGATTGTCATGCCGAACCTTTACGGCGATATCCTTTCGGACGTTGCAGCTCAGATCGCGGGATCGGTCGGGCTAGCGGGCTCGGCGAACATCGGCGAGAACATCTCGATGTTCGAGGCGATCCACGGCTCGGCGCCGCGTCGTGCGGGCCAGAATCTTGCTAACCCGTCGGGGCTGTTCCTTGGTTCGATTCTGATGATGGTTCACATCGGGCAGCCCGATGTTGCTGAGCTCGCACATAATGCGTGGCTCCGCACCGTCGAGGACGGCGTGCACACGTACGACGTTTATAAAGAAGGCGTTTCGAAGGAGAAGGTCGGGACGAAGGAATTTGCACAGGCCGTCGTCGACAGAATCGGCCAGAAGCCGGAAACGCTCAAAGCCGTCAAGTACAAAACACCCGAGGTTATCGCCGAAGCCGATAAGAAGCCGATCTACTCGATACGCGAGCCGCAGAAGAAAGACCTCGTCGGCGTCGATGTCTTTATCGGATGGTGGAACGGAAATTTCTACGGAGCGGGCAACGACCTTGGCCCGGAGATCGAAAAGCTCAACGGCGACGGCGTAAAGCTCGTCATGATCTCGAACCGCGGCACGAAGGTTTATCCGAATGGCCACGCCGACACTTTCTGCGTTGATCACTGGCGGTGCCGTTTTCAGGCAGAGAACGCGGGTGACACCATTACGCACCAGCAAGTCATCAACCTGCTAAGCCGCTTCAACGAAGCGGGGATCGATTTCATTAAGACAGAGCACCTGTACAATTTCGACGGGAAGCCGGGTTACAGCTTGGGACAGGGCCAATGAGTAATAGGTTTACCCCTAACGATTTTGTTTCAAATCTGTCCCTTGACAATAGGCTGGCCTAAACACGGAACCAGAATCCGGCAGATCAAAGTGGACCAATCGCGCATGAATAATTCAAAAACCATAGATTTGGTTAAAGGGAACTTCGCCACGGCAGATGCGAGGGAGATAGTCTTGACACTTCTAAGTACTGAGATGAAATTTCACAATCTGCGTAACTTCAGCTCTGAAGAACGATTTGGAGAATCAGATCCTGTTGCCATGCAGAAACTTGAGTATCTGAGGCAAGAGCGGGAAGAAGCTGAACTGTTTTTTTCCGACGCGATTGCTAAGGGCAAAACCATAACAATGGATTTAACGCTCACGATGGTGACCGACTGACCCCATTCGAAAGGGTTCGTCCGAGCAGGTGTTAACCGCCGTCGAGATTAGGATCGCGTGAAACCGGGGGCCTGATCTTGTCAATCCAATCATATTTTTCCTGTGCGAAGTCCAGCCGGGCTTTGTCACGCGTAACCTCGTTTCTAAAGCCCGGCGACCGCTTCCTCCATCTGCGGGACCGAAGCGGAAATGTTCTGCTGCTAAATTTTGTTGGCATCAGGCCTTGTCGCTAATTCGCCCAAGGCGGCAAGAGCGTCAGGTACTTTCTGTCCGTCGTCCAAGTGCCCGGGGAAATTGGCCAGAATTCGTCCCGCGAGCGAGATATCCGGAACCTCGATCTCGATATTCGCGGACCTGGTAAATGCCTTTACGATGGGCAATAAAGAGTGAGTGGCCAGTAACGGTGCTTCATCCGTCAACGTGTAATAGATCCGGGATTGTTCTGTCATTCTATTGCCTTGCTTTTTTTGACCTGTTGATTACGGTTGGACTCAACACTATATTAGGGCGCATAGAGCAAAACGCAAACTTGCTCGTTTAGCTTCAACTCCGACGCGTGGCTTCAGCGACGTAAAGATACCGGGCCGATGCAATCAAGACCGAGAACCTTTATAATTTCGATAGTACGAACGATATTCGTCCTGATTGATCGCAGATATAGATGACGAAGGCCTCTATATTTGGCTTCGCCCTATTTTGATTAGATAACAAATGGTCCTATTACTGATCTATCTTTTTACCGCCCTTATCGTATCGTTCGTATGCTCGATAATGGAATCGGTCCTGCTATCGCTCCCAAACTCCTATCTTAAAGGCCAGTCGGCGCAAGGGGTGACCGCTGCCGATTCGATGCTCGACCTAAAGAAAGACATCGATAAGCCTCTCTCGGCAATTCTTTCGCTCAACACTGTGGCACACACCGTGGGAGCGGCCGGTGTAGGAGCACAGGCCGGGGTTGTTTTCGGCGATGCTTATTTTGCGTTAGTTTCCGCTGTCTTGACGATCCTGATCCTGGTCCTGACCGAGATCATCCCGAAGACGTTGGGAGCTAATTACAGCCGCGAACTTATGGGGGTTGCAGCCCGCACGATCAGGGTCATGATCTTCATAACCTACCCTCTCGTCGTGATCTCGGCTTTCCTCACCCGACTGCTCTCACGGAAAGACGTCGAGCTTACGACCAGCCGCGAGGAAATATCCGCCCTTGCAAATATCGGGATGGAAGAGGGCATCTTTGTCGACAAGGAAAATAAAATAATTCAGAACCTCATTCAGCTAAAGAGCATCAAGGTCACCGAGGTTATGACCCCGAGGGTTGTCGTTGTTGTCGCAAACGAAGAGATGACTCTGCAGGAGTTTCTGAAGGTCAAGGACTTTCTTCATTTTTCGCGGATCCCGATCTATGAGGAGCACCGCGACAATATAACCGGCTACGTTTTCAGGGAACTTGTTTTCGAGAAGCTAGCCGAAGACCAGTTTGATCTGAAGCTAAAGGACATCAAACGCGAGATCGTGCCCATCGCCGAGACGACCACCCTCTTTAACGCTTGGGAAATCCTGATAAACCGCAAGGAGCACATCGCGCTCGTTGTCGATGAATATGGCGGAATGGACGGTATCACGACACTAGAGGACATAATCGAAACCCTGCTCGGTTTTGAGATACTCGACGAAAAAGACCGAATACCAGACATGCAAAAATACGCCATCGACCGCTGGAAGGCCAAGCAGAGAAAGTATCAAATGTTATCAGATGATGATAAGGAAATTACGCAGGAAGTAGTGCCAAATCCGGACGAGCCGCGTTGAGAAGGGTGTTTCGATACTCCCTGAACAACGTATTTAACTATTTGAAATGGCGAAGAAATCGGGAAAACCTATTGTTTCCATTATCATGGGCAGCAAATCTGATTGGCCGACGATGGAGATCGCCTCACTGACGCTTGATGAGTTTGGCGTACCGCACGAGACTAGGATCGTTTCGGCACATCGTACACCCGACCTATTATTTGATTTTGCAAAGACCGCTGAGGAGCGGGGCATTGAAGTGATAATCGCCGGGGCTGGCGGTGCGGCTCATTTGCCCGGAATGTGTGCCTCGCAGACGATTTTGCCAGTGTTAGGCGTGCCGGTCGAGAGCAAGGCTCTGAAAGGTCTGGACTCGCTCCTTTCGATCGCCCAGATGCCGGCGGGAGTTCCCGTGGGGACCCTTGCCATTGGCCAGGCGGGGGCGAAGAATGCTGCACTGCTCGCCCTGTCCATACTCGCCAACTCACGGCCCGAATTGAGAACGAAGCTCCACGCGTTTAGATCTCGGCAAACAAAGGCCGTTCTGAAAATGAAACCGGGAAAATGACGGTCGATGTGATCCTCAAAAAACTCCAGGACCTTGGTTCGCTCGATAATGTGGCCGGGATGGCGCGCTTTGGGATCGTTACCAAAAAGGCATTTGGGGTGTCGGCACCGGAGGTTAAAAAGATCGCGAGGGAGATCGGTATAGATCACGACCTCGCTCTCAAACTCTGGAAAACCGAGGCGCTCGAGGCACGGGGCGTGGCGTGTCTGGTCGCTGATCCCGCTAAGGTTACCGAGGACCAGATGGAATCGTGGGTAGCCGACCTCGACAATTGGGCGACGTGCGATACAGTTACGGGGTATCTTTTTGACAAGACACCCTTTGCCTATTGTAAGGCATTTGAATGGGCCGACCGAGAAGAAGAATTTGTCCGACGAGCGGGATTTGCGATGATGGCCTCGCTCGCTGTGCATGACAAAAAGGCGGATGATGCGAAGTTTGAAGCGTTTCTTCCGATCATTGCGAAACACTCGGCGGATGACCGAAATTTTGTCAAGAAAGCGGTCAACTGGGCCTTGAGACAGATCGGAAAGCGAAATCTCAACCTCAATCACCTTGCCATAAAAACCGCCGTGGGCCTGTCAGAGATGGACTCCCGGGCGGCCCGGTGGACAGGGAAGGACGCGTTAAGGGAGTTAACGGCGGAAAAAACCCTTGATCGAGTGCGAAAGAAATCAAAATGATCCTCCCCGGCTCCACTATAGGCGTCTTCGGCAGCGGCCAGCTTGGCCGGATGTTTGCTATCGAGGCCCGGAAGATGGGATATCGCGTTCACACTTTTTCGCCGGACAGCGATACACCGACAGGGCATATCTCGGACCTCGAAACTTCCGCAGCTTATGACGATATCGATGCGGTACGCACATTTGCCGGGCAAGTCGATTTTGTCACATTTGAATTCGAGAATGTTCCTTCCTCGACTATAGAGGCCGCGGCCGAGTTGGTCGAGGTTCATCCCAGGGGCGAGATACTCCACATGACTCAAAACCGTCTTCGCGAGAAGACATTTTTGGCAGAGAACGGGTTTCCGGTCGCCGAATTCCGTTATATTCGAACGGTTGATGATCTATACCGCGGGCTGGAGGCTGTCGGTACGCCGGCCGTGCTCAAGACCGCCGGCTTCGGATATGACGGGAAAGGCCAGACAAAGATCACGACCGTCGGCGAAGTCGAATCGGCGTTTGAATCCCTCGACGGCAATGATGCAGTTCTCGAGGCCTTTGTGGATTTTGAAAAGGAGGTGTCGGTGGTATGCGCCCGCGATCAGGCAGGCAACTTTGCGCATTTCGGGGTGATAGAGAATCAACACGCTAACCACATTCTGGACATCTCATTTGCCCCGGCATTCGTCTCCGAGCGAGTTTTTAATGAGGCTATCGAGATTACACGAAATATCGCCGAAAGCCTGGGTTATATCGGCACATTATGTATAGAGTTTTTTGTAACACGTGATGAGGGATTGATCGTAAATGAAATCGCTCCGAGGCCCCATAATTCGGGACATCTCACATTCGATGCCTGCGTGACCTCTCAATTCGAACAGCAGCTAAGGGCCGTCTGCGGCCTGCCACTCGGTTCAACCGAACTTTACCGCCCGGCGGCGATGGCAAATTTGCTTGGAGAAAGCTGGCAAGGCGGGGAACCTGACTGGGCCCTTGCTCTCAAAAACCCGAACGTTAAACTCCACTTGTATGGAAAATCGGTTGCACGGCCCGGGCGAAAGATGGGGCATTTGACAGCAATGGGTGGTGACGCCCAGACGGCGGTCGATGCAGTTCGACAGGCGCGCCGCGGCCTACAGCCGTCTGGCTAACTCGACGCCCGCGATGACGCCGGCAAATCCAACCACAACACTGGCAATGACATACGCCCCGGCCGATACGAATTCGCGTTCACGGACGAGGCCGAAGATCTCCATTTCAAACGTCGAAAAGGTTGTGAATGCTCCGAGGAAACCGACAATGATCGCCATCCTAAGGTTCTCGTTGATCTCGACGCGGTCCGTAAATAAGATCAAACAAAAACCGATGAGGAAGGAGCCCGTAACATTGATCAAGAATGTGGGCAGGGGGAACCTGGCAAAGACGCCGGCCACCGGCGATATGTTTATAAGATGCCGTGCAATCGCGCCGAACGCACCGCCGATACCAATAGCAAGTATTTTGATCGCGGCATCCATCGAGTGAATTATACACCTTGCGGGGAAGGAATCATTTGCACGCCGGTGTGACGGGATATAAACTCAAAGTTTATGGCTGAAGCGGTCCAATTTACAAAAGATGCCGGCCGCGAGACCATCTATCGCGAGATTGAGCCGCAGGTGCGAGAGCTTGTATCCGGGGAAGACGACTTGATAGCCAATATGGCAAACGTCTGTGCAGTGCTCAAAGAGGCATTTGAATTCCTATGGGTGGGCTTCTATTTGAGAAAGGATGAACAGCTCGTACTAGGTCCCTTCCAGGGACCTGTCGCTTGTACACGAATAAATTTTGATCAGGGAGTTTGCGGCCATGCGTTCAGAACAGGTGAAACCACCATCGTGCCGGATGTCGATGCCTTTCCGGGCCATATCGCCTGCAGCTCGACATCCAGATCTGAGATCGTCGTTCCGATCCTTGCACAAGGGGATGTCGTACTCGGGGTTCTAGATGTCGATAGCGATAAACTGAATGATTTTGACACGACCGATGCCGAGGGGCTTGAGGCGATAGTACGGATCATCGAAAGTTCGCTGAGGAAATCTTAAAAAAATATTGATACTCGATGCTCCCGCAGCGTATAGAATTTTATGTGCATCGCCACTACGGTCGAAGACCGGCGATTAGCCTTACCATATGACACCTGTTGAACACCCATATTGGGTATGGACATTGTTTTTTGCCATCGTTCTGACGGCATTATTTGTTGACATCGGAATTGTAAACCGCAAGGCACACGTTCCGACGCGTAGGGAGACCTTTAGCTGGGCCGCCGTTTGGGTATCACTCGCCCTCGGTTTTAACGTCTTTCTATATTTTCAGGTTGGCAACTATTACCAGGACTGGAGCCTGGCGGCAGCTCAGGCGAAGCTTTTCCTTACGGGTTACCTAATTGAGCTTTCACTCTCGATCGATAACCTGTTCGTTTTCCTGCTGATATTTTCCTACTTTAAGGTCCCTAAAAAGTACCAGCATCGCGTGCTTTTCTGGGGGATCATGGGTGCGCTCGTAATGCGCATGATCATGATCTTTGCGGGTGCCGAGCTGGTTGAGCGGTTCCACTGGATCATTTACATCTTTGGCGTGTTCCTGGTCTACACAGGGCTTAAGATGTTCCAGAATACGGACGACAACTTCGAGCCGCACGAGAGCTTCATCGTCAGGCTGGCAACGAGATACATACGCATATCAAAGACCTACGAGGGCGACAAATTCTTTGTAGTCAAGGATGGTGTACGGACAGGCACGCTGTTGCTGCTGGTGCTGATCGTCGTGGAATTCACGGATCTTATCTTTGCTGTGGACTCGATCCCGGCCATTTTTGGCATCACGACGGATAAGTTCATCATTTACACATCCAATATATTCGCGATACTTGGCTTGCGGACCTTTTTCTTTCTTTTGGCCGATGTCGCAGACCGATTTCACTATCTAAAGACAGCCCTGGCTTTCATACTTACGTTTATCGGCGTCAAGATGCTGCTGCCTCTTGGTGCAGGGGCCCTGGTATATGTCGTGGGCGCCGACAGTACAAATCCGGTGATCGATCTCGCAAATCGCTTCCTGGCCCACGAATTTAAGGAAGAGGTAATAAACATTTCGTTGAGTGTTGTGGCCGCATCGATCGCGATTTCCATAGTGGCATCGCTCGTTTTTCCTAAGCGTATGGAGGAAAATGTCGATATTGAGCCTCATGTCAGCAAGGGGTAATGGACAAAAAAGTCGGTAAATATTACATCGACTGGTGGAACATCCGTAAGAGTACCATCTATACGGTTCTGGCCATCTTGGTTCTTGCTGGCATACTCGCCCTCGGCGGTTGGATAGCGTCGAGGAATAACTGGTTCGTACCGGTAGAGACGACCGAATTCCCAAAGGACACGGCCAGAATAATTCTATTCGAGGGCGAGGTCCGTATTGTCCGAGCAGCCACGCGCGAGACCATTTTGGTGACCAAAGAAACCTACGTGGCGGCTGGCGATACGGTCCAGACGCAGGCAGACGGCCGCGCGATCATCAAGATGATCGATGGCTCGGACTATTCGGTGCGGCCGAACAGCACTGTGGTTGTCAAGAGCTCGACGTCGATCTTCGGTCGGCGAGACGTGCGGGTTTCGCTCGGTGACGGGCAGTTGAACGTGCGGACCGACGAACAGCCTGATGACGTCAAGAATGTTGTCGAGCTGGCTGATACCGAAAACCAGCTCATGCCTAAGACGGATGCCGTATTCAACGCTGATGCGCAATCCGGAGGCGGACAGATCCGAATAAGTCGTGGCGGAGTCGAGACGTCGATCGGAGGCGAGAAAACAACCATCCGCGAAAACGAATTCGCATCGGTCAGCGGAGGTAGGATCACGGCACGTGAAAAGCTGCTCGACCCGCCGAGTCCGGTGGCACCGGCGAATGCTGCTCAGGTTGTCGATGCAGGCCGAGGTGCCGGGGTGACCTTTATTTGGCAGGACACGGAGGGGACGTCGGCCGCCAGTTACTATCTACAAGTTTCGCGGTCGCCGACCTTCGCCTCGGATGCCATAATGGTCGACAGGAGCGGAATGACTGCTCGTGAATATCGGCTTGTTGGGTTAACGCCGGGCACATACTACTGGCGCGTGAGGTCGACTGCCAGGTCGGGCCAGACGACCAATTGGAATGATCCCTGGAAATTACAGGTCACGCGGGCCGCGGACAATGTCGCGATCGATGCGACAGAATGGAATGTCGAGCGGGTTGGCGGGCTTGTGTATTTGATAAGCGGCAGGACACGTCCGGGAATGAACGTCCGGTCGCGTGGTCGCGAAACTTTCGCAGGTCCTGACGGCTTATTCCGGCTTCAGATCACATCGCCCGCGATCGAGGTCCCGGTCGAGATAGGCGACGATCAGGGTAACCGGAGCGGTTTTGTGCTTTCCCTAAGAAACGGAAGGGTCTTGCGGAGGTATTAAGCCGGACGGCAGTGTAATGGCACATCAGCATTCGCATGAGGGAACAACGCTCGGAAGAACGGGCCGCCTAAAAGCCGCGCTCGCGTTGACCTTTGTCTATATGTTTGCCGAGTTCATCGGCGGATGGTGGACCAATTCGCTCGCGTTGATCGCGGATGCCGGGCACATGCTCACCGACGTAGCGGCTCTGAGCCTTACTCTGGGTGCGATCTGGATCGGTGCGCGGCCCGCGACCGCAAAAAAGACCTTCGGATATTTCCGGATGGAGATCCTGGCGGCATTCGTCAACGGTATTGCATTAGTTCTGCTTTCCGGCTGGGTCATTTACGAGGCCGTTGAACGCTGGCAGGCCCCGCCTGAAATAAAGGGCGGCTGGATGACACTGATCGCCACGGGCGGCTTGATAGTTAATATCATCGCGGCGAAACTTCTGCATGCGGGCATAAAGCATGATCTCAACATGCGTGGAGCGTGGCTCCATGTAATGGGCGACATGCTCGGTTCCGTTGCGGCCATAACGGCCGGTGTTCTTATAATTTCGCTCGGCTGGTATTGGGCGGACCCGGTTTGCAGTATCCTCATCAGCCTGATAATTATTGTCGGTGCGGGCCGTCTCATACTGGATTCGGTAAATGTGCTTCTCGAGGGTACCCCGCCTCACATCAACATGGCCGCGGTCGAGAGCGTAATCCTCGACACCGAAGGCGTAGCGGGCGTGCACGATCTTCACGTGTGGACGATCTCCTCCGGCCGGGACGCCCTGTCGGCACACATCAACCATGACAGCTCGGTGGCACATTCGGATCTCCTGGCTCGCGTCCGGGACCGGCTGCATGATCATTTCGGGATAGATCATCTGACCATTCAAATGGAAACGCTCAGCCTCGAGACCGAGGCGGTCTATGTCTGCGAGACGGGTACCAAATGCTTCGAGCCGGCACGATCGAAATCGAGGTCCTCCGCCGATGCCTCTCATTGAACTAAAATATGGCCGCGGATCGATACCGTTCGAATATTCGGCGGAACGTTTCGAGGTGTTGAGACAGATCTCTCGGCGTAGGACGCTGTCTGACGTCGAACTTGGCGAGAAGCTTGACGCTCCGATCGATTCACCGACCCTGGACGAGTGGGTCCTGCCGGGGCACTCTGTTCTCATCGTCGTCCCGGATGCCACGCGACAGACCGCTGCGGGGCAGGTAGTGAATTTACTCGTTCGGCGATTGATAGCCGCGGGCGTGGCTCCATTCGATATACGGATAATCTTCGCGACGGGCATTCACCGACGGGTTACCAGCGACGAACGTGAAGCTATTCTGACTTCATTTATCAGCCAACGCATCAAGACGCTCGACCATGATCCACGTGATCTGGCGCGTATCATAAGGCTCGGCGAGACATCGGACGGGATCCCGGTCGAGCTTAACCGCGCGCTGGTCGAGCATGACCGCGTGATTTTGATCGGCGGTATTTCGTTTCATTATTTCGCCGGGTTTACCGGGGGGCGCAAATTGATCTGCCCGGGCCTGGCGTCTTCGCGAACGGTTTCTAAGACTCATAAGCTCGCTTTCGACTGTGAAAACGTATCCCGGCGGGCCGGTGTAGATACTGGCCGACTGGACGGCAATCCCGTTCATGAGGCATTTGTCGAAGCGGCGAGTAAGATCGACCCACCATTTACAATAAGTACTATCGTCAACGATGCGGGTGAGGCGGTCGACCTATTTTGCGGCAACAGGCTGTCATCGCACCGTGCCGCGTGTGACGCATACGCAGGAGAGAATACTCTCACGATAGGCGAGAGACGCGAACTCGTGATTGTGAGCTGCGGCGGATACCCGCACGATATCAATATGATCCAGGCCCATAAGGCACTTGACGCCGCTACGCGTGCATGCGCTGAGGGAGGAACGATAATCCTTCTGGCTGAGTGTCCTGATGGTATGGGCAGGGCGGATTTTCTGGAATGGTTTGAAGCCGGGGACAGCAGAAGTCTTGCAACCAGGCTGTGCGATAAATATCAGGTCAATGGACAGACCGCCTGGAGCCTCTTAGAAAAAGCAGAACGTTTTCAGATCGAAATAATAACCGGGATCGGCGACAATGACGCAAAAAAAATGAGACTTCGAAAGGCCGAAGTCTCGCAACTAGAAAACTCATTACGGCTGTCAGGGCCGAAAGGCTATATCATGACCGACGGTGCTAAAACAGCCGTTGATCTTACGAAATAGAATCTACCGAAAACGTTCTGGCGATCGAATCGGTCTGGTTTTTGATAGTCCGAAGTGTATCCTTTAGCCCCGAAAATCTGAGGACGTACACAGTTGTATCATTCGCTCGCAGGAAATAATGCCGCCCCGACATATTTCGCCCGTCTTGCACGTATTCAAAATTAAACACCGTTCCACGCAGCTTGCCGGCAAAATTCTCTTCCTTACCCGCGACGAAGCCCCTCAGGAACTGGTGTTTCGATTCCTCGTCCTCAATGACGTCGGTAAGGATTGCATTTTTCGCAACGGTTAACTTTCGCACTTCTAAGTGACCGTTTTTGCGATCTCCATAGACATATTCTACGTTAGGGCTCGTAGCCGACGGACGGCTCGTGAGCCTCCACGTTTCGCCCGGAATGCTGAACGAGTAATCGACGTCCGGATGGGTAAAGGTCACGTTCTGCCCATAGGCTGCCCCCGTCAGGGTCATAAGAGCCAAAATCGTGACTATTAATGTTAATTTGGTAGATCTCATGTAAAATTCGTTCCCGACGCCTAAGCGCCAATATAACCTAAAATGCTTGAAATATCGAATGTTTTGATGAGCCCGGCAGGCGCAGTGTTGTCTTGTCGGGCTGTATACCCTGGCTTTTCACAACCTATTTACTTCGTCTATTTCGATATCGGCCGCATCTAATCTGCAGCAAACAGCAATATTAAGATGCTGGAAAGGACCAATTGTTATGGATAAAGTTCGCTATCTTATAAATCGAATAACGGTTGTCGCGATCGCCAGTGCCCTTTTGGCCCCCGCAATAATGCTGAGGGCCGAAACGACGGCTAAACCTGCGGCCCTGACGGCTGATCAGAAGGTTATCCATGTGCTGAACCGGCTCGGCTTTGGTGCACGTCCGGGAGACATCGAAAAGGTAAAAGCGATCGGGCTGCAAAAGTATATCGATCAGCAGCTTGAACCCGCTTCGATCGCGGATACAGTTGCCGAGAACAAAGTCCGGGGGCTCGACTCGGCGAAGCTGACGACAAGCGAACTTTTTGCCAAATATCCTAATCCCGGGGCTCTCCTTCAGCAGCTCGAAGGCGGGCGTGCCGTGCAGGCCCAAAACCGACAACAAATGCCGCCCGGCTCTGATCCCCCCGCTGCTCCTCCTCAGGACGAGGCTGCGATGACGCAGGCAGAACAACGTGAGCGGCGACAGAAGATCAACGAACTTTACCGCAAATACGATCTGAAACCGGCCGGGCAGCTTGTTCCGCAAATAGTGGCTAACCGCGTACTGAGAGCCGTCTATTCTGAAAGACAGCTGCAGGAAGTGATGGTCGATTTTTGGCAGAACCACTTCAATGTGTTCGCCGGAAAGGCGGCTGTTAGATGGTATATTCCCAGCTACGAACGTGACGTGCTTCGCAAAAATGCCCTCGGTAATTTTAAGGACCTTGTCGTCGGCACTGCCCAGCATCCGGCAATGCTGTTTTACCTCGACAACTTTCAGTCGGTTGCTCCGGTCGCGCAGAACGCCGCCGCTAACGCGAACCAGCAGCGCCTTGAGCGTCTGATCCGAAATGGGCGACCGCTTCCGCCCCAGGCCCGTGAAAGGCTGAAAAGGCAATTCAACCTGATGGACGTCCAGCTGGACCAGAGACTAAAGGAGATGCGGGCGAGCGGCTCGGTACAGCTCCGGCCGCAACAACAGAATCAAAGGGGCATAAACGAAAACTACGCTCGCGAGCTAATGGAACTTCACACGCTCGGTGTCGACGGGGGATATACTCAGAAGGACATTGTCGAAGTGGCAAAGGCTTTTACCGGCTGGACGATAGCCGATCCGCGCGGCTATCGCAGAGCCGCTGCCGCAATCATCCAGGGCAACGAGGAACAGCGGCTCAACCGCCTTCAGCGCCAGATGGGAATTCCCGACGAGGTTGAAAGCGGCGAGTTCTTTTTCAACCCCCGATGGCACGACAATAGCATTAAGGAAATTTTAGGTAAAAAGGTAAATGAGGGCGGTATCAAAGACGGCCTAATGGTGATCGATATAATCGCCGCCCATCCCTCAACGGCCAAGCATATTGCCCGAAAGCTTGCGGTAAAATTCGTTAGCGATAAGCCAAGTGAGGCCCTCGTCTCACGAGTGGCGGCGGCATTTTCAAGCTCGAATGGCGATATCCGGGCGACTTTGAAGGCACTGTTCAGCGACAAAGAGTTTTTTGCACCGGAGAATTATCGGGCCAAGATAAAAACTCCGTTTGAGCTCGCGGTCAGCTCGATCCGGGCCCTCGGAGCTGAAACCAATGCAAGCCCGGCCTTTGTTGCGATGCTTACAAAACTCGGCGAATTGCCGTACGGATATCAGGCGCCGACCGGTTATCCTGACACAGCGGAAGATTGGGTAAATACAGGTGCCCTGCTCGAAAGAATGAACTTCGCCGTCGCTCTGGCTAGCAATCGCATACCGGGCTCGCGTGTCGATCTGAGGAAAATTGCGAATGACGAGAAAGGAGGGTTTCTCGATGGGGCTATTTCCTCGATACTCCACAACGAGATATCGACAGCGACAAGGGCGAATCTTGAAAGGCAGCTAAAGCAGCCCCTTCCCGAGGTTAAAGCCGGGGCCGAGGACGACGACACTATGGAGATCCCAAATTTGCGCGGAGGGCAGCAGGGCGGAGCCATGCAGCGGCAGGCAAGACTATTGGCACCGACGGGTAACCCCGAAGTATTCAAAGTCGTTAGTCTCGTTCTGGGAACTCCGGAATTTCAGCGACAGTAGGTCATATAGACAAAAAAGAAGGCTGCCTCGAATCTGCTCGCGGCGGCCTCCTTCTTTGAAAACCAGATCCTATATACTCCGTCCGATGGCAAACACCTTTACAAGTGCGAGACCTGCAAAGAACCCGCCGATATGAGCGGCATAGGCCACCCCGCCGGTCCCGGGATCGGTCATATACCCCACGATAAGCTGATATACGATCCATATCCCGAGTGCTACGAACGCCGGGACGGTTGTCAGGAAGTTAAAGATTATCGCCCGCACCTTCCGCTGCGGAAAGAGCAGAATGTATCCGCCGAGCACGCCCGAGATTGCTCCCGATGCACCGAGCATCGGTATTATGGAGTCAGTGTCCATCATTATCTGCGCAGCAGCAGCCGCGAAACCGCAGACTATGTAAAAAGCCGCGTATCGAAAATGGCCAAGCAGATTCTCAAGATTATCCCCGAAGATAAAGAGGAACATCATGTTCCCGAAGATATGCATGATGTCGCCATGCATGAACATTGACGACAGGAAGTTAAAATACACCGGCAGCGGAGTGGTGTAGTGCGGGACCTGGCCCGTATTTCCCATCGCATCGCGTACAACCTGGACTCCGGAAATATCGACGCCCGTCGTGATCTCCTGGGGCACAAGCGAAAAGGCGTACGTGAATTGCTCATTGCTGCCAAGCTGCTGCAGCAGCAGAAACACCAGAATATTGATCCCGATAAATATGTAGTTAACGAACGGTGTCCTGATCCGGTCTGAATTGTCGTCGCCTATTGGAAACATAAATTATGCTTAGTCCAAGATCGAACTAAATCCTTCGATAAATCAGGGAGCAACGCATCATAATCGGTTTATTCTATATCAGAAATCAGCCGATTCCAACGCTTTTCGGTGTCTTGAGCAGCTCATAACCTTCGCTGCGTGCGACATAGGTTGCGGCGGTTAGATCGCCCACAACATTCAGGGTCGTGCGGCACATATCCAGGATGCGGTCTACGCCCAGGATGATGGCGATAAGCGCGGGATCGATCCCGATCATAAACAAGATCCCGATAATAAACGGTATCGAACCTGACGGAACGCCCGCCGTGCCGATGCCTCCGAGGATGGCGAGATATACGACCATCAACTGGAGCGACATCGTTAACTCGACCCCGGCTAACTGGGCAAGAAACAGCACCGTCACACCCTCGTACAACGCGGTCCCGTTTTGGTTGGCTGTCGCACCGACGGTCAGCACAAAGCTGTTGATCTCCTTTGGCACGCCGAGATTTTCATGCGACACACGCAGAGCTGTCGGCAGTGTCGCATTCGACGAGGATGTAGAAAACGCGGTGAGAATTACTGTCTGTACACGACGAAAGAACTCAATAGGGTTGATCCGGGACAGGAACCAGATCGACAGCGAGTAAACGCCAAAGAAATGGATGGAAAGCCCGAGCAGAACGGTCACGACGAACCAGCCAAGTGACTGAAGCAGCTCAAGCCCAAACTGCGAAATGTTGTTGAAAAGCAGGCAGGCGACCGCGTAAGGAGCAAACTTCATCACGATATCGATGATCTTCGCCGTGATCGCAAAAAGCGCCTCGCAGAAGCTGACAAAAGGCGCAGATACAGGCGCGGGAAGCAGTGTGATCGCGATGCCGATGATCAGGGCGAAGAACATTATGTGAAGCATGTTCGGGCTCGCACTGGAGATCGAGTTGAAAACATTGCTGGGTACGATCGTCTTGACCGCCTGCATCAGGGCGGTATCTGATTTGGCTGACTCGGCCGCTTTCTTTTGTGCTTCGGTTGCAGCAGAAGCCCCGCTGCTGAACTCTGCCTTCAATTCGGCCGCGATCTCTGGGCTTATCCTTTCGCCTGGTCGGATAGTGTTCGCCAGAGTCAGGCCTATGACCACCGAAATTGCCGAAATGATCAGCGTGTAAGCAAATGCCTTGGCACCGATCCGTCCAAGCTTGCGTATATCCCCAATACCTGCGACGCCAACTACAAGAGATGCGAAGACGAGTGGTACAACGATCATCAGAAGAAGATTAAGAAACAACTGACCGATGGGGCGGGTGAAATTTTCGACCGTCCACACGACCCACTCGTTGCTGCCGCCCAATGTCCAATTGACCGCAAGGCCGCCAAAAACTCCGACGGCAAGGCCGATAAATATCTTGTTATGAATCGGCATGCCCTTTGGCTTGTCTGGGGTGTCGTCATCGAGATCGGTGGTCAATTCGCGCTCGTATTCGTTTGGCGTTCTCGGTTCGTTTTTCGGGTTACTCATTAAAAAAGATTCTCCTTACGATAGTGTGTACCGTCGCACGTTCGGAGCCTCTCGGTTAGGAAGATGGATCGGCGAAAATGTGGCGTCGCGCGATTATGGGGATATTAACTTTATAGTTCAAGTCACGAATCGACCACTTGACCTGTCAAAGAATAATTATTTTAGAACCCGTTTGATTAGCTGAAATTCCAACCTACGCAGAATGAAGCGAAAGTTGATTTGTTCGGGAAAAAAGGGGAAACTTCGGAACATGAAAAAGCTGGCTTTACATTGGCGAATTTTGATCGGGATGGCTGCAGGTGTTGTATTTGCGGTCGTCGTCACACAATTTCCGTGGGGACAAGGGTTCATAGTCGACTGGATCAAACCATTCGGCACGATCTTTATCAATGCATTAAAGTTGATAGCAATTCCGCTGATCCTCGCATCCCTGATAAAGGGGATCGCCGATCTCAATAACCTCACCCAACTCTCGAAGATGGGGCTTCGGACGGTTTCTATCTATCTCTGCACCACCATCATCGCAGTCAGTCTGGGTCTTGCTATTGTGAATATTGTGCGGCCGGGAGCTGCCGTCACAGAGGAAACGCGTGCTCAGCTGATCTCCAGTTATGAGAAACCGGCCGGCGACCGCATCACTGCCGCCGATAAACAGAAGCAAACAGGCCCGCTGAAGGCTCTTGAAGACCTGGTCCCTGAAAACATCGTTGCGGCCGCGAGTTCGAACGGTAACATGCTGCAGGTCATCGTCTTTGCTATATTTTTTGGAATCGGCCTGATCCTGATCCCGGCTGACAGGGCGGCACCGGTTAAAAGTTTCTTTACGGGACTGAACGACGTTGTGCTGAAGATGATCGACCTGATAATGCTGGCGGCGCCGTTTGGAGTTTTTGCTCTGCTAGCGGCGATCGTCGCCGAGGCACCGGGTGCGGATCTGTTCATAGCTCTGCTCTGGTACGCCTTTTCGGTCCTTCTGGGCCTTGGTCTACTGTATTGCTTTTATGTCTTCCTTGTGTGGGCTTTCACCAGGAAAACTCCGAGGTTCTTCTTAACCGGGATCGCTCCGGCGCAGCTGCTTGCTTTTTCCACGAGTTCGAGCGCCGCAACGCTTCCCGTTACGATGGAGAGGACCATCGAACATCTAGGAGTCGACGACGAGGTAGCCAGCTTTGTGCTTCCCATCGGCGCGACGGTCAACATGGACGGCACCAGCCTGTATCAAGCGGTCGCGGCCGTTTTTATCGCGCAAACATTCGGTATGGACCTCAGCCTTGGCGTTCAACTCGGTATCATTCTGACGGCAACCCTCGCATCGATCGGCTCGGCGGCTGTTCCGGGGGCGGGAATGGTCATGCTCGTGATCGTGCTGGCCCAGGCAGGGATACCCGAGGTCGGCCTCGCCCTCATCTTTGCGATCGACCGTCCGCTTGATATGTGCAGGACAACCATCAATGTCACTGGCGACGCCACAGTTTCGATGATAGTTGCTAAAACGCTGGGGAAATTAGGCGATCCGGTCGAGCAGAAATGGGATGACCGGCTGGATGAAGTCATATGATCGATTACGAATCGATCCACTTTCATTCTAAAGGCCGAAGGACGACCTCGGCTTCGGATCCCGAAGTCCTCGAGAAACTCCGGGCCATAGTCGGCGACGCTAACATTATCATCGATCCGACGCGGGTAGAGCCATACGGGGCCGACGCGGTTAAGGAGAAGTTTCCGCCGGAGGCCGTTGTCTTTCCTGCGACGACACCCCACGTTGTCGAGATCCTTAAGCTCGCAAATGAATATCGCTTTCCGGTAACGGCGCGGGGTGGCGGCGTAGGTTATACAGGCGGTGCTGTCCCGGTCGATGGCGGCATAGTTATCGGCACGGACCGTATGAACCGGATCATTGAGATCAATATCGACGACCTCTATGCCATCTGCCAGCCGGGCATAAGAACTATTGAGCTGCAGGACGCGGTTCTTAAGAAAGGACTGATGTTTGCGCCTGACCCGGCGAGCTATAAGGACAGTTTTATCGGCGGCAACATTGCTGAAAATGCCGGCGGGATGCGAACGCCGAAGTACGGCGTTACTAAGCATCACGTTCTCGGCCTCGAGGTTGTGACCGCGATAGGCGAGGTCATTCGAACTGGCGGCAAGACGGTCAAGAATGTCGTCGGCTTTGATCTGACGGGGCTGATGTGCGGATCCGAGGGAATGCTCGGGATCATAACCGAGGCGACGCTGAAACTGCTTCCGGTGCCTGAGGCGACCTCGACCGTGCGGGCTAACTTTCACTCGATGGAAGCTGCCTGCCGCGTGTTGACCAAATTCACGCCCGAGGGCCTGCTGCCGATGGCAATGGAGGTCATCGATAAATTTTGCGTGGAGGCCGTGGAAGAGAATTTTGCTTTCGGGCTGTCGCGTGACGCTCAGGCGATACTGCTTGTTGCGGTCGATGGTTCCAAAGAGGAAGTGGCGAGGAATGCCGAAACCATCAGACGTATCATGGCCGAGAACGGCGGATTCGATATTCTGCGAGCCCGTTCAAGAGAAGAGGAAGACAAACTGTGGGATGTACGCCGGGCGATCTCACCAAGTTTGATGAAGTACGGCACGCTCAAGATAAACGAGGACGTGGTCGTGCCCCGGTCAAAAGTCCCCGCGCTCGTCGCCGCTATCGAGGAGATCGGAAAGCGAAATGAGACGTTTGTCGCTAACTTTGGCCATGCGGGCGACGGAAACATTCATGTTAATTTCGTCGTAAACAAAGACGACCCTGCGGCTATCGAGCGTGCCCGACAGTGCGTTGCCGAAACCTTTCGGCTCTCGGTCGAACTCGGCGGCACGATCTCCGGCGAACACGGCATCGGTTATGTAAAGGCACCTTACCTCGATTACGCGATCGACCGCCCGACCCTCGAGGTCATGAAAGGCATCAAAAAAGTGTTCGACCCAAACGGGATTTTGAACCCCGGAAAGATGTTCATATAAATCCTAATAAACAATAATATAGCTAACATGCTCAAAAACATCTGCGGCCTGGCCGGTCCGATACTTTTGCTTTTTCTTCTTTCAACCTTCACATTTGGACAGCGAGACAAGACCATTGTACTCGTCCGCCACGTTGAAAAGGACAGTTCGCCTGCTGCGGACAAAGTGGATCCGGATCTTTCTGAAGAAGGTAAGGCCCGCGCCGAGCGACTTGCTAAGCTTGTTAAGAGGTACAAGCCGCACGAGATCTTCTCGACGCCGTTCAAACGCACCCGTCAAACGGCCGAACCAACCGCCAAACGCAGAAAAAAAGAGATCCAGACCTACGATCCGTCAAAGCCGGCCGACCTTGTCAGCAAGATCATGGAACCGGGGAGCAAGACCGTTCATTACCTCGTCGTAGGCCATAGCAACACGGTCCCCGCCCTCGCGAATCTTCTTGCCAAAAAGGAGATCTTTCGAAATCTGCTCGAGACGGAATACGGCGTTATCTGGGTCATCAGAATGAAGAAGGGCGTGCTGACACGCGTGGAGGTGCACCCGTACTGACTGCAACATCATCCCGAACCCGCTTACGAGCATGCTATAATGCCGTATTCACTACGCGGTAAAGAAAAGGAGAAGTTATGGCTATTAGATCCATCGTAGGCTGTGCCCTAATTTCGTGGATGCTCGTGCTTGGCGGCGTTAGTATTGCTTTGGGGCAGTCGCCTACAGCTGCACCGACCCCGGCGGCAGCGAGCACATCACCTGTCGAGGCGTTCTGGGCTGGGCTCCAAAAGCTGTGCGGCAAGGCGTTCGCTGGTTCTATTGCAGCCGACACCGCAAACAGCCCTGATTTTGCGGGAAAGACGCTGTCGATGCATGTCCGTTCCTGCGAAAAAGATCGAATTCGAATCCCGTTCTTCGTCGGTGACGACCGGTCGCGGACATGGGTCCTAACGCGAAAGGGCGACCGTATTCTGTTAAAGCACGACCATCGGCATAAGGACGGCACGCCAGACAAGGTGACAATGTATGGCGGCTGGTCGACCAATGCTGGTGAGCCCATACGACAATTTTTCCCTGCGGACGAGGAAACGACAAAGGTTGTCGATCCGCCCGTTGGCGATGCCCCGTCTGCAGCAGCCAATATCTGGTGGATCGAGCTTGTCGAGGGATCTCACTATTCATACAATCTCCGCCGGCTTGGCCGCGGCAGGTTATTCACCGTGAAATTTGACCTTACGAAAGAGATCCCCGCACCGGCCGCTCCCTGGGGATGGAAGGATTAGAATGAGAAGCGTAACCGGATCCGCTTTCCTATTGTTGGTGATTTTGGCGGCGGCTCCGATCGCAGCAATTGCGCAGACGAAAGTTTCGCCGGCCGAAACCTTTTGGAGCGAGTTGGAGAAACTTTGCGGCAAAGCATTTGCCGGCTCGGTCGGTGCCGCCCCAGCAAATGACACCACTTTTGCCGGTAAAGAGCTCAAAATGCACGTACGTTCGTGTGAAAAGGACAGGATCCGTGTTCCGTTCGTCGTAGGCGAAGATCTTTCCAGAACGTGGATCTTTACTCGAAAAGACGGCCGGATCGAGTTACGCCACGACCACCGCCTTAAAGATGGCAAGCCGGATCCCGTTACGATGTACGGCGGCTGGACGACCAGTGTTGGCACTGCGACACAGCAAATGTTCCCCGCCGACCAAAAGACCGTTGATGTCATTCCGGGTGCCGCAATCAACGTTTGGTGGGTCGACCTCGTTCCCGGCAGCCATTACGGCTACAACGTCAGACGCCTCGGCAGCGAACGGCAATACATCATTAAATTCGATATCACCAAACCGATCGATGCCCCACCCGCACCGTGGGGCTGGAATGACTAGGCAGGAATTACAACCAAATGAATTTACCAAGCCACTACTCGCCCATAATGCCATATCTCGTCTTAACTGACGCAGAGTCATTTATCGAATTTATCCGAAACGTATTCTCAGCCGAAGAAAAACTGCGTGTTGATCGGCCGGATGGGTCGCTGATGCACGGGGAATACAGCATCAATGGCGGTACCGTCATGGTCGGGCAGGCCGGAGGCGAATGGCAGCCATTCATCCCGTGTTCAATGTTCGTCGTCACAAAGAACGTACACGGCATCTACGATCATGCCCTAAATAGCGGAGCCAACGGAAACCAGGAACCGGCGGATCGAGGTTATGGCCTCTCCGCCGGTTTTATCGATGGATGGGGTAATCAATGGTGGCTGAACGACCCAGAATCCCATTCTGCCTGAGACAAAAATTTACTGCGACCCAGTCTTTGCGAAATATCCCTGTCGATGGGTGATCTTTAGTTTTTCCTTCTGAAGAACCGGATTTACGAGTTGGATCTCGATCTTTCGATACGACCCGTCGCGCCGTTGGTCGGTCGGCTCATAAGCGACAAGGTACTGTGACCTCATCTCTTCCTGGATCTGCCGGAAGGCGTCGCGAAGCTCACGCTCATCCCGCGGGAAATATGCCCGGCCTCCGGTCCGTTCCGAAATCTTGTTAAGAGAGCCTTTATCCACGCCGCTATAAAAATTATCACCGATCCCGATCGAGTAGATGATCGCCTCGGATCTAAGAGCAGCCTGGACAGCATCATCGAGATTTTTCTTGCCCGAGGTATTTACTCCGTCTGAAAGCAGAATTATCGCTCTGCGGGTCCTTTCAGGCGCGGGGCCGAGGATCTCATCCGACGTTACCCAAACCGAATCCCAGATCGCCGTTGAACCCTGCAGTGTCTGATTACCACCCGAGATCGGCGGGGTCCCCGCAATGACGCCACCCCCGATGTAGCCGGAGGGCGGAGTGAACTTGACGCGGTCGATCGCATGCCTGAGCCTGACAAGGTTATTGGTCATACCCTGCTCGAGGGTGGATTCCCCAGTGAATGAAATGATAGCGACTTCGTCTTTTGAGGGCCTCATAACCGTTTCGAGAAACGATATGGCCGCTGCCTTTTCTTCGGGAAGGGTCCGCTGCTGAGAGACACTCACGTCGATTAGGATCGCGAGGCTGAGAGGCAGATCCACTTGTCGTGAAAAGGCGGTAACTTCCTGCAGTTGGCCGTTCTCGACAACGCGGATGTCTTCCTGACGCAAACTCGTTAGCAGCCTGCGGTTGCGGTCCTGAGCCGTGAAAAGAACGTTGACAACTTCGCTGTCTATCTTTATGACCTCGTCTTCCTCGTCGATTACGGGAGGTGTGGGTGTAGGCGTCGGAGCTTTTGTGGTGGGGTTGGGCATTACCTGTGCACGGGCACCGACGTAGCCGATCAGTGAACCGAACAGTAGTACCCCGCTCAGAACGGCCAATATTCTAAACTTGAAAATCATCTACTCTCCCTATTTAAGGCTGTCCTGGATCGCACGATAGCTTGATTTTGTGCGGATCTTCATCTTCTTATCTTTATCCCGATCGGCAAATTTGACCTCGATCTTTCGTTCCCGCCCATCATAATTCTGGTTCGCGGGACGATAGGTTATAAGGTATTGCGTGCGAAGCTCTTCGGATATCCTCGAAAACGCCCTTTCGAGGGCGAGCATGTCGCCGGTGAAAAAAGCCTCGCCGCCGGTCGCCTCGCAAAGCTGTGTAAGATATTTATCTCCCCTGTCTTTGACCGTGCCTGCTTCAACGCCGGGAACGGTGCCGAGGAACCCTGCCTTGGTAGAGATACCGAATATCGTCGTTTCTGTCCTTTGAGCTATATCAATGGCGTCACGAAGGTCCGCCCGGCTAAAGGTGTCGTCGCCATCGGTAATGATCACGATCACGCGGCGGCCTGGTACATTGCGAAGTTTCTCGTCGGTAAATTGCCAGACCGCATCGTATAAGGCGGTTTGCGAACCCGGTTTATTGACTCTTTCGACCGCCCGATCCAGAAGGGCGTGTCTGTCAGTAAAATCCTGTCGAAGCGAGACCTCGTGGTCGAAGGTCATGAAAGCAGCCTTGTCCTTTCTTAGCCTTAGCACGGTGTAAAGGAAATTCTTCGCAGCTTCTTTGGAAAACCTGAGCTTTCCCGCCGTCGATGACGAGGTGTCCATCAGCAAGCCGACAAAAACAGGCGGGTTCGTCTTCTCGTCCGAAAAGAAGGTCACTTCCTGCCGCACGTTATCCTCAAAGACCAGAAAGTCATTACGTGACAGTCCCGTTACGAGTTTCTTGTCCTGAGTAACGGTCACCGGCAAACGTACCTCGAAGATCTTTGTCGGTCCGGCGTCCTCCTGCGATGGTGTCGGAGTCGGCGTCTGGGCGGACAATGTTACGGCAAGGCCGACGCACACAAGTAACGACTGAAATAGGATGAAACGAATAAATCTGCTCATAAAAATTGTCGAATGATTGCCAATTTGTCCAATGTTTTCGATGCTCGGAGCCCGACTCATGTTGCCCCGCACGGTAAATGCCCGAGTATATCAAAAATCCGTTATTCGGGCATTTGGGCCTAACCGTGGGGAGCTGTCGAGAAGACTTGCCGTTGATCGCCATTGCGTCTCACGGCAGCCTGGGTCAAAATCCTTGTGGCACTTATGAATCCAAACATTTTCCGGGAATATGACATCCGCGGAATTGTCGGGGACGATCTTACGGCCGCGACGGTGTCTGCGCTTGCTGTAGCGATCGGCACTTTTTTTCGCGTACACGGAGCAAAAACGATCGCGGTTGGATACGACGCCCGGGCGAGCTCGCCGGGTTTTTCCGATCTGCTTAGAGCCGGTCTCAACTCCTCGGGCTGTGATGTTGTCCTGATCGGCATGGTCACGACGCCGGTGCTGTATCACACCGTTTTCACCAAAGATGTCGACGGCGGGGTTATGATCACTGGTTCGCACAATCCGCCGGATCATAACGGATTTAAGATATGCCTGGGTCATTCGGCGCTTTTCGGACCGCAGATACAGGAAATCCAAGCGATCGCAGAAATTGCTTCGCCGGCGAGCGGTACAGGCTCGGCCTCGGCCCTGTCCGTGCTTGACGATTATTGTTCGGACCTCGTGGGGCGTATAACGATGGGCGATCGTAAGCTGAAGGCAGTCGTAGATGCGGGGAACGGAATGGGCGGGGTTACGGCCGTACCTGTGTTTCGGGATCTCGGTGTCGACCTCGTTGAGCTATACACCGAACCCGACTCAACATTTCCTAATCATCACGCGGATCCCACCGTTACGGAGAATCTTGTTGACTTGGTTGCGGCCGTTCGCCAAAGCAATGCCGACGTAGGCATTGCTTTTGACGGCGATGGCGACCGCCTCGGCGTCGTCGATGAAACGGGGCGGATCATCTGGGGCGACGAGCTTATGATCCTCTTTGCCCACGGCGTTCTTGTCAAAAATCCGGGTTCGGTTATCATCGCCGAAGTTAAATGCTCCCAAACGCTTTTCGACGAGATCGAACGATGCGGCGGCGTCCCGCTAATGTGGAAGGCAGGCCATTCTATTATCAAAGCCAAAATGAAGGAAACCGGCGCCTTGCTCGCCGGCGAGATGAGCGGCCATATCTTCTTTGCGGATAGATTTTATGGGTTTGACGATGCGGCATATGCCGGTGCTCGGCTTTTGGAAATACTGTCAAATACGGATCGATCGCTTTCTCAAATGCTGGCCGGTTTGCCTCAGACATTCTCGACGCCCGAGATTCGTATGCCGTGCCGCGACGAAACGAAATTCGAGGTGGTGCGACGCGTGGCCGCGCATTTCTCCGAATTTCACGAAGTCAATACAATTGACGGAGCCCGAATAGATTTCGACGACGGCTGGGGCCTGGTGCGGCCTTCTAACACCCAGGCGATCCTCGTCCTGAGATTTGAGGCGCTGTCGTCGAATTCGCTCGCCGAGATCCGTTCGATAGTCGAAGCAAAAGTGGAAGAGCTTATCGCCGAGGTCACAGATGAACAACATCCGGGCGTCCCTGGAAAATCCGAATAGAAAAAACCCGCGATCCGCCCGAAGGCAAAAGATCACGGGAATTGCCGAAAGTCTGATGTTTTGATCGCTTAGTTGTGAATTCGGTCCGAGCCCTGCTGTTTCACGAGTTTGTTATAAACGCCGAAGAGCAGCATCGGAGCGACCCATTGTCCTACAAACCTCGATTTATCTTTGGCTCCTGAAAATTCAAAGATCGCCGAAGCGGCCATTGCGCCCACCGCCGCCCATAGAAATGTATCCGACGGGAGCTTGGCAGTTTCTTCCTCGATCGTTCGAGCAACCTTGCCCTCTGAATGCTGCTGTGCTTCGGATTGGTAGCTCCGCTGGGTGCCAAAGGCTGTCCCGCTTTGCTGTGTCCCGGTGCTTTGCGAACCGCGATACATCGAGTTTCGGGTGTCGTCGCTGACGCCGTCTGTTTGTTGCTTATTTGCTTCTGGTGTTCTTGTTTGATTCATACTTTTTCTACCTCCGCCTTGTTCTTCGTCTTCATGATTGCATCTTGCTCAAATAGCGAGATGAAGTCTCATCAGCAGCAATTTTCTTGCCGCCGATGAGTCTTTATCGATCATAGCCGCGAAGTTTGGCGGGCGTTGTTTGCTAAGTTACATTTCCGTCATCAAATGCTCCTTAAGATTGCCAAACGGTTAGAAAAACGATAATAACTTAAGCAGATGAGAGCTCTCACGAACTTACTCGGCGACACGACGCTCTCTCACCCTAAGACGCTCATGGATGGAGTTCTATTCAATAAACATCTGACCACTGGAGAGATCGGGGAGGCGATAGAGCATGTACTTCGGGCTCCCAGAGATATCGGATATCTTGAAATGATCGTCCGCCGGCCGGCGGTAAATAAGCGCGAGGTTATCGATTCCGCCGCGATCGATTTCGAAAACGGTCTGGTTGGTGATAATTGGCTGACTCGCGGCAGCTCGCGGACCACAAATGGTCTTGGCCATCCCGAGATGCAATTGAACGTGATGAACTATCGCTTTGCGCTATTGATAGCGGGCGATCGTGAACGGGTTCCACATGCGGGTGACCAGCTATTTGTCGATCTTGACCTCAACCGTGATAACCTGCCGCCCGGCACGCGGCTCACGATCGGCTCGGCGGTAATCGAGGTGACGGCGGTACCGCATCTCGGCTGCCGAAAATTCGTCGAGCGATTCGGGTTGGATGCGATGAAATTTGCAAACTCCGAATTTGGCCGTCAACACAATTTAAGAGGCGTAAATGCGAAGGTCATCCGATCGGGTGAGATAACCGTTGGAGCCGAGAT
The DNA here is from genome assembly GCA_041745615.1 of Pyrinomonadaceae bacterium. Classification (GTDB taxonomy): domain Bacteria; phylum Acidobacteriota; class Blastocatellia; order Pyrinomonadales; family Pyrinomonadaceae; genus OLB17. The sequence continues at coordinate 8,741 of JBGTIP010000036.1, read as the reverse complement.
AACCGTTGATCGCTCTTAAATTCAGAATCCGACCAAGTGAAAATTGCCACCTGGAACATCAATTCGATCAAATCCCGTCTTGAGCACGTACTCGCCTGGTCGGCCAAGAGCGAGCCGGACGTGCTTTGCCTTCAGGAAACAAAGATCCCGGATGATTTGTTTCCCATTCAAAAGCTTAGGGATATAGGCTTTGAATATTCTGTATTCCAAGGGGAACGCACTTACAACGGGGTTGCGATCCTATCGCGGCATCCATTGACCGAGATACAGAAGAATTTTCCCGGCGACGCGGATGATGTGCAGAGCAGGATGATAGCGGCCACGGTGAAGGGTATTCGACTGATCAATGTCTATGTGCCGCACGGAACGCGGATCGGAACACCCAAATTTGAGTATAAGCTTGGGTGGCTGGCTTTTTTGAGACGATATCTCGACGAATTTCACGACCCTGACGACGAAGTGCTTCTTTGCGGTGATTTTAATATCACGCCGCACGAGTTGGACCTGTGGAATACGAATATCTGGCGCAATAAGCTGCATTTTACTAAGCCCGAACGCGATGCCCTGCTGGAAGTAAAACGCTGGGGGTTCGTAGACATCTTTCGACAGATCAATCCCGATGCTCGCGAATACTCCTGGTGGGGAATGTTCCACCCGCACATGTTCCCGCATAACAAGGGGCTTCGACTTGACCACATTTGGGCAACCGAGCCACTTGCCGAAATATGCACCGATTGCTGGATCGATAAAGAGCCCAGAGGATGGGAAAAGCCGAGCGACCATGCGCCCGTGATCGTCGATATCAGCGTTTGAAGCCTGCTAATTGCATTAGCCCGGTTAATGCTCTATCGTTATCCCACTTTCACAGACGACAAATTTATTAACGGGAGACGCACTATGAGCGATGCAACAACTGCGCAGGTAGGCGACAGAGAGCTTATCGAGAAGACCATTCACACCTATGTAAACGGCGGGATATCGGGGCGAAGCGATGATATGAAGCCCGCCTTTCATGAGGGTGCAACAATATATGGATATATCGGCCCCGATCTTTTCGGTGGCCCGATTCAGGGACTCTATGACTGGCTTGAAAATAACGGCCCGGCCGCCGATCTCAAAGCGAATATCGCAAACATCGATATCGAGGGTTCAATAGCTTCCGTTCGTCTCGAGCTCGACAACTGGACCGGGCATAAATTCACCGACATGTTCACCCTGTTAAAAACGGACGGCGAATGGAAGATCATCAGCAAGGTTTTCTATCTTCACCCGGAAGAATAAAAGGTTAAATGAGGGTCTGAAACAATGTTCCCGATGCGAACTTCAGTGTGACAACAAAGTGATGTGTGTTTCGGGCAACTGTGTAAAAAATGTGAAAACCTACTCGAAGAGAGCGTCGGTCTCGATTCTAGTGGTTCTGTTGGCTATGATAAGCATTCCGGCGCAGGTTGCGTTTGAGGCGATTCCGAAAGAGCTTGCACCGAAATATAAACTCGATTTTGTCCAAAACTTCTTTGCGTCTGCGGATGAGCAGCAAGCCCATCTCAAAACGGCGTATGCCAGGCTCGAAGAATTGGAGAAGCTAAAGGGCAAGGTTACGGCCTCAGCCGATAGTTTGCTGCGCGCCCTTGAGCTTTCGGATCGTATCGATTCAGATTTTTCTCGGCACACCATCTACTTTTCGCTCAGGTACGCGGTCAACACAAAAGACGAGGCGAGTAATAGTGAAGCTTCACGTTTGAAATCGGAGGTAAGTAAACGTACGAGCTTCTTACAACAGGAACTGATGCGGATCGACGACGAGACCTTGGCACGCTATCTGCGGCAAAGGCGGGATCTTAAGGAGTATTCATTCGTCATTGAATCGGCCAGACGGTTTTCTCTGCACACCTTGTCGCTCAAGGAGGAGGAGCTCCTTAGCGAGATCGGGCCACTTGCGAGCGACTGGCCGGCAGAATTATTTCAAAGGGCGGTAGACCGAACGCAGTGGGGCAAGGTAGATTCCGGAACCGGACCACTCGATGTCTATCGGCAGGGACAGGCCATCTTAAATAACCCCGATCGCTCTGTGCGTGAAGAGGGGTTTCGGAAAACGCATGCTGCCCTGGCTTCCCACCGTGACATTTACGCATTCTCACTTTCTCGGCGGATCAAGACGGCAAACAGGCTTGCCCGGGTCCGCAATTACAGGGACCGAGCTGACGAAGTTCATTTCAAAATGTTTCTCTCCACCGATGAGGTCAGGGAGATCTATGAAAAGATCGCCCGGACCGCTGGCACGCATAAGCGATTTCAGCGGATGCGAGCCGATCGTATTAAGAAACAGTCGGGCTACAGCGAGGTCCAGTACTGGGATAGGAATTTCGTCCCGGCCAATTTCACGCTGCCTCGCTTTTCGATATCCGACACGACCCGCCTGCTGAATGATTCCCTGGCGGTCCTTGGTTCGGAATATTCGCGCGAGCTGGCCGCCTTGCTCGATCCAGCCAACGGGCGCCTCGACATCGTCGGCGGCGAAAATCGAGTGCCCGGAGCATTTGCAAACGGTCACCTCGGTAACCCAAAGAGCATTTTCTTTTGTTTCAACTACGAAGGTTATTTCGACGACGTCGATGCTTTTGCCCATGAGACCGGCCACGCGGTCCATTTTCAGTTGATGGGTAATAATAAGGTCCGCCCAGCTTATAGTTACGGCCCCGCTTACTTTACCGAATCGTTTGCAATGTTTAACGAGCTGGTCGTGCTCGATCATCTTTATACGGACGAAAGAGACCTCGCTAGAAAGATATATTTTCTCGAACAATTCATGGTCTATGCGAATTGGCTTTACTCCAACACCCTGACGGCCGCGATAGAGCAGGCGATCTATGACGAGGTCGGAAAGTCGGAGACGGCCGGTCCGGACGAATTTGACGCGGTCGCAAAACGCGTCGGATCGCGATTTTCTATCTGGTACGAAAAACACGACGAACTAAAAATGCGATGGCACGACATCCACCATTTCTATAACGCTCCGATGTACTATCCGAACTATGTATATGCTCAGCTGCTCGCCCTAAAATACTACGAAATGTACAAGAGGGACCCGAAAGTGTTCCTTCCAAAATATCTTGACCTCATGCGAAACGGCTTTAACGCACCGCCGTCCGCGTTGTTGAAAAAGTATCTCGCCATTGATCTTCGCGACGCTCAGTTAGTGCCGAACGCCGTTAGCGTTCTCGATGTCAGACTCAACGAGTTGGAGGAACTGTACAAAAAGTAAGATTGGTCATCTGAAATAAATCTTTATGAAACGATGCCCTGAATGCAGGCGAGATTATTACGACGACACGCTGCTGTATTGTCTCGACGACGGCAATGCTCTGCTCGACGGGCCTGCAATGTCAGAACCGCCTGCGTCAGCGGGCGGCCAGTTCGATGGCGAACCACGGACGGCGATCCTTCATTCGTCGGCTGCTCCGGGCGAGGCTCGGACTCGCGCTCAGATTCATACGACTGAGCAAACTGCCGTCTTTCGGCGAGGGACGGAGGCGGAGCCTCGGGAATCCTTGGGTAGGCTTTCGGAGAAGCAGAGCTTCTCCGAACATAGAGCGGCGAAGCCGCTGATGGCTGCGGTTATAGCCGTTGCTCTCCTTGTCGGCGGGTTCAGTGGCTACCGATATTTCTCACCGGTCAGCCAAATCGAATCGATCGCCGTGATGCCGTTTATCAATGAAAGCGGCAACGCGGACATCGAATATCTCTCGGACGGGATGACGGAGACGCTGATCAGCAGTTTGTCGAATTTGCCGAATTTGAATGTAAAGCCACGTTCATCCGTTTTTCGTTACAAGGGCAAAGAGACCAGTGCACAGGCTATTGGCAAGGAATTGAACGTGCAGGCAATTCTGAACGGGCAGGTTGTTCAGCGTGGGCAAGATATTTCGCTTTTTGTTGAATTGATCGATGTTGCACTCGATAAAGTCGTATGGAGCAAACAATATAGCCGTAAACAATCGGATCTGGTGACGCTGCAGTCTGAAATTACCCGCGATGTCTCAAACAAACTGAAATCGCAGCTTTCGGGGGCGGATTTTGCCAAAGTCGAGAAGAATTCCAAGGTGGATCCGGAAGCCTATCAGCTCTACCTCAAGGGACTTTTTCAACTTAACCGAAGGACTCGGTCATCGCTAAAACAATCAGAGGAAATTTTCAAGCAGGCGATTGCAAAAGATCCGAATTATGCGCCGGCTTACGTTGCCTTGGGGCAGGCTCTTGCGAGTTTCCCGTTTTGGAGTCTTGCCCGATCCAAGGATTCGTTGCCGCAGTCAAAAGCGGCCGCTGACCGGGCTTTGGAATTGGACGATTCCCTCGCCGGTATCCACAACCTTATTGGGACGTATCTACAGAATTATGAACGAGATTGGGCCGGGGCCGAACGAGAGTTTAAGCGGGAGATCGAATTGCAGCCAAACGATCCGGCTGCTTATGACTCGCTCGGGTTCTTGCTTTCCTTTCTAAAGCGGCATGACGAAGCGATCGCTATGGAAAGGCGGGCCGTCGAGCTTGATCCGCTATCCAAGAGCGGAGGTCTCGGCTTGGCGCTCCTTGCGGCAAGACGCTTTGACGAAGCTATCGCTGAGTTGAGATCAGCGGTTGCGCTCGATCCGAATTATGCCGACACATACTATTACCTGGGCATCGCGTATTTGGGAAAAGGGACGTTTCAGGACGCCGTAACTACGTGGAGCAAGTATGCGGAGTTAGACAACGAGCCCGTCGGCAGGGCATTCCTTGCGTTCGCATCTGCTAAGGGCGGCGACCGCGAAAAGGCAGTCGAAGAATTGGAGCGATTGAAACAGGAATCCTCAACACAACACGTCTCCGGAATCGCTTTTGCGCTTGTCCATATGGCGCTGGGAGATAAAGAAGAGGCATTAAATTGGATGGAAAAAGATGTTAATGACCTATCAAGCTGGGCAAGCTATTACACCATATATCCAACGTTTGATGAGCTGCGGGACGAGCCGCGATACAAGGATTTGCTGAAACGCTTGAATCTGCCGGAATAACAAATGACTGATAAAAGTTACCCGATCGCATATGCCGAGAACGGCTTTTCATTATCGAATTGCCCGGCCTCGAGGTTTTTGCGGTTTGATTAAAGCGGCGGCCAACTTTCCGGCCTGACCTTAAATCTGGGGCCTTGGACATTTACGGTACAAAGACAATTATGAAACGATGCCCTGAATGCAGACAGACTTATTTCGGGTTGGGATCTATGCAAGAATGAGGGAAGAATATCAATGAAAATATATTCTGTTTTCGGGCAGGGCACTGTTATCGCAATCGCACTTTTGCTCGTCGTGGCAACATATTCGCAGGAAAAGCCGTGCGCCACGGCGTCGAAGTTCGGGCCTGACGATCAACTGGGAAACGTCAGGTATATTACCTCTGCGAAGACGCTCGCGGCCTCAAAACTCGTCACAACCGGAAAGGCCTATCGCCTCGGCATCGAGACGAATAAGGACACGCCCGCATTTGGCACACGCACGTTCGGCATCACGGTCGTTCAGCCCGGGCAATCAGGCGGCGCGAGCGTGGGCCCAAACAAGGTGACGTATAACGACGACATGATCACAGGCTGGGTCGGGATCGGCTCACAGATCGACGGATTTGGGCATATCGGCATCGACGACCTCTATTTCAACTGCAATCGCGGCCGAGATTTTGCGCAGGTTGACGGACTTAAGAAACTCGGCATCGAAAATATTCCGGCTATTGCTACGCGAGCGGTTTTGCTCGACATGGCAGGATATTTCGGGACGGATATGGTCAAGGAAGGTGTTGCCTTCAACCGTGCCGAGATCGAGGGGGCGATGAAACGCCAGGCCGTCAAGCCGATCGAAAAGGGCGACATTGTACTGCTTTATTCCGGATGGATGAGGCTCTTGGGCAAGGATGACAAGCGTTTCGTAGCCGCCAATCCCGGTTTGGGGCGCGAAGGGGCCCGCTATCTTGCCTCGCTGGGTGTAGCCGCGGTCGGTGCGGACACAGCAAATTTTGAGGTGATCCCGTTCGAACAGGGTGCGGGCTCTTACGAGGTTCACCAGATACTTCTTGCTCTCAATGGGATCTACATACTCGAAAACTTGAAGCTTGATGAGATGGCAAAAGACAAAGCCTGGGAATCGTTGTTCACCTTAGGCCCGACGCGTATAACCGGCGGCGTTCAGGCATGGATAAACCCGATCGCGATAAGGTAGTTCACCAGGAATCTGTTCATGAAGAGAAAGCTAAAGATCGCTCAATACGGCTGCGGCAAGATGTCCGTTTACACGATGCGCTACGCTATCGAAAAGGGTGCGGCGATCGTTTGCGCTTTTGGGCGAACCTCTAACATCGGCATGGACATCGGCGAGATCGCAGGCATAGGTAATACGGGAGTGCTCGTCCAGGATTCAAAAGACGCCGTTGCGATCATGAACGAGACGAAGCCCGATGCCTGCATCATTACAACGGCGAGCCTGATGCACGATGTAAAGCGAGCTTTGATGGATTGTGCCGAGAGCGGTGTAAATGCGATCACGCTTTGTGAGGAAGCCTTTTATCCGTGGAACTCGGCGCCCGACACAACGCAGATGTTGGACATTTTGGCCAAGGAGAAAGGTGTTACGCTGTGCGGATCGGGCTATGGCGATGTGTTTTGGGGGAATCTGATCACTATCATAGCGGGGGCCACGCACACCATCACCAAGATCACCGGACGGTCGAGCTACAACGTCGAGGAATACGGTATTGCTTTGGCGAAAGCCCACGGAGCCGGCTTGTCGCTTGAGGAATTCGAACGAGAGATCGCATCTGCCGATAATATTACGTCCGAGGCACGACAGGCTTTGATCGATGATGAGAACTTCCTGCCTTCCTATATGTGGAACTCGAACGGCTGGCTCTGCTCGCAGCTCGGGCTCACCGTAAAGGAACAGACTCAAAAGTGCGTTCCGCACACACACGATAAGGATCTCCGCTCGGAAACGCTCCAGATGACAATTCCCGCGGGGCACGCAACCGGAATGTCTGCTATGGTCACTACCACCACAGAGGAAGGTATCGTGATCGAAGGCAACTGCATTGGCAAGGTATACGCCGAGGGCGAATTCGATCAGAATGTGTGGACTATTTACGGCGAGCCCGACACCGAGGTCATCATCAACCGACCGGCGACCGTCGAGTTGACCTGTGCGACCATCGTCAATCGCATCCCGGACCTGATCGCGGCTGAGCCGGGCTTCATTACTTCCGAGAAGTTGCCAGCGAATAGATTTCGTTTGAAGGATCTCAATTTCTACGTGGAATAGTCTGTTTGGAGAATATTCATGTTAAAAGGTACAACCATAAGAAAGAAGGCTTCTAAACGCGACTCACTCACCCAACGCAGATCGAGATCGATTGTGAGGGCCTTGCAGGCCAGCATGGCGATCCTCGCAATGCTCTTAGCCGCCGCACCAGCTACGATAGCGCAGGGCAGTGCCGAATTCGACATCGTGCTTGCGAATAGTCGCGTGATGGATCCGGAATCTAATCTCGATGCGGTCCGTCATGTCGGAATTCGCGCTGGTAAGATCGCGTCGATCTCGACGCGGCCATTGCGTGGGAAAACGATGATCGATGCAAAAGGCTTGGTCATTGCTCCCGGCTTTATCGATCTGCACGCGCATGGCGTAAATGAGGAAAACAACCGGTACCAGGCACGCGACGGTGTAACGACAGCACTGGAGATGGAAGTCGGTGTGTCACAGGTCCATGCGTGGTACGCATCACGCGAGGGCAGGTCGCTCATCAATTTCGGCGCGACCGTCGGGCACATCCCGGCGAAGATGGCTGTGATGAAAGACACCGGAGTGTTTCTGCCGAGAGATAACGCGATCAATCGCCCATCCACACCTGACGAGGTCCGGGAAGTAACCGACCTTATTAAACAGGGGCTTGATCAAGGGGGACTCGGTATTGGTTTCGGCATCAACTACGTGCCGACGACCACGCGGACTGAGGTATTCGACCTGTTCGCGCTCGCGTCTGAGCGGGGCGTCGCGAATTATGTTCATATGCGATTCGCCGGAGCAAAGGAGCCGACAAGCGGGATCGCAGGGCTGCAGGAGATCCTGGCGGCCTCGGCTGCGACGGGTGCCTCGCTGCACGTCGTGCACATAAACAGCATGTGCCTGGCTCAAACAGCCACCTGCTTGCGAATGATCGAAGGCGCCGCTAAGCGCGGCATGGACGTAACAACCGAAGCCTATCCGTACACAGCCACGCAAACGCGGATCGAATCGGCCCTCTATAACGATGGCTGGCAAGAGAATTTCGGGATCACGTACAACGACCTGCAGTGGGTGGCAACCGGCGAACGACTAACGGCAGAATCTTTCGCCCGGTACCGCAAGCAGGGCGGGCCGGTCATCGGCCATGCGATACCGGAAGAGGTCGCGCGCCTGACCGCCGCCAACCCGCGTGTGATGGTAGCCAGCGACGGACGGCTCGAGAATGGAAAGGGACATCCGCGCGGCGTCGGCACCTTCGCCCGTGTATTGGGCCGCTATGTTCGCGAGCAGCAGGTCGTGTCGCTGATGGACGCGATCCGCAAGATGTCGCTGCTGCCGGCCCAACGTTTGGAAAAGGTAGTGCCGGGAATGCGGCTCAAAGGCCGCATCAAGGTCGGAGCCGATGCCGACATTACCGTCTTCGACCCGGCGACGGTCATC
>JBGTIP010000035.1:0-75193 GCA_041745615.1 Pyrinomonadaceae bacterium | reverse complement strand
GTGTCAGCCATCTTCGCCGCACCGATGTCGACAATCCAATGATCCGCCTCGATCGACGGATACTCGACAGCGATCTCGTCAAAGACTTTGTGGAACAGGCCGTCGGTCTGCTTCATGATGTTGTCTTTGACAAACGCAGTGACCTTTTTGCGGTTGTTCGTGACGGCGTACTCGAATGCGTATCGCACGATCTTTTCACAGCCCGGGCGCGAGATCAGCTTGAGGCACAACTCGACCATGTCGGTTTGGCGGTACTCGATACCGGCGTAGGTATCCTCTTCGTTTTCACGAACGATAACTACATCCATTACGGGATGCTTAGTGTCGATGAACGGATGGTACGACACACACGGGCGAATGTTGGCGTACAGCCCGAGCGTCTTGCGCACCGTCACGTTGAGCGATTTGAACCCCCCACCCTGTGGGGTTGTGATGGGGGCTTTCAGGAACACCTTCGTGCGCCGGAGCGAATCCCACGATTCCGGTGCGATTCCCGCCGAGTTCCCAGACAAGTAAATCTTCTCCCCGATGTCGATCGTTTCGATATCGATGCGGGCCCCCGCTTCCTTAAGGATGTGCAGTGTAGCGTCCATGATTTCCGGCCCGATGCCGTCCCCGTGGGCCACTGTGATAGGTACGTGTGACATATTTCTCGAATCTTCCTTGTCTTAAAAGTGAGTATCAGACCAAATTTAAAAGTGTATTCAATTTGAAACGGTTAGGCAAAACAGCACCGCCAGCGCAATCCCCTCATACTGCACGCATCCTCGGTTCTTTGCTCTTTCGGGGCCGGGCTCTGCTCCGAAACACGTCGAACATACTGAAATGTCTGCGATATTCACGTCCGTAGCCAAAGCGCTGCAGGAAAACGAAGCCGCGATCAATCAGGAACTCATAGCGGCCCAAGGAAGCGCTCAAGATGTCGGTGGCTAATACCACCCCGACTCACAAAAAACATATCGCAATGAGACACTCTCCCACGTTGAACGCGATCGTGAACGGGATCTGATCGCTCAATGCCGAAAGGCCGCTTTCGGACTCTCATAAAGATCCTAAAGCGGCCTTCTTAATTCAGACTCACAGCTAGTTATGCGGCAGAGGCGCTTGCGGTCTCTTTCGATACCTCTTTGACAAGGTCTCCTGAAACTTCCTCGGGTGCTTTAAGGGCGATGTCCGCCTGAGCAACAATGCCGCAGCAAGCGCCCGATGCGTCAACCACCAGCAAACGCCGAAGTTGATTGTCTTCCATAAGCCTGCAGCATTCCTCCAGGTCGGAATCCTGCGAGACTGAGATCACAGGGCTGGACATACAATCAGCCGCTGTCAGATCGAGCGGATTTCGCCCCTCGGCAACCGTACGGCAGGTAATGTCCCGATCCGTGATCGTCCCGACCGGCTTCATATCCTTATCGACTACCGGAAGACAACCGCAGTCTTCATCAACCATCATTTTAGCCACTTCCTGCAAACTCGTGTCCGGCCCGCAGCAGGTCGGGTTTGCTGTCATTACTTCTCTTACATGCATAAAACTTACCTCCAACTCGGCTGGTAAAAGACACCGCCAATCTCACCGTTCAGATCTACTAAATGCCAAATGACGGAATGGCGGAAAGACTAACCTGCCCTCCGCCCCGATCCATTTTTCGAGTAATCTATTTACCCTCTGTTTATCCGGTCACCAGTATCGCTGATCGCGTCACCGACAGCATCGACCGCGTCCCCGACGCCGCGTTTGACCTTACCCCACGTTTCCTGGCCTTCGCCTTCGACACGCTGGGCTTCGCCTTCCGTTTCAAGATCGCGGTCGCCCGTAGCTTCGCCGGCCTTGTCTTTCACCCATCCTTTAGTCTGTTCCCATTTTCCTTCGGTTTCGTCTCTGTTTGGTATTGACATAATTTCTCCTATAATGATATCGACTGCCATCGAATGGCGTGTTGCGGATCGCAAGTGCTGCAATGACGGTCAACTCCTGCTGATGTCCATCCACATAGCGAAGAAGCTAAGCCTAATGTTATTTGAACGGTAAAAAAGATTCTGTCCGATTGCTTACACATAAGCTGCAATAGCAATTCTTACTGTTCTCGTGCAACAAACCATTCCGGTGTCCGTTCATCACTTGTATTACACAGCTAAAATGGCTGAAAAAAAGTACATCAGGAGATCACATGATATTGAAAACTCACTATTTGAAACGAAGATTTGTGCGATTCGCTATCGCATATACCGTCACCGCCAGTTTCCTTGTGATTGGCTTACCCGTCACCGGCCAGAATTCCTCCTCGCCCTTGGCCTCCGACACCGTTACTCTCGCAGACCTGGCTAATTCCCGCGCAGGCAAGATGTCGGTAGATAGTTTTGCTCAGCTAAGTGCAGCTTCCGCCGATGATCAGGCCCTTTCCAGCGTGAGCGCAGCCGTCCAGGGAACTAAAACTTACCAGGTGCTGAATATCGAGTTTAAGACCCCGGAGGCACGGCGCGCTGTTTTCACAGACCAGAAAAAGTCGCTGCTAGCCGGGGCGACGATTTTAACGGTGGCGGATCGCTTTGCCGATGTTTTTATCGAGAATAACGCCCCATGGGTTGCTCTCGCGGCCAATCCACACGTCCTAAGGATTGAATACGGCCCAAGGGTACAGGCTCCGCCTCCGCCGGATGTCACACCTGCTCCGCTTCCATCTCAGGCGATTGCCGACACTATCATTCGCGGCGGATATCAGGGGTTAAAGGGCAAGAATGTGATGATAGCCATCCTCGATACCGGTATCGATTTTCGCCATCCCGATTTCATCACCTATGACACGGCAGGCAGGCCCACATCCCGGATCGCTTACTTGTGGGACACGGCGACCCCGCACCAGCGAGGACGAGGCAGTGTGGCCCCGTTCAAATTTCCTAACGGAAGCTCGATCGGCACTCTGTACACACAAGCCCAGCTTACCGCCGAGCTTCGTTCACCCACGCCGAAGATCCCCCCGACCGACCTCGACGGCCATGGCACCGCGTGTGCCAGTGTTGCCGCCGGTAACGGAAATGCCGACCGGACCCCGACCGGTCTGAAACGTCCCGAGGTCATCGGCGTGGCACCCGAGGCGACGATAATCGGCGTTCGAATGGGTTATGTTGGCTTCGAAAATGCCTATCTTCTTAATGCCATTGCGGAGTGGCTCGACTCGACCGCAAAACAGACTCCGCTGATCATCTCGGGAAGCTATGGCGGTCATTCTACGGGGCACGACGGCCAGCGAGTGATGGAACGCCACATGAATGCCCGCTTCCCGCTTTCTCGTCCTGGCCGGGCCTTGGTCTTCGCTGCCGGCAACGAGGGATCGGACCGTATTCATGCCAAGGTCAACTTTGCCGCCGAAGTAAAGCAAGTCAGCTGGAATGCGCTGCAGAAAACATATATCGGTATGTATTTTGATTCTGCGGAATCCACGCTGGCGGTCGGTGGCTCGCCTACCACACCATTGGGTAAGAATCTGGAGGTTTCCGTTAACCCGATCACTAAACAACTGGAGGCCTGGCTCCTCGTAATGCCCGGGCCCGGCAGCATTGTGTTTGCTAATAAGAGCGGCAAGCCGGCCGAGGCCCATCTCTATTTTTGGAACCGCAATCTGGGAAATTTCAGTCCGCAAAATGCGGTCCAGAGCCATTTGGTCGCCTCACCGGGGGCCATGGAAAACGCGATCACTGTCGGCAGCTACGATTGGAATGACAATTTCCATTCCGGCGGCAGACCGGTTGTCCTCGGCACCGTATGCCTCGATGCCACTGGTGCCCGTATGTCGCTCGAGGTCAAACAGCTCTCGTGTTACTCCAGTCCGGGTCCGCTGCGGACCGGTGTGGTAAAGCCCGAGATCGTGGCTCCCGGCCAGTGGTATCAGTCGGCCAGCGCGAAAAAAGAGGACGGCAAACACGCCGGCGAACATGTCATGGCCGACTCGACCGGGTATTATCGTGCGATGAACGGAACAAGTGCCGCCACGCCTTATACGTCCGGCATCATAGCACTGATGTTCGAGAAGAAACCGACCCTCACACTCGGCGAAGTCCGTAACTTGCTCAAGGCCCACGCCAGCAAGACCGGCCTTAACCCGTTCGGTTCGTCAATTCCCAATAATAACTGGGGCTACGGCAAGCTCGATAATATGGCCATCACCCGTATCTTCGGAGCACTCTAGTTAAGGCACAATGACTCGTCCGATCATAGACAATCCATTGTTCACGGCCGGAAGGATCGCCATTGCCATAGTAATGGCGATCCTCCTCGCCGGCATCTCTTATGGACAGGGAACGGTCTACGGAGTAGAGCACGCGTTAAAGCGCGGCGAGGTTATACGGCGACCGTTAAAGAAGGAAGAGTTTCATTTATACACGGTCCAGCTCAAACAGGGCGAGCTGCTTCACATTAAGGTCGTTCAGGGCGGTTTGAATATTGCTGCCGCGATCGCCTTGAGCTCGGATCGAAGTAAACTCCTTTCGCACGTGGATCTGGCACGGGGTGCTGAGGGCGTCGAGAACCTCTTTTATGTAGCGGATGCGGACGATACCTACATCGTTGGAGTCTTTGCCAGGAACACGGACTCGCCGGGCAGTTTTTATGAGCTGCATAACGCGGCCCCGATCCTTACCCGTGACGAAAAGCTCGCTGCAGCGGCCGCTCTGAAAGATGCCTCATCGCGGGCATACGACAAAAATAATTTCGATCACTCTATCGCCCTCAGCCGCCGAGCTATCGATCTGTTCAGCGGCCTGCCGCCCGATCCTGCGCTGGCGTTTTTGTATCTAAGGCTTGGCAACGGGCTCTACTCGGTATCGAAATTCGACGAGGCGATCGAGTGGTACCGCAAGGCCATCCCGCTTTATCGCAGCTTCAAGAATGAGGGCGACGAAGCTATTGCCCACATCAACATCGGCGGTGCCCTGCATTTGCTCAAGCGATACGCTGAGTCCAGTCAGGCCTATGAGGCGGCTATCGCGATTTTCAGCAAAACCAATAAGCGCGAAGATCACGCCGCTGCTCTACTGAATATCAGTGAAAATTTTAGACTCCTGAAGCAGTTGGCCCCCGCGGCAGCAAGTCTCGAAAAGGCCCTTTCCATATTCGTTGAGATCAAAAAGCCGGACGAGGAGGCATCGGCCCGGTCACGGCTCGCAGGCCTGTTTTTCGACTTAGGCGAATTCGAAAGGTCCGCCGGATCATTCCGAATTGCAGCCGAAAATTTCAAGGCATTGAAGGAACCGGCGAACCAGGCCCTGATGCTGGCCAATGTCGGCCTTGCCTATGCCAAGTTGGAGAGGATCGGCGACGCACACAAGGTCCTCGATGAAGCATTGAAATTGCTCTCGACCAGCCCCTCACCGAGGGCCGAGACTGCGATCCGACAGGTACTCGGGGAGGCCTACTTCGCCGCAGGTCATACCGCGAATGCCCTGGCTCAGTACCAGTTGGCGCTCAAGACAAGCCGACTCGCTGGCGATCCCGTGATGGAGATAAGTTCACTTCGCGGGGTGGGGTCGGCTTATAGTGATCTCGGCGATTACCCGGCAGCCTTAAAGCATCATTCCGAGGCCCTGGCAATAGCGGAAAAGATCAATGATGACTCAGAACGGGCCGCCGAACTCGGGAACATCGCTTCCATTCATTCCGAACAGGGCAAGTATGATCTGAGCTTCGCGAACAACCAAAAGGCGCTTGCGATATATCAGCGTCTGAAGGACAAACGCGGCGAGCGGCTGATGCTGAATAATATCGGTATAGCGTACCTTCGCCTGGGCAGCCTGGTAAAGGCCGAAGAATATATTCAACGTTCGGCTGTTCTCGGCCGAGAGCTCGAAAACGAGCGCGAAATGTCGATGACGCTCGGCAACCTCGCCGCCGTCTATGCCCGGCTCAAACAATACGACAGGGCGATCCCGTATTTCGAAGAGTCAATGCCGCTCTTCAAAAAATACAATAATCACCGCTTCTCGGTCATCATCGGTTACTACTATGGAACTCTGCGCCGCGAGCGGGGTGAGATCGATAAGGCGATCAAACTCCATCAGGAAGCAGTGGAAACAGCCCGTACCGCTCGAACACCAAAATTCGAAGCTCGGGCGCGTGTCGAACTCGGCCTCGACTATCTGGCCCAGCGAAAAACCGCACCGGCCGCCGAGAATTTCCAGGAAGCCCTCATCATCGCCCGCTCGGTCCAGGCAAGAGACGAGGAATCAGCCGCTCTCGCGGGAATGATGCAGGTTGCGATCCAGAATCGAAATGCACCGCTCGCGATATTCTACGGAAAACAATCGATCAACCTCCTCCAGTCGACCAGAAGCGAGATCGAAAAGGTCGAAAAGGACATCCAGGCAAATTACGTTAAGGACAATGAGCAAACATACAGGCAGCTGGCCGACACGCTGATCGCCGAAGGCCGGCTGCCGGAGGCCCAGCAGGTATTGGCTATGCTCAAGGAGGAGGAATTGTCCGGCTTCATCCGCCGCGATTCCAAAGAGATCGAAAACCTCGCGAAACGCACGGACCTCAGAGCAAACGAACGCACCGCGCTGGAAAAATATAGCTCGTTCTCAACACGCGTCACCGGGCTCGCGGCCGAGCTTTCCAAACTCGATGAAAAGCGGCGAGCCCTTGCTACCGGCGAAACGTTTTCCGAACAGGCCCGCTACAACGAGCTTAATGAGCAGATAAAGGCCGCAAACACCGCGTTTCGCCTGTTTCTCGAAAAGGAGCTTGCCGCGGAACTCGGCACCGAGAAAAAACGGGAGATCGACGCAGACCGTGCCCTGCAGGGCAAGCTAAAACAGTGGGGAGCAGGCACCGTGGCAATTGCGACTATCATCGGAGACCAGCGATATCGGGTGATCCTCACCACCCCCAAGGTGCAGGTGGACGGCAAGGCCGAGATCTTATCCGCGGACCTGAACCGCAAGATATTCGCTTTTCGCGAGGCCTTGCTTGACTGGAATACCGACCCGAGGCCGCTCGGAAAAGAGCTTTACGACATTCTGGTCAAGCCCATCGAAAAGGACCTCGCCGCTGCCGGAGCCACTACGCTGCTCTGGAGCCTCGACGGCACACTTCGGTATATCCCGGTCGCGGCCCTGTGGGACGGTGAGCGGTATCTGGTCGAGAAATACCAAAACGTGGTCCTCACCTCAACCACCCGCCAAAGCCTGCAGGCGAACGTCGTCAATGAATGGAATGTCCTCGGCGCCGGCGTGACAAAGGCAAGCCAGGTAACGGACGCGAATACCTCGCGAAAGATCGTATTTGACGAACTGATCGGCGTCGGTAAGGAGCTTGAGGAAATTTTCGGCGCGTCGCGTGGTGCCGCAGCCGGTCAACCGGGTGGATTCACTATGCTTGATTCGGCTTTTACCGAGCAGGCCCTGAAGCAGCAGCTCGCACAGACGGCCGCCGGCAAGCGCCGGTTCAATGTAATTCACTTCGCCACGCATTTCCGCCTCGGGAGCGACACATCGGATTCGTTCCTTCTTCTGGGCAACAATGCCGCACTGACTCTTGCCGACGTTGCCGATTCGCCCGAGATGAACCTGACCGATGTCGAACTCGTCACCCTGTCGGCGTGCAACACCGGCTTTGGGGGGATCGAAGCAAGTAAGGCCCTCGCCGAGAATAATGGCAAAGAGGTGGATTCGCTCGCCCAGTTTATCGAGCTTCGCGGGGCCAAATCGGTGATGGCATCGCTGTGGGCCGTCGTCGATGAAAGTACGGCACTTATGATGGGCGAATTTTACCGCCTTCGCCGTGTCAATCCGGACTGGACCAAGGCCGAGGCCCTGCGAAAAGCCCAGCTCGCTATGCTTTCCGGGGAAAAGAAGGGGACACCCGCCGCTGGCAAACGGCGGTCCGACCCTATCGAAATGGACGACTCGGGTCCAAGGCAGCCGAGATTTGCGGCCAACCCCGCTAAACCCTTTGCCCACCCGCATTACTGGGCTCCATTTGTAATGATCGGCAATTGGAGATGAGAATGCCGATATACGCACATCGCCTGGTTCTCATTGGCGCCGTTTTGCTGGCAGCGTTATTCGCCCTACCCGAGCGGGCCCTCGAAACAGCGAACGCCCAGGCCGACGCGCCCCGCTACGCCCTGCTCATCGGGATCGCAAACTACAAGGCGCCCGGCATAAACAAGATCGACGGTTGCGAGAACAACGTCCCCCTGCTCGCCCAAACGCTGATCGACAACTACGGTTTCAAGAAAGAAAACGTCCGCACGCTCCTCAACGAGCAGGCGACCAAAGACGCGATCATCGGCCAGTTTCGCTCGCATCTGATCGACAATGCCCGCTCCGCAAAAAAGGACTCGAAAGAGGCCGTCATCGTCTATTATTTCTGCGGTCACGGCTCGCAATATCCTGATCAGGACGGTGATGAGGATGACGGCCTCGATGAGACCTTCGTGGCATACGACAGCCGGACCGAAGGCGTCCCGGACATACTGGATGACGAGATCGACGACCTCAAGGCCGAGCTGCGGCCCTTTACGACCAACAGCACGCTCATTCTCGATAGCTGCCATTCCGGCACCGGTTCCCGCAGCGGCGACCAACTGATCAGCATGCAGGCACCTAACGACGCCGGCAAGCATCCGCCCTACAAACGCCGATTCCCGCCGACCAGCGACGCTGACGCACCCACTTACACTGAGATCGCCGCATCGGCGAGTGCCAACACCGCTAAGTCGGAAGCCAAAGAATTCTGCAATTGCGAAAAGCCCTACAGCCTGATGACCAAGGCCCTCATCGAGGCGCTGAACCGCGCAAATCACAGCACGACCTATCGAATGCTCGGGCAGGAGATAGCGGCGGCCGTGGCCGCTCGTTCGCGGCAGGACCCTCGCGTCGAGGGCAACCGCGATACGCTCCTTTTCGGCGGAGCGGCCAAACGCGTGCGCCCCTTTATCGAGATCGATCGGCTGGCCGACGCCGGCAAACTGGTGATAAAAGCCGGTGCCGTTCACGGCCTGAAAGTCGGCAGCCAGGTCGCTGTATATTCCTCGGCCTCAACAACGAATACCGGCGATAAAGATTGGCTAACCAACGGCGTGGTCGCCGAGGTCCGCGACTTTCAGTCGGTGGTCCAACTCCCTTCGGCCGACGAAAGCCCGAACGCTAGAAAAGTCGATAAATTCTCGCGCGTAGTGCTCACCTCGCCGGTCTTCGGCGGCGGTCCCGTACTCGTTGCTCTAGATACGACACCTGCAAGCGGCAAAGCGTCCGACGCGGACCAGCAGTTTGTCACTCGCATCTCGGAACAGCTAAAGTCCGAGCAGCTTCTCGCCAACGAAATGGTCCGCCTCGTCCCGCCCCAGGCGGTCACGGCCGCCTCGCTCAAGGACGCCAGCGGCGCGCTCAGGCTCAAACGCGATAAATTTGCCACGGCCTTCCCGGGGAATATGCATGCCCTCGCCCGCTTTCCCAAGGCGGTCAACTGCGTCGTCGATAACGGCCAGGTCATCATCCAGTCGCCGCCCGTGGTCACACCCGAAACCGAGGTCTACTATCTCGAAGACGGCCTGCCCGGCAACCCGCCGCTCTTCGGCCGCTTCTTTCTGCCCGACGACAACACGCCTGCCGAGATCGCCCGCGTCATCCGCAATTACGTGCTCCGCACCAATCTCGAGGGCCTGAATAACACCGCATCGACGCTGCCGGAGAATATCGCTCTCACAGTCAACCGCATCGCCAATGCGAAGATCGTAGACGACTGCCGCGATGGCAAGGTCGTCCAGCGTCTCGGCTCAAAGCCCGCACCGTCAGACCTGCAAACCGTCACGAACGGCAGGGTCCCCGTCGGATCGATCTTCAATTTTAAGGTAAAGAATATCTCGGGCGATCTCCGCCGAAAGGTCGACCAGTACGCCGCCGGCGAACCGCTTTTCATCACCGCGATCTACCTGCTCAATAACGGCGATATCGAGGTCATCCACCCGCGGCTCGGCTCAAAGGAACCCCTCGGCGACGGCATCGAACGAACCTTCGGCGGCTACATCGCCACAAAACCCACCGGTGCCGAGCAGCTCATCCTCATCGTCTCAAAAACCTTCGTCGATTTCGGCTTCTACGAATCAATGTCCGCCAGCCGCCGCCCCCAATCCGCCCTCGAACGCCTCCTAAAACAATCCGGCACCAAAACCCGCGACTCCGCCACCCTCATCCCCGACCACCCCAACACCTGGGGCGTCATCCGGGTCGATCTGGATATAGTGGAATGATCCCGATATCAGTTGCCTCCGGCTTCAGCCGGAGGTTATCGGCAACATTAAATATGGCTTTAGCCAAAAGTCTGACAGAACTTCAGTCCCCAAAGGGGATAAACAAATTAGCCCAGGTAAGGGGCCGATAGGCCGCCACCCTGGGTAAATGCGGCCCCAAAAACATCGCCGTCGAAGCCCCGGGTTCACCGGGCTTCGACGGCCGAAATTCTCGATCATGACAGAAAAGCCCGCCAAGCGGGCGAAATAACGGTAGCCACCACACGTGGAGCGGTTTTCGCGGAACGTGTGGAATCGGCGAAAAAGAAACCACCAAGCGTGCGAAGCACGCGGCATATCCGCGAAACCTCCATTCACGATTCGCGATTCTCAATTCACGATTTACGATTTACAATGCCTAAGGCAGCGACCACCGGTATTCACGCGACAATGCGAATCCCGCCCAACACGCCAGTGTAACCCCGATCGCGATAAACATGGTCCAATCAACCGGGTCCGCCACACGCAAAAGGTAAGGCAATTCCGCCCGATACGATTCCGCGTACTCCAGTGCACGAACGGTCGACCATATCCAGTGAAACGCGAGCACGCCCATCAATGCATAACACACAAACACATACCGCCGCGTCTTCCGTCCAAGGCCTAGAAAAAACGCGGGCACGCTCAACAATAAGATCAGCGCCCGGTTCCGCCCCGCGATATCCACACCCCCACAGCTGCTGAGACTAATCGCCGGCTCACCATACGCCCGCGCCACCCTCGCCGCCTCCTCCCGCGCAACAGCATCGTTGTAAACCGCAACCCCAACATCCAACCACACCGCCGCAAAACACATCGCCGGCACCATCACAACCAACATCCCCCACCGCATCCTCATACCGACTTAGACACCGGTAATGCCGCAAAGTTCCTTGGTTCGGCCGTCAGCTGTGCCTTCAAAACAAAGCCGCATAAACCAGTACGTACGCTTATCTTAAGCTGCATAGCAGCGGCAGATATTAGCCCCGAGTGAAGGGCAGCGGAACCCGGGGTAGCGACCCACCCCAACGCACCGCCGTCGAGAGAGCGGCCAAGCGATCTCGGCGGCATACCCGACCATTACTTCCGAAGAAAAAGTTGAAATTTCTTTGAAAGGTTTTCGGTTAAATTGTCATTCATAATTGAAGAATAAAAAAAACGGGAGCGAAGTCTTGAGGGGGATTCGAACTTTGCTGGTCAAATATTGAAATCACTTCTATTAAATATCAAAAAACGCTTGACAAGAAGAAAAACGGGTGTATATAAGCCCCAATCAAGCAGCAATACCGCTTCCACACAAGGGGTTCGAGAGTCGCTCTCCGACGTTAGCGACAGCTTTTCTCACATTAATCGGTCCGAGGAGATCCCAAGCATTACTCCCGAACCTTGGCACTTAACCTGGCATGACTTAAAGGTCGTTCCCTGGACCGTCTTTCGCTTTTCTGGTTTGCCTAGCTTTTCTAACCCGCTGTCCGCGGAATCTTTGTCGCGGCAGGACTTCGGAGCCTAACAATGTCACTCAAGCGCCTTCCCGTAAGAATCCTTATCGTCAGTCTCTTGATAAACAGCATTCTTGCCGCCGGACCGTTATCCGGCTCAGATTCAACGTATGCTGTCTCGGAAGATCCCATCAAGGGAGATATAGAGAAAATCGAATCAGGAAAGGAGTCATCCGTCACCTACATTATCAACGCCTGTGGTGATTGGGCTGGGCAGCCTGTCGAATACACCGAGCAAGATGCCAACGCGCTGCGAAATGAAGGAATTGATTTCCAATCTGCGAGTTTCGGTGCTGAAAGCGATGGGAAATGTACTTTAACTGTAAAAATCTTCGTCACTAAGAACACGCCTGCCGGGAAGTACACAATCAGAATCAGGGCAAAAGAGAAAGCCGGCCAGCCGCGAACACTCGCTATCGAAATACAGGGCCCGGCACTACCAGCTCGAGGGCCGATTCCCACGGCCTCACCCGAAGTGGACGTGATGTGGGCTGTTATTCCTGACAGAATCGTCAAAGACAACTACGGACGGACCGTTGCGGATCGTTATTACGCGATTGAGGTTGTTATTGGTAATAATTCTGGATACGATTTGCAGATCGTAGGGGTTGGATTTAATTTTGGCCCGCGAGGACCATACGCAAAACTGATCGAAACGGTTGACAAAGCTACAGCCAACGATCAGAAAACGCTAGCAGACAAATATGGTGCCAAACTAACTAGTGCGATCAAGGACTGTGGAAAGGATTCAGCTAAATGCCTTGTCGATACAAGGCAGATACTCGAGGGGCTAGACGCGGAGTTGTCAGCCTCAGCGGAAGTCACCCGACGCATTAAGCGTAATGCCACGGCGCTATCAAGAGAAAATTTTCCAAATGTCGCTCCCTCGAGCAGCTATCAGGTTGCGCGCGGCACGGCTACACGGGGGAGGTTTTGGGACCCTCGGCATTTAGCGATAACATTTCTAAGATCTTTGGGCCCTGTTCTCATCGGCTCTCATTTTTTTTGGGGAGATTCGCGACAACTTCGCATCGAGCAATGGACCAACCTTTTGACTACTCCGCTTCCGGAGGGGATCGCCGCGATATTTCCTGACGAAACGATCGCGAGATTGCAGCGTCTCGACGACCAAATTCTTCGAGATGGAAAGCTTATATCCAACAATCGTCAGGATCGGTCACGCGTTTTGATCCCCAAAAAACTTCTGGGACTAAAGACGGATAATCCTACTGTCGTAACGCAAGCTCTTGGCGAGCTGGTTATCATCGGCAACCAGATTCAGTACATCAATCGGGTAAGTGTCACCTCCAATCCCAGCGGCGAGATTACTCCTCAGCCTTCGGTCACTTCGCTGAATATTCAAAGGGGCTTTGTTGGTCAGACCGTTGCAATTCAGCTTACTGGCAATAACCTCCAAGGTGCTTCGCTGGTCGGTCCAGGCGGTGTCGAGTTCACGTCCGTTACGACGACTCAAACCAGCATAAATGCGGACGTCACCGTGGCGGAAGATACCGCTCTCGGGCAATACACATTCAGCGTTCAGACTGGTGGGGGAGCCGTAAGCCTCCCTATCGAGATCCGGCAAAATAGTCCTAAAACGAATGAAGATAATCGACTCAAACCCAAAGAAGTTGTGCGCGGTGCCGAAAACCTTCAATGGATCATTCAAGGTGAGAACCTAAAAGGTGTGAGTCTGCAACCCGTGTCGAACGGTGCAGGTGCAATCGAAATCGGGACACCGGTATTTGACAAGAGCAGAGGACTGGTCGTGAACATCTCGAAAGTTCCGTTGACTACACCGGAAGGCATATATGAATTCGAGCTCGTGCCGGGTCCTTTCACTGACCCAGTCGCTTCCGGTCAGAATATCGTTAAATTAAGGGTCGTCAACCCTGCTGTACCTGACGTTACAAGTGCAGAATGGAAAGGAACAGCTCCAATGCGCGATCCTCACAAGGAAACGGTGATGGGAACCGTGCGATTCACAGGTTCGAACTTCAGCTTGGTGGTAAAAGTCGTTCCGAGTGATGCACGGATATCCGTTGGCGACATTCTAAGAGTTGATGGTGGCATTGAGGCGTCAGTGACATTGTCCAGCGATCACACCGAAGCTTTTACGCTGGTTCTTGAGGATCAGATCGGTCAGAGGAGCGCTCCACGGTCGCTACAGCTTGGTGTTCAGCCTGATATATTGCTTGCAGACCCTGCCTTCGTGGTGCCTGCCGCCACTCCTGGCGAATCGGTGACTTTAACGATTAACGGCAGTAACTTGGGTGGCGTGACAGCCGCCAGATTCAAGGAACCGGCTCCTGCCGGTTGGACAATCGACAAGATCGAAAAAACAACAGCGGAAGGGCAGGCGCTTCGTATCACCCTGAACACTCCCCCTGCCGAATTGTTTACATCTACTGCGAATTTCACGTTGATCATCAAGAATACAAACGGGAATGAGAAGGAGATTCTGATCCAGATCGAAAGGAAGTCATAGGCCCCGTTGCGTGCTGAGACGAATAAAACTGTGGGTCCGGGCCTGCAATTTATGCGATTGTCCCCAGGCATTGATACCGTTGCCAACGTTCAGAGCAAATTCGATTGTTGTTCCGTAGATAGCATCTCGGCTAGATCTCGATTTTATTGATCTCTCCCATCAGCTGGTGGGTTTCGGTCAAGGCAACGATTATCTTTTGATAGTGCTTAATGTCATCGTATGTCAGGACGCAACCTTTGCGGTCCTTTAGCCATTTCTGGGCGGGTTGGTAGCCGCCGATGTAGAAGTTCCAGGCGGTTTCAGGTACTCCGTCGAAGTATTGGGTTTCATTTATACAAACGCTCCCCGACTGGACCGCGGGCGTCCCCGCCTGCAACGGCGGTTCCTCCGCCGTAACGGTGTCTGATGTTGGGAAACCTGAATGCCCACCACGCTCGTCAGCGTCCGGACGAACGCTTGCAGGCGGGGACGCCCGCGTTCCCGGCAATGACGTACAATAGTCAGAGCGAGGAATCTATATGTTGAACAAATCAAGAATCGCATATCGCACCTAATCCGATTCCCACGGTCCGATTGACGTTTAACAATAGTTTCGATGAATAATCTGTCAAAGAAACAGATACAAACGGAACTGATCGACCCACAGAAACAAATATGAAAGCAACAGAAGCGAAACTCCTAGATTTCCTAAAGAAGTCGCCTCAATTCGTGATTCCAATCTATCAAAGAACATACTCATGGACCGAGAAAGAGTGTCGACAATTATGGGACGATATAGTGCGATGCGGAAAGACAGACAATATTGTTGTTCACTTTGTGGGATCCATCGTTTATGTCGAAAGTGGTTTATCACAAGTGACGCATCAGGTCCCATTACTCGTTATAGACGGTCAGCAACGCCTAACCACACTTTCACTCCTGCTTGCGGCATTGGCGCAGGCGGTCGGGGATACAGAGCCCTTCGATGGTTTCTCACAGCGGAAAATTAAGAACTACTATCTTGTAAATCCTGAAGAAAGTGGCGATCGACACTATAAATTAATACTCTCACAAACTGATAAGGACTCGCTTACGGCAATCGTGAGCGGTGGACAGCAACCCCAAAATCCGTCTGTCCGAGTAACAACAAATTTCGAACTTTTCAAGAAGTGGATCGGAGAAGGAACAGTCGATCTGCCAACAGTTTGCAAGGGGTTGGCAAAATTGGTGGTTGTGGATATTGCCCTTACTAGGGACCAAGACAATCCACAGCTGATCTTCGAGAGCATGAACTCCACCGGTAAGGAACTCAGCCAGGCGGACTTGATTCGAAACTTTGTACTGATGGGCTTGGAGCCAGAACTTCAAACCCGCCTATATAGGGATTACTGGCGGCCGATGGAGATCGATTTCGGGCAGGAAGCCTACGGCACGCATTTTGACGGTTTTATGCGTCATTACCTGACAGTCAAAACTGGAGAAATCCCGAACATTGGTGCCGTATATGAAGCATTCAAGACCCATTCACGTGAATCAAAAGAGCCGACAACAGACGAACTTACACATATCGAGTCACTAGTAAAAGACATCCGTGAATATGCACGCTATTACTGCTCGATGGCAATAGATAACGAATCCAATGCCGAACTAAGACGAGCGTTTCACGACCTACGCGAATTAAAAGTCGAAGTTGCATATCCATTCTTGCTTGAACTGTATCACGATTACATCACAGGGATTCTGGAGGATTCGGAACTTTCTAAAATCGTCCGACTGGTCGAGGCGTATGTGTTCAGACGTGCGATTTCGGCCATCCCGACGAACTCGATGAACAAGACTTTTGCTACTTTTACAAAGACGATCGACAAAACTCGTTATTTGGAAAGTGTCCAGGCTCAATTTATTTTGCTTCCATCATACCGGAGGTTTCCTTCAGACGAGGAGTTTCACCGCGATCTCCAAACACGCGATCTTTATAATTTCAGAAGTCGAAGTTACTGGCTACGGAGGTTTGAGAATTTCGGGCGAAATGAGTATGTTCCCGTTGACCAATATACAATCGAGCATATTCTGCCGCAGAATGAAAATCTTTCGCAACCGTGGCGTGAATCACTGGGCGAAGAATGGCAGAGAATTCAGAAGACCTGGCTCCACACGCTGGGGAATCTAACTCTTACAGGATACAACTCTCAATACAGCGATCGGCCATTCATTGAGAAACGGGATATGGCGGGCGGGTTTGCTCATAGTCCACTTCGCGTCAATGAAGGACTCGGTCAAATCGAATCGTGGAATGAATCGACTATAAAGCAAAGGGCTCGTCGTCTTGCAACGATGGCGAAGGACGTTTGGCCTTCTCCGTCTTTAACCGACGAAGTGCTTGAGTCATATCGCCCGGAAACTTTGGCGGTACAGGCTTCTGTATACTCCATTGACGACCATCCGTATCTACTTACTCCCACGATACGGCCGCTGTTTGAAGAATTCCGGCACGAAGTCCTTTCACTTGACCCTTGTGTTACCGAGGAATTCCTTAAGTTATACGTTGCCTATAAAGCTGAAACGAATTTCGTGGATGTCGTTCCACAGGCAGGCCGACTCAGGATATCGCTCAATATGCGTTTTACAGAGATCAACGATCCTAGGGGAGTTTGTCGCGATATTACCAACATTGGTCGGTGGGGCAATGGGGATGTCGAATTCGGGCTGGCAAACTTTGAAGAGATCCCTTATGCAATAGGACTTGTGCGACAATCTCTCGAACTTCAACTTGGAAACAGCGGTGAATAAATGCTTAACCTGTACTCCTCCAGTGGTGATATACGCGATCCCCCCCGGCTTTTAAGAATGTGTGAACGCCTTCAGCCATGTTGACCTGACAGATCCACAAGTTCATTGAACGTTAGGTCGCTTCCGGATGTTTGGGAAGATAGTGAAACGAATATGATGCTCGTCACGGCGGGGCGCGGTCTGATTCATGGGTCGGGAGGTTGTCGACGGTTGATCCGATGTTGCCGGCTAGGCCGCGGTATTCGTAGCGGGTGTATTTGCCGTTGGGCTTGCCGCGGTAGGTTTGGGCCAGGTACCAGACCAGGCGGCGGCCGTTTGAGTCTCGTTTCTCGACCCAGATCTCCCGGTCGTTATTATCGAAGTCCCGCTCCAGCAGCGGGGCTTCGGCGGCGGGTGCCTCGCGGTCGTGTGCTTCCGGGTAAAGATCGTATCCGGGGCCTTCCTGAGCGGTAATACCTGCCGTGGGATCGGACTGCTCGATCTGGTCTTCCAGCCAACCGGGTCCGTCGTTAAAGGCTTCTTCAGAGTCATCCTCCGGACCGCTGTCGTGATCCCATTCCCCGGCGTCATCCTGCCAATCGGTTCCGTAACCAATCTCCTCAACGTCATCCTCTGTATCGCTGTCGTGATCCCATTCTTCGGCATCTTCCGGCTCATCGCAGAACTCATCGGTCTCCGTCTCCGGCGGCGGCTCTTTGACATACGGACGCACCACGGGCGGCTGCTCCGGGCACATCATAGCGTATCTCTGCACGGTCGTTTTCGACATATCGAGCGCTTTAGCGATATCCCGCACCGGCATCTTCACCCGCTTTAGTTCGGCAATGCGGTCGATCATCTGCCATTCCCGCCGGTCACCGTCCGAGATCCGCAGTGCGCCCTCGCGTGCAAACCCCCGAAACTCGAAATATGTAAAATTGGCCCGCTTCCTGATGCGAAACCACGGTACGTGGGCCGCCCCGAAGACATGTACCGCCGCACCCGGCCGCAGATGCTTGATATAACGCTCCGACGCGGCAGCACCGACCCGCCCCACCGCAAAGACATTATCCGCCAATGCCGATATCACCCCGGCAAACGGCAGATCGCGTGCCTCTATCCCTCGGCGAAGTGTGGCCGGAGGCGAATGCACCAGCAGCAGTATCGAGATGCCGTCACGGCGGCACAGACAACGGAGTTCGCGCATCAGGCGTGCCGCCTCGTTTGACGAATGCCCTTTCATCAGATGTGCCAGGTTATCGATGACCAGCACCTTAGCTCCCGTCGCCTCGATCACCGCCTCGATGTCCGAAACACCCGGGTCAGCAATGTCCGTCAGCCTTGCATGGACAAAATTGTCCGGGAACTTATACGGCTTAAAACTGCTGTTCTCGTGCCTGTACCGGCTGCAGAATTGCTCATGGGTCGATTCCAGGTCGACGTAAACCACCTTCTGCCTCCGCGGCTTTGCATCCAGCGGCTTAAATGCCGCCCCGCGTGCGATGCCGTCCGCGATCTGCACGGCCAGAAGGCTTTTCCCGCACCCCGCCTCGGCAAACATCACCGCCAGTTCCCCCGTAAGCCACATATCCCCAAACAGCGGCCGCGAAGGCTCCGTCTTCCTCGCCAAAAGCTCATTAACCGTACTGATCTCGAACCTCGGCCGCGTTTCGCCTATTTGTCCTCTTATCTCATCCATACACAAAACCGTTGACATCTGCCAACAGTTGTATATACTACTACACGTGTTGCGACCATTGCAAGATATTTCTTGCATGAAACACCGATCCGGATCTTTGAAAATCGAAAATCACCCGCTCCAGAAAAAACACTGGTACACAGCCCAAGCCCGTAACGAACTGATGCGAAGCAGCTTACGCCATTCTCACTGTCCCAACGTGGTACAAAAACAGGGGGGACGCGCGAGTGGAAAGTGGAGAGGGGAAACGGAAAATTGAAAGTGGAAAGTGGAAAATGGTGAATCGTTAATTGCGAATCGTAAATTGTGAAATGAACTGTGTAATGTGAATGAGCCCTCCCGTCACTGTTCACTGTTCACTATTCACCGCTCACTGCTCACCTGCCCCCGCCTCCCGTCTCCCGTCCCCTTGTCTCCCGTCTCCCGTCTCCCGTCTCCCGTCATTCCCTATTCTCTGCCACCGGCCACTGACCACTGACCACCGGACCACCGACCACCGCCCCGCCCCCTGCCCGCTATTTACTATCTTCGTTCGATTGTATATACTGAGCGGAGTTTGCCGCGGGTTGCGATACGAGTCGTGACGGAGAGAGCGAACGTCAGAAGGATTTTTAGAGACTAGAGTCTTAACAGGATCGAGATCTTATCGGGTCTGAAGCACGATCTCAGCATATGAGATTTGGTGCTCCCCGCAAATGGAAAAGCAGAGAGCTTTTCGAAACGAGATTCCAGCGTGAACGCATTTCATTACTTGTCTAAGTGGAAGCTGATTCCAGTTTCAAGCTATAAAACCAGTACGCGCTTGGTGTGCTCACCCTCGAGTTAAGTCCCTGATCTACCATCTTCAAATCCTTACGATCTGACCTCTCCGGCTAGTCCCGCACATCCCGGCAATTCGAACCTAATTTGAGGAAATAAATATTTTTGTATGGCCAAGGAAATGATCGTAAGCGTCAACGGGCGCGAAAAAAAGATCGCCATTGTCGAGAACGGCAGGGTAACGGAATTTTATATTGAACGCGGCGAGGAAAACTCGGGCGTCGTAGGTAATGTTTATAAAGGCCGCGTGATGCGGGTGCTGCCCGGTATGCAGTCGGCCTTTGTCGATATCGGGCTCGAACGCGATGCGTTTCTTTATGTATCCGACTTTTTCGACGAGGAAGAAGAGATCGAGCGGATCGTAATGGAAAAGGGCAAAAAAGGCTCGCCTGAGGATGCCAAACGCGAGGCCAACGATCAGATCGAACGTTCGCGCATCGAACGCGAAAAGCAGATGGATTCCGCTCAGGAGATCACCGAGCCTTTAGGTGAAACCCCTAAGGGAGGCCGCGATGCTCGCGAAGAGCGTGAACCTCGCGAAGAGCGTGAACCGCGCGAAGACCGCGGACCTCGCCAGGAACGGGAAGAATCGACCCGCGAGCCCGAACTGGAAGCCGAGCAGGATAAGCCCAAACGGGGACGCGGCGGACGCGGACGCAGACCGGAAAAGGACACGACCAGAGAAGAGACCGCTCGGCCGCAGCGGGATGAAAAATCCGATGAACGCGAGGAAGAGCAGGAACGGGAACCGCTCTTCGAGATCGAGTACGACAGCTCTTTCGAACGCATCAGCGATGATGACGAGGACACGGGCGAGATGTTTAAGGACGCTTACATGCAGGAGGCGATCGTGGACCAGGTTCGAGCCATTGAATTCGATATGGAAACCATCGCCGAGGCCGAGGTTGGTTCCGTGCTCGCCGAGGTCGGTGACGACGGAAACGGCTTTGAAAGGATCGCCGATGACGACGAACCTGCACCGGCAAAGGGCCGCCGTAAAACCAAGGCAGCCTCTGACGATGCGGAAGCTAAGGCACCCGCCAAGCGGAAAACTCCAGCCAAACGCGGCCCGGCCGCCAAGGGTAAGTTCACCAAACCCAAAAAGTCTACCAAGGCCGCGGCTCTGGAAGATGCGGAGGCGAGCGTGAAGGAATCAGAGGATAAAGCCGAAATGGCCGTCAGACGCGGAGGCCGTGGGCGCCGGCGCGGCGGTAAAACAGGCGAGGATGGAGAAGAAGGCAGCGAAGTGCTCGAAGTGCAGGAGGCCGATGCTCCGGAAGCGGAAGAGGCTCCCAGGAAAGAGCCATCGTCACGAAGAGGTGCTTCGTCAGCTAAGGACACTCCGTCAGCTAAAGAAGCACCTTCAGCTAAAGAGGAGCCCGCTGAAACCGAAGCTGAAGCAGAGGCACCGGCGGATGACCGCGGACCGCGCGGCCGTGATAATCGCGATAACCGCGACACTCGCGGCAGACGTGAACGCGGGCCTCGCAGCCGAAATGACCGGCCTTCCGGTGACCGCCCTTCAGGCGACCGCCCGCCCTCGGACGGAAAGCGTTACGACCGCAATGACCGGGGCCGCGACCGTCCGCCGCAGCTCGCTATCTCGGACCTGCTAAAAGAAGGCCAGGAGATCCTGGTCCAGATAGCCAAGGAACCTATTGCCAAAAAGGGTGCACGCATCACATCGCATATTGCCCTTCCCGGCCGATATTTGGTCTATATGCCGACGATCGAGCACCTCGGCGTTTCACGCAAGATCGAATCGGTCAGCGAACGCAGCCGCCTGCGGACCTTGATCCAGCGCATTCGTCAGGATAGCGAAATACCGTCCGGCGGGTTTATTGTCCGTACGGCGGGCATCGGAATTTCCGAGGAGGACCTGCGAAACGATGCCAAATACCTGGCTCGCATGTGGGCCGACGCCAAGAAAGGTTCGGAGAAGAAAAGATCTCCGGCACTCGTCCATCAGGACCTCGACCTCGTGCAGAGGATACTCCGTGATCAGCTGGCCGACGATTTCACAGCGATCCGTGTAGACAGCGAAGAAGAATATCTGCGAACGGTGGAATTTATCAATCTCATCCAGCCGCGTTCGGTGAATCGGATCAAGCTTTACACCCGCGATGAGCCGATCCTGGATTATTACGGCGTTCAGGAAGAGATCGATAAGGCGCTCAAGCCGCGAGTTTGGCTGCGGTCCGGTGGTTATCTCGTGATCAATCAGACCGAGGCTCTGGTGGCGATCGACGTAAACACCGGCAAATTCGTCGGTAAGGGCAATGCCCGTCTCGAGGACACGATCACCCGGACCAATATGGAGGCCGTGGACGAGATCGCCCGGCAGATCAGACTTCGTGACCTGGGCGGCATCATCGTGCTCGACCTCATCGATATGGAAGACCGGCGAAACCGCCACAAGGTCTCGCAGGCGCTGCAGGAAGCGTTGTCATCGGACCGTTCGCCGACCAAGGTGTTGTCATTTAACGACTTCGGTCTGATAATCATGACCCGAAAGCGTGTCAAACAATCGCTCGAGCGGACCATGTGCGCTCCATGCGATTATTGCGAGGGCGCCGGCTGGGTCAAATCACCGAGTACTGTGTGCTACGAAATTCTCATGGAAGCGAGGCGGCTCTCAAAGAATGTCGAGGACGTTCGCCGCACTACCCTGCGTGTCCATCCGGACGTGGCAAATACGCTCCGGAATTCGGAACGCGAGGTGCTCGATGAGATCGAAACGTATCTCGGAGCGATCGACATAGCTTCGGACAAATCAGTCCATCAGGCGCAGTTTGATTTTGCGTTTATTTAGGGAGTGGTTACGGGGCGGCCAAGTGCCGCCCTTTCACCTACTTTCCGCTGAGTTTGACGTCTTTTCGTGCGTCTTTAGGCGTCGCGGGCTTGTCGAAAATGGTGTCGGGAATCGGCTGATTCACCTCAACGGATTCGTAGTTTATCCGCGAAAGGTGAGCACCATTGCTAAAGCGGTCAACTACGAAAGGAAAATGTACGCCCTTAAATTCAATGAATTGAGCATAACGGTCCTCTTCTGCGATTTCTTCACCGCTGATGTCGGTCCGTTTATAAAGGGCTTTTTGCGGAAGGCCGTTATCGGCGGCAAACTCGAATTCGACCTCGAATCCGTCCTGGTAGGTGAGCTTTAAGACATCATTTCTCTTTCCGAGGGTTGCGGGCCGTCGGCCAACGTAGCTAAGCTCCGCATCGCCCTTCCAGTATGAGCGGAGCAAGTTATCAAGGCTTGTCCGGATGCCTTGTTTGAAATTCCCAACCTGACGTTCGGTCTGGACCTTGACCAGCTCCTGGTCGCCATCATAGACCCAGCCTGAATCACCAGTATTCACCTGTATATGCTTAGTTCCGCGGCTTCTGAATTCCGTTCGCTGGCGATCCGGAAACACGATCGCATCGAAAAAAGTTTGGAAGGACACTACGGTCCCTGCCTTCATCACCGTAAATTTTCCCCTACTCACCTGGGTCTTGATCTGAAGGTATCGGCTGCCCCCGACGCGATCGATCGCCCGGGCAAGCACCGTTTCCGCACGCTCGTCCGATCCGGGCTTGCCGACGGTTTCCTGGGATAACCCCACTAGGGGAAAACTTGCCAGCAAAAGAAGTAATCCCAGAAAATGGCTGCCCAATGATCTTTGACAATTCATAAAGAAATAGGCTCGGTGAAATAATATCATCGAGCCTATGATGCAAAAAACGTGCGGTCAGGTTTAATTCAAGCTGAATACATCGCCCGGCTTAACCATGATCTCACCTTCGGAAACATCGACCACAAACTTGATGGAGGCTTTCCATTCGTTAGTGATAGGGAGCTTTACCTTTTGATCGATGTGGCGTTTAAGGAAACGAGCTCCATACGCCTGGCTAAAGCCTTTTTCAGTCAGCAAGTCGAGTGCGGCATCGGTCACCTCAACAAGTTTGCCCTGACGTTCCATGTTCTTTTTGATCTTGCCGAGGTAGATCTGGGCGATGTCACGAACCTCATCCATCGTGAGAGGAGCAAAAATGATGATCTCGTCGATGCGGTTGCGAAACTCCGGCGTGAAACGCTCCTCAGCTGCTTTCATCACGTCGCCGCGGATCTGCTTCATATCGCCCTGTGATTTCTGGCCGAATCCTAGAGGCTGCTCGTATTTCTTAAAGTTATTCGAACCGAGATTAGAGGTCATGATGACGATCGCGTCGGAAAGGTAAACTTTCTTCCCGCGGCCGTCTGTGATCCAACCCTCATCGAAGGCCTGAAGGAATATGTTCATCAGATAAGGCGATGCTTTCTCCACCTCATCCAGTAGCAGAACCGTGTATGGATTGTCACGAAGCTGCTCGGTCAACAGGCCGCCCCGCTCGGATCCGACGATACCGCGCGGCAGACCGATCAGTTTCTCGATACCTACCGTACCCTCGCCATACTCGCTCATGTCGATACGGACCATCTTACTTTCATCGCCAAACATAAATTCGGCTACTGCCTTGGCCAGCTCGGTTTTCCCTACACCTGTTGGCCCCAAAAAGAGCAGCACACCGTCTGGCGCGTAATGATTTTCTTTTAGCGGTCCCTTATTAAGTCTCAAACGTTCGGCAACCGCCCTTACGGCATCCTTTTGGCCGATCACGCGATGGCCCAACGAGGATTCCATTACTGAGAAACGGTCAGACGTGTCCCGATAGATCATGTCCTTGGGAATACGTGATTCCTGCGAAATGACATCGATAATATGCTCCGGCCGGACGATCATCTCGGCAGGCTCGTTGATCTCGACCTTGACCGATGCCGTGTCGAGCCATCCGATCGCCTTATCCGGTAAATGGAGATTTCGAATGTATTTCGGCGACATCTCGAGAGCCGTATTAATTGCTTCATCAGAGATCGTGACCGAGTAATTCTTTTCTAATCGGGGGCGCAGTCCCAGCAGGATCTCTTTGGTTTCATCGATCGTCGGCTCCTCGACCTTTACAAGGCGGAACCGACGGGCAAGGGCCTCGTCCTCACCGATATACTCTTTGTATTCGGTAATGGTCGTAGCACCGATGATCCGCAGTTCGCCACGCGCCAGCGCCGATTTGAACATATTAGCGGCATCGCTGGTCGTACCAAGAGCGGCACCTGCACCGATTATGGTATGGGCTTCATCGATAAAGAGGATTATATTCGTTTTTTCCTTGACCTCATCAATAATCCCCTTGATCCGTTCCTCGAACATGCCGCGAAGCATCGTTCCGGCCACGAGACCGCCCATCTGAAGCTGCACAATATGTGCGTCTCTAAGACGAATAGGAACCTTTTCTGGCTCTAGCTCGACAAGGCGGGCAAGGCCCTCAACGACCGCCGTCTTTCCTACGCCCGGTTCCCCCACAAGCATGGGCGAATTTGAACGCTCACGATGAGAAAGGATCTCGATCATTTGGAGAATCTCGCGTTCACGTCCGATCGTCGGTGGGATCTTATCCTGTCGGGCCAGCTTGTTGAGCGAAACCCCGAAATGCCTGAGAAATGACGGAAGCTCATATTTTTGCCGCGTGCGTTCCTCTTCCTTCTCGAGCTTTCGTATACGGGTACGAGCGGTTTGGGCTACCTCGTCGGACGGCACTCCAAGATTTTGTAATACTTCATTTAAAACGCTGCGTTCATCGTTGGAAAGAACATAAAAAATATCACTTGCATCGATCACCCGACGGCCCTGAGAACGGGCACGGTCCATTGAACGCTTGAACAGTTCAGTTGTTTCCGGTGCGATCCTAAAGCCTTTCCCGCTGTGCTGCCGGCCATCCTCCATTCGTTTCTCGATCAACAGTTTGACCGAACGCGGATCGACCGAAAGGTCGCGCATCGTTGCCGAAAAAAGATCTTCCTCTTCAAAGGATATTGCGTGCAGAATGTGTTCGATCGAAACATAGTTCTGATCCCGCTTTTTGGATTCGCTCAAAGCGGTTTCCAGAATGCGCTGCCCACTTTCACTGAATTTATCTTTGTATGCGTCTATATCTGCCATATTACCTGCTGCGGAAACCAGAAGCTTTGATGCGGCCAATGCGAGAGACTATGTCCAAAAACCATTATAACATTGGACCGCCCATGCCTGGAAGAATTTTCCCACTTGTGGCTACTGAGATCATTCCCCAGCCGATTCCGCGATCGCCTTTCCCACCTGAACACGGGCGGGCCGCAGAAGTCGGTCGCCAAACTTATACCCGCTGGAATATTCAGCTACTATCTTGCCGACACTATCGGCATCGGCGGGTATCATGTCGACGGCCTCGTGCAATTCAGGGTCAAATACCTCACCGATAGAGGCGATCGGCTCTACGCCTACATCGATCAAGGCTCTCTCGAAGCTGCGGGCCGTTCCGACAACCCCTTGGCGCAGGTTCTCGATCGACGGATCGGTCTCGCTTGCAGCAACTGCCAGATTCAGGTTATCGAGCACAGGCAGCAGCGTTGTAAGAAAATTAAATTGGGCCTGTTTGCCGCGATCCTCAAGTGTCTTCATTAGCCGCGAACGCATTTCAGCAGTCTCGCGTTCAAGGCCGGCTTTAGCCTCTTCGAATTTGGCCTGTACGCCCACGAGCTTGGCCTCGGCCGCTTCGCGACGTTCGGTCTCGGCCTTCAGCCGGGCTTCCAGGGCCACTTCCTGAGGCGGTTTGATCGGTTCGGAAGGAGAGGGATCTTCAGCGATCCGCTCACCCTGATCGTTAAAGCGGCGTTTGTCATTGACCGGCAAAACGGGTTCCCCGGAATTCTCTAGTTCTCTTTCGTTCATTTTCTTTCTCTTAAACACTCTAATTAAGATAGTAAATCGCCGACGCGGATTAATAAACCCGCGAGCGGCGAACTCAATTTCGTACCGCTATACCCTGGCTGTCTTCTTTTCACCTTCGGACGGCGAAAACTTCATTTCGCCGTTTTCGGCGGATACTCTCACCTTTTGACCACTGGAAACATCGCCATTCAAAAGACTAATCGCCAAGGGGTTTTGCACAAGATTCTGGATCGCCCGTTTCAGCGGCCTCGCGCCATAAACCGGATCATAACCTTCCTGAATAAGCAGCGCACGAGCTGCATCGTCTAGTTCAATTGTGATACCACGTTCCTCAAGATTCTTCCGCAGTTTTTCAAGCTGCACGTCGATGATCTCAGCGATCTGTTCACGACTAAGCTGCTTAAACACGACGATGTCGTCAATTCGATTGAGAAACTCCGGCTTGAAATGTTCGCGCAGGACCTGGAGAACTTCAGTCTTAATATTACGGTCCGCCAATGGATTTTCCGTCGCCGACTGGATCTCGCGCGAGCCGAGATTCGACGTCATTATCAGCACCGTGTTCTTGAAATCGACAATGCGGCCCTTCGAATCAGTCAGCCGGCCGTCATCCAGGATCTGAAGCAGCACATTGAAAACATCAGGGTGCGCCTTTTCGATCTCGTCGAATAGAACGACCGAATACGGCCGTCGCCGAACAGCTTCCGTTAGCTGCCCGCCTTCGTCATAACCGACATATCCGGGAGGAGCTCCGATCATCCGAGCGACCGCATGTTTCTCCATATACTCAGACATATCGAGTCGGATCATCGCCCGTTCATCGTCAAAAAGAAATTCGGCTAGCGCCCGGGCCGTTTCCGTTTTACCCACGCCCGTTGGACCGAGAAAGATAAAAGAGCCAACCGGCCGATTCGGGTCCTGCAGCCCGGCACGTGCCCGTCTTACGGCATTCGCAACGGCCTCAAGTGCCTCATCCTGGCCGATCACACGCTTGCTGAGATTGTCTTCCATGGCGATCAGCTTTTGCATTTCGCCCTCGAGCATCTTCGAAACCGGCACACCCGTCCATTTTGCCACGACCTCGGCAACATCCTCTTCGTCAACCTCTTCTTTCAGGAAAACACCGTCTTTCTGAAGTTCGGCGAGGCGCTCCTGTTCAGTTTCCAGGACCTTTTCCATTTCGGGGATACGGCCGTACTGAAGTTCGGCGGCCTTATTCAGATCGCCGCCCTGTCGGGCACGTTCGAGTTCAAGCCTGGCCTGCTCAAGCTGCTCTTTGACCTTTCGCATCTTTTCGATCTCTTCCTTCTCCGATTGCCACTTGGCTTTCATCGCGGAAGATTTTTCGTTCAGATCGGCGATCCTTCGCTCAATATCGTCGAGCCTCTCCTTGGACTTTTCGTCAGTTTCTCGGGTAAGTGCCTGCCGCTCGATCTCAAGCTGCAGTATCTCGCGCTCAAGAACGTCTATTTCCTGCGGCAGCGAGTCGATCTCGATGCGAATACGTGATGCGGCCTCATCGATCAGATCGATCGCCTTGTCCGGCAAGAATCGATCCGTAATGTACCTATTGGAAAGAGTTGCAGCAGCAACGATTGCCGCATCCTTGATCCTTACACCGTGGTGGACCTCGTATTTCTCCTTAAGCCCACGAAGAATGGCAATAGTGTCCTCGACACTTGGCTCGCCAATATAAACTTGCTGAAATCGTCGTTCGAGGGCCTTGTCCTTTTCGATGTACTTTTGGTATTCGTTCAGAGTTGTAGCACCAACGGCGCGCAAAGTGCCTCTTGCGAGAGTCGGCTTGAGCATATTCGATGCGTCGATCGCACCTTCGCTAGCGCCTGCTCCGACCAACGTATGAAGTTCGTCAATAAAAAGAATGATCTGGCCCTCGGCCTTTTCGATCTCCTTCAAGACCGCCTTAAGTCGATCTTCAAACTCTCCCCGATATTTAGCTCCCGCGAGCATCGCCCCCAAGTCGAGCGAAACCAGCCGCTTATTCTTTAGGGTCTCGGGCACGTCGCCCGAGACTATTCGTTGGGCGAGGCCTTCGACAATGGCCGTCTTACCAACCCCCGGCTCTCCAATAAGGACCGGGTTGTTCTTAGTGCGCCTCGAGAGTATCTGGATCGTTCGTCGGATCTCATCGTCACGGCCAATGACCGGATCGAGCTTCCCCTTGCGAGCGAGATCTGTCAGGTCTTGAGCATATTTGTCCAGCGCCTGAAAATTTTCCTCGGCGTTCTGGTCGGTTATTTTCGAACCGCCACGCATATCGGTTATCACCTTTTCCAGATCGTCGCGCGTAACCCCATTTGAACGAAGTATTCGCCCCGCGTCGCCCATCTTTTCCTCGGCGATCGCGAGCAGCAGATGCTCGGTCGACAAATACTCGTCTTCCATCTTCTCAGCTTCTTTCTGCGCGGCCTGAAAGATGGTGTTGGTCCGCGAACTAAAATATTGCTGCCCGCCTGAGACCTGGGGGAATTTCTGGATCACCGCCTCAAGCTCAGTCAGGATCGCCTGCGCATTTGCCCCTATCTTTCCGAAGATAGGTTTGACGACACCTTCTTTTTGCTCAAGCATCGTTGCGAGCAAATGTTCAGGTTCAACCTGCTGATGCTGGTTTTTCTCGGCAAGGCCAACGGCTTCCTGAACGGCCTCCTGGCCGCGAATAGTGAATCTGTCGAATCTCATATGTTCATTGTAAATGATGAGCGGTGAAGAGTGAGACTTTTATCGCTCACCCTTCACCGCTTTTCGTTCACCCTCTATAGTTATGCGCCAGCGGTTTTCGATTGGTCCTGGGCCTCGATCGTCTTCGGTTCGGCGTCGCCGCCCGTGACCTCGATCTTCCGGGCCTTGGTATCCT
Source organism: Pyrinomonadaceae bacterium (assembly GCA_041745615.1). Lineage (GTDB taxonomy): Bacteria > Acidobacteriota > Blastocatellia > Pyrinomonadales > Pyrinomonadaceae > OLB17. The sequence continues at coordinate 46,015 of JBGTIP010000035.1, read as the reverse complement.
CACGTTTTGGAAGGCTGACGCGAAGAATCCCGTTCTTGAATTCAGCCGTCGCACCGTCCGCGGTTACCGTTTGCGGCAATGTGAAAGATCGCGTAAATTCTCCATACGCGCGTTCCACGCGGTGATAGTTATCACCCTCAGTTTTCTTTTCGAATTTCCGTTCGCCTTTGAGCGAAATAACGTTGTTCTCGAACGAGAGTTCGAAATCTTCGCGGTTCATTCCGGGAAGCTCAGCCTCAAGTACGAGATGGTCTTTATTCTCGAAAATGTCGACTTTTGGGCTCCATGCACCGTTCAGCATCTCTTCGCGGCCCAATCCGCCGCCGGCAAATAACCGTGTCATTTCATCCTGTAAACTGCGTAATTCCCTAAAGGGGTCGTATTTGACTACGTTCATGATCATTTCCTCCATAATTCGGGTAATGACTAATTACTTAGTCTATAAGGATAATAAAATATGAGTGTATCGTTGTCAAGTCCCATTAAAAACTTTTTTTCGTCAAATTAGGCAGGCAATTGCAGGTCGTTGGGTGACACCTATAGGTTTCTCAGTTATATTTGTTGACACCTCGTTCCTATAAAAAAATGATTTGGCCGAATAGAAAATGAACCTATTTCGTGAAGTACTATGGCCCCTCGTGGCGGTATTGGCGGCGTTTGTAGTTGGAGGAATAATCGTCCTCCTGATCGGCGATAATCCCTTCGAGACCTATTACCAACTCATCGGTAATTCTTTCGGGTCGCTTAACGATATCGGATACACGCTATTTATCGCCACTCCGTTGATCTTTACGGGGCTGGCGGTAGCGGTCGCATTCCGCTGCGGCTTGTTGAACATCGGTGCCGAAGGTCAGCTATATGTTGCGGCATTCGCCACCGCCTGGGTCGGTATAAAGTTCGGCGGAGCGATGGTCAATGTTTTCGGCAAGGAGGAGAACTGGTCATGGTTTAGCCTTCCCGCCGTCTTACTGGTTTTATTGTGCATAGTTACCGCCGTGGTCGCCGGAGGCATCTGGGGAGCGATACCCGGCATTCTCAAAGCTAAATTCGGTTCGCATGAGGTTATCAATACCATCATGCTGAACTTCGTGGCGATCTCCCTTGTCAGCTATTTCACGCAGTACTATTACAAGATCCCCGGCGATCCGATCATGCAGACGGCTGAGATCGGGCAGAATGCGCATATTCCGCGGATCAGCCAATATATTCCGGGAATGCCGGATTTTGTGCCGCTTAGCGTAGCCTTTCTGCTGGCGATCCTGATGTGCGTGCTGGTGTACATCTTTCTTTGGAAAACAAAATGGGGTTACGAGCTCAGAGCTGTCGGCGAAAACCCGACCGCCGCAGAATACGGCGGTATTTCGCCAAAGAAACAGATCGTGATCGCTATGACGATCTCCGGCGGACTAGCGGGTATGGTTGCGATCGGTGAAGTGCTTGGTTATCGCTACCGATACTACGATGGATTTTCCAACGGCTGGGGCTTTTTAGGTATCGCTGTGGCGCTCCTGGGCCGCAATCATCCGCTGGGCATTTTCATTGCCGCAATCTTTTTTGCTGTGCTAAAACGCGGCGAGATCTTTGTGGATATCGAAACTAAATACGTTTCAAAGGACCTGGTCGAGGTGCTCCAGGCCATAATCATTATTTTTGTTGCCTCGCTTCAGCGGTTCACGAGGAGATAAGATGAGCGAACTACTCACACCTACGTTTTTACTCATCCTGCTATTTTCCACGATAAGGCTGGCGACTCCCCTGATCTTTGCGGCTCTCGGCGGAATGTTCTCTGAGCGGGCAGGGGTGATCAACATCGCCCTTGAGGGGTTGATGCTCGCGGGTGCATTTACTGCTGCTGTGGTCACTTATGAGTTGAGCAATCCCTACCTCGGATTTTTGAGCGGAATGGCGGTTGGAGCTCTTGTAGCGCTCGTTTTCGCTGTGGCGGTTATCAAATTTGAAGCCGATCAGGTGGTTACCGGATTTGCGATAAGTTTGCTGATGCTCGGTCTGCCGGCGGTTATTAGCAGCCGTCTATACGATTCTGCCGGTTCTACTGAGCAGATCGCACAGCAGTTTCTGCTTCCGGATTTTTTTAATCGAGTGTCCTTGGCATCGATCATAGCCATCTTGCTGGTTCCGGTTTGTTGGTACGTGCTTTATAAGACGCCGTTCGGATTACGGATACGAGCTGTTGGCGAGAATCCCAGTGCTGCGGATGCCGCGGGCGTGAACGTCATCAAGCTCAGGTACGTTGCCGTAATTCTGTCAGGCGTACTGGCCGGAGCGGGCGGAGCTTATCTCTCGATCGGCCAGTCGTCCTTATTCACCCGCGGGATGACCGCAGGCCGCGGATATATTGCCCTCGCCGCATTGATCCTCGCAAAATGGCGTCCGGGATGGGTGCTTTTTGCCTGTTTGTTTTTTGGCTTCACAGAAGCCCTCGCGATCCAGATGCAGGGTGTTATCAAAATGCCGTCGGGCGAAGATGTACCGGTACAGTTCATCCAGATGATCCCATATGTCCTGACCATTATTGTTCTCGCCGGGTTTATCGGCCTCTCGCGTGCTCCGAAGGCGCTCGGTATCCCGTACAGAAAGGAGAATTGAACATCCTGGTGCCCCGGCTACGCGTGTCTATGCTAATCTGAACTCCCTATGAGTTACGAAAAGGCAGCCGCGGCTGCAAAGTTTATCCGATCCGAATACCCACACGAGATCCGAACTGCCGTCGTGTTAGGCAGCGGGCTCGGAGCATTCGCGGACCGGCTTTCGAATGCAGTGCGGATCCCGTATGGATCGATCCCGGGATTCGCTCGATCAACTGTTGAGGGCCACGCCGGGCAGCTGGTACTCGGCGAGATCGAGGGGATAAGAATCGCCGTCCAGCAAGGCCGCTTTCATTATTACGAAGGCTACGATATGGATGCGGTTACGCTGCCGGTTCGTACCTTCGGGCTGATGGGGATTAGGAATCTGATCCTCACGAACGCTGCGGGCAGCCTAGATACCGATATGACACCGGGCAGCCTGATGGTGATCTCGGACCATATGAACTGCATGGGTGTTAACCCTCTGAGGGGGCCTAACGATGACCGGTTCGGTCCGAGGTTTCCTGATATGACCGAGGTCTACGATCGAGAGTTTCAGCAAATCGCCCATGACCATGCAGTCGAAATTGCGAATGAGCGATTCGAGAATGGTATCGACCCCGAGCTTAATGAATTTGTCTATAGGGGTACCTATTGCGCACTGTCGGGCCCGACCTATGAAACCCCGGCCGAGATACGAATGCTCCGTATGCTCGGCGCCGATGCGGTCGGAATGTCCACTGTGCCCGAGGCCATAACGGCTCGCCACATGGGTGTCAGAGTGCTTGGGATTTCATGTATCACCAACCTGGCCGCCGGCATGTCGGCGGAAGCGATCGACCATGCAGAGGTTATCGAAACAGGCGAACGCGTAGCTGAAATATTCAGCGAACTTTTGATTCGAACGATCAAGGATATAGGGGCATAAATGATCATAGGTATCTGCGGAGGAACAGGTTCCGGAAAGACCACGATAGCAAGGTCGATCGTCGATTCGATCGGCGCCGAAAATGTGGTGCTCATCGAGCAGGATTCGTACTATCGAAACCTCTCTGACATGCCGCTGGATGAGCGGCACCAGGCAAACTTCGACCATCCGGATTCGATCGACAGCGATATGCTCGTCAATCACATAATGCGGCTCAAGCAGGGCCTCAAGGTGGAGATGCCTCTCTACGATTTTAAGACCCACACGCGGAGCGATCGGATCGAGATCATCGAGCCAAAGCCGGTCGTGATCGTCGAGGGCATCCTGATCTTTGCCGAACCCCGTGTCCTGGATCTGCTGGACGTCCGCGTTTACGTCGATACACCTGACGATATTAGATTGATGCGGAGGCTGAAGCGCGATTTTACGGAACGAGGCCGATCATATGAACGCACTCTCGAGCAATACGCCCGTACCATACGGCCGATGCACTTCGAATTTGTCGAGCCGTCGAAACGGCACGCGGACATAATCATCCCGGAGGGCGGCCAAACGGGCGTGAGCGTCAAACTCCTATGCGGCCTTGTTCGTGAGAAGCTAAAAGAGGAACAGGCTGTTGAGAAGTAATGAAAGAAAACATTGACCAGGACCTGATCGACGCAGCACGGGATGTTCGCGAAAATGCTTATGCCCCATACTCAAATTTTAAAGTCGGCGCCGCCGTGGAGGCCGATAACGGAGATATCTACGTCGGCTGCAATGTCGAATCGGCGAGTTACGGCCTGACCGTTTGTGCCGAGCGGGTTGCCATCTGGAAAGGCATATCGCGCGGCGAGAAGCACTTCAAACGGATAGCCGTCGTTGTCGATACCGAGGAACTCACCCCGCCGTGCGGTGTCTGCCGACAGATCATCTGGGAATTCTGCGGGGATGTGCCGGTCATTCTGTCTAATCTGCAGGGCCGGACAGAAACGATATCTTCCGGCGAACTTTTGCCGAGGGCTTTTGATTCTAAGTTTTTGAAATGATTCTCTGAATAAATGAATCGATATCTAACATCATTTGTTTGTTTTTCAATCCTTACTCTAGGCGTTGTTTTAACCCCTGCCCAAAGGGCGAACTCCGTTGACCTTCTTATCGTCGGCGGCACGGTCGTTACGATGAACGCTAAGCGTGAGGTGATCGAGAACGGCGCGGTCGGGATCAGGGGTGACGCGATCGTGATGGTGGGTACGCGAGCTGAGGCTCGAGGTGTTCGTGCCCGGCGCACGATCAATGCAGCGGGCAAAGTCGTGATCCCGGGCCTTGTGAATGCCCACACCCACATACCGATGGTGCTGTTTCGCGGGATCTCGGATGACCTGGACCTTAATGACTGGCTGACGAAGTTCATATTTCCTGCCGAGGCCAAGAATGTCACCGAGGATTTTGTTCGTGCCGGCACCCGTCTGGGGCTTGCCGAGATGATCCGCGGTGGTACAACTACATATGCGGATATGTATTATTTCGAGGATGCCATCGCCGAGGAAACCAAAAAAGCCGGTGTCCGCGGCGTTCTCGGACAGACGATCATCCAGTTTCCTGTTTCCGACCATAAGACGCCCGACGAAGCTATCGCCTATACCGAGCGTTTCTTAAAAAAATGGCAGAATGACCCGCTGATCGTCGCGGCCGCCGCTCCGCATGCACCGTATACGGTTTCGACCGCTCATCTTAAGGCCATCCGAGCCCAGTCCGACCGGTTCAATTCGCCGGTCCTGATCCATGTGGCCGAAACGCAAAAGGAACGCGATGACATCCTCGCCCAGTATGGCAAAACGCCGGTTGCCTATCTCGACAGCATCGGCTTTCTGTCGAGCCGTACGATCGCCGCCCACAGTGTGTGGCTGACGCCGGAGGAGATCGACACTTACCGCTCGCGCGGTGTCGGCAGCGTGCATTGCCCGACCTCGAACATGAAACTTGCTTCGGGCGTATCGCCGGTTCCCGCGATGCTTGCTAAGGGGGTTGACGTCGGCCTCGGCACCGACGGTGCTGCCTCCAACAATGACCTCAACCTGTGGGAGGAGATGGACCTCGCCGCCAAACTCCATAAGCTGATCACTAATGATCCTAAAACACTGCCCGCCGAGCAGGCCTTTGAGATGGCAACGATCCGCGGGGCTCGTGCCCTGAACCTCGACAAACTGATCGGCTCGCTCGAGGCCGGAAAGCGTGCCGATATCGCCATTGTCGATTTTGATTCGCTTCATCAGACTCCGTTTTATAATGTCTATTCTCACCTCGTTTACGCAACAAAAGCGTCGGATGTAAACACCGTGATCATCAATGGCCGGATCGTCATGTTAAACCGAAGTTTGCTCACGTTGAACGAAAATGCTATAAAGAAAGACGCAAACGCATACCGCGAAAAAATCATCAAGAGTTTAGCGAACTGATCAGCGGGCCCCACCATAAAGGCTCGTTTCGATGATTTTTTCGGGAGCTAAACAGGTCGTATAAGTGAGCCTTCAAGGGGTTTTTCGCTTGACCTTTACGGAAGATATAAGTCATATGGAGGACTATAAATGCCGTCAAATGTCAGAAGGTTTAACACTTCGGTTTTACTGGTTTTACTAAGTTTTGTTACTTTCATAGGGGCCCAAACGGCCCCAACCGCTTCTACGGGAGCGGTTCCGGCCGCGGTCCAGCCCACGGCGTCTGAGGTGATGCGTGACCGCATCTCAAAGTCAAAGGCCTACATAGCCGTTCGCAATTACAACGCCGCGATAATCGAGCTTGAGAAGATCCGCCGCGAATCTGCCGATTCGTCGGTGCACGGCGTGGCAAATGTCCTGCTCATGAACAGCTATCTCGAGCAGTGCGATTATAAACGGGCGCAAGAGATGCTCAACGAATTCTACTCGGTCCTCAAGACTACCAAGCCCGATGCGGAGGCATCGTATATGGCCGTCGCCGGACAGGTAATCAAGGGAGCGCGAAGCCGTGCCGAACGGTACAAGGCCCTGGGCCTGAATGTGTCGGACCGCACACTCCCGCTCGAGGCCGTCAATGATCTCGAGAGAATGCGGGAAACGCTTGAGCTGGTAATTACACACACCAAGGAGATGGGCACAAACACCGCAAAGGCCGCCAATGCGATGGTCATGCTCGAGGAGGCGAGCGGCTCGCGAAGTATGTTGGCCCGAGATGGCTATGATTCGCGCCGCTGGCGTGACGAGCTTGCCGATACCCGTGAGCGAATGGCTAAGTCGGGGAGCGTGGTGAATGCCCTCGGCGAACCCGCGGTCACGACCACACCCGTAGCCGCTACTCCGGCTGTGGCTCTGGTTGCTCAGAATACATCAACGGCGATCCCGGTCACGAGCCAGCCGGTTGTCACAGAAACGCCCGACACACCCAACGCGAGTGAGCTCAAAACATTGTCAAAGAGCGAGATCGATCCGCCAAAGGCAAATTCCCCGACAAAGGAATCAGCTCCCATCTATGTGAGATCTGCTCCGCCTACTCCGAAAGAATCGTCGAAGACTGAGCCTTCAGAGGCTGAATCGAAAGGGCCGGCCGAGAAGGCTGCCGAAAACCCCGAGGCCGCCCCGGCCGCCACCGGCCCGATCGATGTCGGCTCGCTGCTTGCATACGCTACCAGCCGTGCTCAGCCGATCTATCCCGCGGCCGCGAGGAATGTCCGTACTACTGGCGTCGTCAAGGTCGAAGTAACCGTTAACGAAGAAGGCGAGGTCACCGAGATCCAGAATGCAAGCGGCCCCATGATGCTGCAATCCGCCGCGAAAGACGCCGTCCGCAAGTGGAGATTCAAACCCTTTATGCGTGACGGGCAGCCGGTCAGGGCTACCGGGTATATCAACTTCAACTTTAGCCTTTAAACAAAGCGGAATTTGTCTCAGGCCGGGCGGCAACCTTTTCAGTGGGGTTGCCGCCTAAGTCGTTTAGCAAGCGTTAGCCACGAATAGCACGAATAGCACGAATAGCACGAATTTTTGTCGTTAGAATCGTCTAACCTTACGTGATTAGTGAGGTTCGGCTGCACAAGTTCAGAAAAAGTTATCAGTGTAATTTGTGTCATTCGTGGCCAAAATCTCCTCTTAAGGCTAATATTCCGTTATGCTCGCACGAATTCTCCTTTTGATCGGACTCCTTGCCGTGTCGACCTTTGCCCAAATCCTGCCGATCGAACCGGGCGTTTCGCAGGAACTGGCGAAATGGCGTGCTGCTCAGTACTCCGACGTCCGCTATAAGCTCAATCTGACCCTCGAAAAGATGTCGCCGGTGTTAAAGGGGACGATGGAGATACGGGTGCGAGTGGGGGAGAAGGGGAGTGGAGGAGAAAAGGAGACGGCGGGATCCGGGTCAGAACCGGGAGCGGTAGCGACTGGGTTCTCAACACCGATAATTCTCGACTGGCGAAAGATCAGGGGCCACGAAGATAAGTCGACGATCTCCAATGTATCGATCAATGGCCGCGTTTTGAGTCCCGGCTTTAGCCGGCAAACGGCCGATGGAGGGCCGCCTGAAGGCGGGACTCAGAACGCGTACGAAGAATCTAATGAACACCTCATCTTCCGCGATGGCGTCGTCCTCGGCGAGAATGTCATCAAGCTCGATTTTACTTCGCCCATACTGACCAGCGGTTCGGCGATCACGCGGTATATCGATAAAGAGGACGGGTCGGAATATCTCTACTCGCTCTTCGTCCCGTCGGATGCCCGCACGGTGTTCCCGGCGTTCGACCAGCCGGATCTGAAGGCGAGGTTTGCAACTACGATGACACTGCCAATCGACTGGAGGTCAGTTGCGAATGAGCAGATATATGCTGTGCGATCCAACCCTGAATACGGACCCCATATAGTTGCGAAAATCCAGGCCCACATCGAAAAGGAGTTCGCGGAGAGTCTTGCTCGAGGTGAGAACCCCTCCAGGAATTACCTAGAACTGCTCAAGCAAATCCCGCCCAAGGGGTTCCGAATAATACATTTTCGCGAAACAAAGCCTATAAGCACTTATGTTTTTGCATTTAGTGCCGGTCCGTTCTCTCGCTTTTGTGAGGACAAAGCTTTTGTCGATGCTCAAGATCCATCGTATCCTTTCGCATCTCGGAGGCGGTGAAGATCCGTGGGGTGAGACGGTGAGTTTTCACCGCGGAGACGCTGAGACGCAGAGAAAGAAGAAGAGATTCTTTTCTGGATCTTGCGGCTTGGCGGCTTGGCGGGGAAGCCTTTTTTCCTTATGTCTCAACTTTTGAAATTTAAGGAGAGTTCCCGCAAAGACGCAGAGATCGCAAAGAAGAAACGAGGCGAGTGACTTTCTAACCTTTGCAGCTTTGCTAGCTAGGCGGAACCCTTTTTGCTTGTGTCTCAACTTTGAAATGTAAGGAGATTTTCCCGCAAAGACGCAAAGATCGCCAAGAAGAAGCAGAGTCGAGTGACGTTCTGACCACTGCGACTTGGGCTTGGCCAGAAACCCTTTTTCCATATGTCTCAACTTTTGAAATTTGAGGAGAAGCTCCCGCAAAGACGCAAAGATCGCCAAGAAGAAGCAGAGTCGAGTGACGTTCTGACCACTGCGACTTGGGCTTGGCCAGAAACCCTTTTTCCTTATGTCTCAACTTTTGAAATTTAAGGAGAGTTCCCGCAAAGACGCAAAGATCGCCAAGAAGAAGCAGAGTCGAGTGACGTTCTTATCGTGGCGGCTTGGGGGGAGGCCTCTTTTCTTGTGTCTCAACTTTGAGGACCAAGGAGAGTTGCCACAAAAACGCAGGGGTCGCAAAGAGGAGCGAGTGGCTGCGGTCTTCGTCTGCAAATAAGTTATCAAAGATCCAGAATGATCAGTGGTCAGCGGTCAGGTGTAGTGATCGAATAATAATTGCGACACGAGGTCGATAGTGGTGATCCGCGGGCCGGAGTTGATGGAGAGGCGTGCGGACGGTTCCCGGCGCAGACGGCTGAAGTGTCTCGATACGCGGCGACCGATGTCCGCCCGGAAACAACAGACCGTTCGTTCCGATGCCGTTTGGTTCCGGGCAGTGGAGCGGGAGCGCCGGGCATGAGGTCGTAGTCTTCGTCGTGCATTTCGAAGTCTGGCCAGTCGTTACCGGGCTCGTCGAAGAAGAGCAGGTACCCGTTTGGCCCGAAGCGGCTCTCGTTCAAAATCTCTAGAATGGAATACACGCGCTCGGCCCGAACATTGAAATAGAAGGGGACAAGCCTGATTTTCTTTTTATCCGATCGGCAGCAGTTTTGTGGGCTATTCATACTCATCTGTTGCAGTGTAGAGTCTTCGTTGCAGAAATGCAACACTTATTTTACGTGAAACGTGATTTTTTTCATGGGGGATTTTTTTCAGGTGGGTTGGAGGAGGATCGGGCGTTTGCGAGAGTAGCGTAGAGACCCGCTCATCGAGCCGGCCCCCGCTTACGCAGGGGGTTCTGACCTGCCTTCGTCTGACGCAGGGCGGCTGATTTTTCCTGGAATTTGTCAGGATCGACGAAGTGGCGGTGTTAGATATAAGAGGACATTGCGCGGCTTTTTTCGGGTTTTTGTAACTGTTGGGTCGCGGCTGACGCCGGGTTTTACATGCAGTAGGCGCAAAATTTTTTTTAATTCGGAAAACATTTTTCGGCGCCTTTGCGTTATAGAAGCAAAGCAACACGCTTCTTCTCCAAGGTCATAATATTTTGTAAGGAGTTCGGCTATATGAAACGACGCGATTTTTTGGTTAAGGGTTCGCTGGCGCTGGCAGCGGTGGCCGCAAGCGATAAATGGATGAATAAGGTATGGGCGGGTGAATCGGCCTTAATGGGCACATCACTGCTCGACACATATTTTCAGGTCAATAAGGCCGATATTAGCAAGGTGCTCTCCGCGACACTGGCTAAAGGCGCCGAATTTGCCGATGTCTTTTTTGAGTACCGCATCAGTTCGAACCTTTCGTTCGAAGAGGACATAGTTAAATCGGCGCGGCGCGGCATCGTGCAGGGCGTCGGGATCAGGGCGGTGAAGGGCGACCAGATCGGATTTGCGTTTACCGAAGACGTTTCGCTGCCGAGCATGATGGAAGCTGCCAATGCGGCCGCGGCGATCGCCAGTGACAACGTCGCGAAAGCACGTGTGGTGGGCGTGAACAACCAGAAGGTCGGAAACTTTTATCCGATCAAGGAGCTTGCTACCTCGACCGATCTGACGAAGAAACTTTCATTCATCAAAGAAGCGAACGCGGCGGCGAAGGCCCATGATTCCAAGATCGTGCGGGTGAACATCGGGTTCAATGATGAGGTCAAGCATGTCGCTTACGCGAATTCGGACGGTGTTTACTGGGAAGATTCTCAGCCGCTGTTCATGTTCAGCGCATTCTGCATCGCCGAGGACGGCAAACTCCGCGAGAACGGCTACACCGGCGGCGGCGGGCGCATCGGGATGGAGTATTTTAACCAGCGAAAGGCCGCCGATATCGGTAAGGAAGCGGCCCGAATAGCGGTGCTGAATCTGGGCGCACAGGAAGCCGAGGCGGGCGTGCAGACCGTGGTGCTCGGGCCGGCGGAAAGCGCCGTCCTGCTTCACGAGGCGGTCGGCCACGGGCTCGAAGCGGACTTTAACTACAAGAAATTGTCGAATTACTCGGGCCGCGTGGGGCAGAAAGTGGCTTCCGAGCATTGCACCGTGGTCGACGAGGGTCTGTTCCCGAACATGCGGGGCACGATCAATGTGGATGATGAGGGCAACACGCCGCAGAGCACGACGCTCATCGAGGGCGGCATTCTTCGCGGCTATATGAACGACCGGATTTCCGCAAAGCAGCTCGGCGTTAAGGTCTCCGGCAACGGACGTCGTCAGGCCTACAGCCACCCACCGATGCCGCGAATGACCAACACTTATCTGCGGCCTGGCAAGTATTCGGCCGAAGAGATCCTCAAGACGGTTAAGGACGGCGTTTATGCCAAGGGGTTCACGGGCGGACAGGTGGACATTACGAAGGGCGATTTTACATTCTCGTGCTCCGAGTGTTACCGCATCGAGGATGGCAAGATCACCGTACCGCTGAAGGGCGTGACGCTGGTCGGCAACGGCCCGGACGTTATGACCAAGGTTTCGATGGTCGGCAACGATCTGAAATTTACCGACGGCGGTTGGACATGCGGCAAAAACGGCCAGATGGTGCCCGTTGGAATGGGAACGCCGACCGTTAAGGTTTCGGATATAACCGTCGGCGGAACAAAAGTAAGAGGCGAGGGCAAGGCTTAAGCCGAGGAGGTGCTAAATAATGATGAAGGATTATAGAAATTTAGCGGCCGAGCTCGTCTCGGAACTAAAGAAGCAGGGTGCCGAGGCGGCTGATGTTTACATTGTGTCGACCAACGGTTTTAACACGACGGTCCGCCTGGGCAAGATAGAGCGGCTGCAGCAATCGATAAGCAAGGGCCTGGGCCTGCGAGTGATCAAGAACGGAGCGATGGCGAACACCTTTACGACCGATTTTCACGATCGGGCCGTCAAGGACCTCGCCCGTGAAACGATGCAGATCGTACAGGTCTCGAACGCCGACAAGTTTAACGGTCTTGCCCCGAAGGACCTGCTTGGCAGCTACGACGGCAAGCTGATGCTTTTCGACGAATCGATCGCGAAGCTCACGCCGGAGAAAAAGATCGAGATGGCGCGGCTTGCGGAAGAGACGGGTATGAAGTTCGACAAGCGTATCAAGAATGCGAATGGGACTTCGTGGAGCGATTCGCGGTCGCAGGTAACGCTGGCGAATTCGGACGGGTTTACCGGACAATACCAGATGACGCAGGCCAGCCTGTCGGTGAGCCTTTTGGCCGAGGATGAGGACGGTACGAAGCAGACGGACGGGCATTACACTTTCGGACGTTTCCTCAACACGCTCGCTTCGCCGCAGGCCATCGGCGAAGAGGCCGGCCGCCGCGTGGTGAGAAAGCTCGGCGGGCGGAAGGTGAAATCGGCAATCGTGCCGGTTGTCCTGGATCCGCGGGTAGCCAGTTTCCTGCTGGGCGACGTGTTCGGAGCCGCGTCGGGCGGCAGCATCTACCGGCGGATGTCTTATCTCGTGGACAAGGTCGGGCAGCAGATCGCCTCGCCGATGATCACGATCGCGGATGATGCTACGATGGCGGACGGTGTGGCCTCGCGACCATTCGATGCCGAGGGTGTCAAGTCTTCGAGCGTGGTGGTTGTAGAGAAAGGCGTGCTCAAACAATATGTTTGCGATTCGTACGCCGCACGGCGGCTGAACCTGAAACCGACCGGCAACGCATCCCGCAGCTATCAGGGTAATCCGAACGTCGGCAGTTCGAATCTGTTCATCAAGAACGGCGACACCAAACCCGAGGACATCGTCAAGTCTGTCAAGAACGGGCTTTACCTCGATCGGGTTGGCGGCCAGGGACTGAATTCGACGACCGGCGATTTTTCGATGGGGGCCAACGGTCGGTGGATCGAGAACGGTGAATTCACCCACGCCGTGCAGGAGATCACCGTCGCGGGGAACGTCATGAAGGTGTTGAGCAACGTTAAGGCTGTCGGCAACGACCTTAGCTTTAAACTGGGCACGACCGCTTCGCCCACTCTGCTCATCGGTGAAATGACGATCGGCGGAGAGTAGAGATATAAAATCGGCTTTGTTAGGCGGGGCGGACCCCGCCTTTTTTCGGGTGGTGATTGCCCCAGACTATTCTCGATCGGTCGACGTTCGTCGGTCCTGATCCTTCACTTCTGACGCACGGTCACGCATTTCTTCTTCAGTATATTGGTCGGTGACCTCGGTTATCGTCCGGCCCGTCGGCTGGTTGCCGCCTGAAGCACCGCTGACCTTACTCGTCGCCGGTATCGGCTCGAAATCATGTCTTGAAGAATCTCGTTTTTGGGCGGTCGACTGTTTTCCACTCTTGTTCGATTGCTGGTCGCTCATAAATTCCCCCTTGTTTGTTCGTTTACTTATTGCTAGAAGTATTGGCTGATTCGATCGTTTGGCCGGTATCCTGTGTAAGGTCCCTTTCGGGCGTATCCGTTACCGAGTGCCCGCCGTCGGGAATGTACTGTGACTTTCCCTCCGCCTGGCCGATCCGCTCCTCGTTTTGCGATTGTGTGAATTTCTGTTTATTGATCTCCTGATTGATGTCCTGGCCGGGACGCTCGCGTCCCTCTTCTTTGTAATGATCAGGATTTACGTTATTTTTTCTTCCCATTGTTTTGACTCCTTAACCCATATTTTATAACGGTCTCTCAGTGAAACGTGGTCGGCGAGTATACAATAAAGGCCGGATATATATGCAGAGCGTCGATACGCAAATGAAGATGAGAGCTTTCGAAACGACCGACCTGGAAGCGGTGGTCGGGGTCTTCCGGTCGAACATCCCGAAATATTTCGGCCCGGGCGAGGAGCCGGGATTGAGGGAATTTCTGACAGAATCTTCGGGAAATTATTTTGTTTGTACGATCGATGACGAAATCGTCGGCGCAGGCGGTTTTGCGGCCAATAGCAACGGTGCGACCGTGTCATTATGCTGGGGTATGGTTCGCAAAGACCATTTGGGTACCGGCCTCGGGAAAAGGCTGACCAAGTATCGGATCGCAATGGCGAGAGAAATGTTTGACGATCTGCCGATCGTGATAAGCACGTCGCAACATACACAGGGGTTTTACGAGAAGTTCGGCTTTTTTCTAACCAGGCACGAGCCGGACGGTTTTGGGCTGGGCATAGATATCTGCGAAATGCGGCTGGATCCTTCATCGCCCTAAGACATCATTCCGCATTTTGGGTATTTCGTGGCAAAATTCTTCGTATGGATCTGAGATATCAAAGCGGTTTTGGAAACGAGTTCGCTACCGAAGCTGTGGCGGGGGCTCTGCCGGTAGGGCGAAATTCTCCGCAGCGGGCCCCGCTCGGCCTTTATGCGGAGCAATTGTCTGGAACCGCCTTTACAGTCCCCCGCGTATTTAATAAGCGGACATGGACGTACCGCATCCGCCCGTCGGTAATGCATAAGCCGTTCGAGAGAATCGATAACGGGCGATGGCAGAGCCGATTTGACGAGATAGAAACGACCCCGAACCAGCTTCGGTGGGACCCGGTGCCGATCCCGGAGGAACCTACCGATTTTATCGACGGAATCACGACGATCGCCGGTAACGGCGACCCTTTTTCTCAAGCCGGTTTAGCGATACATATCTACGCCTGCAACAAGGGGATGGGCGACCGCTATTTTTATAATGCGGACGGCGAGATGCTGATCGTGCCGGAAGTGGGTAGGCTCGGGTTCCTGACCGAACTCGGTGCTTTACAGGCGGGACCGGGTGAGGTCGTATGCATACCGCGCGGAGTGCGATTTAAGATCGAGCCACATCCTGACGATAAAAAGTGTCGCGGCTATATCTGCGAAAACTACGGTGCGCATTTCCGCCTTCCCGATCTGGGGCCGATCGGGGCAAACGGCCTCGCGAATTCGCGCGATTTCGAAACGCCCGTAGCGTGGTATGAGGACAAGGAAGGCGACCTCGAACAGGTCGCGAAATTTGGCGGCAATCTTTGGTCATGCAGTATCGATCATTCACCCCTCGATGTCGTCGCGTGGCATGGCAACTATGCCCCTTACAGATATGACCTGCGCCGGTTTAACACGATCGGTTCCATCTCGTTCGATCATCCTGACCCGTCTATATTTACGGTGCTCACTTCCCCTTCGGGCGAAGCGGGCGTCGCGAATTGCGATTTTGTCATCTTCCCTGACCGTTGGCTGGTTATGGAAGACACCTTTCGCCCGCCCTGGTATCACCGGAATTATATGTCCGAATATATGGGGCTGATCTACGGCCAGTACGACGCCAAGGAAGAGGGCTTTGTGCCGGGCGGCGGCTCGCTGCACAACCAGATGTCCGCCCACGGGCCGGATCTCGACGCCTTCGAAAAAGCATCGAATGCAGATCTTAAACCGCAGAAACTCTCGGGCACGCTGGCCTTTATGTTTGAGTCGCGCTACGTCATTCGTCCTACCCAATTCGCGATGGACTGCGCTGAGCTGCAGCATGAGTATTCGGAAGTTTGGCAAGGGTTGAAGAAGAATTTTCTAAAGGATTAGAGTTTCGATGGCGTGGTATCACTTCTTTAAATGGATGTAACCTTCGAACAAATCGCAAAGGATGCCATGCGGCTTGCTCCGGCAGAGCGAGCGGAGCTGGCTGATTTTCTCGTAGAAAGCCTCGAATCATCCGAACCTGATGATGTGCAGCGTCTGTGGATCGAAACGGCTGCGAAGCGCTTGTCGGAAATTCGCTCCGGCCAGGTTAAAACAATTCCGGGTGAGGAAGTAATGGCCGAAGCGCGTCGGCTTGTTAACCGGTAGATGAATTTCGAGTTTCACCGATCGGAACGCTTATGTCATGTCTTGGGGTTCATTTCGCGCTTTCTGAGGAACAGGTAAATAAATTGCGTTTGTTCGATAACGACGACGATCGGCTCGAATATTTGCAAGAAGAAATTGAAGAGACTTTTTGGAACGAGCAACCGGAATATGGAGCTGAGTCTGACAAATCCTGGGACGCAATGCATCGACTCTTGTCAGACGGAGAGCTGAGCTATTATGACGGTCCAGAACCTCTCCGTTTCACTGTGATCGGGGGCGAACCGCTGTATGCGAAGGAAGATTACATAATGTCTTTGAAGACGCCTGATCAAGTTAAGCTTGTCAGTGAGGCTATTGGGTCAATCACTGAAGAAGAATTCCGGAAGAAGTACGATGCGATGGACGAAGGGAAATATGGCTTCCAAAAGTCGGAAGAAGATCTTGAATACACATGGGGATGGTTCGAGGGGGTCGTAAGCCTTTTCAAAAAATCGGCGGCTGAAGATCGGTATGTACTCTTTAGCGCTGACCAGTGAGTGATTCTGCCGGAAATAAGAAAACCTATGAAAAAATGCGTTTTGATAATCATACTGTTGGTGAGCCTGTCGTTTCAGGTCTTTGCTCAAACCTCACCTGGAGGCCTTGAAGGCACCTGGAACGGCACCCTTGAAGCAGGCGGGACTAAACTGCGAATTGTCATCACGGTTACGAGATCGGAGGCGGGGGCCTATGCCGGCAAATTTGAAAGTCTGGATCAGGGCGCGACAGTACCTTTTGATACGGTCACGCTCGATGGTGACAACGCTCAGTTTGAAGTGAAAGCTTCCGGGATCGTATATGAGGCCGTTCTTAACAAGGAACGCACGGAATTGACGGGCAAATTCAATCAAGGTGGTCAATCGATCCCGCTTTCATTCAAACGCTCGGAGACCGCGGCGCCGACCGCCGCACCGGCCCCGAAACCAAAACCGGATTACTCTGCACCTGCGGATGCACCCTACATTGCCGAGGATGTTTCGGTTTCCACGCCGATGGGACACACGCTGGCTGGCACGCTGACGCTGCCTAAAGGGGCGAGCAAAGCAAAATCCGTTGCCGCGATCATCACAATTTCGGGTTCCGGGGCACAGGACCGCGACAGCCATCTCGGATTTGGAGACTATCGGCCGTTTCGTCAGATCGCGGATGCACTTGGACACAAAGGGATAGCTGTACTTAGAATGGACGACCGGGGGACTGGTGCCTCGGGCGGTACGTTTAAGGGATCGACGAGCGCTGATTTTGCCGAGGACATTCGCGCGGGCCTCGCTTATTTACGAACGAGGCCTGAGATCGACGCCAAACGCCTCGGCGTATTGGGCCACAGTGAGGGAGCCTTGATAACGCCGATGGTCGCAGTAAAGGAGCCCGGCCTAAAAGCACTCGTTCTGCTTGCCGGAGTCGCCGAACCCGCACGCAGCGCGCTCGCTTTTCAGATCAAGAATCTTTACGACCACGACACAAAGCTGACACCTGAAAAGCGTGCCGAGCTGATCGCCGCGATCCCGCAGAGGATCGAGGGAATGATGGCCGCCGACCCGTGGATGAAGTTCTTTATTACTTATGATCCCGCAGCCACGATGCGCCAAGTGAAAACGCCGGTGCTGATCTTAACCGGTGCGAACGACAAGCAGGCTGTTGCCGCACAGGTACCTTTGCAGGAAAAGGCCTTTAAAGAAGGTGGTAATAAAGATGTTACGGCCCGCATTCTCCCAGGACTAAATCATCTTTTCGTTGAGGATGCGGACGGCTTCCCAGGCAACTATACAAAGCTGCCGTTCCCGTTGGTAATGCGGGCCGACGTGGTTGAGACCGTTACCGACTGGCTTGTAAAACGTCTTAGATAAGCTTGGCTCTCGGCGTCTGGTTGGAAAGAGCTTAGATCGAATTTGTAAGGTATAATCGCATCAATGCCGACGATCTTGCGATTTCGAGGCTATCGCGTATATTTCTATAGCCACGAGCCAAACGAACCACCGCACGTTCACATCGACCGCAATGGCATGTCGGCTAAGTTTTGGCTGGAACCGGTCGGCCTGGCTCGGAATAGGGGATTTCCCCCGCGAGAACTTCGTCAACTGGAGAAAGCTGTTGACGGCCGCAGGATCGATTTATTGGAGGCTTGGAATGAGTATTTCGGCAATAACAACTGACGAGCGAGTCGCCAATGTGGAGACAAATGAAGACGAACTAAGCGTCAGGCTTATGGACGGCAGAACGATATCCGTTCCGCTCGCCTGGTATCCGAGGCTTCTTCACGCTACCACCGAGCAACGCCAAAACTGGGAGATTGCCGGCGGTGGCTTCGGAATCCATTGGCCCGATATTGACGAGGATCTCAGCACAGAAGGATTGCTTCGCGGAGCTCCTGCCCCGCCGTCAACACTCGCAATCAAACCCTGATCGTTTATCAAGCCTACCATTCCCGCGACTACGCGGAGTTCCAAAATGAGAATGCGATCTTGCCTCATTATCTTCACGGCCCTCATATTGACCTCGCTTTTGTCTTACGGACAAACGCCGAAAGTTCCCGTCGATCTATATCGCGTCGATACTGAGGCGTCGATTCTTGACGCGGCCCGCAAGCTGATGATCTCGGACAAGTATGCGGCGTTGATAACCGTTGATGGAGATGGTTCTCCGCGGGCGCGGACGGTCCTTACTCAATTGGGCCCGTCCGATCCTGCGCGGCCGGACAAGGGGTTTACGGTCTGGATCATGACAAGGCGTTCGACAAGAAAGGTCGAACAGATCAGGAAGAATCCGAATGTGACGCTTTACTATAACGATGATGCAAAGGAAAGCTATGTCACGCTGATGGGAACCGCAACTGTCTACACGGACCCGGACCATCCTGAGGCAATGAAATTCTATACCGACGATTACGCTAAATACTTTTGGCCCGACCTGAAGAACGATTTCATCATGATAAGCGTCAGGCCAAATTGGATGGAAGTGCTGATAATACCGACTATCAAGAATCACCCGCAGAATCGGCGGCCCCAAGCGGTCGTGTTCAAGTATTGACCATTTTGAGCCTGGCTGAACTAATCCGTTTGACAGCTTGACATCATTGCTGATCTCGAAATTGCGTCGGGGATTCTCTTAGTGAGAAAATGGCGAGATCAAATTTAGTTCAAAAAGGGAGACCGAGTAAATGTCAATAAAAAGAACATCAGAAGCAAAATGGGAAGGCAGTATAAAAGAGGGCAAGGGGAATATCCGGCTGGGCAGCGGAGCGTTTGAGGGGCCGTATTCGTTCAACTCGCGATTCGGCGACGACACCAAACCGACAAATCCTGAGGAGTTGATCGCTGCGGCTCATGCGGGCTGTTTTACGATGGCGTTCTCCGGCTTTCTTGGCCGTTCAGGGTACGAGGCGACGAGCATCGAGACTAAGGCGGTCGTACATCTCGAGAAAGAAGGTGAGGGTTTTTCGATCCCAAAGATCGATCTGATAATGGAGGCGACCGTCCCGAATATTGCCGACGACGAGTTTCAGGACATAGCTAAAACGGCGAAGGAAAAGTGCCCTGTTTCGAGGGTGCTTGCCGGAGCCGAGATCAGCCTGGATGCGACTCTCCGATCCAGAAAGAGTGAATAATAGGGTTAAGATTTGACGATACACAGGCGGGCGAAGCTCTAGACCATTTGTTGAGAGGCTACGCCCGCCATGGTTATTCCCCGGGTTAGCCGCCATTAGATCCACTTATACGAGCGCACGTAAAAAAATCCGAATTTTCGGTTATTAACTGTTCTCGCGCTGAAGATCAACAATTCTGTTTTGAGCGTGAGAACACCAAAAATACCGATGTCTCCTGCCCGACGTAACTTTTCTATCCACTTTGATTTACGCCAGTCCTTTCTTCTTTACCTGTTTGTAATCGCTCCTTTCCGGAACAGCTCTTGCGTCTATTTAACCTCAAACGTTCCGAAATCGGCCCTTGCATGGTTATTTTTTCTTTAACGTTTTACCGGCGCAGATCCGGTCGACAGGACCTACAGATTCTGCACCAGTTGTGCCGGTGTTACGTATGTTTAGTAGGAGAGGAGGATAACATTACTGAAAGGAGAAATATGAATGAGCAAAGAAGTATTTTATGCTCCGATTCGGCCACAGAAAATGTTATCAGTGTTCTTATCGGCAGTATTATTCGGCCTTTTATTTAGCACTATAGCTTTTGGCCAGGGGACACGAGGAACGATACGTGGAACGGTATCTGATCCCACTGGCGCCGTCGTTCCAAATGCAACCGTCCGTCTTATCGAGGCCACGCGTGGCGTCGAGGTCCGAACCGCTCAGACTGATGCGGGAGGCACCTATCAATTCATCGAGATCGAACCTTCCACCTATAACATCGTCGTCCAGGCCGGCAACTTTGCCGAGGCCCGGATTGTTGATATCACGCTCGAACCTAATAGAAACATAACCATTCCGGTCTCATTAGTGGTCGCCCAGATCGCCGATGAGGTCACAGTCACCGCCGGTGCCGAGATAATCGATCGGGAATCACCAACGCTTGGTACCACAGTCGAACGCGCTCGCGTAGAAGGACTCCCGCTTGACGGGCGTAATGTTCTCAATCTGGCGCTTCTTCAGCCTGGCGTACTTCCCGCCGGGGGCGGTTTCGGCGGCGGCCTTGGTATCCGCGTAAACGCCAGCCGCGGTGTTGAGAACAATCTGCTGCTTGACGGCGGAAATAACAACGAGGTTGCGGTGGGGAGTTCGCTTTCTGGCCAGCCACGTCCGGATGCCGTGCAGGAGTTTCGGCTGTTGACCTCCAATTTCGAGGCCGAATTTGGCCGAAACACCGGTTCGGTGATCAACGTGGTGACCCGCTCGGGCACGAACGATTTTCGCGGCAACGCAAGATTCTTCTATCGCCCGACAAGCCTTTCGGCCGCTCGTTACCTCGACAACGCTTTTGCCGATCCGGGTGAGGATGCTCGCCGCGTCTTTGACCGAAAGGATTACGGTTTCCAAGTCAGCGGACCGGTCTTTTTACCACGATTCGGTGAAGGGGTGCCGCCCTTCTATAGCGGAAGGGACCGGACATTCTTCATGGTCGACTATGAGCGGCGCTGGCAGAAGTTCGGCAACACCCAGACGATAACCGGACTTCCGACCGGGGCAGAAAGGACCGGCGATTTCAGCGGCTTGGACGATGATATTATCGACCCGGCCACCGGCTTGCCATTCCCCGGGAATCAGATACCGGCCGCAAGGATATCTCCGATCGCCGAATACTATTTGCAGTTCATTCCGCAGGCTAACGGTGGAGCCACGCAGGTAGGAGCTGACGAACTCACGGAAAATAGCTGGCTCACAACACGCTTGGATCATGCGTTTAACGTCAATCACAACCTCAACTTCACGTTCAACTATTTCGATTTTCGGCAGGAGGATCCGTTTGCATTCGGCGGCTCCACGATCCCGGGCTTCGGGGCTCTTGACCTACGGGAGAGTCAGAACTACATCGGCCGCTACACATGGATAATCAATCCAAATTTAGTTAATTATTTCCTGGTCAACTACTCCCGGAACGAGCAGCCGAGTGTTGCTCCGGTAAATACGACGACGCCCGCCGAGATAGGCTTTACAGCCAACTTCGTCGCAAATTCAGCGTTCGCCGGTCCGCCGGTGATCAGTTTCTTCGACCGTGGCTTCCAACTCGGAAACACGATCCAGGGCCCCCAAGCTCGACTGAGCGAGAATCTCCAATTTCAGAATTCGCTGAGCTGGGTTACCGGGAATCATCGGATGAAGTTCGGGTTCGATACAACGAGATACAAACAGGGGCAGGACTTCCTGTTCATCAATCAGGGCATTTTTACGTATTCGGGACTTTTCGGCGGCAATACCACCGGTGACGATTTTGCGGATTTTCTTATAGGAAACTCGCCGATCGCGATTCAGTTCGGGGCCGCCGGGCGACGCGATTTTCGCCAGCGAGCTTACGCCGGCTTCGCCCAGGACACCTGGAATGTCACGCAGAATTTGACGCTGTCATTTGGTATACGGTATGAGTTTACTTCCCCGATCACCGACCTATTTGATCGGGTGGCGTATTATCGCCCCGGCGCGACTTCCCAACTGCTGGCGAACGGTCAGTTATTCACTCCCGAAGGCCAGCAGATCGTTGTACAAGGCGGCAACCTGCCGCGAGGGCTTGTGTTCCCGGGCGATCCGGATCCGGTTCTCGGCGGGACTGTTCCGCGCGGCGGTGTCGCTCTCGACAGGAACAACTGGGCCCCTCGAGTGGGATTTGCTTACGCGTTTAACCCCAGAGCCGGCCTCGTGCATAGGGTCTTCGGGGAAAACGTGACGGTGCTCCGTGGCGGTTTCGGACTATATTATGGAGCGATCATCGGCGATACGGCCCTGCAGCAATTGACCGCACCAGGTTACAGCGGAACAAACGCGTTTTTCTTCCCGGCAAGCGGTACGCTTGCCGATCCTTTCGCCCCTGACCCGTTCCCCGCATTTAACGGCGACCAGGGCCAGATCTCCAATCCGTTCGAATTCGACACGGCAACGATCCCCTTCCCATTGAACCAGATGTCGCAGCCGATCGATCCTCGACTTCGCACGCCAGAGGTCTACCAGTGGAACCTGACCCTCGAGCGAGGCTTCCTGGATGACTATGTCCTCGGGCTTAGCTACGTCGGAAACCGCGGCCGCAAGCTATACGTCCGCGAACAGGTAAATCCTGCTCTGGGAACGTTCCTCCCCGCTTCGCTGCGAACTGAGCCGATCCCGACGCCGAGTATCACTAATCCGAACTCTCGCCGGCTAAACGATGACATTCGTGTAGGACTGACGATGCTCACTACGGGCGGTAATTCGCAGTATGATTCCTTCCAGGCCAACCTGCAGAAGAGGTTGGGCAACAACGGGCTCCTGTTCCAATTAGCGTATACGTTTTCGCGGTCATTCAACGATTCCGATACGCAGCGTGGCCAACTCGATCTGCTCGATCGATCCCGGGGCTGGGCGTTATCTAACGAGGACGTACCGCACAGGTTCGTCGGGAGCTTCGTATACCAACTGCCATTCTTCAGAAACACTCAGGGGTTCGCCAATCGGCTGCTGGATGGCTGGGCTCTAAATGGGATCTACACCTACCAGTCGGGTGCACTGATCAGTGTTGGTAATCCGATCGACATTGATGGAACAGGCGGTGCGATCCTGAATTTCGCAGATCTTGGAACTGAGCCCTTCCGTACGCTTGATCCGCGTACCAATGATCGCCTCGGTTTCAATCCCGGCGCTTTTGCGATCGCGAATTGCGGCACTAATTTCCAGCTTTGCGGCGGTGTCGGTCGTCGTGGAACGTCGGGTCGAAACCAGGTCCGGCTTGATAACCCGATCAATAACCTCGATCTGGCGCTGATCAAAAAAACGAGGTTATGGCGTGATCGGAGCAATCTCGAGTTGCGGTTTGAGGCCTTCAATGTCTTCAACCGGGCGCAATTCACGACTGTAAATACGAACCTTAACTCAGCCGACTTTGGCAGGTTTACCGACACCCGCGAATCCCGAAGCGTCCAGCTCGGGGCCCGCATAACTTTCTAGCACCACCCGGGTGTCTTCCGAAGACATTGCTCAAAGTAGTGTCCTTCGCCTGCCGCCCCACCGGCAGGCATTTTTCTGCCTGGACTTCCGGTAGCTGTTTCTTCTGACCACGTGTGGTCCTGTCAATTTCATACCCTTCACCTATAGAATAAAAAGCATGTTCAAGCGAAAAGAAATATATGAAAACCACTGAACTAAAATTCTTCGCTGCCGACGACAAGGGAGATGTAACTGCAATATTGATGCTGCCCGATAACGCGGCCCATCTGCTGGTTCTGGGTCACGGGGCCTCGACCAATATGCGGCACGCAACGATGCAGTCGATCGCAGAAGCAATGGCTGAGCGGGACATCGCTACGCTGCGTTATAACTTTCCTTATTCGAAAACGGGCACAGTAAGGAATTCAACCGCAACTTGCGTCCAAACAATAAGGAACGCCATAAAAGCCGCCCATGAAGTTGCCCCCGATCTGAAACTGCTCGCCGGCGGTCATTCATTCGGCGGAAGAATGACAACAACGGCACAATCCGAGCAACCCCTTGAAAACGTGAAGGGTATCGTTCTTTTCTCGTTCCCCCTACATCTGGCCGGACGGCCGGACACAAAACGCGCGGAACACCTTGCCGGGATCAGTGTTCCAATGCTGTTCCTTTCCGGGACACGCGACGAACTTGCCACACTGGATCTTCTGGAGCCTACATTGGCACGACTCGGCAAGCAGGCGACACTTCACAAGATCGATACAGCGAATCACAGTTACAAGGTTCTGAAGAAAACGCGGAAGTCGGATGAAGGCGTTTTTGCTGAGATGGCACGAGTCGTCAACGACTGGATCGCTGAAACGAAAATCTAGGCAATTCACGTATCAATTTCGATCTCAGGCCCTTTTATTGAGTAAGGTTCTCGTATATATTAGCGGTCTATCAACGGTATATATGAATATGAGATCACATACGCGCAATGTCTTTATTTTGCTGTCCGGTCTGCTGATGGCCTTTACGGTTGCAGCTCAGCATCAGCATCCGGATAGCGGCAAGCAAACTGGCAAGGTCGATCTGGGGGAGATCAGCTTCCCCACGTCGGGGCCCCCGGAGGCTCAGAAGCATTTTATTGAAGGGGTTCTGCTGCTCCACAGCTTTGAGTTCGGCCGGGCCAGGCGGTCATTTCAGGAAGCCTCGCGGCTTGCCCCCGATTTTGCCATGGCATATTGGGGAGAGGCGATGACCCACGATCATCGCATCTGGGGAGAGCAGGACCAGAAGGCCGGGCTTGCAGCTCTTGCCAGGCTCGCCCCCACACCCGCCGAACGCCGGACCAAAGCGTCCACCACGCGCGAAAAGATGTATCTCGATGCTGTGGAGGCTCTCTATGGTGATTCCGATGATCCCGAAGTGATCGCGGCCGCATATTCGAAAACCATGGAAGCTCTGACGAAGCAGTTTCCGGATGACATCGAGGCCCGCGCATTTTACTCACTCTCGATGCTCGGCCTCACCGGCACGGTTCGCAATACCGAAAACTACATGCGGGCCGCCGCCGTCGCCGAGGAGATCTACGAAAAGAACCCGCGGCACCCCGGTGCACTCCATTATCTGATCCATGCGTACGACGATCCCGTCCACGCACCGCTTGGTTTGCGGGCAGCGCGTATTTACGGCACGGTCGCACGAAGTGCCTCGCACGCCCAGCATATGCCGTCGCACATCTTCTTCGCTCTGGGAATGTGGGACGATTCTATCAAGGCGAATACCGATTCGATGAAAACCGCTCGGGACGCCGGACAGGGTGGTTATCATCCGCTGCACTGGCTCCAGCATGCCTACCTGCAGCTCGGGCGCGTGGCTGATGCCGAAAAGCTCGTCTCGATAGTTGAAGAGGACATGAGGACCACGCCGTCCGCTTACGCCCGGACCCATCTGGCGATGACCCGCGCGACCTTTTTGGTTGAGGCAGGACCCAAAGCGCCTGCTTCCATGATGCAGCCGGTCGATGCCAACGAGATCGCTTCTCAAGTTGTGTTCGCCAACCACGAACTTGCGATCGGGCTCGAACACATCCGTCGTAACGACCGGCAAGCCGCTGGGTCAATGCTGAACGCCATCAGGCAAAAGGCTGAGGCGATGCGAGCGGCGAGGTCAAACACGACCGTAGCAAGTCGCTACTCCCAGGTTTCGCAGGCAGATGTCGATACGATCTCTGTGATCGAAAAAATACTCGCCGCCGCCATCGAGTTCGCGTCCGGCGAACGTGAAAGCGGGGCACGCAATATGGCGGCTGCAGCTGAAGCCGAAGATCGTCTTGTGTTTGAATACGGTCCGCCCGCAATAGTCAAACCGGCCTGGGAAGCGACCGGCGAGATGCTGCTGGCACTCGGCCGAAAAGCCGAAGCCGCAACCGCCTTCCGCAACGCGCTCAAACGTTACCCGAATCGGCGTCTCTCGAACGAAGGATATAAGTTGTCGACAAGGACGGTTAACCCGTGAACGGCGGATCGATCGAATAGACCTATTTACTCAAGCAACGATTCTAAAACCAGATAGTGGAGCGGAAGCCTATGTCATGCAAAAGATTTGTCACGTCAGTGTGTCTATTTGTCACCATGGTATTGCCCGTGGCGTCTCAAACCGATGTCGGCCATCCACTCGATCCTCTTACCGCGGTCGAGATCGAGGGTGCCGTCAGTACGCTCAAAGCTCAGAAAAAAGCGACCGAAGATAGTAGATTCTATGCCGTGGTGCTAAATGAGCCTCCAAAGTCTGAGGTTTTGGGTTACAAGCCAGGATCTGCGTTCCGCCGTGAGGCTTTTGTCATTGTTTACGACCGGACAGCAAACCGAATGTCTGAAGTAGTTGTCGATCTGAAAGAGCGAAAGATCGTCTCTTGGAAGGAGGTCAAAGGCGCTCAGCCGATGATGGTAGGCGAGGACTTTGAACTTGCCGTAAAGATCGCAAACGCGGATGCCAAATGGCAGGAAGCCCTGAAAAAGCGAGGTATCAATGACCCGGAGAACGTGCAGATAGACCCGTGGGCCCCAGGATGGTTCGGCTTTCCCGATGAATCGAATATCCGGCTCGCTCGAGGAATTCCATTTTATCGGGGAACCGGAAATAATGCTTACGGCCGCCCAATCGATGGCCTGACTGCCTACATTGACCTCACCAATCGGAAGATACTCAAGATCATAGACACAGGTGTCGTCCCTTTACCGCCTGATACGGCCCAGCTCGATCCTGATTCGAATAAACCTCTCCGAACGGCGCTGAAACCACTGCAGATCATTCAGCCAGAGGGCGCGAGTTTTGAGGTCCGAGGCCAGGAAGTGCGCTGGCAGGATTGGCGGTTTCGGTACGCGATGCATCCCCGCGAAGGCCTCGTTCTTTACACGGTGGGGTATGAAGACAAGGGCCGACTACGCTCCATCTTGTATCGCGGATCACTTTCGGAGATGGTCGTGCCCTACGGCGACCCAAGCGTCGGATGGTTCATTCGCAATGCGTTTGATGAGGGGGAATATGGCGTGGGGATTAACGCCGCAGCCCTCGATACGAATGATGTTCCACCGAATGCGACGGTCCTCCCGGCCGTGATCGCCAACGAACGCGGAGAGGCTCAGCAGCGAGAACGTATTGTCGCTCTTTTCGAGCGCGATGGCGGCGTACTGTGGAAACACGTTGATTACGTCTCGGGCAAAAATGAATCGCGGCGGGCTCGTCAGTTGGTTCTTTCAATGATCGCCACGATAGGCAATTACGAGTACGGATTTAACTGGGTGTTTCATCAGGACGGAACGCTTGAAATGGAGGCCCTGCTGACGGGCGTTATGTCCGTTAAGGGCGTTGCCGCCCTTAAGACCGACGATCACAAGCACGATGCGAGCTATGGACACTTGGTGGCTCCCGGAATCGAGGCCGTTCACCATCAGCATTTTTTCAGTTTCCGGCTTGATCTCGACATTGACGGAGCGAATGGGAACAGCGTAGTCGAGCAAAACACTTCGGCCGCTCAGGCTGGCCCAAATAATCCGCACAATAATGCATTTACAATGACCGAATCTCTGTTAAAGCGCGAGAATGAAGCAAAACGGGGATTAAACCTGGCTTCGTCAAGGCGGTGGAAGGTGATCAATCCATCTGTTAGGAATGCCTTAGGGCAGCCGACCGGGTACCTGTTGATGACCGGCGAGAATTCGCTTTCTTTCTCAGGAGTCGATTCATTTGTCCGAAAACGAGCGGGGTTTGTCGATCATCATCTTTGGGTGACGCCCCATATCCCCAATGAGCTTTATGCCGCTGGAGATTACCCCAATCAAAGCCGCGGCGGTGATGGGTTGCCGATGTGGACCAAAGCCAACCGGCCTATCGAGAACCGCGACCTCGTCTTATGGTATTCAATGGGCATTACGCATATTCCAAGACCCGAAGATTGGCCGGTGATGCCTGTTCATAAGACGGGCTTCAAGCTTAGCCCCAATGGATTCTTTGGCCGGAATCCGGCTATGGATGTGCCGAGATAATCGTCGGAATCTCAGGCAAAAAGTTTTCTGCAGCTTTGAAAATATTTGATTGAATTCTTATGTGTAGAAACATCAAAACCCTATTCAACTTCGACCCGCCGGCAACGAGCGATGAGGTACAAGCCTCATCTCTCCAGTTCGTGCGCAAACTATCCGGAATGAACAAGCCGTCAAAGGCCAACGAAGAGGCATTTTACCTCGCCGTCGAGCGTGTCGCGGCCGCAGCCCAGGAAATGCTCAATTCGTTGGTCACATCGGCCGAACCTCGAGATCGAAATATCGAAGCCGCCCGTGCAAAAGAAAGAGCAAGGCAGCGATTCGGCGCGAGTACATAATGGAAAGGAAAGAGTTACTCGATCGCATCAGCCGTGGACGGACCGATCTGGTCTTTGATCTGCTCGCGTTGCCCGATTGGAAAGAAGCCTTGAGCGAGGGCGACGTGAAGCTGCTTCAGTGGTTCGTCTATTACAACGATACGACGGCTCTCAAGGCAGTCTTGAATGCCGGCGGCGACCTTGAGACGATCGACATCAACGGGGAGCTCGGCAACGCTTCTTTTTTCGGCCATTGGAAAGTAGCGGACTTTCTGATCAGGCAGGGAGCCGACGTGAATTACGCATTGTCCGATACCGGCGAAACGCCTCTGCACAGCGCACTCTGCAAGGCCGGCCGGCCTTACTTTCTTTATGTCCTGAAAGTTCTGGTCGAGAACGGTGCCGATGTAAATGCCAAAACGATCCCGGGCCAGGAAACCGGAGGCTTTATGCGTGACGTTCGCACAAAGGGCGAAACGCCTCTGCATCGGGCGGCTGCCTACGGCGATGAGGCTATGATCTCGTACCTGATCGAACACGGTGCTGACCGCGAGGCTCGCGATGCAAATGGCGATTCGCCGCTGACATGGGCAAGCGAACATCTCAGGCCCGGTTCGATCCTGAAACTCCTTGCCTTTCCACCCCATTTTATCAGCGAGGCGGGAGCTGCCCGGATCAGGAGTGACCACGGCTGCGGCTGGGGCAACGGAATGGAGCAAAATCAACTCGGCGACTACCTTCCGGAATCCTGCAGCCAGGATTGACGAGTTCTGAATATGCCCACGGTCTTTGGGTCGGAACGATATGTCGTTCTTCCGCCGGCCCGGTTATAGAAAAAGATGTCTATACAAATAACCTACCTCACGCCGCTGATCGAGGTATTCAACATGCGTCGGTCGCTGGAATTTTATCGGGATATTCTGGGGTTTGAGATCCATATGGATTCGGGCGGCGGTGATGATGCGAGCTGGGTTTGGATCGCAAAGGACGGAACGCACCTGATGCTCAACGACCAATATGAACCGGGCCGCGTCCCCGCTGCCCCGCCCCGGGAACGAACAAAATGGCATAAAGACACCTGTCTGTATCTGGGATGCGCTGACCCTGACGCAGTGTTCGAATTTCTACGATCGAAAGGCGTCGACCTTGACCCGCCCCAAGTGACATCGTACGGAATGAAGCACCTTTATCTCAAAGATCCCGACGGATATGGCATTTGCTTTCAGTCTCCGGCGGAATAAGGTGATATGCCCTGGCCCAAGAAGGGCGTTGAAAGTGCCGAATCTACCGCGGCCGCAGCGGGAGCTGATGAAACAACAAATGGATCGATGACGTACGGACAAAGATCTCCGGTGATCCCATCGGCGATGACTTATTCCGCGATCTGCTAATTCACAAGTCCTCGCCTCTAACCCCTGCCCTAACGTTCGCCAACTCAAGGATCGCCATTGGTCGCGCCGGGCTTCGGCATCGCTACACGGGGATCTAAACACGACCGCACTTCTAAGTCAAAATTTTGAATTATCGAAACAATATGGCATATTTTATCGTTAGGTTCGCATAAGGAGATTTTTGCAAATGAGTATTTTCGACAAGGTTAAGGAAGCGGCGTTGAACCAGTTTATCGAGGTGATCGAATGGCTCGACGATTCGCGCGATACTTTGCTCTATCGTTTTCCGGTTGCCGGACAGGAGATCAAGAACGGGGCGCAGCTGATCGTTCGCGAGTCGCAGGCTGCCGTGTTTGTTTTTGAAGGCCAGGTGGCCGATGTTTTCACGCCGGGCAAGTACGAGATCGACGGAGCTAACACGCCGATCCTAACAAAATTAGGAGCATGGAAATACGGTTTTAACTCTCCTTTCAAATCTGAGGTTTATTTCGTCAATACCAAGCAATTTACGGATATGAAATGGGGCACGTCAAACCCCGTAATGCTGCGTGACGATGATTTCGGGATCGTCCGTCTGCGAGCGTTTGGAGCTTACAGCCTTCGGGTTGTGGACCCCGCCGGTTTTATCCGTGAGATCGCGGGTACCAATGCACATTTCCAGACCGAAGACATTGACGGTCAGCTCAAACGATCGATCGTCACCGAGTTTTCAGACGCACTCGGTGAACTAAAGATCCCCGCGCTTGACCTGGCTGCCCAGTATAAAGAACTCGGTGAAGCGATCAGGGCCAAGATCAACGAGGATTTCAAAGGCTGGGGCCTCGAGGTCACCAAATTTTATGTCGAGAACGTAAGCCTGCCGCCAGAAGTGGAAGCGGCGATGGATAGACGTGCATCGATGGGTGCTCTGGGTGATGCTTCGAAGTATATGCAGTTCCAGGCGGCGGATGCCCTTCGTGATGCTGCCCAGAACGAGGGCGGGGGTGCGGGCCTGGGTGCCGGACTCGGTGCCGGTTTCGCCGTTGGCGGCCAGATGGCGAGTGCTTTTGGCCAGCAGGCAGGCGGAGCGGGCGGCACAGGTGCAGCGGCAACCGTGCCCTGCCCGAGCTGCGGCAAACAGAATGCAGCAGGCGTGAAATTCTGTGCTGACTGCGGCGGAAAAATGGAAGTTACCAAGGTCCCTTGCGTGAAATGCGGAGCCGAGCTACGCGAAGGTGCCAAATTCTGCTCGGAATGCGGGTCCTCGCAGGAAAAGGCGAAATGTACAAACTGTCAGTTCGAGTTGGCGGCCGGGGCAAAGTTTTGCCCTGAATGCGGTACCAAAACCGAGGAAGCGGCGTAAGGCACGATATATCTTTTTGACGAACGGGCGAGGATCATCTTCGCCCTTTCTTATTTTTCTGGCACGCTTTGCTGTGTTGCGATAGAATCTCTGTTGTTCTGGAGAAATTTGCTTATGCCAATTAGCCCTGAGCTTCTTGAGATCCTTCGATGCCCGCAGTGCAAATCAAAAGTGCAGATCGATGAAGCGGAAACGCGTCTAAAATGCTTCAACGCCGAATGCAGCCTGGTTTATCCGATACGGGACGAGATCCCCGTGATGCTCGTCGACGAAGCCACGGTAGAGAAATAATGAATGGCGATGAGATCGATTGGCCAGGTGTCAGGCGCGTGCTCATCGTTAAACTGCGATCGATCGGCGATACCGTCCTGGCCACACCGTCCTTAATTGCACTTAAGAAATTTGCACCCCACGCCGAGGTTGACATCGTCCTCGAAGATTGGGTTGCACCTTTACTCGACGGATTCGAATACGTAGACAATATTATAGTCGCAGGCAAAGGGCTGCGTGAACGACTCCGAACAGCGTTGTATCTCAGGCGCCGTAAGTATGACGCCGCGTTCAACCTGCACGGGGGCACGACGGCGACGTTATTGACGGCTGCAAGCATGGCCCGGCACAGGGTTGGGGTTTCTAGTTACCAGTATTCATTTCTTTACAACAGATTGCTCTCGTCATCAGCTGATTTCTGGGGCCGTGAGAGGACGCACTCGGCCGAACAGCAGCTCGCTCTACTCGGTTTTGCCGGTGTTCCGGTCGATGACCGGGCTAAAACGCATCTTGCGGTAACCCGGAAAGCCTCCCTAAAGATCGATGAGCGATTGGGTTCCGCCTCCAAAAACGATCTCGTCCTGATCCATCCCTCCTCGGCCTTCATGACCAAGCAGTGGCCAACGGAAAATTACGCCCGTGTTGCGGAATTTCTTGCGGGCCAGGGCCTGCAGACGGTCGCTGTCGCCTCGAAAAGCGAGTCGGGTGTGCTCGATAATCTGGTCGCCCGATCGAATGTGCCGGTGACCACATTTGACGACCTTTCGCTGCCTGAGATCACGGCACTCGCTGCCCGCGCAAAACTATTTGTCGGCAATGATTCCGGAATCGCACATATTGCGGCGGCGGTAAAGACTCCGGTAGTGGTTATTTTCGGATCATCTAATCGCGACCACTGGGGTCCATGGACCGATTCGCTCAATGAGATCGTCTATCAGGAGTTCCATTGCCAGCCATGTGCCGGTTATGAGTGTAAGGAATTCGGTGAACCGAGATGCATCCTAAGCCTTCCTCAGGAAAGTGTTATTAATGCGATCTCCCGAATACTGGAGAAGGCAGTCAGTTGACACTTTATCGTTCCTGAGTGATCTATATATGGCCGACGATGAACAGTATTACAAAACTACGCTGCAGAATCTGATCCGTGAGATCGCAGATCTCTCGGTCGCTAAAAAGCTGCCCGACGAGATCCGTGATCTGACAGTAGAACGTGTACTGGACATCGGCTGTGGGATTGGGCAGGCGTTGTATCCACTGGCAGTGAGTAAAGGTGCCTTTGGAGTAGGCATTGACATCTCGGACTATTCACTGCGAATGGGCCGGGACTTTTATGCTGAAAAGGTTCCGGAAGCCAAAGTTGCTTTTATGAGTGCCCGGGCCGAAGCGCTGCCTTTCGAATCGGAAAGCTTCGATCTCGTGAATTGCGGACTTGCCTTGCCGTACACACATAATCCGCGTGCTCTGGCAGAAGTTGAACGTATACTACGACCGGGGGGTCTTTTTTTACTGAAGATCCATCATGTGCGCTATTACCTGCAAAAGCTGCGGCAGGGGGTTTCGGGGGCCAATGTACTCTCGTTGATACATTGCGGCCGGGTGCTGACTACGGGCACGATCTATCATCTTTCCCGGCGACAGCCGATGACGAGAATTTTGAACGAAACCTACCAAACCCGATGGCTGCTTAAGCGGGAACTTGCAAAAAGCGGGTTGTTTATTGACAGTGAACAGCCGGATGCGAGTCCGGCCGCCCCGTCATTCTACATTCGGAAACCCCGCGCATGAACAAATACAGGCAACAGGATCGTGGACAAATAATGAGGCGAGCGTTTTTAGTGCCCGCCTCATTTTAATTGAATGGAAATCTATCGATTGGTGTTGGACCTGTTAGCGTTTGAGGACATATTGGTCATTGAGTCCCCGGCAGCCACGGTTAACTGATTGACCACTTTGCTCCTCCCTTCTATACCGTTGGCGACCTGTTCAGCCCTCGTTCTCTGAGCCGCGGTAGCGACAGAGCCTCTGAGTGTGATAACGGCGTTCTCCACGTCAACATTGATCGTCGATTCCCGAAGGTCATCCGTTGTCATAAGAGCCGCACGCGTCTTAAACCATAACCAACTGTCGTTTACTCCGGATCCGATCGTGCTGGAACCTCTGTCACGTTCATATTCCGCCCGGTCCCGATCATATTGCTCACGAGTAACGGTGTTCGCATTGGCCCAACGGTTAGTGTTTGAACCCATATTCGAGTTGGAGTTAACCACAATCGCGCCGACATTGGCATTGTTGGCTCCTAGATTGGTAACGCCGTTATTGGATCGAACATTCGTGTTGCTCGTGTCGCCGCATGCAGCCAAAAGGGCGGCGAGCAGAACCGTGGCCATGCCTGTCATTAATAATGTCTTCATAGTCATCTCCTATCTTCTCAAGTCTACTTAATCAAAAATGCCCTCATGGGGCACTAGAATTCTAACAACGCTAACAATAACAACCCTGTAATCGATTTTCGGTCAGGTGGCATACGTTAAGCCTTTAGACCAGCATGATCGACACCGCCTTTCTTGACACTACGGGGGGTAAATAATAGTATTTATAGTTTCGACTATTGTGGCCGAAGTGTATCTATATGTTCGAATCGCTTTCCGATAAGCTCAAGAAAACGCTAAAGAATCTGCGGGGCCAGGGCAAACTAACGCCCGAGCACGTGGATGCGGCTCTTCGCGAGATCCGGATGGCGCTGCTAGAGGCAGACGTTAACTACAAAGTCGCGAAGGATTTCGTCGAAGCTGTACGTGTAAAGGCTGAAGGGCAGGAGGTTTGGCAGAATCTCAAACCTCACGAACAGGTTGTCAAAATAGTCTACGACGAGCTGGCCGAGCTAATGGGCGGTACGTCTTCGCGGCTGGTGTTTACAAAACAAACCCCGAACGTAGTGATGATCGTCGGCCTTCAGGGTTCGGGTAAAACGACCTCTACGGGCAAGATCTCGCGGTGGCTCGCTGACAATCAGGAACGAAAGCCCCTTCTGGTTTCGACCGACGTTTACCGACCGGCGGCGCGTGAGCAGCTCAAGGTGGTAGGGAACGCCGTTAACGTGGCCGTATACGAGGCCAGGGAAACGAGCGATCCGATGACCATCGTCAAGGGAGCGGTCAAGCATGCGGCGGAATATGGCTTCGACACCCTGATGATCGACACTGCCGGGCGTCTGCATATAGATGACGACCTGATGGTCGAGCTAGAACGTATCAAGGCAGAGACAAAGCCGATCGAGGTGCTTTTTGTTGCCGACGCCATGACCGGGCAAGACGCGGTCAGGTCGGCTGAGGTCTTTCACGAGCGTGTTGGCATCACCGGGGTCGTACTGACCAAAATGGACGGTGATGCTCGCGGCGGTGCGGCCCTCTCGATCAGGCAGGTCATCGGTCAGCCGGTGAAATTTGTCGGCGTTGGCGAAAAATACGACGCGATCGAGCCATTCTATCCAGATCGTATTGCCCAGCGAATATTGGGAATGGGCGATGTCCTGACGCTTATCGAAGAGGTCCAGGGCAAGATCAGCGAGGACGAAGCCAAGGAACAGCTCGCGAAAATGACGCGTAACCAGTTTACGCTCGAAGATTTTCGCAATCAGCTTGGCCAGTTTAAGAAACTCGGATCGATGTCCAAGATAATGAAGATGTTGCCCGAACAGATGACGGGAGGAATGAAGATCTCGGACGAACAGTCAGAAGTCGTCGATCATCAGTTGAAACGGACCGAAGCGATAATCGATTCGATGACACGCCAGGAACGACGTGACCATAAGGTGATCGACGCCAGTCGCAAAACACGTATCGCGAACGGTTCGGGCTCATCGATCGGTGAAGTAAATCAGCTGCTCCGCCAGTACGAGCAGATGAAAAAAATGATGGCCCAGATGAACCGCGGCGGGCTATTCGGCGGTTTGGGCAAGAAAATGATGGGCGGTCTTGCCGGCGGGCTTGGCGGGCTGCTCGGGGGCGGAGATATGGGCCTGGCAGACGATGACGATTCATCAGGACCAATTTCGAAAAGTATAAAGAAGAAAAAGAGGCACAAGAAACGGAGATAGCGTTTTGAGTCCCGCCTTTAGGCGGCCTCTAGCCGAGGCGGAAGCCGCCGAAAGGCGGGACTGTAAACTAAGGACAAAAAACAGGAATATTATGTTAGCAATCAGCTTAATGAGAATGGGCGCGAAGGGTAAACCTTTCTACCGCCTGGTGGTTAAAGAAAAACGATCGAAACGCGATGGCAAATATCTCGAGAACGTCGGCACCTACAATCCGATGGTCGACCCGGCCGAGGTCAAGCTCGAACACGAACGCATCCAGTACTGGATCGGCGTGGGTGCCCAGCCGACCGAGACGGTCAAGAGCCTGATCAAGAATAATCCGGCCGAGGCTGCAGCAGCAGCCGAATAAGCACGTTGGCTAACACCGTTCGTTGGACCGGCAGTATGCAGCCTGAAGGCTGGACTCAAAACTTATGAAAGACGCTGTCGAGAAGATCGTGAAATCGCTTGTCGGTGAACCTGACGCTGTCGAGGTTATTGAAAACACCGATGGCAAGAACGTGCGTATCGAGGTTCGCGTCGCCGAGAGCGACATGGGCCGGGTGATCGGCCGCGAGGGTAGGACCGTCAAAGCGATACGAAGCGTTCTTTTCATAGCAGGTCAAAAACACGGTAAGCGTTTTCAACTTGACCTGGTCGAAGATTGAAAACCCTGCCCGCAATTTAAGAAATGGACGAGCTGGTTGCAATTGCGAGGATCGTCCGGTCTCGCGGCCTTAAGGGTGAGGTCGTTGCCGAGATGCTGACCGATTTCCCAGAGCGATTCGAAGATCTGGAAACTGTGACGGCACTCACGCCGACGGGTGAACGGCAGGAATTGATCATTGAAACATTCTGGTTCCAAAAGGACCGCGTGATCCTAAAGTTTGAAGGCTATGACACGATCGAACGAGGCGATGAACTCAGAAACTTCGAGATCTGCGTACCAGAATCCGAAGCCGTCGAGCTGGAAACGGACGAATACTTCGACTGGCAGCTTGAGGGCTGCATGGTCGAGGATACGGCCGGACAAACTATCGGCGAGGTTCGAGAGCTAATGCGAACCGGCGGCACCGAGGTGCTTGTGGTAGACGGCGATACAAAAGAGTACCTGATACCTTTTGCCGAATCGATCTGCATCGAGGTCGATATTGACAATAAGAGGATCAAGATCGATCCGCCGGAAGGGCTTCTTGAATTTTGACGTGGACAGGCCCTTATCGAGGGCCAGGGAACGCTTCGCGTTCCGGCAAGCAGGATGCTTGCACTCCAGTCATGAAGATCGACGTTCTGACAATTTTTCCCGAGTTTTTCGGCCAGGTGTTTGAATTCGGCATTATTCGCCGGGCAAAGCTAGCGAATATTGTCGAGATCAACGTCCATGATATCCGCGATCATGCCGTGGATAAGCATAAGATGGTCGATGACAGGCCGTTTGGCGGCGGTGACGGGATGGTCATGAAGCCCGAACCGATATTCGCCGCAATTGAAAATCTGACGGGCACAAGCGTGCGGGAAGAGTACAGGGAAGGAACACGAGTGGTGCTGCTTTCTCCGCAGGGCACGCCCTTCGAGCAATCGGACGCCAAGGAATTTGCAGCCGAGGCGGATCACCTGGTGCTCATCTGCGGCAGGTATGAGGGAGTTGATGAGCGCGTTAATGATGTACTCGTAACCGACGAGATCTCGATCGGTGACTATGTGCTCTCGGGCGGCGAACCGGCGGCGATAGTCTTGGTCGACAGCATAGTCAGGCTGCTGCCAAATGCGCTTGGCAGCGATACGTCGGCAGAAAACGATTCGTTTTCGAATGGCCTGCTCGATTGCCCGCATTACACACGGCCGGCGGAATTCAGGGGAATGGCCGTTCCCGAAGTTTTATTGAACGGCAATCATGCCGAGATCGAGAAATGGCGTCACGAAAAGGCGGTTGAGAAAACAAAGCTTTATAGAAAGGATCTTTTAAGAGGAGAAAATGGTGAAAGTGGGTAATAGTTGCGAAGTTGCAGAGTTACGGAAGTTGCAGAGTTAGAAAATCGGTTTCTAACTTCGTAACTCTGAAACTCTGGAAACTCCGCAACTTTTACTGACCTCTGGCCGAAAATACAATGAACAGACTGGATTCAGTTGAACAAACGCAAATGAAGGAAGGCACACCCGCCTTTCAGCCGGGCGACACGCTTCGCGTGCACGTCCGAATCAAAGAAGGCAACAAAGAACGCCTGCAGGCTTTTGAAGGCATCTGCATCGCACGCAAGCACGGCGGCGTTCGCGAGACCGTGACCGTTAGAAAAGTAAGCTTTGGCGTCGGCGTCGAGCGTATATTCCCGCTTCATGCGACGGTCATCGATCACATCGATGTGGTCCGCCGTGGTAAGGTACGGCGTGCCAAGCTATACTACCTGCGTGATCTTCGCGGTAAAGCGGCCCGTATTAAGGAACGCGATACCCGAGCGAAGAAGAAATCAGTTTAAGGAGACCTACTTGTGCAAAACGCGGAGCGGCCCGGATCAAGAAATGATGATTCGGCCGCCCGCGTTTCGCTGTTTCCCGGTTCACGGATCAAAAAGCCCGGACTTCATTTTGAACGGCAAGCCCGCTCCGAAGGGTTTCAGCTGATCGCCGGTGTTGACGAGGTTGGCCGCGGCTGCCTTGCCGGGCCGGTCGTAGCGGCTGCCTGCATTCTCGATCCTGAAAAAAGGCTGCCGAAGGGCCTGAACGATTCGAAAAAGCTTACACCTAAACTCCGCGAAGAGATTGCCGAAAAACTCAAGACTATCTGCGTCGCCTATGCCATCGGCCAGGTCGAGGCCGACGAGATCGACGAGATCAACATCCTCGAAGCTACCAAAAAGGCGATGCGGCTTGCGATTCAGGGCCTCTCGTGCGGGTCTGACTACCTGCTGATCG
The DNA here is from genome assembly GCA_041745615.1 of Pyrinomonadaceae bacterium. Lineage (GTDB taxonomy): Bacteria > Acidobacteriota > Blastocatellia > Pyrinomonadales > Pyrinomonadaceae > OLB17. The sequence goes on along the minus strand of JBGTIP010000035.1, from coordinate 7,701 downwards.
ACGCCCTCAGCCTAAAAGACATCGAGCTTCCTCAGATGCCTATCATTCGCGGCGATGCGATCTGTGCTTCAATTGCGGCTGCCTCCGTGCTTGCGAAGACATATCGCGATGCCCTGATGGTCGGCTATCACGAGCAATTTCCGCATTACGGATTCGATGGGCACAAGGGCTATGCCGCATCGGTCCATCTCGATGCACTCCGCAAGCACGGGCCTTGTGGGATACACCGCATGACCTTCCATGGCGTCCGCCCGGACGAGACTTTTTCCGATCAACTATCGCTGTTGGATTGCTTGGCCTGACTGCACCGCAGGTAAGATCGAGTTCCACGCTACACTGCAACCTATTAGCACCCAGCTTCTCTGGTGAAGACGTAGTGAGCGTTCGCAAAGCCGAACGCTTGCACGCGAGGGCGCGTGCGTTCCAGTCAAAGGCGCCTGCACGCAGGGGCGGGGTGCTTTCCAGTTGCAGAAAAATAGCTGAAACCTTATACTGACCAAACTCGTAATTCAGTCAGTTCGATTGTCGGGAGTTCAGACATGCAACGAATCCTTAGATATTCATTACTCTTTCTCGTGGCTTCGACGGCCGTTGCAGGTATATATGCACAGGACCCGACTGCCGCCGAACGGCAGGGCCGGGCTTTCATCGAGGTAATATCGACTGGCGACCGGGCGAAGGTCCGCCGTTTCGTCGAGGCCAACTTCGGCGGCCAAATGCAGGGTATGCCCATGGACCAGCATCTTAACTTTGCTTCCAGTCATTACGAGAATTCTCGGGGCTACGAGGTTGTGAGCGTACAGGAGGCGGCCCCCAATGGCACCACACTCCTGCTGAAAAACAAACTCACCGGCCTCTACACAGCAATGTTCTTTGCCGTGGAAGATCAAGCACCTTTCAAGATCATGGGTATCGGCGGCCGTGCTCCAAAGCCTCCCGCCGCTGAGGACAAAAAACTGAATAACGCGGCCATAGGCGAAGAGTTAAAGAGCTTTCTAAAGCGGCTCTCAGATGCAAACGTTTTCTCAGGGGCCGTGCTGCTCGCCAAGGACGGAGTTCCGGTCTATAAGGCGGTTTACGGCACCGCTAACAAAGACTACGGGGTGCTGAATAAGATCGACACGAAGTTCAACCTCGGTTCGATGAACAAGATGTTCACGGGTGTGGCGATCGCACAGCTGGTCGAGAAAGGAAAACTGTCTTTCGACGATCCGCTATCCAAATTCATCCCCGATTTCCCTGACGCCGAGGCGGCAAAAAAGATCCAGATCAAGCATCTTCTCACCCACACGGGGGGCCTAGGGGGGTACTTCAGCAAGCGGTACCAGGATATGTCTCGAGCTAACCTGCGAACCGTGGATGACATGATGGCACTCGCCAAACAGGATGAAAAGCTCCAATTCGAGCCCGGCTCCAAGTGGCAGTACAGCAACACGGGAATGCTGGTCCTGGGCAAGATCATCGAGATCGTTTCCGGACAGAGCTATTTCGATTACGTCCGCGAAAACATCTACAAGCCTGCTGGCATGGGAAATACCGACGCTTACGAGCTGGACAAGGTCAATCCTAACCTCGCGGTCGGCTATCACAAGACGTTCACAGACAACGGCATCGTATGGTCAAACAACGTGTTCCAGCATGTCATGCGTGGCGGCCCGCAGGGCGGCGGATATTCGACCGTGGAGGACTTGCTTCGATTCGATCAGGCCTTTCGCAGCGGAAAACTCGTGAGTCCCGCAATGGTAAAGGTACTGACAACGCCCAAACCTGAGCTGAACTCGCCTAATTACGGGTATGGTTTCGCGGTGAACACGGCGAACGGTACCGCAGGGCACTCCGGCGGCTTCCCCGGTATCGCCTCTAACCTGAACATGTATCTAGACTCGGGCTGGACGGCCATCGCAATGTCGAACTACAGCCAGGGATCGGGCCCGGTCACAGCTAAAATGGATAGCCTGATAAAGCTGAGCGACTCGACCAAAGCCGCCGTAGCGAACCGTTAGATCTGCTGACGGCAAATTTTCATAGTGGCCTAGGCTCCCATTTTGCCTTTTGCCTTAGCACCGCTTTTTCAACACAGAGTCCACGGAGAGAAGACACAGAGACCACAGAGCGGACTAAATTCGATTCTGTGTCCTCTGTGTTTCTTTCTCGGTGCCCTCTGTGTTTAGAACATCCGAAATGGGGCTAATTAATTGTCAAAGATCAGAATGTGAACCACGCGGTGGGTTCTTTATAATTCGAGAGCGAAACGGCCGTTTCGGCCCGGAATAATGGGGGCCGCATCGCGAGGGCTGACTCGGCAGTTATCTTTGCCAGGTGCGGCTCGTTGGCACGCTGCGAAAGATGGGCGAGCACCAGATACCGCGCGCACCCGTCAAAATCGTTCATCAGCCAATCGGAAAGGTCCTCGTTAGACAGATGGCCGGTGCGTGACATTATTCGCTGCTTTAGCTCCCACGTATAGACCGAACATGCACGGAGCATATCGCGGCTGTGATTGGACTCTATAACGATGGAGTCACATCCGCGGAGCTTTTCCTTGATCACATCATTGATATGACCAAAGTCCATCAGCGTTGCGACCCGCACGCCGTCCTGTTTTGCTACGAAGCCAAAATTGTCGACAGCATCGTGCGGCACACAGAACGGCTCAAAGTCGATATCCCCGATGCGGAACTCGCTGTCAGATTCGATCTCAACTACCTTTTCCTTTAAAGCGGCCTGCCGTTTCGAAGATTCGCTGTCACCGTTCTTTCCGCCGGCACGAGTGTCGTAAAACGCATCCTCGGTGCATTTGGAAATATAGACCGGGCAATCGACCGACCGCAGCAATACACGAAGGCCGCCGACGTGATCGCCGTGCTCGTGCGTAATTAGAATACCGTCGAGCTCATCGCCCGAAACGCCCACCTCACCCAGCCGCCGAAGTATCTCGCGGGCACTGAGGCCCGCATCGATCAGGACGTTCGTTCTTTCGCTGGATATAAGTACGGCGTTACCGGTCGAACCGCTGCCGAGAACTGTGAATTTCATGCTTAGTTATTCGGGATGGAAAGACATCCCGCCACGGCCTCGTAAAGATTGTTGAGGAGTTCCTCGAACGTTTCACCCTGCGTGGCGCATCCCGGAATGGCTGGTATTTCGGCCCAGTAGCCGCCTTCTTCCGCCCCGTAAATTATTACATGGATCTTCATTAGATTGTCACCCCGCCTTCTTAAAGCACATGTATGCCGTCAATTTCAACTTTAAGGATGCCTTCAATGCTATCCCTGAGAGTCAACTCTAAGGTTAAATCCGACCGACCCTCTTCAGTCGTCCACAAATCAACATTCACGCTCCATTGTCTAGGTTGCTGGCCTTCGACTTCAATTACATCGAGATCATCAAACGAATCAGCCGGCGGCAGAGTAAGATTGGCGCCATACTCACTGACAGCACCAGCCAATTCGGCTGCGTTCAAACGCGCGCCATTAGTTAGACGTTCCAGAGCCTCATAATCACCCTGTACCAACATGGACACCACTCGCTGTACGGTACCTTCCAAATTCGGGTCCTCAGCCATATTTTTTTGACCTTTCAATAGCAATCAAACTACTTCTCGCTTTAATCAAGTGTGTAGATATAGCGGAACTTTCCCTTCTCATAAACATAGGTCCAACCTGCTTTCTCAAATATCCAGCCTTCGATCGAATCATTTGCATAGGTGAACTTTTTGTCAGCCTCATGGTCATAGCTCGCAGTGCCCTTTCTTCCGAGTGTTAGATACTCAGGCGCACCGCCGTCAGCATTTAGGACAAAAAGCTTGTAACCGTTCTTCTGTTTTAGAAATGCGACAGCGTATACGTTTTCGCCTATGACCTTGCCGCTTTCGTCGAGCGCCTTTCCATGTTTGATAAGGACTGCGTAATCCGCCTTTTTGTTTCCGTCAAAGTCGCCGGTAATGATCTCAGGACGCGCGTTTGCCGAAACACGCTCTCTTAGGAAACTGCGTACAGATTGATCCACTTCAGGAAACGTCCAGCCGGGAAACTTCTTGTCCAACATTGATCTGATCTCGGAAGGGAGCTCGGGCGAAGGTTCCTGACCCAAACTCAAGGTCGGCAGCATCAAGCAAATGATTATAAAAAGTAGAATTTTCATGACGGAGCCTGGCCGATTTTACTACCATTCATATCTACAAACATTTTGCCCCTTCGGGGCTTCTCCACCTTGCAATGAATCGCCGTTATTTTGGGTCCGCCCATTTTATATCCGTGATCAACAAATAGACAAAACCATCTGGATTCTGCCCGCGATACGCGCCTTTTGCTTTGAGTAAATGTCCGGCAACGGCCGTCATCGTCCAAGCGTAATGTGCTTCAACTTTCCATTGCGGTGTTGTGAGTTCTCTGAACTGGTTTTTCTCCCCAAACTCTTTGATCTTGTTCATATCGCGCTTCATTGCAACATCAACTGAATCGTTCGCCCAGGACCACCTCCAAGTATTTGAATAGGTTGAATAAGAACCTGCGATCTGGAAAGACGCGATAACTATAGGTTTGCCTTTGTTAGAGAAGACGAGCTTTCCGGTATCCTGGTTGGCGTCCCAACGATCATATCTGCCAAGTTTGTATTCTTTGTTAAGTTTTTCCGCGTCTGCGCCAAAACCTCTTGCGACTTCGTCAAGAAACTTTTGGTAATCGTTTTTCTCCTGAGCCAAAGCAGCGTGAGAAAGTAAAAGTGAGCAAAATAGAGTTAAGACTATTTTTTGCATAGTTTGATTTCAAACAGAATAAGGGCCCACAAACTGTGTGAAGCTCCGTAGGAGCGGCATGTTCTTCGATCCGTTTCGTTTGGTGTCGCCCCTAACGGGGCTTTGCCGATCTTATTGTCATTCATTTCTATAAATATTTCGCTCCCCTTGGAGCTTAGAGCGAAATGCACGCCGAATTCCGCGTTTAGTCATCTTCCCGAATCACGCCTACCTCGAATACATCTTCGATAGGCCCTAACCCGATCAACTTCTTTGCGGCGGCGACGTGGTTTGGAACATGGGCTAAGAACTGGATGACGATACTCAGGATCTCATCATCGGTTATCGACTTCGGACTTTCATATAACCTAATCAGATCATCTAAATTATGATCCCAATCAGTCATATGAAACGCGATCTCCTTGCCGACCCCTTCCTGGTCCTTCCACGAAGCGAACGCTTGAGCAATTCTATCTCTGAGTACCGTCGTATTATTCATTCGGTGGTAATATACGTCGATCTGTCGGGTGTTCCGGTGCAGTCCACGACAGATCTGTCATCGTTTTGTTACGTTTGATCCACATTCCTACTTCGGCCCGTCCATATAGGGCTTCGTCAACGATAACGTCGAACTGCGTGCCATTGGTGTGTCGGATAAGGAGCCGTTTTACCGCTCGCGAACCGACCTCCGTTTCTCGAATAGTCACCGACTTGTCGACGACACGACCCTCATATTCCTCCCTGTACGGCCCAGTGGCGTTAAGCCGCTGATATATATTCACGCCAACGATCGAAATGGCGATAGTCCCCAAGACGGCCAGACAGCCCATAAATACCAAATTGTGGGGAGCGGCAAAAGTTTTCAACTGGTGTATTTTCCTTCGGCTCAACATCTTTGGAATCGCCCAACGATTTAGCGCTGCCTACCTCCTCCCCTCCGACTGATACCTAGACCTGAGAGCTTTCGCCATCACGCGTGTCGAGAGCGAACTAGGCACGTATGTGCCGAGGAGCGAGCCGATCTTGTTTGCAAAGCCTGAGACCGTGCGCGTCTTGCCTCTTTTGACGGCACGCATGGCGGCGTCGACTACTTCCTCGACGGTTTGTTGGCCTTTGAATTCTATAGGCCGCTCTATGTTTGATGCGGCGAAGAAATTTGTCTTTGTCGAGCCGGGGCAGAGGGCGAGGACCTGGATGCCGAAGGGGCGGTTTTCTTCGGCGATGGCTTCGGAGAACGATGTGACGAAGGCCTTGGTGGCCGCGTAGGTGGCCATAAACGGGATCGGCTGAAAGCCGGCGGCGGATGATACGTTGATCATGGTTCCCGAGCGTCGTTCTCGCATCTGCTGCAGGTAGCAGTGGGTTATTGCCACCAGGGCCGAGATATTTAGCTCGATCATCTGCAGCTCGCGGTCGATGTCGAGCTTGGCAAAATCGCCGGCCGAGCCGAAACCCGCATTATTGATCAGCCATTCGATCTCGAATCCGTGCTTTTCGGTTTCGGCATGAAGCTTTCGGTCGACATCGGGCTCGGCCAGATCTAGCACGATGTAGTGGGCCATGATCTTGTGCCTGAGCATTAGCTCGTCACACAGCTCATGAAGCGCCTTTTCGGACCGGGCTACGAGGACAAGATCGTGCCCGTCGGCGGCCAGACGCCGGGCAAAGGCTTCGCCGATGCCGCTCGAGGCCCCTGTAATGAGAGTTGCCTTCATAGGTCCTGATCCGGCGTTTGGAATGAGTAGTAAACGGCCGCGACGCTTCCTGTAATTATAGTTAATGTGCCCGCCAAACGGATAATGCCCGCGACCGTCCTGGTCGAATTCAGCAGGCCCATCTCGGTCAGAAGGTAATTCCAGTCGTGAAAGCTGCCTTCGGAACCCGTCAGGCCGCCGAGCAGGACGATCTGCATTACCTGAGCGTCCGCGGCGTAAACATATACGTTCAAGATGCTCTGCCCGACCCACATGAGGACGATCGCGGCGGAATAGAGGCTTCGCTGCCAGATGAAATAGCCGACAAATGCTATCGGGAACAGCACCTGAAGCAGCGATCCGCCCGCAATGCCCATGAATTCACCGAGGATCCGGAAAAATATATGGCCTGCCTCGTGGATCGCGAGATCAACGTTGTCGAGAAAACTTCCCTCCATCGGGTTCCACGCGATCGAGAGGAAATAGATGCTAAGCAGGATAGCGAAGACCAGTTTAGGTATGTTTGGTTTCATAAAGCGAAAAAGTGTCCCATGCCGGAACGGTGAAAAGGGCAGTAAAGCCATATAAATATTACCACTTTCGTCAATAGTGAAGTGTCCCGGGGTTAGGTTCAAAGTTCCAAGTTCCAAGTTCAAGGTTGAAAGTCCACCGTCGGAGATTCTCTTCTTGGCGGCTTTGCGGCCTGGCAGGGGATCTTCAGGTTCGCGTAGGAAATTTTCCCGCAAAGTCGCAAAGACGCAAAGATGCGAAGAAAGGCGACCCGCTGGCAGAACCGCTGATATGCCGGGAAAAAAGGCCGATCCCGAGTTGAAAACATACATACCCAAACCACTTCTGTCCGATCTTTGCTCCTTTGCGGCTTTGCGGGACAATCTTTTTTCTGATCTCCCGCAAAGTCGCAAAGACGCAAAGAAGCAAAAAGTTAGTTTCATCGAAGAAATGTGTTGCAATAGACGCAACGTGTGTAGTATTCTATACAACCATTGGCGGATGCGTCAATGAGTATTTTGCTATGGACGAGAAAAATGCGGGTGAGGATGTGGTGTACGACATCAGGACGGCGAGTGAGCGGATGGGTGAGGACGGGGGCGGGCTGGCGTTGCCTTTGTTTGGTAGTGCATCAGTTTGAATTATAAATTCTGTGCTGGCTGTTTAAAGTTTTCATACCCTCGTATAATAGTTTTGATGAACACGGCATTATACGGCGAACAAGGTGAAATCCCTTATAACGAAATTGACTGCGAGATACGG
>JBGTIP010000034.1:0-36094 GCA_041745615.1 Pyrinomonadaceae bacterium | reverse complement strand
TTCTATTATATTGGCTGAGTTTTGATTTCCATTTTTAACCAATATTCGCTAATATAGGTTGGGATTTGAAATGGTGGATTTTTACGAAAGACTGATAAAAGAGAGATTTAAGGGCCAAAAATCCTTCTCCAGGGGAGACCTTTTCGACTTTTACCAAGAATACGAGCCCGACATAAAAAAAGCGACCTTTGGCTGGCGGGTTTATGATCTCCGACAGAAAGGGGTAGTTAAGAGTATCGCCAAGGGCGTCTATGCCATATCCCTTAAACCCGAATACAAGCCTCATCTAAGCGAGAAGGCAAAAAAAATAGCCCGACTCTTTGTAAGAAAATTATCCGGCGTAAATTACTGCATATCGGAAACATCGTGGCTCAACGAATTTTCGATTCATCAAACCAATTCTTCTGCGATCGTTCTAGAGGTCGAAAAGGACCTCTTAAACTCTGCCTTTTTCTCTCTAAATGATGAAATTAAGGATCTATATCTTCAGCCCAGCCGAAAGGAGATGGAAATGTACGTCCTGGAGAAAGAAGATCCGGTTATTCTGAAATCTTTGATCAGTCGTTCCCCAACGCAGAAAAATAGGGACAAAAATCTAATGATAAATCTGCCTCAGCTTGAGAAGCTGCTTGTTGATGTCTACTGTGACCGGCAGATCTATTTTTTCTACTCGGGTGTCGAGCTCAAGAATATTTTCGAAAACGCATTCGACCGATACACGATCAATCTTTCGCGTTTACGAAGCTACGCTAAACGACGCGGAAAAGGAACGGAGATCGAGGAATTCATGTCCCAGGAAGTCGCCGCTTCCTAACAAAGTTAAGATGATACGCCCCATTTGCTTTGAAAAAGAGTGGATCGAAGATCTGCGAAAACAGAAAGGATCAGGCCGGATAAATCCGCCGCTAGTTGAGAAAATGATCCATGCCCTATATCTCCTGCAAAATCTAAAAAAACAGGGGTTGGATTTCGTATTTAAAGGCGGTACGAGTTTGGTTCTACTTCTCAAGAATGCCAACCGATTCTCCATTGATGTGGATATCATCGCGAACAAGCAATACGACAATCCATCAACGCGAAGCGAGATCGAAGACCTCCTGAACCGTATTGTCAACGATTCAAATTTCCAATCCTGGACGCTGGATGAAGCGCGAAGTTACCAAGAAGGGGTGCCAAAGGCCCATTATAAATTAGAGTATCAGCCAAAGTATGACCCGTCTGGGTATATCCTGTTGGACATTCTCTTTGAGAAGAACTACTACCCGAATCTTATCGAAGTTCCCGTCCAGGCTAAATGGATCGAGTCGGATGAAACAATAAGCGTAACTGTTCCCGATATCGATTCGATCACCGGTGATAAGTTGACAGCCTTCGCTCCCAATACAACGGGGATAAAATATGGGTCAGATAAAGAGTTGGAGATCATCAAGCAGCTATTTGATATTGGACATCTTTTTGACAGAGTCAATTCCATCGAGGTTCTTGCCAAGAGCTTTGAGGCGTTCGTAAACGAAGAAGTTGGATACCGTGGACTGTCGATTGGTACGAGTGAAGTTTTGAGCGACATAATCGAAACCGCTAAAACGATCGCTAGGCGCGATAAGAATACTGAGGAGCCTTCTAAATCGAACTTCAGCGAATTGAAGAATGGGATCCAGCAATTCGGCCCTTTCTTAGTCTCGGGAAATTTTCACCTCGATGAGGCGATTACCGCCAGTGCCAAGGCGGCATATCTCGCCTCGAAACTTTCCGTGCAAGACTACTCAACGTTGAAACGATTCGAGGGAGATGATATTTCCGGACTAATCATCGAAGATCCAAATTGGAATTTCTTGAATAAGCTGAAGAAGCTACCCGATAAATCAGCCTTTTATTATTGGCATCAGACAGCATCTCTAATGAGGATCTGAATTGGCCCTCCTCGTTCAAAAGTCGCAGCGGTCGCGTTCGAATGAGATCTTCTAGCGGCACGGAAAGCCCCCAAGGAAGCCAAAACTACAGAGGAAAGGCTGGCCGAGCCCGCGGGGAAAGTGTATGGAAATATTGGACAAAGTTCAGCGACCCGAGGTTTACGGGATATCGGAAATTACGCCGAAGAAGCGCGAGACGGAAATTAGGAAGTGTATCAGATGCAGGCTTCCCGGTTGATATCGGGCGTGCAAGATCAGAAAAAGAATGTATTCGATTCACGTAAGAAACCGCCCGATAAAGACAGCCTTCCTGATCAACCCGGCTTTTGCGGATTGGGAAGAGTGGTTCGATGCTATATGGCTGTACACCCAAGACAAATGGGGTGGCAGATTCAGTCCAATCGTACCGACCGACGGCGAATCGATTGACGCGAATTGGTGGAAGTTTCTAGAAGAACTGGATCCAGACTACATTTATGCGGTCTCGCCTATTTCTGAGCGTTTAACAAAAGAACTAAACAGCAGGCTTTCACCAATCGACGTTATTTTGCATCGCCATTCAGACGATCCAAAGCTTCGACCCGTTATCCACTTCATGCAAAGCGGCCTCACTCTTCGGCCGAACCCTTCGAACGTGACTCGGTGCTCACGACTACTTTCAAATCCATTTCTGGCAGCGATCTCAAGCGACTGGTGGTGCCCCGATAAGAATACTTTCCGCTTTCTTCTCCGCAGTTTCGGGACTTATCAGAACACGGTCTTCGAAAACTCCGCGTTGGAGAAGGTCCCGAACAAGGAAAAATTCTCCGTAACGACTCAGGAAGAGATACCGCATCTACTTTCAGACCTTCGAACCGGAACGCCTGAAGGCGAATCGAAATTTCTAAAGGACTATATATATCCTGTTCAATTCTCCATGATGGAGAAGCCGAATTGGGACATCGACCTGGACTACAAACATTCAAGTGAAGTATTCGGGATCATTGTGGGTGATAGTTTTGAGGAGCAGCTATTCTATAGAAATAAGGTTTTCTACGAACGCGATTGTGATTGTAAACATATCAACCACATATGGCTGCCACAAAGTTTTCTGCAAGATCCCGAGATCGTCTCTCAGCTTGCCCGATGGCTCCGACGTATAACGCAACGGATACACATTTTTAGCTTTTCACGGCAGGAAAATGAACTCCAGGAATTTGCCGATCGACTTATTTGCGACGGTCAGTTCATGCAACCGCTTTATTTGAACGGGATCACTAAGGAATTTCACTATCCGGAATATACAAAACATCAGCCGGTAATTCGACGGATTGCCCCACCAAAAAACGTGGATCGTTACACCGGATATGGTGACAAAGAACATATCGAGATAAGGGCTCCTGAACCGAACGGCACGGTTCAGGAAACTGGTCACTGGATCGCAGAGATCTTCGCGGAGGCAAATGGATCTAGATTCTCTTCATTCGATCTGGGCGTTCAAACCTACTGGTGGCAGCTTCCGAAGAAGAATTACCTGGTTGAGAGCATATTTGCTTCCAATGTGATGTTTGGGAAGAAAGCCCGAGTGGATAGTTCTGGCGTTCCATGTCTTCTCTTTTCAGCTGAGCGTCCGACGCTCAAACTAAGACTTCCGAGCGACTACGACTTTCTTTCGCGATCTCTTATTCAGAAGTATATCTTCGACTCAGGAAGCGTTCGCCACTCTCCTCTCTCAGTACGACCTTCAAATATTGGAAAGTATTTGAATGGATTTGTGGAAGTGTTCGGAAAGATCGACTTCGCATATCAGATCCTTTCCAGCCGCTATTGGCGGAACGTCTTCGACATCTTGTCAAAACGCAACTTGAAGCAGGATGAAGACACACTCGAGCGCATTCGAAATTCAATTAAAAAGAGACTGGGCGAGGCAAACTCAAATCAGGCGTTGCTCCCAGATGATCTTGCTCCGCTGGTCCTCGCGCTAAGCCGGGAACTTGCCTTTGAAAGCCAGACCATCGAATTTAGGCGACTGTGCAAGCTAGCGGAAACGGAAGCAAAGGAATACACCGAGCGCAACTCCACGGTTGAGAGGAGTGCAAGCGAAAATACCCTTAGGGAGTATCTTTCGACGATGCTTGAGCGTGGCATCTTTCAAATGGGATTTCAGGAGAAGTGCCCCAGATGCGGAGTAAAGACGTGGTTTCACATCGATCGCTCGGCACGTCGGCTCGACTGTGACGGCTGCCAGTATCAGTTCTCACTGAGGGCGGAGCCGCAATTGCGGTACAAGCTGAACAGCCTTGTGCATCAGGGCTATGCTCTCCACGGCCTTACTCCGGTGGTTCTTGTTCTGGGACAGCTACAACGCGAATCAAGTTCCTCTTTCTTCTACGCTCCGAGTCTGGACGTATTAAGCAGCGATGGTGGAGCCAAAAAGCAGCTAGGAGATTTGGATATTGCCTGCATTTCGGACGGCAAACTTATCATCGGCGAGGCAAAACACCGCCAATCACAGTTCGATGAACATCAGGTCATTAGACTGGTTGAGATGGCGCGAGCTGTTTCACCGGATATCGTTATCTTCGCGGCCCTCGACAAGAATCCGAGCCGGCGCATGCAGGAGCTTATCAAATTTACGCAGAACGAGCTTGCGGATACCAAGATCGAGGTAAAGTGGTTCGAACTCGAACCAAGTATTTTCGAGCCAGATCTAATCTGGTAACCACCTAATAATCACTCAGATTCTTCGGCCGTGATCGTCAGTCCGAGCGGATATAAGGTAGAACTTCAGTATCAGCCACCAGGCGTAAACGGCCGCGGGCGAATAGAAGGCCCCATAGTCAAGAAGTCCATGGGCGAGTTCATTTCGCAGGTTTGCTCCGAACCGTTCGATAAGGGCACAGCGGAAATCGAAGATGAGATCCTTTCCGAAGCTCGCCTCTAGAGGTTCGGTAAACTTTGGGTTCGTCAACAACTTGTTCAGATTAAATTCGTCCTGAATCCCCGACTCATAGAACGACGACGGAACAACACCCTTAGCCATCAGAACGGCCCTTATGGATTCCTCGAACTGCGGAATGAGCAAATGAAGTGCGACCAGGTAATCACCGTTGAGACCAGCGTGAAGCCCTCGGACAACGATCGCCTCACGTTCCGGATGGATCAGTGGGTTGTCAGATGTAACAGCATACACATCCTGCATTCTCGAAGGATGTTCTTCGAGAATGACCCGACGAGCAGGTTCGATCATTCCTTTTGCGACGAGCATGTATGAGTAGCCCACATACTCGAACATCCCTTCAAGAATCGATCCTTCTTCGTCGGTCGCCTGCATCGCAATGCTCCGGCCGCTCGCGCTGAAGAGACGTTTGGGAAATAGTGTCGAGAATAGATACGTCTTTCTGTTTTCTTCTACTTGCTTCCGTGTCCTATCCACATTGCTCGGCGGATATAAAAAAGCAAGTGTGATCAGTGCATCGACAAACGGCTTACCCTTTACGGCGTTCTCGGCCTCGAACACGATGTCGGAAATATCATGCTTGTCTGAGGAGATCGTTGGCATTTCTTTGACCCCCTCGCCTTGGAGCTCGCGAAGCTTCAGCTTTAGCTCCTCGATCTTTTCCTCGCATCCCTCGGCTCGTCTATAAGCGACGATCGCTTTCTCGATCGGGTAGGCGGCCATCATGTTCGCAGGCTGTCTGTTTGCAAAGTTAAAACCCGACTCTTTCTCGTAGGATTCTGCTAGTTTAATTCGCGCCTCACGGGCCTTCTCCCGGTCCTTCGCTTGAAAATGCCAATCCGCCTTTCGCTCCCAGTACTTCACAGCCACGTCAAAGCGATTCCCGGCTTCGGCATTGAGAGCAAGCTTCTCTGCGAAATCGGCATATCTCGTCGGATCGCCTTCGCCCCGCTCTAAAAACAGCCGCATCAACTCCGCCGAAAGATAGAGAGGATCCTCACCGTTGCAGCGGTCAAGGAGGTCAGTAACTGCCGCCACGACGATCGGATATTTTGGGTTGTTCCGTCCGAGCTGCGAGGCGAGTTGGATCGCACGTTCGAGTCGCTGTAGTGTCCGCACCCACTGCTCAAAATCTTCGAATGCCATCGCGGCCAATAAATAGGAATCTATCGCCAGCTCCGCCATTTTGTAGTCCTTGGTCCGGCACCAAAGAAGATCAGCGATCCGTGATTTTATTTCCGGTTCGGCAACATCATCGACTATCTCGGCGAAAAAGGTAAGAAGGTCGGGACCGAATCGATCTACGAATTCGAAGGGCCCGTCTGGTGTGTCTGTGTTCGGTCGATCACCAGCTAAAATCGAAAAGATCCGTACGAGCTCGACCCGAGCCGCAGAGGGGTCCCCAACGAGCAGCGACCGGAGGGCCTTGCCATAAGCGATAACATCTTTAGGATCGATGTTCGCAAGGAGCGTGTCGAGATCCAGTTCGATAAAGTCCTGTTTAGTAAAAGGCAGTTCGGACATATCGGGTAAAGTAGCGTACGCTGTTTCGCCTGGCAAGCTGAAGCAACCGCAAAACCTGCATTCGAACCAGCCATCTACATTGCTTTGATTAAGCCGCGCAGTGACCGGCGATTGTCTCTAGAAACAAAAGGCTTGTAGAATCTAAGGATCGAAGTTCAAACTGGAGTATTGTAATGCCCGACCAGGATAATCAACCGCAGCAACAACCGACCACCAATCCGGCACCCGCCGACAATACGGGGAAAGTTCCGCCGGCCGCCCCGGCAGGGAGTGACATCGGTACCGCCACTCATGGCCAAACGCCGGTCACAAACCCGTCGCCCAAAGTGCCAATGACACGAGACTGAGCAAGCCGAAAAGGATAGTGCCCAAGATCATTTGCATCCGAGCATTGACGACTTTCATGTTCTGGTCAAAATGAGATCCGGCCCAGTCAATGAGGTGGTTCTTAAACGTCCATGCGTCCCAGGTTAGGGTCTTTTCTCTTAGAAGCTTTGGACTCGGAATGATGAACTTTCCATAAGTTTGCGTCGCGATAGCAAACGCCATCGACACCGCGTAAAAGCTGAATCCAAGAATGAGAAACACTGTGACCCGCGGTACTCCTTGTTTCGTCGACAACGTGACGATGAAGGCTGCGATCGTGGTGACGAAAACGATCAGCGTCTGTCCGCGCTTCTCCATTAGGTCAAACCGCTCCCGCACGGTTTTGTACGATTCAATAGCTAAAGGGTACGCATGCTCTACGCCGGGAAACTCTTTTGCAAGTTCCTCCGCTGTCTTTTCCGTTCTTGGTTTTTCCACTTGATTTACTCCTGATGGGCTTAGATTCTACAAAAGATCATGATTAGCATCGCAAGGAATTGGAGCATTTGAAATACTCTGCGGTCGCGATTGGCGTTTTGACGGTGTCCGGACATCATTGACCCTGAAGTTCTCTGGGACAGAGAAGTATAACGGGAATCATAGCTCCTTTACTGCTCGGCACAGCCTTTTCACACTGATCGCGGTCGCTGTAGCAGTCTTGAAAAGCGCTACAGGAGATTAGTGGAAGTTTCGGCCAAAACCACCTTGCTTTGAATCCCATCAGAACCCGGAGCGGGTGAATGGCGGGGGAGCAAATTCTTTGGCTAACCTTCAAGGCTGACTTCAACGACAGAACACTTTAGCTTTCATTCTCGAACGCACCGGAGGACCCCTTGGCGTAGTCACCTTTCGTAATTGCAATACTCTACAATCAGGTAAGTGCACTCTCATGAAAGAGACCTCAGATCTGATCGACTCTTGGATTCGCGACTGGGATCACCGGTTCGGGACGTTCAAGGAAAAAGAGCATCGGAAACTGCTTTTCGATCGCAGTTTCCTGAACGTGTGCCGAGCAACCATCTACAGGATCGAAGAGAAGCATCTCTCAAACCTGGCCACGCCGATCCAACGGAGCAACAAGGATTGGATCGGTGGGTTTCTCAGGCTTCTTGAATCGGCGTTCGATCGTAACGCTCCGGTGATCGCAGATTTCAGTTTGGCTTATCCGGTCGAGATGGGCGATCTCCGCCGCGAACTGAAGGCTGGTTCGTTCAACTTGATCGCGATCTACCCCCTTCTCCAGACGATCAGTGACGGGATGTCGGCGAAGGTGATTGGCCGCCAAATCTCTAACCAGCTTCAAGCGGATGAAAACGCTGACTTCGGCACGATTAAACGGATGTCCACGCATTTCGTTCGTTCCCAACTTGGCAAGCGTAACCACGGCGAGCTAAAGGACATGCCGTCGAAGATCGTCAGCGAGATCGGTGCTAGACATTTTCTCAAGGGCGCCGCGAGTGATTTGGCTACCGACGTCTGCATGACGAAGAAGATCTGGAGCGAATACGTCCGGATCCTTTCCGAGAAGGTCGGAGAAAAGAATTTGGTCGATCAGATCGTCTCCCCAGTCACGTCCGCGATGTCTGGCAAGAACTATTTCTTTCAAAGGGTGTTCCGAAGATTGCAGCCTGTTCTGAGCGAAACGATGCAGGCAGCGTTGAGAGGTCTGCAAACCGGCGAGGAGCGAAGCTGTGTCGACAAGCTGGAAGAGGATACCGCACTCCATGAGACGGTCGGAATCGAGATTCTCGAGGCTTACATTCTGCAATTCCTGACATCCCTTGTGAATGCCATCATGGCGTCCGAAAGCCGCGACCACGATTCTGAACTTTCCGCCGCAACCATCCCGCTCGGCGATCGATTAATGAAGAATTTTGGCGTCGGCCGCGACCGTACCGACATCCATCCGGAGCGACCCGGTTATGTCGATCTGATCGCGACCGAGGCACTCAGTCCGATAGCGGCACGTACGATCGCTGCGGCCGCTCAGATCGAATTCGGGACGCTGTTTCCAACGGAGATCGCTAACAGTATCGGGCGTCGCGTCTGTGGTCTTCTCGCCCGAGACATTCGCAAGTCAGACGAAATCGATAATTGGACCGGGCGAGCAGCACGTTGGCAATTGAAGATCTGGGCGGCCCGCGTCGACGTGACAAAAAACCTTCGAGTGATCTTTCGTGAGACGGATGAGTTTGTACTCCTGAATCTTAAAGGCGTGCTCGCATCGAAACGCGTCGGAACTGCTCTCAACCCGAAGGCGAATCGGCTACGATTCTGGACGAAATGGCAAGAGTCTTTCACTCAGAACGCTCGTTTTTCTGGCCACATGCATAAATATTTTCCGTGGCACCGGTTAAAAAAAAGGGAGGTTGCTCGATTTGTCGACCAGGTCTTCGCGGAGATGGACATGACCCCTGATGACTGGGCAGTCTATTTCACGATTCACGGACTCGATTCGCAGGATAGAGTGTGGAAGGCGGGCGGCATCACCTTCTTCGATTCCGACGCGTACGATTTCCGCGATATCGGTTTCTTCGCCGGCAGCAAAGAGAATGACGTTGCCACGATCTCCCGCGTTGACGTGACAGCCGGAGGCTCTTTCGAAGCGTCCAAGCTGGCGTGGCGTCGGCTCGGTCCTGTTTTGGACCAAACGGCCTTCGTCCTTTCGCTCAACAAGAACTACGGCGGGTTCGCGCTCAGGATCGACCCCTACGTGTTCGCGGAAAGAATTCGGACTCAAAGTGCGATCGGAAGTCGCCAGCTCGACCGGGACGAGAGGCCGATGAGGCGGCAGACCGCCCAAACGATTCAGACCACGGTTGAGCCACTGACGGAACGCCTAACAGAGAAGATCCGCAAAGGGACTGCTTTGACGGAATTGGAGAGGCGTTATCTCTCGTCCGTGCACTGGTATAACAAGGGTCGTTGGCAGGGCGACCCTGCGGACACGTATACGTTTTACTGGATCGCGATCGAGGCTCTCTTCCCCTCTGCGGGTCAGGGCGAGCTATACGACAAGATCGCGAAGATTTCTAAGACCTGGCAGCAGGCTTATGCGGAAGCTTGGTTTTTCCTGCGGCAGCATCGTGGGGATGTGGTCCGATTGGTGAAGGAGGACGCGGCGGCAGTAGCTGGGGTGAAGGCCGACGTGAAATTGCGGAACTGGGACACGAAATACACGCCGCTGCTCGATCAAAAAAAGTACGCCGGCTGATCGAGTTGATCCCTCCGACGAACCGCAAACTGGTTGATTACGTCCGGAAGTATCTCGACCACCTTATGGAATACGTCAACGACCGGCCGGCGTACGAGGCGAGGGTGGAGCTGCTTCGCGACGAATTCCGGTTCAAGCTGTTCCTTCTGAAAGCACTTCGGAATGATATTGCACACGGCGGAGAGCACGAACACCCGACATTCCTTCAATATTCCGAAGAATTGGAAGACGTTCTAGAGAATCTTTTGCAGAGTATTGGCAACGCGATCATTAACGACTCTCGAAAGTATAGAACCGTGGATGATCTGATCCGCGAGATCGATATATGGTGGGTACGCTAACGTAGCAGATGATCCTGATCCACTCATCGAATACGACGCGATATATTGAAACTATTCAAAGCTATTCGCGTCCAGCAAGCCATCCGTCTTTGCAGTTATTTCGGAGTGATGTTGCCTTAACCTCTGCAGCCTTTCGTTGTAGGATGAGCCCTTTTCGATAACGTGGTAGTCCTGATGCCTCAGATAGTGCTTTTCGGGCACGTTGCTGTCCTTCGCCCAGCCTAACCCAGCGTGGATCGATTCACGATCCTGGCCTGCGGTATCTCGTTCCGTTGCGTTCGCTGCCCGCAAGGTGTGAAATGTAACGTCATTACTCACGCCAGCTCGCCGGAACAGATCTTTTACCAGATTATAATAGTTCGTTGTGTCGAACACCTTTTCGTCGTCATCGCGTTTGAAAACGCCGGCCGCTTCCATCTCGTCGTAAAGCCAGGTCGAGATATCAACCGTCTTCGTGTGGATCTTGTTGCGCGAATCGTTCATCACGAGCTTGATCACGCCGATTCGCTTCACATCGTCCGTTCGCAACATCCCGCGTGATACGTGCCGCAGTTCGTCTATCCGCAATCCGGTCGTATAACCGCCGATTAGCGTCAGGCGCATGTGCGAACGATCCCGCTTCCATCGGTTGCAATTCGGGACTTCATAGCACTTATCCAGCACGCGCATGAATTCCTCAAAGGAGATATACGCCTGTTTAGGATTTTCTTTGGCGAGGATGTTTTTGAATGAAATATGGCTCTTTCGTTTGCCGACCTCTTCTGCGAAGTTCAGCAGTCCGCGCAAACGCGAGAGATAACGATTTGCCGATGCATCGGAACGCTTCTTCTCGCCTTTGCCGCGCTTATAAGGTCTTTTCAAAAGCCAGGTTTTGAACGCAAAGACGTCCAGCTTGTTTACTTCATCGATGAGCTTGTTATCGAAGAACTCGCAGATAACATCCAGCTTTTGGAATTCTTGCTCATACTGAATCTTTTTGTGATCTCTCAGAAAAGGTTTGTAATGTGCTTCAGCGAACCCCTTGACCGTTTCGGGATTGAGCATGATGTCCTTACCTTTCTCGGTAAGTTCCTTGACTTTCGCGTCCAGCCATTCGTCGGCAAGGTCCCTCGTTGTTAGCCCTGCCGTACTCGATTGCGTATTCCATTTCTGACCGTCCCAAATCGCAAAGATGGCTCTATAGTGGTATCCTTTCCCCTTGCGGATAGTCTTCTCTTTGTTGACACGAACGAAGTATCCTTGTGATATGTATTTGTCGGGTATTTTCATCGCCGAGGTCCTTTCGGGTAGATTTCGGGTAGAAAGCTACCCGAAAAGCCGTCCGCTGGTGTCTGATAGGAGGTCGAAAGTGTCGCTCAGCGTCCAACTAACCCTCCTGTTATCAGTATTTTACACGGCTAAGTTGTTGATAGTCAATGGGTGAAATTTCGGACTCAGAAGCCTGTCCTCGCGAGAGGGTGGAAGTTCGATTCTTCTCGTCCGCACCACTTTTTGTTTAATTGAGCTGTTCGAAAGCAATTTCGAACAGCTCATTTTGGACAAGCCCGCACGTTAGTAAGGTCTCATCAATTGCCACGCTCTTCAGAGCTTGGAAAACGAACCCTCCATCCTCCCCGGCTTCAGCCGAACCGCCTTGCCGACCAGCCCTTTGCAGAAGCCCGCACGCAGTAAGGGCGAAACACGACCCCTGCCAGTTTCAGACCGGCATCCGTTTTCATCACATACATATTAGTTCTCGGCGCTAAAGTGTAAAAAGCTTGCCTCTGAGTCAGAACCGCGAGCGGTAGCGACCGGGTTCTTTCCTCTGAGGGGTGGCCGCCTCGGTGACGGGGCGGTTCTCAACCTCAAGCAGTCTGAAGAGTAGTAACCAACAGAAGGCCTCGGCAACGCTGGGGCCTTCTTGTGCTAAAATCTCGCCATGCCGAGATATCATAGATATAAGTCAGGAAGCGGTGGATACTGGCGGGGCCGGAGCCGATCTGGTCGATATTACACTCGGAAGGGATGCGCAGTTTTCTTCTTGCTGCCCCCTGTTTCGATAGCCACCTTAGCTGGCATAGCAGTTTATTTGCTCTAGAATCAGATACAAATAAAAGGGGACGGACCTTTACAGGCGGGCCTGCCCGCCAGACAAAAAGGCCTCGTCACCCGACGAGCCTTTTTGTCTAGTTTGCAAATGAATCATCTGCGAAGGCCTAGAAAGGAACCTCATAATCCTCGGAAATGGTAATCGTTGATTCAACCATTTCAGCATCCTCCGAGACGGAGGCAACCGTCCCCGGAACAACCTCGGTCGTTTCCACTTTAAGATTATCCTTGGCCTTCACTTCCTTGTGCTCGACAATGAATTTGGCCCTTTCGTACAGTTCATCGAAGGTCAAAATCTTTATGTTTCTTGAATCTCTACGGTAAAGCTCGAAGGTTTTCTGTTTAATTGCTTGTTCGCGCTCATCTGCCGCTTCCACCCGATCCCAATCCCCCATAACCAATATTACCTTTGAGTCATGAGCTTTTTGTGTGATTCTTTTTCCTGCTGCTCCGTAAAGGTCACCTTCAAACCGAAGTTGACCGCTGGCCTTTTGCTCAAGTATTTGTGAAACACCATTGATCAAATCATCGGAAAGGCTCCACGATTTCGCACGATTTTTGTTTGGCCCGAAGAGGGGGGTGGATGGCTTTTTGATCTCGACGAAAGTAGTGAACTTGTTATCTCCTAAAAGGAAATCACTGATTACGGATTCTTTGCCGTCGGCATCGGCGCCAGAAGCATAGAATTCTTTCTGAAGCACTCCCTCAAATCTGTAATCAAGTCCATAGCCGAAAATCCAGTCGTTCTTATCAAAGAAGTGTTGCCAAACTTTTTCCTCGCTGTGACCAGAAATCTTCTCCTCAGCCGCGTACTGTTTCCAATATTCGTGTTCATCTAGTAGCTTCTTAAAAATGGCCAGTTCACGTTTTCGGTAGGCGGTGTTCACAATGTCGACGGAGGTCACTCCGCCTTCTTCAACAAGAGTACGGATAAGATCCTCGCCGCCCTCTAGTTCTAATAAGGTCTTAATTTGCTCTTTAGTCTCTTCATTCAGCTCGAGTTCGGAAGAAAGCGATAACTTAGTCTCTTTGATGTCTTTCAGCGGAGTAGTTTTGAGGAAAGTCAAGAATGCTCTTAGCTGTTCGAGATTGAAGTCGTTAAAATCAACTCGCTGCTTCTCTTCCTTGCCGACTATCTTGATTACAGTTAGTCCCCTCAGGTCATCTTTTTCATAAATATAGACGGCCTTAAGCATGGTTTTGGCGCCTAGCTTTATTTCAAATCCATCCTTGTCTTGATGAACAACCTGGAAATATCTGCCCTTTCCGAAATCGTGTGTATACAGCGTGTCGGTTTGGTGGTTGTCGATTATTTCGGCTTCGCTCGCTTCTTCGCTTCGACTGAGTCGAACCATATTCACCTCCCACTAGATTGATCACATAACCGATAGTCTCAGGTCCTGCACCAGTCGGCTTCGCCTCATCCCATATTATCGATTACCCTTGGCCCGATTGTGGGTAATGCAAAGCATTTGGCAGTTTTCAGCCGTGGTGCCGCCGCCGGTGCTCCAGGCGGAGACGTGGTCGGCTTCCATTTCTTCGAACCTGTAGATCCTGCTTTTGTTCGCGTCGTGTCCAATAGCGCATAGCGGACAATTGGACTCGCTGTTGGCTTCAGCCTCGTGCGTTTGCTTTGCGTACGCGGCTCGCTTCACCGGTATTTCGAAGACCCGGACGTCGAGCAGCTTTTTATCGATCGAGCCTCCCAAAAGATACTCGAAGATCCCTTTGCGGCTCTTGACGAAGTCATCAGCCATCAGCCGTTTTACATCTTCCGATATCTTCTTGGAATCGTACGACTTGCCGTGGTGCTCCTCGTATAGCCGGCCCCACTCAAGACCGCGCATTTCCGGCAGCACATCATTAAAGACAGTCGAAACCCAATCGATCACGCTGTTGAAGTAATTCTTCAGCTCATTGATATTGTTGTCAGTCCGATGGGCGCTCATGTAGCCGCCGATATCGTCCTTGCTCACCCATTCGAGCGCCCGCTCCAGGAACTCTTGCCGGTTTGCACTGCCCCTGATGTATGCGCTCCACTTCTGCATGTTTGCGTTTTGGCTGTTGCTGAATTCGGCTTTCGCCAAGGTTACGAAGGGCCCCGAGTAGATAGCATTCAAAAGCTCTTGAGAATTCAACGGCACCCCTGCGATGTTGATCGTCTGAAACCATTCCTTGATCTCCGTTTCCGTGCCTTCGCACTCGTAGATCAGCAGAGGCGAGCGAAGGACCCGTTCTCTTTGGTCCGCGGGAAGGCTGTCGAAATTCTTGGGATTGCCGCCGTCCATGATCGCGAATTTGTTGGTCACGAACCGCCCGATACTCGTGATGCGCTGCTGGCCGTCGAGTACCTCGAACCTGTCATCCGCAACCTTATTGAAGTAGATCAGCCCGAGCGGATACCCCTTTAACAGGGAGTGAATAACCGCTTGCTCCTTCTTACCGCCGCCGTCTGCATAAAGATAGTTCCGCTGATACTCCGGTTGAATGGTGAGCTTGCCGCCCAACCCGAAGAGCCCCTTGCCCTCCAGTTGGTTGTACACAAAGCCATCGCAGATGTCGGCGACGGTGATGTCAATTTTGAGATCGGTTTTCATTTCTTTGTCGCCTCTGCGGGTTGGCGACGGTGACGTATAAGAATGCGCTTGTAGAGTGGCTTTCCTTTCACAACTGGCCCGTTCCAGTTCATTGGCTTTCCGCTCACGATAATCGGAACCTTGAACGCTCCCATCTCTTCGCCGTGCTCGCCGTTGTTGTAACTGCCAACAATCTCGAATTGGTCAGGGTTGTACTTATCGAGGAAGGTGATCGGCACACCCATTACGCCCTCGTAATCGCTTGGGATCGCGTCCGTGAACGGTACTTCGATCGCGTCGTAATTATCATATCGATCGTATGCCACCTTTCCCTTGATCTCCTTGTGCTTGCTGAATTTCAAATTGTCGTCCATCGTCATCAGCGGCAATTCCTGATGGCGCCGCCCGTGGTCCAAATTTGTGAACCACATGATGCTTCCCATGCTGAAGTACTTGATGCCGTTGACGGTCTTTTTGCGAGATTCGGTCTTAATGTCGTAGTCGTCTTTCACCTGGAACCACTTCGTTCCGCCATTGTCCACGCCGAGCCACAGCTTGTTTTCCTTGATGAGCGGGAAGATCTCCCGGTACGTGATCGCATTCTGGCTTCCGAGGATAAGAATCTTCTTCCCATGCTCCACCATCTGGGTGACGTATTCCCGGAAAAGCGAAAACGGCGGGTTGGTAACGACGATGTCTGACTGCTTTAGAAGCTCTATACACTCGTGGCTTCGGAAATCGCCACCACCTGCGAGAGACCTGCGAGAGTGAGGATTTTGTTCAAGGAAGAGCTTCACGTCATCTATGCCGATCGCGCCGTCTTTATTGATATCCCGCACTTGCTCAATCTCGACGGCGATCGCTTTTGGCTTCCGACGCTCCCCGTTGCCCTCGTTGTATTCAGGGAAAAGTGAGCCCTGGCCTGCGATGGGTGAGCCATCGTAACTTGTAGCAATGAGCTTTTTGAGGCCTAGCTTGTTGAAATTGGCGGCGAAGTACTTGAAGAAGTTGCTCTCAAACGGGTCGTCGCAGTTGAGGTAAACGACCTTACCGCGAAAGGTGTCGGGATCGAATTCGAGATAGGCCTCGACCTCCTTCTGAATGTCGATATATTGTGTGTAGAATTCGTCCTGCTTCGCTGCTTTCGCGGCGGACAGACCTCGATTCATCGGCTGGGCGTCCATATTCCTTCGCATTATCCCACGGAGTGGCATTTTACCCAATGTCAGCAGTACGGACGCGAATCTATTTTTACAAGAAGCCTACGTACCTCGGCAAGCGTTTTCTTGATTAAAGTTTCGATCAGTGGTAATTTGCCCCTATATTATGTTTAATGTTGCGAGTCTTCCTTACAAGGCTCTTTTCATGATGCTATTGATTGGTTCCTGGAACTTCGGATACGCGCAATCCGATATGCCGGAGTACGGGAAGATAGCTGATTTGAAAGGCAAGTCTAAAGTATACGTGATTGCAACTGCCGAGCATCGGAAGCTTATTCTTAGGGAGTTCGGTAAGCGAAAAGAAATTGTTAATGTTGATAGGGCGGAGGATGCCGAATTTTTTGTCGAGTATAAGACTCTGAGTCGGGAGGAGCCGATAGGTATTGTCCGCGGGACTGGCATGAGCATGCCATACGAAAACGGACAGTTAGACGTTTTTTTCCTACGGGACAATAAGAAAGTCATCGCATGGTCCGAAGCAAGGAATGTTGGCTGGTACAAGGGGCTTCCATCAAACGTCCTCACCAAAGAGTTTCTAAAAGAGTTCTCGAAAAAAGTAAAGTAGATCACGAGGTTTTAACCTTTTCGGTTTGAGTTGGCGTTTTCTTTTTTCAATATCCTTCCCACACCCTAAAGTACCTGGCGACGTGCCGTGAAACGCGGAAAAGCCTGCTTGAGCGGCCGATACCCAGAAGGAACTTCGGGCATATGCCTGACGTATCCCGTATGTTAGGCTGAGGGATAGATGAAGCATTGTTCGAACTGCGGTGAACGGATCGTCGAGGAGCAGCAATTTTGTCGCTCGTGCGGGGCCGCATTGGCAGCAGAACACCCGCCGCGTACCTTTAACCTCCGATTCTGGGGCCTGCTGACACTCCTGATGATATTCGGCGGTTTACTGACCGCGATGGGAGGCAAAATATTCGCCGTAAGGTGGGTGAGCTTCGCCGGGTTGTTTTTAATGATGACCGGCATCTTTTTCGTTGCAGCTTATCCTTTTCTCAAACAGGCACGGCCGCGAAAACGACGGGCCGCCCAATTGCAGCAGCAGCCACAGCCGGATTCACTATCGCCGGACCCCGTCGATACTACGAATAAACTGCAGCTCCCGATCGGGGACAACGACTTCATCCCCAGCATCACCGAACCCACCACCAACCTCCTAACCCCCCGGGTCCCCGTCCGTTCCAATTCCCGCGAATAAAACGCCGAATGCAAAACTCGGCTTCTGTCGAGATTTCTGACGACTAAGCTCTGCCAACACTCGCCGATGAGGAGCCTTTGCCCCGCGGCTATGCCGCTCTATTTGCGGTGAAGCTGTGCTTCACCGGCAAAGCCCTAAATTTCTTTCGCGGCTATGCCGCCGCTTCACCGGCGGAAGGGCGGCATAGCCGCATTTCTAAAAGTTGATCTAGATCGGAAAAGCACAGCTTTTCCGCAAATAGGCGGGCAGAGCCCGAAAAGAAATCGAGCTTGCCTTTGCCCCGCGGCTATGCCGCCGCTTCACCGGGAGCGGAGCGGCGGCATAGCCGCATTCCTAAAAGTTGAGCTAGATCGGAAAAGCATAGCTTTTCCGCAAATAGGTGGGCATAGCCCGAAAAAAATGCGGGGAGTCTTTGCCCCGCGGCTTGCCGCTCTATTTGCGGTGATGCTCCGCTTCACCGGCAAAGCCCTAAATTTCTTTCGCGGCTATGCCGCCGCTCTCCACTTTAACTTGTCGATATCAACTGCCAACGGCTCATCCTCCAGAGCACGCCGGTGCCAGATGCGGGCGCTCGAATATTTATACTCGCCGCGGATGCTCCACCAACCCGGCCCTGACCGGATTGAGATGAATGTAATTCACCTTCTCCATAAAAGCATCTTCCCCGGTCACTCTAAACGCATTCGGATGATGCTCATAAACGGAGTGCTTATACCTATTAGCCCGCTCTTGGATCCTTAGCTTCGAAAGCGAACTCTCATAACCTCCTGCCTTCAGATAATCGATCACCCTTTTTGCCGAAATACCGTTCATAAAACGCAGTACATCCTTCATCGCCCGAGCATTATCAGTAAGCAGATGCGTATGGTCCGGCATTATCACATACGCAAATATCAAAATAAGGCCGGAGATGCGGGCTTCATTGAACGCATCGGCGACTACCTTTTTGACCTCGTCCTTCTGAAATATCGGGAGGCGTTTGTGGGTAACTGAGGTTAAGTAATAAGCCGGGTTGTCTCTTGAGATCTGAAACATTTGGAGAACGGCGGCATAGCCGCAAAAACTTCAAAAGCATTATCGGAAAAGCACAGCTTTTCCGCACGGTTGCCGGCCTCCGCAACACTGGCACGAATTGTGTGCCAGAATAGGCGGGCAGAGCCCGAAAAGCAATCGGGCAAGCTAGTTAATCCCCACGCTTTGTATTGTCATATATGCGATTATGTGCTATAAATGACACGCCGGACGCTGTTTCGGCGGCTCTTTGACAATTCAGGATCGGGTTGCCGAGGCACGATCTCCGCATCGCCGCGCATGTCATACGATGTAATACACCGGCTGTGAGAAAAAAAGAGTGGTACACGGGTATAGAGCCGTAACTGTTCTAACTGCAAGGAGTTACAGCCAAATGGGTGTACCAGCCGTGGTACAAAAACGGGGGGTTTGGCTCGTTGGGTACGTTTTGTCGCCGCGTTTGCCTACTTCTTCCCGACTCCGCGGCTAATCCGGAAGACGTGGCCGTCGGGGTCTTTGATCTTGGACCTTTGGTCTTTGAAATTTGATCTTTCGATTGGGCGTTTGGTCTTTTCGGATTGCCGCTGGCCACTCTCCAGAAAAAAGGCTGGTACACTGAAAAAACCGGTAAATATCTGAATCGATGGTGGTTATGGCGATTTTGCTGTCCCGGCGTGGTACAAAAACAGGGGGTGTGAACGGAAATACCCGCAAGGAGAAGGCAGAACTGAGGCAGCCGTGATCTCAGTGAGCTAGAATATCGAGATGACCTTTCTCATGTGGATGGGGCTCGCAGGTGGTCTCCTCCTGCTGATGGCTCTCTCATCGGCGTTTCTTCGCCGGCTTCCGCTTACGACATCGGCGATCTATCTTTTGATCGGGATAGCGATCGGCCCGATCGGGCTGGGGTTGATCGAGATCAACTTTATCTCATCGGGCGTTCTGGTCGAGCACCTGACGGAGGTGGCGGTTATTGTATCGCTGTTTGTGGGCGGGCTGAAGCTTCGTCTGCCGCTTCGAAGTCCGGAGTGGTCGGCCGCATACCGGCTCGCCGGGCCCGTTATGGTGGCCTCGATCGTTGGCGTTGCGGTCTTTACGCATATGGTATTCAGCATCGGCTGGCCCGCGGCTTTTCTGCTCGGAGCCGTGCTTGCCCCCACGGACCCGGTACTGGCAAGCACCGTTTCGGTCAATAATGCGGCCGATCATGACCGTATGAGATACGGTCTGTCGGGCGAGGCGGGTTTTAACGACGGGGCGGCTTTTCCGTTCGTCATATTTGCCCTGATGTGGATGGAGTATGACCGCCTCGACACTTGGGTGGGGGAATGGGCGCTTCACAGGCTGGTATGGGCCGTACCGGCAGGATTGCTGGTCGGTTACTTGCTCGGTAAAGGGCTCGGACGTCTGGCCATATGGATGCGTGCAAAATATCGGCATACCGAGGCCCCAAACGACTTCCTGGCTATGGCGCTGATCGCCCTCGCATACGTAGGTGCCGAAACGATCGGTGCCTGGGGCTTCCTGGCTGCTTTTACCGCCGGATTCGGATTTAGGCGGGCTGAGATCCACATCGTAAATGAAAGCTCTGACCCAGGGGACGAGCCGGCAGCCGCCGACCCCGAGCAGGAGGAAGAGGTCCATAGCGAGCGGCCCGCCGAAGAGCGGATAGGGAAAATGAGTCTCGACGTTGAAAGGCAGGACCCGGTCAAGGCGGCCGGGGTAGTGATCTCGGACATAATCTCGTTTGGCCACACCGCTGAGCGAATTCTCGAGGTAATGCTCGTGCTCCTGGTCGGTATCTGTGTCGCGGTTTATTGGGATTGGCGGGCCGTCCCGGTGGCAGCGGTGCTGTTTCTGGTCATACGGCCGGCCGCTGTGTTCCTATTCCTGGCAAAGACGCCTACCGGCAAGACCCAGCGGATGCTGATGGCGTGGTTCGGGATCAAGGGGATCGGCAGCATCTACTACCTCAGCTATGCGATGACGCATGGGCTGAATGAGCATCTGACCGATCTGGCCTCAATGACGCTGACGGTCGTTGCGATCAGCATTGTGGTCCATGGCATCTCCAGCAAGCCCATCCTTGATCGTTATGAGCGCTCGATCTCAGAAAGATCTTGATCTCCGGGGCAGAAGATTTGCATTTTCCAATTCAGAACAACAAACTTTTCAGATGCCTTCGGAACTAGCAACCGCGATAAGCAAAAATCAGGCAGCCTTTGGCCTGGAACTTTCGCCTGAGAGCATGGAACGGCTCGATGCGTATTATGCGCTGTTACTGGAACATAATCCGATACTGCACCTGACGGGCCCAATGAATGCGGAGGAATTTGCGATCCGGCACATTCTCGAATCGCTGACTCTGCTGAAACACTTGCCCGAAAAAGCCAGATTCGCCGATATCGGCTCCGGCGGCGGCCTTCCGGCGATCCCGTGTCTGCTTGTTCGCGACGACCTGATGGCGGTTCTGATCGAATCGAAAGAAAAGAAGGCGAATTTTCTAAAGCTAGCCGTTGAAAAGCTCGGGTTGAAGGCCAGAACGAAGATCGTGGTGAAACAATTTCAGGAGGTCGACCCGGCGAACTGCTCATTCATAACCTGCCGGGCACTCGACAAATTTACCGAGAGGCTGGAAAGGCTGATAAAATGGTCGATGCGTCGACAACTACTGCTATTTGGCGGGCCTAATCTGCGAGATGAACTTAGAAGACAGAGTGTCGATTTTTACGAGGAGCGTATGCCCATGTCAGAACAAAGACTGCTTTTTATTGTCAGGCGTTAATGTCGATCAAATTACCGTATGTCCAGATCGTACTCCCTTAACCGCCTGTAAAGTGTCGAGGGCGATATACCTAAAAGTTCGGCAGTTTTGCCCCGGTGCCAGCCCGTTTTTTCGAGGGCTCCGATTATCTGCTGGCGTTCGACGTCGCGAAGATTCGTCGGTGATGCGTTTTGAAAGGTATTGATACCCTCAGGATGCTGAAATCCATAATTTGCCACAGGATCTGATCTTTCGGTTCGAAATGCGATCTCTCGCGGCAGATCGCGCGGGGTGATCTGGCCATTGTCACACAACAGGACCGCACGTTCGAGGCAGTTTCGCAGTTCGCGAACATTCCCGGTCCAATGAAAGGCGGTTAGGGCCTCGATCGCGGTGGGTGTCATTTCGGGGGCATTTGCTCCTGAAAGTTTGTGCAGCAAGTGCCGGGCGAGCGGCTCGATATCCTCACGCCTTTCACGAAGGGGGGGAATGTTGATCTCAAAGCTGTTGATCCTGTACATCAGATCAGGCCGGAATGAGCCCTCGGCGATCGCCCGCTCGGGGTGGCGGTTGGTGGCGGCGACAAGCCGGACATCGACCTCGACTTTTTTGACACCGCCCACGCGGAAAAAGGAGCGTGTCTCCAAGGCACGGAGCAGCTTCGACTGGAGCTGCATCGGCATCTCCATCACCTCGTCGAGGAATAGCGTGCCTCCGTTCGCGATCTCAAAAAGGCCAAGCTTTCGCATCCGGGCTCCGGAGAATGCTCCTGACTCATGCCCGAAAAGCTCGCTTTCGAGGAGTGTGTCTTGCAAAGCAGCACAGTTCAGGTCGATAAATGGTTTGTCACATCGGCCGCTAAGCCGGTGTATCGCCTGGGCGATCAATTCCTTGCCGACGCCTGATTCGCCGGTTATGAGGACCGATGTATCCGAGGGGGCGACACGTTGGACGAGCCTCAACGCCTCTTTCATTTGCCGAGATTCGGCAACGATCTCGGGCAATGACGGATGAGTACGCGCGATCTGCGCACGAAGCCGCTGGTTATCGACCTTGAGCTGCTGCTTTTCGGCCGCGGCAGTAACGAGCGCAGACAGCTCGCCGATCCGGTAGGGTTTGGTTAGGTAATCATAAGCGCCGAGTTTCATAGCCTCGATCGCGGACTCAACTGTCGCCTGTCCGGTAAGCATGATCACCTCGGGCGGGTCCTGTCCCTGTTCGCTAATACGGCGAAGCAGGCCCAAGCCATCTAATCGAGGCATGTTGATGTCGCAAAGAACAACATCGAAGTCATCTTCCTCGAGCATCGCCCATGCAGCCTCACCGTCTTCAGCGCATTCGACTTCATGACCCTGACGGGCCATTTCTTTCTGCACAACAAGTCTAAGATTTTTTTCGTCGTCGACGACCAGTAATTTTGCCATTTTAAGTCAGAGTTTCAGCGATGGTCAGATCTGGTTGAACATGGCCGGGAGGAAAATACTAAACGTTGTGCCCTTATTAATGTTGGACCGGACACTTATTCGGCCCCCGTGTTCGGAGATAATGCCGTAACATACCGACAGCCCGAGCCCAGTGCCCTTTCCCACGTCTTTGGTGGTAAAGAAGGGTTCGAATATCTTCGGCATATTCTCCTGCGAGATGCCGACACCGGTGTCTTCAACCTCTACCACAAGGCGGTTGCCTTTCGAGAAAACGCGAAAGGTGAGCTGGCCGCCGTCCGGCATGGCGTCGATCGCGTTCGTCGCCAGGACGATAACGGCCTGCTGTATCTGGCCGCCGTCCGCGCTAACGGGCGGCAGATCGGACTCTATCTTTATTCTCTGGCTGATATTATTAACCCCGCGCTTTTGATGGGATATCAGATTAGCGGCCGACCGAACGATCTCGCCCAGGTCTACCAGGGTTCGGTCGCTTGCCCGGACCCGGCTAAAATTCAGAAGGTCCATGGTGATCGTCTTGCACCTGAATGCCTCGTTTTTTATCAGCCCTAAGTATTCTGCAAGATCGTCCGCCGATTCCGACATTTCAAACGCGCCTTCCTCGATCCTTTGTTCGAGCGCCTCGGCGCAGGCCGCAATGGTCGCAAGGGGATTATTGATCTCATGGACGACCCCAGCTGCAAGACGACCTACGGCGGCTAGTTTCTCAGCGCGGCTGATCGC
The DNA here is from genome assembly GCA_041745615.1 of Pyrinomonadaceae bacterium. Lineage (GTDB taxonomy): Bacteria > Acidobacteriota > Blastocatellia > Pyrinomonadales > Pyrinomonadaceae > OLB17. The sequence goes on along the minus strand of JBGTIP010000034.1, from coordinate 12,773 downwards.
CCGGATCGCTTCGACCCGGACGGTGACGTCCTCTCCCACGGTTATAACATGCGTAACGTCTCCGTTCTCCTCATTTCGCATCGGCACCTTGCTCACCATCCAATGCCGGGTCGATCCGTCATCATCCGCGCTCTGCTGCTCGATGCGTTCGATCTTTCCCGTTCGAAAAGCCCGCTCAAATTCCTCGCGAAGACGGCCCTGAGGATATTTAGCGAGGACATCAAACACGTCGCGGCCTACTGCGATCTCCCGCGGAATCCCTTGATCACCGACCTCGCGGTGGCGGTTCCAGGTCACGATCCGATAATCGCGGTCAACTACATAGAGCGAAACGGGCAGAGCGTCAAGGATCGCTTCAGTGAACTTCCTGTCTTTCTCACGGGCCTCATTGATAGAATCGTTGAGGGCCAATTCGTAATGGGCGGACAGGTTGATGCTCATCGCCGCCATCTGCGTTGCGGCGTCGATCAAACGGGCTGACCGATCGGTAAGGTCGTCACCAGCATCGAACCCAACGATGATCACGCCTTTGATCTCGCCATCGACATGAAGCGGGGATACGTATTCGAGCGCATGATCGGAACCCTCGATGAAAAAGTCCTCAGGATCGTCCTGCGAATAGCCGATCTGCGGCGGCATAAAGGACAGCCATTTCTCAAACCTACCGCGCCTGAGCACGCTTAGATCGATCACGCCACTGTGGTCGCAGGCGCAGCTTATAAGGCCGATACTGTCAATCTCGGCAACAAACATACAGATCCGTGCATCTACACCTTGCTGCAATGCGTCAGCGACGCGAGCGGCGACCTTTTTGGGGTGCACCGTGAAGAGCAGACTTCGGCCAAGATCCGAAATGAATCGAAGGTCATTTGAATTGGTTTCCGCAGGCGCCTGAGAACGTGGAACGGCGTCTTTTTTCGGCGGCGAAGAAGTAATCATGTTGCGAGGGTCGCAGCCGTTTAGATCGTGGAAATTTGACGAACGTCGGGCAGATAGGACGAGATTCCGGGTTGCTCTGAACCTCACTATCAATTAGAAACAATTTTTAACAGTATGTCAATCGATTTAACATCCGGACGAGCGAGTTGACACGAGAGTTTCAAAAGGTAAAAACTTAAGAGAGTAATGAAGCTATTGTTTTCGAGGATAGGACGGTTGCTCGCTGCGGTCATATTGCTGGGCGGTATAGGAGCTGTCTTGCCGGCTAGTGCCCAGGAGATCGTCGATAAAACCGTTGCAGTCGTGAGCGATGGAAACAGATCCGAGTTGATCACGTATTCCGACCTGCTGTGGCAACTCGCTTTACAGCCGGGTACACCGTTAGATCCTCCGAGATCGGACGATCTCAACCAGGCCCTGCAAACGATGATCAACCAGCGGCTTTTCGCGCTGGAATCACAACGTTTGCCCCGAGAGGCTCCATCGAAAGCCGAAATTGCTAAGAGAATAGGCGAGATAGTAACATTTTTCCCGTCACCCGCAGCGTTCCAGACCCGGCTAAGACAGGTTGGTTTTGATTCCGTCAGTGATGAAGCATTTGAAAGGTTGATCGGCCAGCGGCTTTCGATCGATAAATACATCGATTTTCGCTTCGGCTCGTTCGTGGTTGTGACCGCCGACGACGAAGCCCGTTATTACCGAGACATCTACGTGCCGGAATTCAGACGAAGAACGCCGGACCTTCTGCTTCCTTCGTTGGAAGATGCCCGAAAAGACATCCGCGAGACCCTGACACGCCAACGGATCGCAACCGCTATCGAAGCCTTCCTGGATGAGGCCAAGCGGCGGGTGACCATCGAGATATTGCTCGAGGTCTGAATGGATGTCGAAGATGATCGGAATGCCGGGTTTGTTCTTGACCGATCAGCCGCACGGAATTATCATCTAAAGTTCGCTGCCGGAGTGGCGAAATTGGTATACGCACTAGACTCAAAATCTAGCGGGCTTAACGCCCATGTCGGTTCGAGTCCGACCTCCGGCACCATCCTGCCACCCTAACCACTAACTATTCATCAACACACATGAAAATCGGGATCTTAATTTCTGGCCGCGGGTCAAATATGATCGCGCTGGTTGATGCCGTCAATAGCGGTGAGATCCCGAACTCCGAGATCGCGATAGTTATAAGTGACAAACCCAGTGCCGCCGGATTGGCCAAGGCTCGTGAACGGGGTGTCGAAACGCTTGTTATCGAACGGCGTGGCCGCACCCGAACCGAACATGATGCCGAAATAGCGGAGCAACTTGAGAAGCGGAATGTCGATCTGGTTTGCCTCGCAGGTTATATGCGGCTGCTCTCGGCAGAATTTGTGGCTGCCTTTCCAAATCGCATCATCAACATTCACCCGAGCCTTCTGCCCGCGTTTCCAGGTTTAGACGCCCAGAGGCAGGCGATCGAAGCGGGAGTCACGGTCACTGGCTGCACCGTACATTATGTTGACGAACATCTCGATAATGGACCCATTATATTGCAGGAACGTGTCGAGGTTCGAGCGAGTGATACCGCTGAATCGCTGTCAACGAGGATCCTCGAGCAAGAGCACCGTCTATATGTCAACGCTGTCCGATCGATCGTCTTAGGCAGATCGTGACGTTCCTTTGACAGAAGGGGCCGATTTCCGTACACTTTAAGTTTTCACTTTCGGGTGAATTTCATGGAGAGCGAATATGCCGAAGAGAACTTATCAACCGAACAACCGCCGTCGTGCAAAAAAGCACGGCTTCCGGGCAAGGATGGCGACCAAGAACGGCCGCGCCGTGATAAAGCGCCGCCGGGCCAAAGGACGCAAGCGATTAACAGTTCACCATTATTAGATCTCGGCTTACCGAAGGAATCGCGGATAGCGAAACGCGCGGATTTCCTTCGGGTCTATGAGCAGGGAAAGCGTTTTGAAGGCCGTTTCATGACGGTTTTCATTTTGCCCTCAAAACGCGGCCTGCACCGAGTCGGTGTGACCGCGACCAAAAAGGCCATCGGTAAGGCCCATGAGCGAAACCGGGCAAAGCGGTTGCTGAGGGAGAGTTTCAGGCTTAGTCGATCGGAATTGAACGCCATCGCGGACAAATTCGACTGGGTATTGAATGCTCGACGTAGTTTATTGAACGTAAAGCTCGAAAAGCCGCTGGCCGAGTTCAAACAAATGGTCGCCCGTATCGGCGAGGGATAGACATCTTGCCCGCGCATTACGCGAATAACACGAATGAAAATTTCTTTTATTCGCGTTGATTTGTGTGATTCGCGGGCAATATTTCTTTTTGCTGCTTACGTTTGTGGCTATATTGGTTAGATGAAGTTTTTGGTCCTGGACATCTTGGGGATATACAAGGCGTTCGTTTCGCCATTTTTCCCGCCGGCATGCCGGTTCGAGCCGACATGTTCGGAATACGCTCGGGAGGCGGTAGAAAAATACGGGGCCGCGCGCGGAACATGGATGGGCCTAACACGTATCCTTAGATGCCAGCCGCTATGCAGGGGCGGGCACGATCCGGTGAAGTAAATGTGCGGTTCTTCGCAAAGCGTGAATTTGAGATCGCAAGTGTCAATTAATGGATAACAGTACCAATCAGAATCAGTCAAGGTTTCTAATGGCGGCCATTTTGTCAATGGTCGTACTATTTGCGTGGTCCTATTTTTTCGCTCCTACGCCGCCGCCTGTTGACCCGAATGCGAACTTGGCGGCTAATACGAACACGACGGCCTCACCCCCCGCTCCAACTCCGGGAACTTCTTCGACGCCGGAAACTGCGCTGGAAACGACGCCGGACACTACGCCAAACAGGCAGATCACGATCAAGTCGCCTCTTTACGAAGTGACCCTGGATTCGCGCGGGGCACTGGCAACGAGCTGGATCCTGCTAAAAAACAGGACGCCCAAGGCCGAGATACCGCTGTATGCCGATCGTTCGACAGACGAGAATCTAAAGCCGCTGCAGCTGATCTCGCAGGAGGCCCTTAGCCGCACACCGCGCGACATTCCTTTTCGGCTGACCACGGGCGATCAGAATATTACAAACCTGGTCAATGACCGCAATTATCAGGTTTCGGCCGCCGAGGATACGATCATTCTGGAAGAAGGCGGCGAGCAGCAGATCGATTTTACCTTGAGCGATGCCAGCGGAGTCGAAGTAACGAAAAGCTTCGTTTTCCGCGCCGACAGTTATATATCGGACCTGAGCGTTTCGCTTCGGCAAAATGGGCAGGTCGTGCCTGATACCAAACTTCTGATCGGCGCCAGCATCGGCGATCACGCGATAAACCACCACACTTTTTACCAGATCGAGTCTGAGGCTGTTGCGGCCATCGACGGCGATATTCACCGCCATCAGGGTTATTACTCGTTCACCTACGATGCGAATAATAACGCTTCGCTGACCGTTCCGGGGAACGTCGACTGGGCTGGTGTCAGCGACAGTTACTTTGCAATGGCGGCGATCCCGACGACGCCAAAACCCGGTTTCGAGATCCGCGCTTCAAAGTACGAGGTCGAAACGGAGCCATACTTTTACAGCATTTTTTCCTGGATAATCCGCAGCCCGGAAACCCGTGAGACCCGTCACCTCGTTACTGCCCATGTGCCGATAAATGCCGATGGGTCGGTGACCCGGATCTTTACCGGGGCCAAAGATTATTTCCTCCTTGAGAACCTTGCTCCTGAGCTGAACCGAATGGTCGGACGCGAACTGGATTTCGTCAATCTGATCAATTTCAGCAACTATGCCCCGATCCGCTGGTTTGTAAAACCGATCTCGATACCGATCCTGGTCGCTCTTAATTTCTTTAATGGCCTCACGCAGAATTACGGGGTCGCGATCATCGTTTTCACGTTCCTTTTCTATTCGCTGCTGTTCCCGCTCAGGTGGTACCAGTCAAAATCCTTTAAAAAAGCGGCCGGCAATGCGCCGAAGATGAAGGCTCTTCAGGAGAAGATAAAGGACCTTCAGAAAAAAGGCGTTCCGACGGACGACCCGCGGATGCGTGAGCTGCAGATGCAGCAGCTAAGAATGACCAAGGACGCGCTGCCGATCGGCGGCTGCCTTCCGATGCTGCTGCAGTTTCCGCTGCTGATCGCGTTCTATACCGCAGTCACGGTCTCGCTTGAGGTTCGACAGGCATCGTTTCTCTGGCTTCCTGACCTTTCGGCGGCCGACCCATGGCATTTACTCGAATTCGCATTTGCGATCTCAATGATCCTCGCGATGAAGTTTACGCCGCAGGCCGCGACGATCACGCCCGAACAGCAGATGCAGCAGAAGATGATGATCTATCTAATGCCGATCATGATGCTGTGGGTCATGTGGGCGGCACCGTCCGGGCTTTTGCTATACTGGTTCTTCGGCAACGTTGTTAGCTTTGGCCAGCAGATGGTGATCAACCATTTTAATAAGACCGACGTGCCCCCCGGAACCGAGATCGTTAATGAGGTTCCATCTAACGCCAAAAAGGTTCCGGTTAACGCCAAAAAGGCAAAGCGTAAATTATCGACTACATAGTTCGGCAACGGTTATGAATCAAACTTGTGAAAATGCCCGCGAATTCCTATCAGGTCTGGTCACGGACCTGCGTTTTGATCTGAGCGTGACGTCGACTTGGACGGACGAAGGCTGTCTGCTGAATCTCAGCGGCGAAGATTCGCATTACGCTTTGGCCGAAAACGGCGAGCTGCTCGATGCTTTCGAAGTGCTGCTTTTTCAGGCTTATGGCCGCGAGCTGGACCGCGAACACCGTATCGTAGTCGACGCCGAAGGCTTTCGCCAGACGCGCAAGGCCGAGCTGCACGCGATGGCAAGATTCGCGGCTGACCAGGTCCGTAAGAACGGCCGGCCCTTCACCTTTGGAGTGCTGAATTCAACCGAACGGCGGATAATCCACGTTACGCTCCAAAAGGAAGAGGATCTTTTCACTGAATCAGTAGGGGATGGCCGCGACCGCCGGCTTCAGGTCAGGCTGCAATAGCCTGCGAGGTTTAAGAGCCTCTCCGGCCCCGTTCAAGGGTCTTAACATCGAGTAGATCCTGATCGCGAGCCGCAGCTCGCTTATTCTTCAGAAGGGCGTCGAGCCCGATCACCGTTACTGCTCTTCCTTCCAGATCGAATTCCAAGCTGCCGTTTAAGGCCTCGTCGAATGTTATTCCGCTGACATTGGTAAGGATGTCGATACGATTGGGTGGAGAGCCAAATTGAACGACTCCGTCGTAGTCTGCAAAATCATTCTCGCTGATATTTAGACTCTTGAGGGGTGCACCAAATGAGCGGAGGCCCGCAAATACCTTCGAAGCATTTTCGCGAGTGGGCCGCACCAAAACATCTATATCTTTAGTGGTCCGCTGGTGCCCGTGAAAGGCGACAGCATAGCCGCCAACCAACACAAAATCGGCGCCGGCATCAACCAGTTCGATAAGCAGATCGCGAAAATCGGGACTTAGTTCTATCAATCCTCTAAATGCGGCAAATACCTTACAGGCATGTGCTTGCGGTCGTATGTCGGCCAGGGCTTGCGAGCGAGATTCCATGCGTCGCGGGTCAAACGGGTCGTCAGTGAAATACCCTCGACGCCATACACGGGCCACGGATCCGTCTCGTCATCGAGTGTCGTAAAACGGATCTTCATCGTCTTCCGCCTTTCATCAGCTCGCCTTTTACGTTCTGCTTCACTATCGCCCATAACATCAATTATAGCGCGTCAAGGCCGGGAAAACAGTGGGCAATGGGGAGTGAGCGGTGAGCGGTGACCAGTGAGCAGTAAAAAGCGAAACCTCTGACCACGAACCACGGTTCACTTTTTCATTCTCCACTCTCCATTCTCCATTTTCCATTTTCCATTTTCCGCACTCTCCACTCTCCACTCCGCACTCTCCACTCGTGCGTCCCCCCTGTTTTTGTACCACGATGGGACAGGGATAATCGCGTAACACGAGTTGCATCAGTTGGTTACGGGGTTGGGTCGTGTACCAGTGTTTTTTCTGGGGCGGGTGATTTTCGATTTTCAAAGATCCGGATCTGTGTTGCATGCAAGAAATGTCTTGCAATGGTCGCAACATGTGTAGTAGTATATACAACCGTTGGCAGATGTCAACGGTTTTTGTGTATGGATGAGATGAAAGGGCAAGGGAGCGAAACGCGGCCGAGGTTTGAGATCTGTACGGTTAATGAGCTTTTGGCGAGGAAGACGGAGCCTTCGCGGCCGCTGTTTGGGGATATGTGGCTGACGGGGGAGCTGGCGGTGATGTTTGCCGAGGCGGGGTGCGGGAAAAGCCTGCTGGCGGTGCAGATCGCCCACAGCATCGCACGCGGGGCGGCATTTAAGCCGATGGATGCGAAGCCGCGGCGGCAGAAGGTGGTATACGTCGATCTGGAATCGACCCATGAGCAATTCTGCAGCCGGTACAGACATGATGATGGATTCAAGCCGTATAAGTTCCCGGACAATTTTGTCCATGCACGGCTGACGGACGTTGAGGAGCCGGGTGTTTCGGACATTGAGGCGGTGATCGAGGCGACGGGAGCAAAGGTGCTGGTCATCGATAACCTGGCACATTTGATGAAAGGGCATTCGTCGAACGAGGCGGCACGGCTGATGCGCGAGCTCCGTCGCCTGTGCCGCCGCGACGGCATCTCGATACTGCTGCTGGTGCATTCGCCGCCGGCCACACTTCGTCGCGGGATAGAGGCACGCGATCTGCCGTTTGCCGGGGTGATATCGGCATTGGCCGACAATGTCTTTGCAGTGGGGAGGGTCGGTGCGGCCGCGTCGGAGCGGTATATCAAGCATCTGCGGCCGGGTGCGGCGGCACACGTTTTCGGAGCGGCCCACGTGCCGTGGTTTCGCATCAGGAAGCGGGCCAATTTTACATACTTCGAGTTTCGGGGGTTTGCACGCGAGGGAGCACTGCGTTTGTCGGACGGTGACCGGCGGGAATGGCAGATGATCGATCGGATAGCCGAGCTAAAGCGGCTCAAGATGCCGGTGCGGGATATCGCAAAGGCACTCGATATGTCGAAAACGACCGTGCAGAGATACGCTATGATGTGCCCGGAGCCGCCGCCCGTGGTGCGTCCGTATGTCAAAGAGCCGCCGCCGGAGACGGAGACCGATGAGTTCTGCGATGAGCCGGAAGATGCCGAAGAATGGGATCACGACAGCGATACAGAGGATGAAGCCGGGGAATGGGATCATGACAGCGATCCGGAGGATGACGCTGAAGAAGCCTTTAACGACGGAACCGGTTGGCTGGAAGACGAGATCGAGCAGTCCAATTCCCCAACAGATATTACCGCTCAGAACGGTCCCGGAAACGATCTTTACCCGGAAGCACACGACCGCGAGCCACCCGCCGCCGAAGCCCCGCTGCTGGAGCGAGACTTCGACAATAACGACCGGGAGATCTGGGTCGAGAAACGAGATTCACACGGACGCCGCCTAGTCTGGTACCTCGCTCAAACCGACCGCCACGGTCCCAACGGCAAATACACCCGCTACGAATACCGCGGCCTTGGAGGCAACATCGGCGAAACCGTCGATCACCTCCCAACCCGTGAATCAGGCCGAGCCCCGCCGTAATGGTGAATAAATGTGGCGATTCTAAGATAAAGGGAAGAATCGCACGAATCGCAAGCCAGGCCCCATTCTTTTCAGTTATTGCACAGCGGGAAGAAGAAGCTCGACAATTTCTTCTGCTGATAGAATCAAATTTGTCGCCTGCTGTGCGGGTATCTTTTTACCTGACTGCGCTTCTACGTGATTGATAAACGCATTCATGCTGCCTCTGGCTCCTCCTAAATTGCCTGCTTCAAATGCTCTCCGCGCGGAGTTGAGTTTCGCTAATAAGCTGCTCTGGATTCCCCGATGCAGATTGTAAGATTCAGTTAATTCAACTAAATCGGTAATTCTCGTCAGAGGACCTATTAGCTGCACTTCAAATGCGCCAATGTCCGAGAGATTGCCGATACCGTCCGGCGCCGAAGGAATATTCACCGGTCGATCAAAACCGCGCTGATCGTTTATGGAATCGCCGCTGTTGCCTTTGTCAATGGCAGGACTGCCCGGAAGAAGTCTATGAGTAAAGGTCGGACCGCCGTTGTCGGCAAGCGGTCCGAGCAGCGGATTAACCCCTAAGATATTGGTCGGGGCGATAACATCAGTCGGTAAAAATATAATGCCGGAAATACTGCCAATTAGATTGAAGCCTTGCGAATTAAATTCGCCAGAGATGTCAGGAGCAGTCACCCATCCGATATTACTAGCGATGATTGAATTGCCCGATTTTACAGTGGTAGTTGAAATACCGCCACCAATTGCAGCGGTGTTAAAAGCTATGGTCGAGCTGAACAGGATTATTTCATCATTAGAGGAGCCGTTGCTAATGCCGCCGCCAAATTGTCGGGCAGTGTTGCTGCTGACGGTAGAATTGATTAAGCCTACTCCTCCGACTCGACTATGGATGCCGCCGCCGTATTCTGCCATATTATGGCTGATTGTCGAGCCGGTCAACGTTAATTCTGCCGTGTCATTATAGATGCCGCCGCCTTGTAAATCTGCCGAGTTATTCCTGATAGTAGAGTCGAAGACCCTGAATGTGCCCATGTAATTATAGATGCCGCCGCCGATTTCTGCCGAACTATCGCTTATAGTAGAGCCAATCAGCTGGGTTTCGCCTATGCTGTTGCTGTTATAGATGCCCCCGCCGGATCTTGCCGAATTATCGTTTATAGTAGAGTAAAGCAACACTTGGGATGAGCCGAAGCTGTTGTTGATATAGATACCGCCGCCTTCGTTTTCGGCAGAATTATTCCTGATGGTCGAGTTTCTAATTATTAGCCTGCCAAGACTGTAAATGCCGCCGCCATCGCCCCCCGCGAAATTCGCCGAGTTGCCGCTGATAATCGAGTTATCAATTGTTAATGAGCCATTGTTAAAAATGCCGCCGCCGGAGCCGGGTATTGATAGATTATCAACGTTCGAGCTTCCGCCTGTTATTGTTATCCCGTTTATAGTTACGTTGGCTGCTTGTTCAATAAAAAACACGCGATGATTATTGTTGCCCGAAATGGTCAAGAGATTCGCTCCCAAGCCATTAATGAACAATGGATTGTTGCCGGCGATCGATAATTCTCCGCTGGTCAACATAATTGTCTGACCGGATAAAGAGGAATCAAAATTAATTGTGTAGATATCGGGTGCGCCGGCATTAGCGTCAAGAATTGTCTGCCTGAGCGAACCCGGACCGCTGTCATTTGTATTTATTACCGTGAACGTCACCGCCTGCGCCGCGCTGAAGCTGAAGAAAATGGTAAGCAGGATCATGCCGATTCGCATATTGAGCTTTATTTTCGATTGTTCATTTTTATTTTTCATTTTCTTTTCTCCTTTTGTTGGAATGTTTGCTGCGACCGACAGCCGTTAAATGACTGTCTTATTGCGCTTCAACGTGGCGGCTAAGCCATATAATCTAGTTTTGCTGCTTACAAAACTCAACCGTTGCATTTTGTGAACAGACAAGTTTTTTCAGAGCGTCAAGCTCTGCCTGTTGACGTTTAATTGTTGCTTTCTGCTCGTCTATTTGTGTTTGTTGAGTTTTGATCTGTAACTGCTGTTCTTTGACGGCGTTAATCAGCACAACGCCGATGCGGTCGTATTTGACGCCTTCGACCTGCCCGTCTTTGTTATAGGTCACGAGGAGCGGTTCGATTTCGGCAACATCTTCCGCCCCAAAACCTAAATCGAGCATTCCGCCGTCGCGCCATTTAAAGGTTATCGGCTGAAGGCGGTTGACTAGATTCAAGCCGAAGCCGAACGGCGCGATGTTCGTTTTGTAGCGTAAGGAAGACGAGCAAGTTGAAATCTCATTGTCAGCGTTGCGGCACAACTGCGTCGAGCCAGCCGCGCCTAAGCCAAAGATGCGCACCCTGTCGCTGCCGTCTTCGCGTCCTAAGACAATCGTGTTGTTGGTGCGAACAACCGCGAGCGCTCCGATGGCGGTGGCGTATGAGAGATTGTCACTACCGACATCCGCGCCCACGCCGATGCTGGTGTTATTACTGCCCGTCGTGTTGCTGACGCCCGCGCTCGTGCCGACAAACGAATTGTTGAAGCCCGTCGTGTTGCTGACGCCAGCGCTCGTGCCGACAAACGAATTGCTGTTGCCCGTCGTGTTGAAAGCGCCCGCGCTCATACCGAAAAACGAATTGTTGCTGCCCGTCGTGTTGCTTAAGCCCGCGCTCGTGCCGACAAACGAATTGGCGTTGCCCGTCGTGTTGCTTCCGCCCGCGCTCGTGCCGAAAAACGAATTGTTGCTGCCCGCCGTGTTGCTTCTGCCCGCGAGCCTGCCGACAAACGAATTGCCGTTGCCCGTTGTGTTGTCTCTGCCCGCGAACTGCCCGACAAACGAATTGCCGAATCCCGTCGTGTTCGCTGCTCCGGCACTGATGCCTGCAAACAAGTTACCCGTTCCGGCAACACTCAACACCCGCAAGCCGCCAATATCGAATCGCGTCGCCGCGTTGAGGACGTTTGCCGTGCCTGTGCCGCTGATGTTGAAATCGCTTGACGGCTGCTGAGTGGTTCGGTTTTGAATGTAATTATTGCTGCCGGGCAGAGGATTTCGATCATCGGAAAGCCGCGGGTCGGTCGTCTGCACAAAATCGCCCGGATCGAATCCGTTCAAGTTCAAAGCCGTGTCGGCAGTTGTCGCGTTTAACGCCCGGATCGCGTAAGGAACCGATACGATCTGCCAGCGCGCTCCAGCCAGTTTAAAGCTATCGAGAAAGGTATTTCTGCGATAACTGATTTCGACAAATCTGTCAGAGCCGGGAAAAGCCGCCGCGCCGAAATCGAGCCAAACTGTAAAATTCCGGTTTTCAACATTGACGTTGGAAATAAGATTTGTCACCCCGATTTGAGTGCCCCCGACAGGCGTGCCGAAAAGCCTGAACTCCATTTCGTATATACCGGTAGCCGGCATGGCGGAATCCGGTAACTTCGCCTGAAACTGAAACAAAGTCGTCTGGGCATTTATCGCTGACGATAAGAATAATGCCGCCAACATCACCAACGAGGCTCTTTGCAAAAAGCCCATTATGAGTCTTAATTTAGTATTTGGGATTTTCATCTATTTTCCCTTTATTTTTTTCTATCAATTAGTGCTAAAACATTTATTTTTAGACAATCGTTCAGAGTCCACGTTTCAGCGTGAATAAAGTGTGGACTCTGAAAATCGCCGAAAAACTAATTATCAAAATTAAGGTTATAAGCACTAGACCGGATCAGAGCGACTTTTTATTTATCATTCAACAAAGTTGAATGACTTGAGAGTAGCTGCCAAGTATCATCTTTTTTCACATAGGTTCTGGTAAAGCGGTGTTTATTGTCTATTGGCTTTCCGTCAGGACTTTGTCCTTTTATGTGATCTATACCGGTAATGACTACAGTATCGTCTTGACCTCTTAGAGACACATCCGAAACCTGGACCATACCGATTTTAGCTTTGGGATTTTTAATATATTCGAGCAATTGGGCTTTGCCCCCCACCTGTCCGTCAGGTCCGATACTTACAAAATCAGGCACCGTATGTCGTTCAAACCAATCCACGTCACGTTGCCTAAACGCTTGAATAGCATCCATATCCGTATTCCAGGCGGTGAACATACCTCCAGGCATCGGATGTCCGACGTCGCTGACCACCTGCCAGCGGCCGCCTCGTTTTTCCAGAATATGAACTGACCGCGAGTAGCGCGTATTTTCCTTTCCATTCATCATCACTTTATTCACATTGCGATGC
>JBGTIP010000033.1:0-80350 GCA_041745615.1 Pyrinomonadaceae bacterium | reverse complement strand
CAAACTCAAAGCGAGCGTCACGCCGGAGTTTTACTATTTCGATCGGGAAAACGCACTGCTTTATCACGGTGCCCTAGACAACGACCGCTCGGGAAGCAATGTCACGATCAATTATCTGCGTGACGCTTTTCATTCGGCGTTAAATAAACAACCGATCAAAACGAGCAAAACAAACGCTTTCGGCTGCTCGATCAAGCGCGTGTGAGCTAAGAGTGTATTGACCAGCTACGCAACGGTGTGCTATAAGTGAAACGCTCCGGCTGGCGTCCGGATGATATTTGAAAATCAAATGACGTACGAGGCGATCTGCGCTGGATACGTGAAACACGCTACGCATTTTCTGAAAAATGGGACAAACGGAGGTAATTGTTGCAGCAGTAAATAGTTATCTGTCCGATTTGCTGTCCCATGTGGGACCGACGATTGCGGAATTCGGATTTCGGATTTGGATCGTTGATCGTCGATCGTTGCTGAAAGACCACTGACCACAGATCACCCGTCCATTGGGCAGCCGCCATCACCCTTCTGTTCAAGACTGTATGACATCGTATTACACTTCATTCGAAAAAAAATAGGTGGTACACGCCTCAAGCCTGTAAGATGCTGCAGTGCTTAGGGTTACGGCGATTTCGCTGTCCCGGGGTGGTACAAAAACAGGGGAGGGCCAGTGGAAAATGGAGAATGGAAAGTGGAGATTTGAGAGTTGAGAATTGAGAGTGCAAAGTGAAGGGTGGAAAATGAAAAAGTGAACCGTTGTTCGTGGTCAGTGGTCAGTGGTTCCGCTTATTGCTTTTCACTGCTCACCGCTCACTATTTACTTATTACTACTGTCCAGTATCATGGTCCATGGACTTAGTTATCCAACGAATGAACAGCCGGACGCATCAGTTAGAGAGATGAAAAAGTTCACTTCTGTAATTTTATTTGTTTGCCTAGTTCAGTCGGCTTTTGGCCAGGCTAAGCCATTGACGCAGCAGGAGTACGTAAAAATGCTCTATGCTGCGGAAAAAGATTCGTCTGTCAGGTCGGACATTGTGGATGCCTTGCGGAAACGGGGCATCGGGTTTGTTGTGACTGACGGGCTGCGAGGCCTGACGCGTACCAAAGGTGCGAATGATGTCGAGCTCGGGCGTGCCCTTGAGGAAGCCGAACGCCGACGCCGTGATCCGGTCGCAACGCGGCTGCCCAGCAGCGAAGAAGCGAGCAGCATCCTCGATAAGACCCGTGAGAACACCCGAAACGTCGTAGAGGAAATGCCTGATTTTGTAGTTAAACAGCTCATAACCCGCAGCGAGGCGTTTGCCGGCACGGGCAACTGGCGGCCATACGACAACCTCGTCATTGCAGTGAGCTATAGCACCGAAACGGGCGAGCAGTATCGAGTACTTGCAAAGAACGGTGCTCCGGTTGCTGGTTCGGTCCAGTCCAGTAATTACAACGGCCTCGATGGTGCAACTTCGGGCGGAGAGTTTGTCGAGGACCTCCAAAAGATCTTTCAGGCCGAAAGCAAGACAACGTTTAACTTGCTGACTACCGATCTGGTCCGTGGCCGTCGTGCCGTCGTGTATGAATACGAGATAGATATCGAGAATAACAAGGGCGGGGGCGTGGGGCTGAAAGGCCCTGTATTTCAATCGTCCCCTGCCGGTCAGAAGGGTAAGATCTGGATAGACCGCGATACCTTTCGCGTCCTCAGGATCGAGTACCAGCTAACTGATATCGAACCCAATTTTCCCGTCAAGGCAGTAACTAAGTCGATAGAGTACGATATGGTCGATATCGCAGGCGAGCGTCACTTGATGCCGACGATTTCCGATTTCCGGGGAACGGTCGAAAGCTCGGGCCGTCGGTTCGAAAGCCGTAATCTGATCAGATTTCGAAACTATCAGAAGTTTGGAACCGACGTCAGGATACTCGAGGACGACATTAAGCCCGAACCGGAGCCGACACCTGAAAGGCCGTCTAAGTTATAAGAGCAATATGTTCCTGCGGCTGCGATGCCGAGTGCAGAATGGGAGGCCTATCTGGTAGAACTTACTACGCTTGATAACACGATCAAGCTCGACATCCGTTACGCCACTTCGGATAATTTCATCGGCCGGGTCGTCTATCCCGAGCCACGCGCCTTCCTGCAAATGCCGGCGGCGGAAGGGGTCGTACGGGCTCACAGGGAATTAAAGAAACGTGGTTCGGGTATTGTTGTATATGACGGGTATCGTCCGTGGTCGATATCAAAGCTCTTTTGGGAGGTGGTACCCGTCGAGCACCGCAAGTACGTTGCCGACCCGGCAAAGGGTTCAAAACATAATCGCGGCTGTGCCGTGGACCTGGCAGTTTTTGACCTCCAAACGGGCAAGGCTGTGCCGATGCCGTCTGGATATGACGAATTCACAGAGCGGGCATCGCCCGATTACGCGGGCGGCACGGACGAAGAGCGAGCAAATCGCGACCTTCTGAGAAAATTAATGGAAGCGGAAGGGTTCTATGTAAACCGAAACGAATGGTGGCATTTCGATCACAAGGATTGGGAGCATTACGCGATATACGATTTGTCGTTCGACGAGGCGCATCAGGCCGGGGTCTGAAGCCCGAATAGGCAAAAAAGGCGGCCGACAGCCGCCTTTAAATTTAAGATCTTTGAAAAGTTAATTATTCAGCCGGTTGTGTCGGTGGAGCCTCCCTCCGTTTGATTGCCTCGATCTGCAGATCGATCTTAACATTATCTGAAAGAGATGCGACCCCATTGGGAAGATTGCTGCCGTAATTGACACCGTAATCCCGTCGGTTTATCGAGGTCTCGGCAACGATGCCCATTCGACCGCCGGTTCGTTGATCGGCCGGCAGCCAGCCTGTGATCTTGAAGGGAAATGTGATCGACTTGGTGACACCTTTCAACGTGAAATCGCCCGTCAGCATTAGCACATCTCCCCGTTTCTCAACCTTGGTGCTTTTAAATGTCAGATCCGGGAATTTCGCGACCTCGAAGAAATCTGCGTTCCTTAGGTGATTATCGCGGCCTTCGACGCCCGTATCAACACTCGTTACCTTCGCGGTAAATTCCACGCTGGACTTAGTGATGTCCTTCGAATCAAAGTTGACGGTGCCAGTAAAATCGCGAAAATATCCGGGAACCTCAACCAATCCGTAATGCGTTACCTTAAAGCCGATAAAACTGTGTGCCTTGTCAAAGGTATACGCACCCGACTCGCCGGTCTGTATAGTCGCATCGAACCTCTCGGAAAACTGCCGATTAACTGCCTCGATACCTGTCTGTGATAGGACCAGCAAAGCAAAGGCTGCTATGGCGGTCAGAAAATAAATACGTTTCATGTTCCCTCTCTCCTATTAAATGTCATCCTTTCGGTATATGACGGAAATTCGTTTGATGCATATCGCGTCGCTTTGAGATCGTTCAGCTAACGGACAGCATGAAAAAGCTTCGCTATTAGCAGCCAGTTGTACGAAAAGTGGATTCCGCCCGACTTTTGATATCATACCGCATTATGAACCGCCCAGAAATCAACGAATACGATCCCTATTACCACGGATATGTTTCGGTAATCAACGAAGACGACGTGCTCCAGGCACTTGAAACGCAGCCCACGGCGGTTCGTAAGTTGTTCGATGGGAAGCCCGAAGTAACCGGAACCTACTCATATGCGGAAGGTAAGTGGACCATCAAGGAGTTATTGAGCCACCTGATCGATGCAGAACGTATATTCGCCTATCGCATCCTGCGAATATCCAGGGGCGACGAGACGCCGATCGAGGGGTTTGAGCAGGATGGCTATATCGAGAACTCGAATGCGAACAATCGTTCGTTTGCAGATCTTCTTGACGAATTTGAACATCAACGGCGAGCCAACGTGAATATGGTCCGCAGCCTGTCCGGTGACGCGGCTCTACGAAGGGGTACGGCTAGTGAAAAGGCAGTTTCAGTTCGGGCCCTGGTATACATAATGGCCGGGCACGTTCGCCATCATGTCAACATCCTGCGAGAGCGGTATCTCGCCTAAATGAGATACGACGTTGTGATCATCGGTGGCGGTGCGGCCGGATTGTTTTGTGCCCTGCACGCTGGGCGACGTGGTAAAAAAGCCGTCGTGATCGAGCATAATGCCGAGGTCGGAAGAAAGATCGTTATCTCAGGCGGAGGCCGGTGTAATTTCACTAATGTACACACGACGCCGGAGAATTTCGTATCTCAGAATCCCCATTTTTCAAAATCCGCTCTTGCCCGTTACACTCCCGATGATTTTGTTCAGCTCGTGAAAAAACACGATATCTCCTTTTACGAGAAACAGCTCGGGCAGCTATTTTGCCGCGAGAGTTCGAAGCAGATCGTCGAGATGCTCCTACGCGAATGCCGAGGAGCACGCGCGGAGATAAGGACGGGTTGCTCGGTGACTCGCATTAACAAAAATGGGTTCTTTACGGTAGAAACCAGCCTTGGCCATTTCGAGGCTGAATGTGTCGTAGTGGCTTGCGGTGGTCTATCCTTCCCGAAGATCGGAGCGTCGGATCTGGGTTATCGGATTGCCCAACAGTTTGGTTTGAAGATCGTGGAAACGCGGCCGTCGCTCGTAGCGATGGTTATTAATGGAAAAGCGTACGGTGAACTGGCGGGCACTTCGCTGGAGGCCGTAGTCTCGAGCGAAAAAACAGCCTTTCGTGAAAGCATTCTTTTCACTCACCGCGGACTTTCGGGCCCGGCCATTTTGCAGATCTCCAACTATTGGCGAAAGGGAGAGGCGGTATCAATAGATCTGCTTCCAGATATCGATACCGCGGACCTGTTGGACAGGGCACAAGGCAGTCGAAAGAACCCTGATAACTTCTTGAGCGGATTCCTGCCACAACGATTCGCAAGCAATTTTACTGATCGGTATTTTCCACTTAATCGGAACCACGCACTCACTCGCAGCGACTGGGAAGAGATCGTTGAAAAATTGACCAATTGGCAGGTGACCTTTCGTGGTACGGAAGGGTACGACCGTGCGGAGGTCACGCTAGGCGGCATTTCAACCGACGAGATCTCCTCAACGACGATGGAATCGAAAAACGTACCCGGCTTATTTTTTATCGGCGAAGTTGTAGATGTGACCGGATGGCTTGGAGGGTACAACTTCCAATGGGCCTGGTCGTCTGCATATGCCGCAAGCCAGGCGGTTTAAAAAGAGAGCGGGGGAAACGTCTCCCACACCGTTTCCCCCTATTTTCGCGTCGCATGCAGGGCGCATACAAACGCGAAAGCCTTTTTTCTGTTACCACCCGTATATGGGTTTGAGATTTCGAGCGTGTTCGATATACTCAAAAGTTGAACGAACGTGTAAATTTTACACAATCGTGGATTCCTGTCAAGCGCAAAAAGAGAATGGATAGCAATAACGGATTTACAGATCGATTCATCGAAGTCTGCGGCTCTGCAAGACCGGGAGATATTCAACGGTTGTTGAATATCTCGTATCAGGCCGCAAAGAACTATCTTTCGGGCCGTCTTCCACGTACGGACGTAATCCTTACGATCTCTGAGCGCACTCCCTATTCCATAGACTGGTTGTTGACCGGTCGCGGAAAAAAATTTATTGACGAATCGATACCGGCGGACACACCTCTACCTGCTCGCCAAATGGAAACATTTGTCAGGCGTATTTGTGTGGAAGTAATCAACGAGTTGACGGCAGAGCAGGTACCAGCACAGCCGCGTATCGTTGTATTACAGCCCTCCGATGTTTTGTCCGAGAAAGTGTTCGATCAAACCGTCACCTTAACGGAGCGGAACGATGACCTACTTCGCTAGCAGCAGGCCCCCGTACCTAGATAAACAATCGATAGTATTCCGTCGCATATACGACAATAATATCGAAAGTGCTAAGGTCGATCTCCGAATTGCTGACCGTAAAAGGTTCGGAGGTTACGCCGGCCGTCAGCCCATTTCCCGGATCGCAATCCTCAGTGCAGGGGGGCGGGCAATCGATCGTGCAGCCTGCATAACCCCCATTTCCCTGGTCCCCAGCGAAAGCCGAACCGCTAATAAGTGCCAGAACCAGAAATAGTTTCATCATTGATCTCATTGTTTTTCTCCAAATTTCGAATTTTTAGTCTTGATGCCTGAAGCATCGGGGTTTATAATACACCGACCTATAGCCACTCCTATGCTTTCACGTTACCCAGCCACACGCCTGTCGATCAGGAGCCTTATTAGGCTCGAACGCTCGGGACGGTATGAGGAGGCTCTGGACGCCTTTGGCGATGGAAGGGGAGATAAGAGCTTTCTTCCGAACGCAGAAGCGGTTTCGTCGACAAGTCACCCTGAGATATTGCTTAGGTTTGGCAGCCTGATCGGGTTTTACGGATACAAGAACGCTATTGCCGATGCACAGGAAAGGTCCAGAAATATATTGACGCTTGCCCGAGAGCATTTTCTTGAGCAAGGCAACATTGAGAAAATCCTTGAGTGTGAAAGCTACATCTCTCTCTCTTACTGGCGCTCGGGAGAATTCAGAGAGGCCATCGTTTGGATCGAGGAGGCTCTTTCCCACGACATTCCGGCGACTAACTCGGCACGCCTCTACTCCGAAGTGATAAGGAGCCTGATATTTCTTAGTACCGGTCGTAATGATGAAAACATCGTAAACTGTGTGGCCATCGAGAGGACGATGCGTAAATACGGTGACGCTTTTCTTAATGGAAGTCTTTGCACAAATCTCGCGGTGTCATACAAACGGCGTGGACAAAACAACGAGGCCCTGCAATATTTGAGTCTGGCCCGGTACTTTCACGAAAGGTCCCGTCATAAAACATACCTCGGCACAGTTCATAACAATCTCGCCCAGCTTTTCAAAGCCGAACAAAAATTCGAATCCGCGCACGAGTCTGCCGACGCCGCCATAAAGATCTATAAGAAGATAAAGGACCGAACCCGAGAAGGGTCGACATGGGATACCAAAG
Organism: Pyrinomonadaceae bacterium; assembly: GCA_041745615.1. Lineage (GTDB taxonomy): Bacteria > Acidobacteriota > Blastocatellia > Pyrinomonadales > Pyrinomonadaceae > OLB17. The sequence continues at coordinate 73,399 of JBGTIP010000033.1, read as the reverse complement.
CCCAGATTTATCTTGCGGAGCGGAAATTAACCGATGCCCTCGCGATGGCAGACAAGTCCATAAAAATGCTGCGAGCAGTTCCTGGTTCTGCCGATCTCGCAGAATCACTGTTGACAAAAGCGAAGATACTACTCCTCTCGGACAGTTTTAGCGAGGCGATCTTGAGTCTGGTGGATGCCGTGAATATAACTCGGGTTCAGAATGGGGATGATGCCGCAAAAAGCATTGTCGAGGATTTTGAGGCTGCGGTTGTCGAGGGGCGGACAAAGGGCGCGTCGCCGACGATTAATTCAGACGAACTGGAATTGATCGTGCCCGCATCTCTTTCACGGTACACGAAATACAAAGGGGTCTGGATCAATAACGGTAAACTCGAAAATGCCGGGATACCTCGCGGAGCCCTGGCGATAGTAATACCGGGCGAAGTTGCCCGTGGAGACCTTGTTGCTGTGCTTGAGTTAAAGAACAGGGTCGTGTCGTGCGGTTTTTACGATTCCGAGTTTGGCATAGTCTGCCTTGAATCAGACGACGATGAGCCGGAACTTTTTACCGAGGCCGAAATCTCGATGCTAGGTAAGATAGTGGGCGTGTGCAGAACAGGCAAAAATGCCGACGGAAAGATGGTGGTCGAGTCACTATGCATTTGATCACTGCCGGAACGACGATATATCCATCCCATATTTATCCTTCACATATTCTTCCGCAGCTTTGTTGACCGTTCTTAGGTTTTCGAGACGCCGCAAGGATTTGCGGATGTGTGCGGACGTCCGGGCCGCCATTTGTTTTAAAACATCTCGTCCCTCGATACTTTCACCAAGGATCTTTTCTCTTAACACGTAAAGCTCCGATGCCTCAGCGAGTTGCTTTTCTTCACGCAATTCGTTGAGCCGCACCTTCACTTGTGCGATCTGGCGGATCGCACGTACTAACTTGTCGCCTATCGTATCGCCCTTTATCAGATCGGGGCTGTTTCGAAATTCCTCGACCATCTTGTTGAGTCTTGCCTGGTCGCCGGCGGAGTAAGCCTCATTCAACTGAGCCATAAGCGAATGACGTTTTTCCTTTTCGGCCGGATCTAAAGCCAGATCCGGGTGTATCGTCCGTGCGAGCTTGTGATACGCCTTCTTGGCTTCGGGGGTCGGAGCGCGATTTGCAGCAAATGCCTCGGCCGCCTCGGCCCGGGCGGCGGATTCTTCAGCACGGCGGCGGAGTTCTTCGGCTTTCTTCTTTATCTCTTCATCATCCGGGACGAGTTTGAATTCCTCTTCAGCTATCCGGGCCTCGATCTCGTCAAGGTCAGCGTAAAGCCGCCCGACCTCCATGGTATAGCGGGCCTCGAACTGCTCGAGTGCAGCGCGAAGGCCGGCCATTTCTTCTTCACTGTCGGCGAGCCGATCCATTAACCGCTCGAGCACGGCCCGCTTTTTATTTAGCTCGATCTCTTCGGGGGCTAGTGCCTGCATTTTAGGAATAGAGGTTCATCGGACGGGTCAATAGTTCAACCGGGTCCTCGATATTAAGTGCCTCGCGGACATAAAAAGGCTCACCAGCGGCCACCCCGATCAGGGATCCGAAATACCGCGAACGTGTTTCGAGCTCGTCCAAAAACGTCTTCGACGTGAGCCTTGTTTCCGGCTCGTCCGAGTTCGGGTCGAAAAACTGTGAACTGTGGGCGCGGATAGCCGCCATCTTTTGGTCGAGAAATTCCGAGATATCGACTATAAATGACGGCGGTACCCGGCGGGAAAAGACATTATGAGCAACGATTGGCACGGGGATCTTTTCCGGCCCGCTTTCCTGATCAAAACGTAGCATGCTCGACAACCGGGCCGATTCCCGTACTAGTTGGGCGATGTGGGCATGATCTGGGTGCGGATCGTCGTCCTGGTGGGTAAGCAGCAACTTCGGCTTTAACCGGCGAAGTGCGCGGACCATCTTAATGCGTTCGACGTCTGTAACGAATACATGGCCATCCGGAAGGCCCAGATTCTGACGAACATCAAGCTTTAATATTTCTGCGGCATCGGTCGATTCCTTAGCCCGGCCTTCGACAGTTCCGCGGGTGCCCATTTCACCGGCGGTTACGTCGATGACTCCTGTCCTGTAGCCGAGATGCTTCATCTTCAGCAGCGTGCCGCCGACGGTCAGTTCGACATCGTCCGGGTGGGCAAAGATCGCCAAAATATCAACTTGATCCATAAACTAAATCTACCATAAACAGGCTTTTCGGCAGCTAACTTCAGCATTTATCGTGGCAGACGCTTTCATGCACTGATATTCTAGTATCTATGAGACTAACGGTCCTCGGTTCCGGATCAACGATCCCGCATCCTTCCCGAAGCAGCTCCGCATACTGGCTCGAAACCTCGGGCGGGTACGTTCTGCTGGATTGTTCGGCAACGGCCGTAATGCGGATGGCTCAGGAGAAATTGCCGTGGCCGGAACTCGACGCTATCTGGATCTCGCATTTTCATATGGACCATTGCGGCGGGCTTGGCCCCTTTTTCGCCGGGGTAAAACATGCGGACGAGATGAAAAAGCGTGAAAAGCCGCTTAAAGTTTTTGGCCCGCATGGACTGAAAAAGTTGATCGCCGCATTCAGCGATGTTCACAATTACAAACTGCTCGAGCAGCCGTTTCCGGTCGAGATCGTCGAAATTCAAGCCTTGGATAAGTTTGAGATCGTCGACCGTGTCGAAGCGGTAGCAATGTCAACGCCGCACACCGACGAGAGCCATGCGATCCACATTCGCGATACGGACGGGGCCACGCTCGTTTATTCGGCTGATACAGGTTTTGACGAACTCATTGCCGCCTTCGCAAACCGCGTTGACCTTTTCATTCTCGAGTGTACCTATGTCCGCGATAAGCCCCAGAAAAAGCATCTTGAGCTGGCCGAGGCGATGCACCTGGTACGAAAGGCGAATCCCATGCGGGCGATGCTGACTCATTTTTATCCGGAATGGGATGGCGTCGCTTTTCAGGCCGAGGTCGAGAAATTCTCGCCTATGTGTGAGGTGGTCGAAGCCAAAGACGGCCTGCGAGTTGATATCCCGGCTAAGTCTTGACGTTTCGTTTCGCCATATCCATGAGGTCTGCGGGCATCCAGGTGTCCAGCGCCTTTTCCTCGGCCCCGGCGATGCGTTTGCTCCGATTTCGCCATTCTTTTGCTGGATCATCTTCGCGGCCTGATTGTATCGGATAATTCTCGACCTGCTCGAGGCTGATAATTATACCGTGGGCTAGGTCGTTCCAGTCTTCGTTATGGATCCCTCGAAGCACGATCGGCAGCCCGGCGGTCCAGTCTTCCTCGGGGACGATATTATCGTATTCGGGAATGGTCAGATAGGCGGTGTCGGGAAACGGCTGTCCGCCAAATTCACTGACGATCTGCTTTGCAACGTCCTTGTACGAGGCATTCGGGTCCGCCTTCCGCATTTCCAATGCCCTTCTGAAAATATCCGAAACTGTTGTTTGATCGCTCATGATAATTGCTCACAGATTAGCATAAAAAGCCACTTATCCGCATCGCTTGGGGGCCTTCACTCTCGTCACGGAGCCCCGACGGATATGTGGTAACCTTCCAAGATCGGGGTAAAAAGACATGAAAGGATTTATCTATCAACTCCATTTGCTGCTTGGCATTGTCGTTTCCATTCCGCTGCTCGCCTGGGCTCTGAGCGGTTTCTTATATGCCCTTCCGAATACCGTTGAGGGCGGTACGGTAGAGAGGATCGATGCGGCCCGAATCGTGGTTTCCCCTGCAAATGCCATAGCTAAGGCGAGCGAACTTGCCGGTAGAGAACTGCCGACAACTGCGCTCACTTTATTAATGAAAGACGGACGTCCGCAGTATCAATCGATCGGCGGGCTCGGGGCCGATTCGATATTTATCGATGCCGAGACGGGCGAAGCCCGATTTTCTGCTCCTCCCACGCTGAAGACCCGATTTTTTCGCGAGGCCCATTTCTATTTCTTCGCCGGCACATGGCAGGTCCCTTTGCTGCTGGCGTTTTCGGCGCTAGTCACGCTGTCAACATTGACGGGTATCTATCTCAATATTATTCACTGGTCGCGAAAGCTGCCGTCACGTCGTCGCCGCAGGTACCTTACTTCATAAAAACGATATAAAGTTCAGAGGTCCGTTTGCCATCTTTCGTTCACGCCCCTGCATCTGAGAAAGGGGCCGACAAAGACTATGACATTATCACCGGTTAAGAGCATTTTTGCGCTGATCATCATCGTCGCCGGGTTTACCTATTCGTGGGGACAGAATGAACAAGCTCGTATTTTAGAGCGGGAGATCAGCTATAAGGACTGGACCTATAAAAGCATTCGGACCGGTGAGAACGTCAACCTGCGAAACTTTGCTCGCGGGAAAAAGCTCGTTATAGTCGTCTACTATGCTCCGTGGTGCCCCAACTGGCGTTTTGACGCCCCGATACTGAAGCGTTATCACGAAAAATACAGCTCTGCCGGGCTGGGTATTATCGCCGTGGGTTTATACGACCCCCTCCCTTCGTTGAAGGCCAACCTCGACGCACTCGCAATTCCGTTTCCCGCAGTCTACGAATCAGATAGCCGGGCCGACCGGCAAAAGACGCTTCATTATCAGTACCGCCGATCGACAGGCGATACCCGCAACTGGGGCTCGCCATGGTACATCTTCCTCGACACCTCACAGCTAGAAGCGTCGGGCGACACGCTGATCAGGAAAACACACGTTGTCAACGGCGAAGTGATCGACGACGAAGGTGACCGCTTCATAAGGCAGAAATTGGGGCTTAGCGAAGTTAGGCCGGTACCGTTGCCAACCCCATAGCAGTGGGCAGGGTCGGTTGTCAGTTGTCGGTACCGAGAGCGGTAGCGACCGGGGCCATTCAGCATTAGTTGATCAGCACTCCGCGATCGGCATCAACGCTCTGCATCAGCTATCCACAGCCCACTATCCACTGCCCACTACCTCCATCCCACGTGGGACGGTAAATGGGACGCGTAACCTGCTGTAAATACAACAATTAACCCCGTGCATCCCATTTTTCGAAAAGTGCGTAACGTGTTTCACCCCACCGTGGGACGGCAAATGGGACGCATAACTGGCTTTAAATACAACAATTAACCCATTCACCCATTTTTCGAAATTGTGCGTAACGTGTTTCACATCCCACGTGGGATGGAAAATGGGACGCGTAGCCGGCTGTAATACAACACTTAACTCCTTCATCCCATTTTTCAAAAAGCACGTAACGTGTTTCATCAGCCATCCACGATCAACCATCAACGAACAATGATCAACGATCAATTTATCAAAGATCCTCCGGACACAATCCGAAACGTTGCAAGCGTAGCACGGCATTGCGTAAGTGGTCAATCTTTTTGGTCGGTGGATTTCGTCAAAATATCCTTCAGACCCGCGTGTCCCGGTCATTTCGGCAGGGCTGTGCCCTTTTGCACTGCGTTCGGGCTGTGCCCGATCGTAAGTAACCCCTAGATTTTCAAGGAGGCTGTGCCTTGGTTATAAGCATGAGTGAGGCACAGCCTCATGGATCATTAGGGAGCTCTCACGGTCGGGCACAGCCCGACCGCCGTGCGTGACGGCACAGCCGCGAGGAAGCCCGACCGCAGTGGCGGCACAGCCGCGAAGAAGCCTGACCTGGCTTAGCCATGTCATCTCTTCATCCAATCGATCTTATCCAGAAACCGCTGCGGCACTTTCAGTGGTCACGCTGGTCGCGTCGTTGAGTGCTCGCGTGCTGAGATCCTTCTTCAATTCGCAGCCCGACACACCCTAGCCGCCGATTTTGATTGCCTGCGGCTGCAAATGGCCCTATCATACCGTGCAACGGGGTCGCATCGGTTCTGTGGATCAGTTCGCCGACACCATCAAATGATATGATCGGATCTGCAGTCGTGAAGGCCCGCATCGCAAGAATCGCAATATCTAAGGGGGGCCTCTAACCCCGATCCCCTTCTTTTGATTCTCGGACATAACCAGGCTCAGGGAATCGGCATATTCGGCGAACGGAATGATCTTGCCACCGTCGACATAGTCAGAAAAGAAGCTCGCAAGGTCCCGGTTTGTGATTTGTTCGGCGATCCTTTTCACGTCTTCGGACGTGTACTCCTTATTCGTAACGGCGAAATCGCGATACATGATTTTCAGTAGATCAGGGAGGCCTTTTTGATTTTTTGTGGCCTTTCGTATTTCGACGTCCAGTGCCAGAGCCGTAATCAGACCGCCGCTGTAGATCAGATCATAATTTTTGCCTTTATTCTTTCCTGCCTCCCGAAGCGATATCTTGCCCGCGACCGCCTTGTATTCGTCAAATTTCCTGGCAAAAACTGCGGGGAGCTCGCCCTCGCCGATCAAGCCGGTGCGAGCTTGCAAAAGGTAGGCGAGATAATCGGTGACGCCCTCATGGAACCAGAATTCCTGATCTTTTGCACAAATACTCTGCCCGAGCCAGAGATGTCCGAGTTCGTGCGTAATAATATGTTCCCAGCTAAATGTGGAGGCCTTTCCGGCTTTTTTCGGAACGTCTTGCAGCATCATGTGATCGTCCGTACAAAAACAGCCCCGCCGCCGTCGTACTTTTTATCAATGTTCCCGATAATGACAAATTTTTTGAGCGGCAAACCTTGAAATAACGGCCCGCCGCCGTAGATCTTATTGTAGGCCGGAATGATCGCCTTTATAGCACGGTCAAACATTTCAGCTGACTGCCCTAGTTCCTGTCCCACGGCCATGACCACTTCGAGCTGCCCGACCCTTGTTTTGCTTTCCAGATGTTTGCCCGCCAACATTCCTATCCACAGCAGCTCTTCGGCGTCTTTTGCCCATAACGCGTTCCTTTCATTAGCATCCTCCTCCCAGGCCACAGTCACATTCCAGTCCTCAGGCATTTTGAACCGCACCTTCATATTCTGGAGTTCGAGCATGCTGATAAAGAGAGAAGCCCCTGTAAAGAAAGCGCTGTCGTCTCGCACATAGGCCGCCTCTTTGCTGCCGAAAGGCCACGGTGTCAGGTCGTGTTTGATCTCGACCTCGTAATTCAAAACGAGTTTTTTAGGCAGCGGATCGGCGATCCGCCAGGTCCCTTGTCCGGAATGATCGATCTTAACAGCCTGTCCTTTCTCGTTTCGTGCAGCAACATTTTTCATAAAGGTCGCCCATTTGTCCGGCAGATGATTGGCCCCTTCCGGGCAAACCAGCAAGATGTTTCCGGTCGGGACAATTTCGGCTTCGACGTTTACAAGGAGTTTATTTTCGGAAGATAAGGAAACCGTGTAAACCGCGCCAGGTGACGGTGTATCGGCCAAGGCGTAAATACCAATTGTGAGCGACAAAAAAAGGAGGCAGGCGATCTTTTTCATACTGGAGGCGTTGTTTCTGCCAAATAAGATGCGGCAAACCAACGGGTTGTTAACACCCGAAAAGTCACACAACAAAGGCTCTACCGGTATGTAACACTTCGTCCGAGCATGTGAAAGCCACTAATGCACGAATCGAAACGGCCCGGTGTCAGGGAAGTTATCTCTGCATGCATGGCCATCCTCGGCGGGGAGGTCGAAGCATTAGTAAGACGCTTTCAGAAGTTAGCGGGCTGAAACAGCAGCCGCAATGATGCGGGCTCGGCTGAGGGCCTATAAAGATAACGCCAAATATTCTTGGTTTGACGAAATTTATTGCTTTCGGCTTTGACTCGCGTCCTGAACGGGAATATATTGACGTCACCAACAACAAGGCTTTAGGCCTCCTACGCAAAGAAGCGTGCGGCTGTCAACACGGATGCGGCAGTCACCGAATTACTTCCTTTAAGCATCTTTTTGATCGACAGATTAGAAACTCAGTTGAATTTGATCATTAGCACTTGTTCGAAGGGTTTCTCGTTTCCATCGATCGTGAGACGTCACAGAGGTGACCAGGAGGACATATGAAAAAGATACTTTCGATCGTATTTATCAGTGCCGCGATGTGCATTAGCACTTGGGCGGCGTGCAGCGAGTCCATGCGAAAAGAACTCGAGGCCCTCGACCGTTCGTGGGGTGAAGCGAGTATAACGGGCAACCGCAACGCCCTGATGGCACTCTACGCCGACGATTATCAAAGCGTACCCGACATGCAGGGCAAAACCGCCGCGATCGATGCGGCAATGGCGGATTTTGAGGCTCAGAAAGCGAGCGGAAGGCCCGCCGATAGAGTAGACTTCGACCATTATCTGATAACGTGCACTCCGTCAACCGCGACCCTTACGCACCGCAACACTGTCTGGGGGCCTAATGGGGCGGACGGAAAGCCAACCAAGTTCTACTCCCGCAGTGTTCATTTCCTCGAGAAACGCGGCGGTAAGTGGCAGGTAGTAAGCAATGCCGGCGGGCCGCTCGATGATATTGCCATGATCTGGTATCTGGACAGGGAATGGGGCACTGCGGTGCACGATCGAAACCGAGGATGGTTCGAAGAAAATTTTGCCGACGGTTTCACGAGCGTGAGCAGCACTGACGGAAAGCTCTACTCCAAGTCCGCTGAAATTGCCAGCACGATGAACGATAAAGGAAAGGTGACCTTTGCAGATTCGACGGACGTCAACGTACGCGTCGACGGCAATACTGCTGTCGTTAACGGTGTATTTATTGTGAAGGGGACTGACGAAAAGGGTGTGGCCTACGAGCGGCGGTCACGTTACACGGACACCTGGATCAAACGAGACGGACGCTGGCAGGCATGGGCTACAGCCGGCACTTTTATTACTAATTAGCAGAACCTTACAAATCGTGATTTGAAAAGGCTCGCGGCATAAGCGGGCCTTTTCATTTTGCTTTGGCGTGGAGCCTTAGTTGGGCCGGGCCATCCTCCCCTTCAAGAAACTGCGGTTTTCGCCAGCTCTCCTACCCCTTTGTGAAAAAACAACTTCGCGCGGATGATGAGAATTCATAATAGCCGATTCCTTCGCTAAGCAAAATGTCGGGTATGATAAGCGTTGATTGGCGGCTGTCGCCTTTTTGCTGTTTTATCTGATGGCTGAGATACGGAAAACTTCACCGCGTGACAAGGTCGCGGTTTGGCATATTATAAGGTCCGTTCTGGAGGGGGGCGATACGTATGTCTTTCCGCCGGATTCGACCGAGGAGGAGATGATAGCCTATTGGTTCAGCCCCGAAAAGCAAAATTATGTCGCGATCCTCGACGGCCGGGTGGTCGGGACTTTTTGGCTGAAACCAAACTATCCGGGACTCGGCTCCCACGTTGCGAATGCGGCGTATATGGTGTCGCCTCGTGCAGCGGGCCGTGGTGTCGGGCGGAGAATGGCGGAATTCTCGATAGAGGAAGCGCGGAGGCTGGGGTTTACGGCGATGCAGTTCAATTTTGTGGTGAAAAGCAACACCGTTGCCGTCGAGCTTTGGAAATCTGTCGGTTTCGAGATAATCGGCGAGATACCAGATGCCTTCGATCATTCGAGAGATGGCATGACGAATGCATATATTATGTACCGCAGGCTGTAAGTTTAGGTATATCTTTCTGTTTTTAACTGATATTTTGGTTACATGAACTACAAAGACATTATCACGATCGAACCGGGCAAACGCGGCGGAAAGCCATGTATCCGCGGTATGCGGATCACGGTTTATGACGTGCTCGGTTATCTTGCATCGGGCATGTCGAAGGAAGAGGTTCTCGCGGATTTTCCTTATCTTACTGAGAACGATATTTTGGCTTGTCTTTCGTATGCGGCTGATCGTGAGAAACACGAACTCTTAGTTACCGCATGAAACTTCTGTTCGACCAAAATCTGGCACCAAATTTAGTAACGAAGCTCGAGGATGTTTTTCCCGAAGAGGCCCTGATATGACTACTATAAAAGAAATTGAAAACGCAATTGTAAACCTGCCTCGTCATGAGTTAGTGGAGTTTGCCGAATGGTTTGAAGAGTACCAATCTCAAATTTGGGACGAACAGATCGACAACGATTCGCGCGCCGGGCGATTTGACGGCCTGGTCGCTCAAGCCAAATCTGAGCATGATGCGGGAAAGTCTCGTCCGTTGTGAGACATCGAACCACACCCCAATTCTGGAAGCTATATGAAAAACTTCCAAAGCATATCCAGCGGCTCGCGGACAAGAATTTCTTGTTACTGAAGGCTGATCCTAATCATCCATCACTGAAGTTTAAGAAGATAGACGAAATGTGGTCGGCACGTGTCGGAGCACATTATCGGGCGTTGGGCTTCGAATATGACGAAGTGATCTTGTGGATTTGGATCGGTTCGCACGCTGATTACGACAAGATGATGCCATAGATAACTCGATTTTTTATGACGATTGACGAACAATTAAAATTCCTCGGAAAAGGCACTATCGACCTCATACGCGAGGATGACCTCCGAACTAAACTGGAGCGGTCGGCCAAGACTGGAAAGCCGCTTCGCGTCAAGCTCGGGCTCGATCCTACTGCACCCGATATACATGTCGGGCATACCGTTGTTATTCGTAAGCTAAAGGCTTTTCAGGACCTGGGTCACACGGTGATCTTTTTGATCGGCGATTTTACCGGTACGATCGGCGATCCGTCGGGAAAGAATGTGACGCGGCCGCCGCTTTCACGCGACGAGATCAACGCCAATGCCGAAACCTATAAGCGGCAGATGTTCAAGCTGCTCGATCCGGAAAAGACGGAGCTTAGATTTAACGGCGAATGGATGGACAAATTCACGGCGGCTGATTTTGTAAAGCTGTGTGCAAAAACCACCGTGAAGCAGATCCTCGAACGCGACGATTTTACAAAGCGGATGGCCGAAGAAAAGCCGATCTCGCTGCACGAGCTGCTTTATCCCCTGGTTCAGGGCTACGACTCGGTCGCGCTTGAGGCTGACGTCGAGCTTGGCGGGACCGATCAGAAATTCAATCTGTTGATGGGCCGCAATCTGCAGCGTGAATATTCTCAGGAGCCGCAGGTGATCATCACGACCCCGCTGCTCGAGGGTCTCGACGGCGTTGAGAAGATGTCCAAATCGCTCAATAATTACATCGGTATCGAAGAGCCGCCGAGCGAGATGTTTGGCAAAGTGATGTCGATCTCGGATGACCTGATGTGGCGATATTATGAACTTTTGACCGATCTGAGCGTGTCAGATATAGCGGCTTTGAGGGCAAGATGTGAGAGCGGGGCTGAAAATCCGCGCAATGCCAAGGTCGAACTTGCGAAGCACATAGTCAGCGATTTTCACTCTCAGACCGCTGCAAATGATGCGGAAGAAGACTTTAACCGGAGGTTCGTTAAGAAGGAGGTCCCCGACGAGGTCGAGGAAAGGCAATTGGCCCGCGGGTCACATAAGCTAATTGACCTGCTAACCGAGACCGGGCTGGCCGCATCAAAAGGGGAAGCCCGCCGCCTGGTCGATCAGGGCGGTGTGAAGATAAACGGTGAAAAGGCGTCGGCGGCGAACGCAGAGATCGATCTGGCCGATGCGCCGATCCTGATACAGGTCGGTAAGCGCCGGTTTCTAAGTATCAGATCACAACCCTAGGCGAAAGGCCGTAAAAAGGGAAGTTTGCAATTTTGGCCGGTATGGTTATACTAGCCCCACACTAAACCATGGCAGGCATAGCAGCAAAACGGATCAGACTATCCGACCGAATAAACGCTTACCGGGCCTCGGAAGCGCCGATCAGGCAGTTTGCCAAAAACTGGTCCAAGGTGGCGAAGATCGCGATGGACGAGGCGAACAGCCTTTCGCTGGAACGCGTCGAGATCCGCCTGAAACGCCTGCCGAAAAAGCTTGACGGCTTTAAGATCGTTCATCTTTCGGATACACATCACAGCCCGTTTACCGGTCTGGAACACATCAGCCGGGCAGTAAAGATCGCTAACCGATTAAAGCCGGACATGTTCATTCTGACCGGGGATTACGTTTCGCATGAACGCGAATATATCGCCCCCGTGGCCGTTGAGCTTGCCCAATTGAAAGCGGAATACGGAGTTCACGCCTGTCTGGGAAATCACGACCACTGGACCGATGCCGACCTGGTCACACACCTTTTTCGAGGCGAAGGAATCAATGTTCTGGTAAATCAGGGGCTTAGGTTTGAGGCCCTGGGAGCATCATTCTGGCTCGCCGGTGTCGATGACTATATGGTGGGGAAGACGGATGTGCCGGCCGCGCTTCGTGGCTCATTTCCTGACGAGATGAAGCTGCTGCTTGCCCATAATCCGATCATCTTTCGCGAAGCAGTTCGATGGGGCGTCGACCTGACCCTTAGCGGACACACTCATGGAGGGCAGATCAAGATCAGGGACGAAGAAAAACGCATCTGGCCCCGGCGAAAGCTGACGAGCGGCCTGCATAAACGTAAGGACTCGCAAGTTTATATTACCCGCGGCATCGGCACTGTAGTCGTGCCAATGCGGTATCAGTGCCCACCCGAAATATCGCTCCTGGAGCTGCGTACGGCCGAATGAGCGATTCCCAGCTGTCTTCCAGGGTAATCACGATCCCGAACATCCTTACTTTCCTGCGTATCGCGCTGATACCGGTCTTTGCGATCTTACTGGTTTACAACCGTGAGGGATGGGCCCTTGTTGTCTTTACGATCGCCGGCGTATCAGACGGAGTGGACGGCTTTATCGCCCGGCGGATGAAGCAGGAATCCGAACTCGGCACCATTATTGATCCGATCGCGGATAAGCTGCTGATGACGACTGCCTTCGTGATGCTGACGCTGCCGAGCGTGATGGGCACGGACCGCCCGCACCTGCCGGTACCGTTTTGGGTTACCGCCACGGTGATCGGACGCGACGTGGCAATAATCGCCATCGCCGGTGCGATCAACGTAATGACCGGCTTTCGCGGCTTCAAGCCCTCGTGGCTCGGCAAAGCAAGCACCTTTGTCCAGGTCGTCGGCGTGATACTCATCCTCGTCGCCGCCGTCTTTCCCGCCAACAACGGCCTATTCCTGCCAACCACCTACACGGTAGTTACGGCCTTCGCCGTTTTCTCGGGGATCCACTACATCTTCCACGTCGCCAAGCTGATGCGAGAAGACGAACAGGCCCACCGGGCAAACTGAGCAGCCGCCAATTCTCTGCTCGACAACGGAAGCCATCCCGTACAAAGATCAAAATTCACGGCCAGGATCGACGAAGACGCATCTTCTCAAACACTTAAAATTCTAATTTCCAAACAAGCTAAGATTTTATTTCAGTTTACTTTCCCTAGCCTGTTTAAGTCGTTCTGCAATATTGAAGCTCTTGGGTTGTAACTGTAAAGCCTTTTCGAAATTAGTGATAGCGAGACCCTTTTTTCCGGCCCTGAAATAAGCTTCACCTAGAGCGAAAAATGCTTCAACCGAGTGAAGGTTTTCCTCTGTATACATCTGCAAAAGTGTAGCCGCTTCTTCGTTCTTTTTCTCATCTAAAAGCCGCATTGCCGCGACTAGTATAGGCTCCTCGGTATCGGCATAGCGGTTAACGGGCTGAGCCTTGAATTCACGAAATCTTTTTATCGCCAAATTAACGCCGCCTTCCGTTAAAGCTTCCAGAAGGTTAGCCTTCAACGATTTTTGGGGTGCGTAATTGAGAATTACTTTCATGGCCGGATCCGAGTTGTTTTTGTAATCTTCGGGAGAAAGCTCTGCCGTTAGATCCGGCGCGGTCCATTGGCGAGTATCCCATGGATACCAATCCTGCCAGTAATAAACAGAAACTCTAGCGATGATCTTACTGTTTGGAAGCGTGATCCGACGCGAATCACCGTAGGTGTTACCTTTCGAGCCGGACGGTTCGCCCACGAACAAAGTATTCGTATATCTTTCCAACTCATTTAACAAATTCTGGGCGGCAGACCAACTGCTTCGCCCCATGACGGTAAAGAAATGACCTCGCTTATTGATCTTAGATCTTATAATGTCCGTGATCAGCGGGGTGATCAGCGTGTTGTTGCCGCCACGGTTAAGGCGTAGGTCCAAAACAAGTTTTTCAACCGGATTGGCTTCTACAAACTCGAACAGTCGTTTGGAAAATGCCGCCAAGGTTTCGTCCTGTTTATTCCCTATCTCGTTTATTTGCACGTATAGAATTTTTGAATCGGGCAGAAATTCAAACCAGAATTTATTATTAATATCTTTTAACCACAACGGCGTCGGCGCAGATGTTTTGTCACGCATATCAGTCCAGCCCGGATCGTTCAGCCAACTCGTATCGGTATCGTCCAGTTCTTTAACTTCGGTTGAACTTGTCGGCTTGACCGACGCGACTCGTTGTTTTCCGTCTTTCTCAATAGTGAACTGAACATTTTCCAAACTGTTCGTAATTTCGAGTGCATGAAGTATTTCGGGTTTAACAAACAGGTATGGCGCAAAAAACTTAATATCCATTTCATTGTCACGACCGATCAGGGGTCGCACCCGCGAAGTCGCTTCGCTAACCGGCACGTTCCCGATGCGAACGATCCGAGCCCCGACCAATTCGGTATATTCGCGATTGGCCGCTCGAACAAATAATTCATCTTTGAAAAAGTATAGATTTACGGGCAAAGTATGAAAACGGACTTCCGGGTCATGTGCTAATCGTAAATTTGTGTGACCATCGTCGACCATTGCCACTATACGTGCCAACTCAACGATGATCTGGTGCCTTTGAAGCGAAGGAATCCGGTCATAAAGTCTTTTTACTGCACCGTCAAACTGTTCGCGACTCATCGTGTGAAAGAGGTTTTTATGCCTTAGCGGCATCTGCTCCGCCATATAGCTCAAATCTTCACGCCATTTTTCAGCTTCCGTTTTAACGGTTTTCTGTCCGGTCTCCTGAGCTAATGCCGGAGTTCCTTCAAGAAATAACAGGAACAGCAGAAACAACAAGAAAAATTTAGTGTTTGACATATTTTCTCCCTGACCAAAAAAGACGTTCTAACTATAAACCCCGCGAGAATGGTTTTGTGACAACAAGGTTTTAATTTTTACGAAATCACGAAATAAGGGGGTCAGTTGCGCATATTGCGATTCATTGTGTTTGATGGGTCTCGATCAGTTCGGCCCCTCGAGTTCGGCGAGATTTATCGCAGTTATTTTTGTGATGACAGAGGCGTAGCGGCTGCTGAGGGTTGAGATGTCGAGGCCGGTGAGGGGGCGAGGTCGGCGATGGATGCGCCGAGGCGTCAGCGGAGATTATCAGGCTGCGAGGGAAATCTTGCTCATCGGCCCCGGTTCTGCCAGCACGGAACACCACAGGCAAGTGATTATTTCGATTGTTCCGCTACGAAAAGAGCGATCTCGACGCGGTTTGAAAAGTTTTTCTTAGACAGAATATTTCGTATGTGGTGTTCGACCGTACGGACGCTTATGGCGAATTCCGAAGCTATCTCCTTGTTGCTAAGGCCGCGAGCCACGGCTCCAGCAACGCGCGTCTCGGCCTCGGTAAGATCCTCGTCGTAGAAAACCTCCCGAGGTTTCTGCGCTTCTTCGGTGAAAACGAGCCGTGCGATATGCGAGTGGGTGCGCTCGACGCGGGTGAGGATAGCGGAGATCACCGCAAGCAGTTCATCCGGTTCGAACGGCTTTGTCAGATACGCATCGACTCCGCTGCGGAACCCCTCTATCCGGTCCATTGAGCCTGTTTTAGCTGTTAGAAAGATTATCGGTATTAGAGATGTGGCCTCGTTGCTCCTGATCCGCTTCGCCAAAGCAAAACCGTCCATGCCGGGCATGAGAACATCGCTGATGATGAGATCCGGAGTGGTTTGAGCGAGACTTATCAATGCTTCGCGAGAGCTTCGGGCGGTAGTAACGTCGTAGCCCTCTCCGCGAAGATCAGCCGCCACCGCGCTGAGCAGCCTCGGCTCATCATCGACCAACATGATTCGCTTCCTCATCACGCACCCCCTGTTCCAATGTTCGGCCGCCGTGAACGTTGGTATTATCCACCAACAGAGGAACACGGCCAGATCCCTGTTCGTTATTCCACACAGGCAATTTTACAGTAAAGCAGCTGCCATCACCGATCGAACTTCGTACATCGATCGCTCCATTCATCTCCTGAAGAAGGGTCTTGGCAAGATTGAGGCCGAGTCCGATACCGGGGACGGGATCCGATGATTCATCCCGAGTGGCGTTTCTCCCCCTGTAGAACCGGTCGAATATGCGATCGAGATCGGCAGCGGGAATGCCGGGGCCATTGTCTTCGATCAAGATATGCACTTCATCACCGGCTGCCTTCACGCGAAAGACGATCTCGCCATCATGAGACGTATATCTGACAGCATTTTCGCCGATCGCGCACAGAGCACGACGGAGCGCGCTCGGTTCCGATCTGACCATCGGCAGGTTGGGTTCAATGTGGACCACAATCGAGTGTTCCCGTCGTTCAGCTTCTCCGCGAAGTATCTTGACACAGGACGCAACCGCGTCACCGGGATCGACAGGACGGAGCTCCAGCCGTTCGACACCGGCATTTATCCTCGATACATCGAGGAGATTCAGGACAAGATCGATCTCGCGGTCGCACTCAGCGGCGATATCGGCGAGGTATTCTGCCCTCTCCTCATCACTTAATTCTCTCCGCTGCATAACCCGCGTTAGGGTCTTTATCGTCGTGAGGGGGGTCCGAAGCTCGTGCGAAACGGTGGCCAGGAACTCGTCTTTGACCCTGCTCGCCTTTTCGGCGTCACGTCGGGCTGCCTGGGCCTTGATAAGCAGCACCTCACGTGCCTCGTCCGCCTGTTTCCTTGCGGCGCTCAGCGAACCGATCATCACGGCTGCGATAGTGAACACTAACAATTGCAGCATGTCGCTCTGGTCGATGTCGAGTGAAAATCTCGGCTGCAGGAACGCGAATGCACTGGCGAAAGATGACAAGATCGTGGCGAGAAGCCCCGGCCCCAGGCCCCCCTTCCAGGAGCTGATCATCACAGCCAGAAGAAAGAGCGGAGAGATGCCAGGCTCAATTAGTCTGGAGGCAAGCAGAGTTATAATAAAGGCCACTCCCACCGTCCATACTGCGATCCAGTAGCGGGTAACAGCAAACGTCCTCTCTTTTGCTGAGGTAATACTCATACTTCCGGTATGTCGGCCGATCAAGTTCTAAAAGATAATCTTGTCAGACATGAGCCAATAGGTAAAATTGCCGGTTCGCTGTAAGTGACCTTACGGATTCCGGCGGCAATGTTCCTTGTTATCCTTTAGATAGACACAAGCAAACTAAGAGGACGGATATGTTTTTCAGGTTAGGACATCAATTCTACACTGGCGATACGGCTGTGGAGATAGTCGGGGCGATGGCCGAAGATGATCGCCTATATGATACGGCAGCCCCGGAACTGAGCCAATATGTGCGGTGGTCCCTGGATCAATTGGAAGACCGGATTCCACGGCGCGAGCTGGATGTCAGTGACACGCTGGGAGACGAAACGATCGCGTATAACTATCTCTGTGTGCTCGACCGCTACAATCTTGGAAAGCTATATGATCCGCCGAGTATTAAGGCTAGCAGGGCAGAAAGCGGGCGGACTGAGAATCCCCCGCCCCTTCCATAGGCGAAAATACCGACCTGCCTTACGTAGGCGCACTGATTTTTTTCGAGCGTCTGAAGGATAGACTGTTCCTAATGTCGAGGTCGAATTGCTAAACGCATCGAACCGGCATGCAGGAGGAAATTATGAAGAGACTAAAAAATCAGGTGTCAGGGCTCGTCCTTGGCATCGCAGCAATGTTTATATCAGTGACTTTCGTAAACGCTAATACGGTTGAGGTGCATTCCGATTTTCTGATACCCGATGGCACTCTCATTGACGCCACGCTGAACCAGCGGCTCCGGGCCAATCGGCTTAACGAGGGATCCAGGTTTACGCTTACCGTAACCAGTCCGCAGCAATACCGCGGGGCAGTCATACATGGTTATGTTATGGAAGCCAAACGGTCCGGGCGGTTAACAGGCACCAGCGAAATGGTCCTGAATTTTGACCGTATACGCTTTCAAAACCGCGATTACCAATTTTCGGGAATCGTTGAAAGTGTTCGGACAAGCGCAGGCGATCCGGTCGGTGTTGATAGGGAAGGCGTAGTGACAGACAGCAGTCAGACGGATAGAACTGTCGGGAGAACCGCAGTCGGAGCAGTCGCCGGTACTATAATTGGAGCGGTTGCCGGCGGTGGCAGCGGCGCGGCGAAGGGTGCCGTGATCGGCGGCGGTCTCGGTGCCGGATCGGTACTTGTTCAAGGACGATCCAACATGGATCTTCGCGAAAACGCCATGATGACAATCAGGGCGGGAGCTCCCAACTTCTGATCAAAGAGGATCGAAAAAACCAAGGCGGGCGTCACTTGATGCCCGCCTTCTTTTACCTTATTTCAACGTCTTTGCCGAACCACTTCGACCGAACACAATCCTTCAGCTACGACGTTTGCAGACACGCTTCCGAGGATAAACTGGTTGAGCGTGCCCTTGATATTTCGGGAGCCAACCGCAATGCAATCGGCGGACAGGGCAGCGGCCATCTCCAGAAGCAGGCTGGCCGGTTCGCCTTCAGCGACCTTGGACACCAACTTCAGTCCGCTCGACTCGAGCTCGTCGAAGATCAGGCGGTGAGTATCCTGAGCATCGAGCATCTGCCCTATTGGCGTAATGCCGTTTACCGGGTCCGACGATGTTGCAGTAACAAGCATTAGAACGCTGCCTGGCGGCCACTGCCGGCGTAAAAGGTGATCTGCCATCAGCTCGCCAGTCATTAAACTGTCGACGCCGGCAACCCACCTGATCGGGGATTCGCCGGGTACTTTATTGCAGGACATCGAGATCCGCACCGAACAATCCGCTTCGGCCACTACCCGCCTCGACACACTGCCCATAAAGATCCGCTCTAATGCCGAGCGATTTGACGATCCGACGATCAACAGATCGGCCCGAAGATCCCTGGCCCTTTCGATAAGACCACTGGCCGGTTCCGATCGAAGAAACTCTGTGTGAACGGCCCATTCAGGATGATCCGCTGATATGCTGTACGAGACTCTCCTCAGAAGGACCTCGGCGTCCCTCAGAGCCGCGGCAGCCTTTTGATTGAGTAGGGCGACGCTTCCCGCTATGCGAGAAGATATAGCCGACGGCGGCAATGCCGTGAAGTCGGATGGAGGTATCCAAACCGGTTCCGCCGTCGTTACCGTAATATTTGCATGTTTAGGCAGGGCTGCTCTCTTAAGATCCTCCAATATGACCTGCGAACTCTGGGAATCATCGTATCCGATCAAGATTTTCATTATTCTTACCTCTTTAAAAATGGTAAGAATATTTGCGGTCCCGTGCATCCGAATCCGTACTTACACGGCGTAAGTATTAGTACGGATGGATAATCTTATTCCCGGCATTTTGTGACAAATAGGCAGTGACGGGTGACAAGTGACAGGTGACGAGTAGGTGGTCGGAGGTCAGTGGTCAGTGGTCAGTGAAAAGGGAATAGTGACAGGAACCTGCACCTGGAATTTTCCATTTTCCACTCTCCATTTTCAATTCTCCACTTTCCACTCTCCACTCACCCTCACCCCCTTTTTTTGTACCACCCCTGGTACAGCAATTATGACGTAACCCTTGCTATCACAGCATGTTGCCTGCCTGTACCAGTGTACCAGCTTTTTTCACAGGATCTGTATTACAAACGCGCGCAACAGTCGGCCGTGGTCAGGGGTTAGTGAAAAGTGAATAGTAAATAGTGAATAGTGACAGGAAGCCGCACCTGGAATTTTCCATTTTCCACTCTCCATTTTCCGTTCTCCACTGTCGAAACCCCCCGTTTTTGTACCACCCTTGGTACAGCAATAACGCCGTAACCTCGGTCGAATGTTGTATTTACCGGTTCGTCCCGTGTACCAGCCTTTTTTCTGAAGAGTAATATTTTGTAATACCAGTCCAGAATTGTCAGGTTTTCCTCCACGACGAACATCAACGAACAACGAACAACGAACAACGATAAGCGATCAACCCCATCAACGAACTACTATCAACGATCAACGATCAATTTTCACAACATTTTGTCCCACGGTGGGACACCTGAAATGGCAGCTAAACGGGTGAGTTCACGGCAGTTAAGAGCTGTCCAAAAGTGTCCCACAAATAATGCATCTTGGGCCTTGTATTACTTTGTATTACGCTGTCGAACGGTCAATTATCGCTAAACCGTTGAATACAGGTGGTTTAGGAATGACCGGCATTCTCCTGCTCATCCTATGATCGCAGCCATTTTACCCAAAAAGTGTCCCACGGCCGGACACTCAGTAAGTCCGAAAAGAGTGTATCTGTTGCTTTCAGGCTATTTACGGGTTAAGCTGAGTGTCCCACGGTATCTCTTTGCCGTAATACAAAGTATTACACCCAGCGAAACCGGATGCGAAGATCCACAAGACGATGAGCGCCAGAGCTCGAACTTCAACGGTCAGTTCAGAGATCTCATCACAACCATCAACGATCCACGATCTAATTTGTCAAATATCTATCCGGACACAATCCGAAGCGTTGCAATGATAGCACAGAATTGCATATCTGGTCAATAGTTTTTGCTTCGGAGGCTGTCTGAAAAGTCGGTTTAGCCGCGAAGCGGCTTCAAGATATTAGCCAGATGCGAAGCTTCTGGTAAGATTGCCGGACGCAACCGGCGGGCTGAAGGCGCGCAAACCAGGTGCCGCCCCTTCAGGGCGGGGACATTTGTGTGACCTTTACCAGACGTTTCACATCTGGCTATTATCTCCTGGCAGCTTCGCCGCCGGTAGTCGCTCTTTCAGACATCCTCCCTGCGTCGGAAGTAGCCGTCGTAGGCGGCGAAAGCATAAAGCCCCCTGCGTGAGCCGGGGGATACAGGCCCGAATAAGATCGCGAAAGCTCGCGTATGCGAGCGGCAGCGTTATATCAGGTGATGAGCAGAAATTGCACTATCGCACAACTGACACCAAGAATTCGACCTCGTTCATAAAGCGGCACCCACAATAGCGAACAAATGTCTTGACTATACCTGAATCGGGTGTATTATGGGTGAAATCGAGCACATGATGAGTGGATTGTCGTTTCGTGATTTTCCACAGAGCAATTCTCATAGCTCAAGCGCCCTGCGGTCTGTTCTATAGTGACTGCTTCCCATTGGCGATGGATCTTATCCTTGCAGGGATAAAAGTGTAGATAACAAATCTTGCCGGATCGTTGCGAAACACCTACAAGTTTCGCTGTTGCTGATATGAAAAACTTAAAATCCGTTCCCCTGCTCCTAATCCTTACGATATTCTTTTCGATTAAGTCTGTAGCACAGTTCAATAGCGGCTCGACAGGTGCGGACGGAGCGCTTGATCTTGCATCCTTAACTTGCCCTAACAATATATGCCGGATCCAATTGCCGGAATCAGGTGTATTGAACTTGACGACGGTGAATGTCCCTGCGGGGAAGACGCTACGGTTCATCAGCAACACGAGGAACACGGCTGTTTACCTTCTTACCCAAGGTAATGTTTCGATTGCCGGGGTGATTGACGTTAGCGGCGTGGAAGGCACCTCCGAAGCGGCCTTTCTTGATGGTCAAAGGCCTGGACCTGGTGGTTTTTGGGGCGGAGGTCCAGGAACGCCGGGTTTGGGTCCCGGCGGAGGCACGCCAACATCTGAAGGTAAGGATGGGCGATGGGTTGGACCTTTGTCGTTGACTCCATTAATCGGAGGTTCTGGAGGGGGAGGTTATCCCGAAGCCGCCACTAGTAGGTATGGTTCGGGCGGCGGCGGAGCTATAGCAATCTTCTCAACTACGTCGATCGTACTTTCAGGAGCAATCCTCGCCAGAGGCGGAATAATAAGGGGATTCCAGGTTCAGGGATGGGGGAATGGTTCCGGCGGTTCGATCCGGTTGGTCGCAAATTCGATCACTGCAAGCGGGGGTTTGTATGCGTGTGGTCGGTCAAACTCAAGTGGTGGCGGTGTCAATAATTGTGGTGTTATACGTTTAGAAGCGACGACGCTTTCGTTTACCGGGACTTCAGATCCTCTGGCGGTATCGTCTCCGATTAATCCCACAACCGTTCCGAGCTCCAATCCTGTATTAACACTTGTTTCAATTGGTGGTTTTCAGGTTCCTTCGTATACGGCCGGACGATTCGATCTTGTAGATCTTTTGTTGCCCAATCACATTCCTGATCCCGTTGATGTTGTCGTCAGCGCTCAGAACATTCCGGTCGGAACTCAGGTGACAATTGGATTTGTAGGTGGTTCACCAGGTGGCACCTCCGTACCTTGCAGTCTTTCCGGTTCGCTAGCTAGTTCGACTTGCACCGCAGCTATCTCAAATCTCACAAGAACTTTAGGAACGGCGACATATCTGTTGGCCACGGCGGCGTTTGACCCACCGGCTTCTGCAGCGGTTTTCAATCCTAAGGGAAAAGACCATGTGGCAAAGGTGATCCTTGAATCACCCTTTGGCGGATCACCTCGGTATAAGTTCCTGCGTTTCGACGGGTCGGCTATCGATGTCGGTAAGCTCTCGAAAGAGTTTCTTAAGGAATTTGGGATGTGAGGATATGAATTCTAGACATATTTTTCAATCGCTCGTGCTTGTTGGTTTCTTTACCCTGCTGTGCTCGTCTGCAATGGCTCAATTCACCAGCGGATCGACCGGGGCGGACGGAGCGTTGGACACCCGAAATATGACCTGTAACACCTGTGTTGTACAAATTCCTGAGTCAGGTATTCTCAATTACACCTACGTCTATGTCGGCACAAATAAAAATGTTCGGTTTTCTAGAAACCGTCGCAATACGCCCGTTACGCTTCTAGTGCAAAGCGACGTTAGCATTGTAGGATTTTCTAATTTTAGCGGATCATCATCCTTGAGTGTTTCCGCCAACGGACGAGAACCAGGCCCGGGTGGTTTCTACGGAGCTGGTGCAGCCAACTTGCCTGGTGCTGGCCCAGGTGGAGGAACAGAAGGGAACTGTCCGGGACAATGGATTGGACCGTTGACCTTGGTTCCATTGGTGGGTGGTTCTGGCGGATGTTATTTTAACGGTTCGACTTCAACAACACAGTTCTGGGGCGGGGCCGGTGGAGGCGCAATAACGATCGCTGCATCCGGAAAAATTGCTGTCATTAATGGCACAATATTTGCGACCGGATCGATGCAGCGTTCCTCTGGCTCCGGTGGTGCAATAAGATTAGTTGCGAACGAAGTCGAATTAGACCCGTATTGTCCTAATAATTGTAGCCAGACGCTTATAGCAGTGGGAGCGGGGTCCGGGGCCACGAATCATGGGGTTATCCGAATCGAAACGCCGCCCGGTATGTGCAGTGGCTGTACTTCGTGGGTCACTCCGGCCCCGGTTTTAACGACGATAAATCCTACTGTGATCGTAACATCACAGTTACCTACTTTAACAATTTTGTCGATAGGTGCCTCAGCAGTGCCTCTTTTCACATACGGCAGCACTGATACAATTGATTTACTGTTGCCGCAACAGTTGCTGGATCCTATTCCAGTTGTTATCGGAGCGACGAATGTGCCGGTCGGGGCCACGGTGAGTGTGAACCTGGCTGCCGGCTCGCCCTACGGCGTTTCGACGCCCTGCACGCTGGGGGGCTCGCTGGCAAGTTCTTCATGCACGGCAGCGATATCAAATCTTAATCGATCGGCTATAACCCATATAGTCGCGTCGGTGTCAGTTCCGGCGCCGGCTGGGATGGCTCAGTTCAACAAAGTGGGTCCAAACCAGGTCGCTGAGATTCGTGCTGATGCAGCCCTCGGAGCGAAAACGACCTATACCTTTTTGAATGCTAGAAAAGAGGTTATCAAACATACAGAGTTGAGTAGCGAGTATCTACGATATTTCGGCCTATAAGCATGATCTGCACCCTTCGCTCATCGCCATTCTTGCAGGTGCTGCTCCGGCGGCTCACCTTCGCGGGCGTGTTGCTGGTATCCGGCACCGTGTATGCACAAACGGATGGGCCGGTGGGTGTGCAAAGCAACGGGGTGTCGATCGCATTCCAGAACTCGGGGGGAGACGCCAAAAGCAGCAATGGGGTCTCTATCTCATTTGCTCATGCTGGGGATGCAGCGAGCGGGTCGAGCCGGGGGGTCACGATTGGTTTTGCAGGCAGCATAAACCCTCGCGGTAAATTGGGAAATAGTCCTAATTCCGGGACTCATGCTGACCCGGTGAATACGGCTACGGGCAACTTCGTTTTTGATAAGACGGATATGACCGTGGCAGGACGTGGTTTTGCATTTGAATTCAAACGGTTCTACAACTCGCAGGACGGGACCAGCGGGCCGATGGGGGTCAACTGGACGCATTCCTACAATGTGCGTGTTGTCGAAGACACGCAGGCCAATACGGCGACTGTAACGCTCGATGACGGGCGTGATGAGGTATTTAACAAATCAGGCTCTACATATACCGCGGCGGAGCCGGGGATATTTAACAAACTGGCGAAGAACGGCGATAGTACATTTACGCTAACGAGAAAAGACCAGAAAAAATTGAACTTCCGGCCATCAGGCAAGCTGAAATCGATAGTTGATCGAAATAACAATACGGCCACGCTCGACTATGACGCTAGTGAGCGACTAACGCGGGTGAACATCCCCGGAGGGCGGCACGTAGATCTCAGCTATGATGCACAGGACCGCATCGCCTCAATCACGGATACGCAGACGCCTGCGCCGCGGACCGTCCAGTACGACTATGACGCGAACAACAACCTGATTTCCGTGACGGACGTTCGCGGAAATGTATGGCAGTACACCTACGACGACGAACACCATATGCTGACCGCCCGCGATCCGCGGAATAACGTCTTTGTAAATAACATCTATGTAGTCAGCCCGATGGATAATACGGCCAAGGTGGTTTCGTATCAATCGGACGCGAAAGGCAACCCGACGACGTTTGAATATCTAGAGAATCCTGTCCGAACGAAGATAACCGATCCGCAGGGAAACGTAAGCCACGATTATCACGATTCTTTCAAGAGGATGATCAAGAAGGAAGACCGGCTCGGAAACAGCTATTCGTACACTTACGACGGCCAGAACAATCGTTCATCCGTCACAGACCGTAACGAACGGCCCACAAAGTACGAATACGACGCGAGCGGGAACGTAACCAAGCAAGAAGACCCGACAGCCAAAACGGTAACGATCACTTATAACTCGAAGAACGACCCACTTACGCGAACGGATGAACTCGGAAACACAACGTCGTTTGAGTATGACGCAGCCGGCAATCTTATAAAGACAACGGAACCACTCGGAAAGGTTACGAATTTTACCTACAACAGCTTTGGGCAACTGCTGACCATAACAGATGCTCTGGGACGGGTAACGACGAATACGTATTCGGCGGCTGGCGACCTGCTAACGGTCAAAGACCCGCTGAATAACACGACGGCCTATACTCATGACGGTATCGGCAGGCGAATAACTGCGACCGATGCCAGGGAGAAGACGACGAGTTTTGCATATGATGCCGGTGGCAATCTGCTCGCAGTTCTGGACCCCGGGGACCATCTGGTCAGCCATGAATACGATGCCAATGACAACCGGACCAAGACGACCGACCCGCGAGGGGCAGTGACGGTATACGAGTACGACCAGAACAACCTCTTGATAAAGGTTACGGATGCAATGGGCGGTGTGGTTGTGAATACCTACGACTCGCTCGACCGGAAAACGGCTGTCAAGGACCAGCGGGGCTTCGTGACTAGCATGGAGTATGACAAGGAGGGGCGTGTCAGGAAAATAACTGACGCGGAAAACAACGTCATCAGGCACGAATACGACAAGGAGGGGAACCGCACTAAGATCATCGACCCGAAAGGAAACGCGGTAACCTTTGAATATGATTCCCTGAACAGGCTGATAAGGACGACGGACGCCCTGGGTAATCAAACGACGAATACTTATGACGCCATGGGTCGGGTGATCAAGACCGCTGATCCGCTGGGGCGGCAGACCCAATATGTATTTGACGCACTGGGCCGTGTCGTAAAGGTGACCGATCCGGCCGGCAAGCATACAGAATTTACTTATGATCTTGTTAGAAACCGATTAACGGTAAAGAACCCTAACAATCAGACGACGACCTCCACGTATGATGCGGTTAACCGCCTGACCACAAAGACTAACCCGCTAGGCAAGACGTACACGTACATCTACGATGCCGTGGGCAATCTCACTCGGAAGATCGACGCCAATGGCGCTCAAGTAGATTACACATACGACGGGAATAACCGGCTGCTGAAGGTGATATATCCGAATGCGATCGGTGTGACGTATGAGTACGATCAAAATGGCAACCGAACGAAAATGAACGACGCTGTCGGCAGTTCGTTGTACACCTACGATCTGCTCAACCGATTGACGAATTACGTCGACGCCTATGGCAAGAGTATCGGATATGAGTACGACGCAGCCTCTAACCGCAAGGCCCTTATTTATCCTGATGGGAAGAAGGTGAACTATTCGTTTGACGCGGCGAACCGGCTGACGGCGTTCACGGACTGGGCCAACCGAACAACGTCGTACTCTTACGACCCTGCCAGCATGCTTATGGGCCTGATCAATGCAAACGGGACCACAGCCGGATTCACGTATGACACGGCTGGCCGACTCGTCGCGATGAATAACCGAAAAGCCGACCAGTCTGTTATCTCGTCATACAGCTTTACACTGGATAAGGTCGGCAATCGCACCAATATAAACCAGGTTGAGCCTTTAACCGCCGGAATACCGGCTGCCGACACAGACTATACGTACAACGCCGCCAACCAGATCCAAACTGGCGGTCCTGCCGTATTCGCTTCGGACTCTAATGGGAATCTGAAAGCCCAGGCGACCGGCAGTTTGATCCGGAGCTTCAATTATGATCTGGAAGATCGGCTGGTTTCATCGGTTGAAGGGAGCACCTCGATACAGTATGTCTACAACGGCGACGGATTGCGGCTGGCGAAGACGGTCGGTGGCGTGACGACGCGCTTCGTGGTTGACCCGACATCGCGACTGCAGCGGGTTCTGGCTGAAACGGACACATCGGGAGCAATCACCAACTACTACACTCACGGCCTAGGAATGATAGCCAAAGTCACCGCCTCCGGTGACTATTACCAGTACCATTACGACGTGCGCGGAACGACCGTCGCGATGACGAACGGTTCGCAGGCAATTGTCAATCGCTATTCGTATGACCCCTTTGGGGTGGTCACTGCGTCCGCCGAGCTGGTAGACAACCCGTTCCAGTACATGGGCCAGCACGGCGTGACCCGCGAACCCCTGGACCTGCTATTTGCCTCGCGGCGGTTCTATAATCCCTCGCTAGGGCGGTTTTTGACGAGAGACCCAGTGCAGGGCGTGATGGGGAATCCTCAGACCTTTAATGAGTATATCTACTCCCTGAATAATCCGGTCAGATTAATGGATCCAAGCGGGTTGATTGGACAGAAGGATGGTGCGACACGTTTCGATGAAAAACGGTCAAGTGATTCGCAAAATAACTCACTTCTGCCAAACCTGACGTGGATTCCGGTTCGAGATGCTGCCAATCGGGTGGTGGGATACGCCGGCCATAACGATAATACTCTTTACGCATTTGTTCCGCTTTTCGACTATCGGGATGGAAACTTTGATGGTCGCGTTGATACAGGTGAAAAAATTGCCAATTGGTTGACTGGCGGCTATGCAGAGGAAAATCTCAAAACAATCACGTTGTGGAATGCTGCATTAGCGGTAGAAGATGGAGCGGCATATTCGCAATATGGTAAGAAATATCTAAGCGATGCGTTTGAGTATACAAAGGAACAACTCGTCAAACAGTGGGTCGCCGGACCGATGATTGACGGAATGGCAGGAATTGCTACTGAAACTGGGCACTTTGCTTTTGGCATCTTTTTGCGGGTCGCTAACGAGATGCCCGAGCAAAAACATTATCAAAATCGATGAGCTTAAGAGGTTATCGAATGACGAAAAATGCAAAACTTAAAAAAGCGATTGCGTTATTTATGGCCGTATTTTGTCTTTCTTTCGTTTTTGCTGGTCTCGCAGTATCGATTTCATCGTTAGCCCAGGGCAACGTCGAATTCATATATGATCCATTAAACCGGCTAGTCGAAATTCGCTACCCCGAAAAGATTGTTCGATTTACGTATGACGACGCCGGGAACCGTATTGGCATGACTGTCGAGGTACTTGTCGTGGCCCCGTCAATCTCGAGCTTAAACCCTGCCAGTATTGTCGCGGGAGGTCAGGGCTTCACTCTTAATATACACGGCTCTAATTTAACAAATAACGCGATCGTTAAATGGAATGGCACCGTTCGACCGGCCACATTCGTTGATGAGGGCCATTTGCAGGTCAACGTATTGCCCGACGACATCGGACTTCCGGGGGTGGCCTCGGTGGTAGTCGAGAATCCGGCAATTCCGGCAGCGTCAAATTCGTATAGCTTTTCAGTCCTCGCACAGCCATCACAAACCCCATCGCCCACGCCTACGCCCAGCGTGACCCCAAGTCCTTCTCCAACGCCGCCTATAGGCCCGCTGGTGACTATCTCTGGCAGGGTGTTGAGCCCGACAGGTCTTGGACTCCGCAATGTCGTTGTCACAATTACTGACACCGACGGTGTCAGACGTTCGACACCGACATCATCGCTTGGCTTCTACACCTTCGATGAAGTTGTACCCGGCAAGCACTACATCCTGGCCGCCCAATCAAGGCGCCACCGCTTCATGGCGGTACAGTTGTTCGTGACAGCGGGGCGTGACGATATTGATTTCTTTGGGTTGGAATAATTCGCCCCTATAACTCCTTGGGTCGTCGCCCGCGAGTCTTGCCACATTAGGCATCTGAAGACGGGTGCTAATCGCGCGTTGAGTTAAACTTGACAATAACACACTCAATCTTTATACTTCTCACAGGCTCAACTAGCAGTTTTTTAATGAGAGCGCAGCAATTATTGGTTTTGGAGAGAAAATAATGAGCAAAATTATAGGTATCGATCTTGGAACGACTAACTCGGTCGTAGCGGTCATGGAAGGTGGGGAACCGATCGTGATCACGAATTCGGAAGGTGGACGAACGACCCCGTCGGTGGTTGCGTTTACAAAAGACGGCAATCGGCTTGTCGGCCAGGTTGCCAAACGCCAGGCCGTGACTAATCCCGAGAATACGCTTTATTCGATCAAGCGTTTTATGGGCCGCAAGTATGACGAGGTCACTAATGAGATCAAGCAGGTCCCGTACAAGGTCGAAAAGGCCTCGAACGGAGATGTGAGGATCTCGGCCGAAGGTAAACAATACAGTCCGCCCGAGATCGCGGCCATCGTGCTTCAAAAGCTGAAGCAGTCCGCCGAGGATTATCTTGGGGCGAAGGTGGAAAAGGCCGTTATCACGGTCCCGGCGTACTTTAACGATGCACAGCGGCAGGCGACCAAGGATGCCGGAAAAGTGGCGGGCCTTGAGGTGCTTCGTATCGTTAATGAGCCGACAGCGGCTGCGTTGGCATACGGGCTGGATAAGAAAAAAGATGAGATCATAGCCGTTTTTGACTTCGGCGGCGGAACATTCGATATATCGATCCTCGAGGTCGGTGAAGGCGTGGTCGAGGTCAAATCGACTAACGGCGACACCCATCTCGGCGGCGACGACGTTGACGAAATACTTGTCGGCTGGATCATCGACGAATTTAAGAAAGACCAGGGCATCGATCTGCACAACGACAAGATGGCACTTCAGAGGCTCAAGGAGTCGGCTGAAAAGGCCAAGGTCGAGCTTTCGTCGGCGATGGAAACGGAGATAAACCTGCCGTTTATCACGGCGGACGCTTCCGGGCCGAAGCATTTGGTAATGAAGCTGACGCGGTCGAAGTTCGAACAGTTGGTCGAACCTGTTCTCAAACGGCTCATGCCGCCGGTCGAACAGGCGATCAAGGACGCCGGGCTCGAACCTAAGGACATCGAGGAGATCGTTCTGGTCGGTGGATCGACCCGAATTCCAAAGGTCCAGGAAATGGTCAAGGGATTTTTCGGCAAAGAGCCAAACAAATCGGTCAACCCAGATGAGGTCGTTGCTCTCGGAGCCGCCGTGCAGGCAGGCGTTCTCGGCGGCGAGAAGACGGATATTCTGCTGCTGGATGTTACGCCGCTTTCGCTGGGCATTGAGACGCTTGGCGGCGTAATGACGCCGATGATCTCGAAGAATACGACGATCCCGACACGCAAATCGGAGATATTTTCAACAGCCTCGGACAATCAGACCTCGGTTGAGGTCCACGTGCTTCAGGGCGAAAGGCCGATGGCGTCGGACAACAAGACCCTTGGTAAATTTCACCTCGTCGGCATTCCGCCGGCACCGCGTGGGGTTCCGCAGGTCGAAGTTACGTTCGATATCGATGCCAACGGCATTGTGAATGTGTCCGCTAAGGATGTCGGCACCGGGCGTGAACAAAAGATCACGATCACCGCTTCGTCGGGCCTTTCGAAGGAAGAGATCGACAAGATGATGAAGGATGCCGAATCTCATGCCGGCGAGGACGAAAAGAAAAAAGCGGCCATCGAGGCCCGCAACCGTCTGGACGGCTTGATGTACAGCGTCGAGAAGACCTTTAGCGAAAACAAGGACAAACTTGACGCAGCGGCGACCGGCGAACTCGAATCAGCGATCGCTGATTCGAAAACGGCACTGGGCGGCGAGGATGTCGAAGCAATGAATAATGCATTCGAGCGTCTACAGACGGCTTCGCACAAGCTTGCCGAAGCTCTTTACAGCCAGACACCTCCTCCGGGAGCAGAAGGCGGTGAGGAACAGGCATCATCCGCGAGTGCGGGTGCTGAAGGAGACTCGGCCGGGTCGGCAGCAGACGATAACGTCATCGACGCCGAATACGTCGATGTCGACGAAGAAGCCGAGAAAAAGTAGGGTGAATGATTAGTTGGCGAGGGGCCGGGGAAGAGCGGTAGTTATATTTGCCTCTCATCCCCTGTCCCTCTAAACTTGTCCGGGACCGAAAATGGCCAAAAAGGATTATTACAAAACACTCGGTGTAAAAAAGGACGCAAAGGCGGACGAGATAAAGAAATCTTATCGCCGTTTGGCGCGTAAATTCCATCCGGACGTCAACCCCGGGGACAAGGCATCCGAGGACAAGTTCAAAGAGGTCCAGGAGGCGTACGACGTCCTGTCGGACGACAAAAAGCGGAAGGTTTTTGACCGTTTTGGGTACTATGCCGACAACCTCGATGCTGATTCGCCGTTTGGTGCAGGTGCGGCCAGCGGCGGAGGCGGCGGGGCGGGCGGCTTCGATTTTTCCGGGTTTGATTTCTCGCAGAGCAGCACCTCCGGCGGAGGATCGAGTTTCAGAGATATTTTCTCCGACCTTTTTGGCGGCGGCGGTGCCGGGACGCAGGCCCAGCCCGAGCCGCCCCGGCCGATGCCTAAAAAGGGTCGCGACATTGAGATCCCGTTGGCCATGAGCTTCGAGGAAGCTTTTACCGGAATGACGACCAATATTACGGTAAATCGCTCGGAACAGTGTTCACGGTGTATGGGCGCGGGTGATACGGGCGGACCCGTTGTCCAGTGCCCCACGTGTAAGGGGACCGGGCAGGTGATGCGCGCCGGCGGCAGGCTGCAGTTTTCGCAGGGGTGTGCTGATTGCGAAGGCACCGGAAGACGGCGGCAGCCGTGTACCCTATGCCAGGGAAAAGGCGTCACGCCTAAGACTGAACAGGTGAAGATCAGGATCCCGGCAGGTGTCGATACGGGCTCCCGTGTGAGGATACCCAAGAAGGGCCACGGCGGGCGTCTGGGCGCTGAACCCGGCGACCTTTTCATACTCACGAAAGTTGGAAAGCACAAGTTTCTCGAACGCAAGGGCGATAATATTTATATTACTGTGCCGATCACGGTCCCCGAGGCTGCACTAGGAACAAAAATCGAGGTCCCGACGGTAGAAGGCAAAGCGCAGCTGAAGATCCCGGCGGGGACAGAATCCGGACAGAAATTCAGACTTCGCGAGCGTGGATTTCCCAGCCTCCGAAATCCAAAACTTCGCGGCGATCAATTTGTGGAAGTAAAGATCACTCTGCCGAGGGTGATATCTGAGGAGACCAAGGATTCTCTGAGGCAATTCGAGAAACTGAACCCGGAGAATCCCAGGAAAGTGATGGGGTTGGAATAAGATCTGAGTACCAGAGTGGCAGAGTGGCAGAGTGCCGGAGTCTAAGAATGAGTAGATTCGAAAGCTTTGAAGAGATAAAGGCCTGGCAAAAGGCTCATGAGGTAACTTTAAGAATTTATCATTTAACGGCTGATGGACCCTTCACAAGAGATTTTGGTTTGAGAGATCAGATCAGGAGAGCGGCGGTTTCGGTGATGGCTAATATAGCGGAAGGTCATGGACGCAGATCGAACACCGAATTTGCGAACTTTTTAAACATGGCCCGGGGCTCGGCGGCTGAGGTTCAATCTCACCTACATATCGCCTTAAGCCTTGACTACATCGAACGAAGTGATTTCGATGAGCTTTACGGGTTGCTGACAGAAGTTTCACGAATGACACTTTCATTAGCTCGTTATCTCCGAGGCCAGCAACATTAGCGAAAACTCTTACTCTGGTACTGCCGGGTACTCTGTAACTCTGGAACTATAGATGAAGAAGCGGATCAAAACCTATACTATCAGCGCGGTTGCGGAATTGTATGATATACATCCGCAGACGCTGCGGTTGTATGAGCGCGAGGGGCTGTTGGCCCCTTCACGCTCGGTAGGGAACACGCGGCTTTATGAGGATTCGGACCTGGAAAGGCTCGAGATCATTCTTTCCCTTACACGCGAACTCGGGGTTAATCTTGCCGGTGTCGAGATCATACTAAACATGCGTGAAAAAATGGCGCAGATGCAGCAAGAGTTTGAGCAGTTTTTCGAGTATCTCAAAACACACGCAAACGAGTTTTCACGCAACACCCAGGCGTTCACTTCGAGCGAAGCTCTGATACCAATCTCCAGAACACGCTTTCGTCAGCGAGCGGAAGTTCTCGTTTCCGATGATCAGGATATCGAGGTCGTAATTTCGAAAACCGAGCGATCCTGATCCCCCACTTCCACAGCCCCATTTTCCCATTGCGTTCTACCTGTTTATCGGCTAGGATTCTATAAATTTTTAATACCCTCCAAGGAAAGGTTTTAGGAGTTAAGGATGATTGGACGAAGTTTATCCCGTGTTTCGACGGCTGCGCTTGTATTGATCTTTTCTGTGATAGCCGCATTTTCTCAGGACCTGGACGATGTCACGATGAGCGGCCGGGTCACGGACAGTAATGGGCTGGCAATTGTCGGCGCCACCGTCGCCGCGATCTCGGTGGATACCGGGCTCGAACGCACCCTGGTGACCGATGACGACGGCCGTTATCGGATAATAAAACTAAAGCCCGGAACTTATAAGATAAAGGTCTCTCAGAAGGGGTTCGGGGCACAGGAAACGCCGGCAATAACTACAGTTTCAGCCGAGAATCTGGTCAAGGATTTCAGGCTATTACCCGCCGGCGTCACTGCCGAACAAACCGTCCAGGTTACCGATGCCGATGCCCCGGTCGTCGACACGACCCGAACGATCGTCGGGGGCACTATCACCGAGCGCGAGATCGAGGAACTCCCGAACAATTCCCGCAATCCTCTGGATCTGGTCTTAACACTCGGCGGTACGTCCGAGGAACAGTTGTCGACCAGCGGGCTGGCTGAGGATCGGAACGTCAACGCCGGGACCCCACCACTCGAACAGGGGAACTTCTCTCTTTCCGGAGGAGTTGCTTATTCCAATAATCTTACGATCGACGGCCTGGATAATAACGATGACCGCTCTTCCAGGGACCGATTCCAACCGTCGCTCGAATCGATCGCTGAGGTACAGGTGATCTCTAACCAATTTTCCGCCGAATATGGCCGTGCTTCAGGAGGACGTATAAATTTGAGGACACGGGCAGGCGGGAATCGATTGCGCGGCCGCGCATTTATGTTCTTTCGCGATGCTCGAATGAATGCGAATAGTTGGTACAACAACAGCCGCGGCGTGGACCGGCTGCCGCTCACCGAATATAATCCTGGCTTTACGCTTAACGGCCCTGTCGTTTTGCCATTTTACAATGGCCGTAGTCGTACGTTCTTTTCAATAGCTTACGAGTATACAGATCTTCAGGACACGACGTTTATCGATACATTCGTGCCCGGGGGTTCGAACTCGCGTTTTCAGCTTCCCGTATCCAATACCCCGTGTCCTTCGAATGTGACTTGTGTCGACGCGAGCAGTTCTCCCGCCACGCCAATTCTTCCGTTCCAGTTTGCCCTGGCCACGCCAAATCTGAATCACGCTCTCACCGCCCGAATAGACCACAACATTACGCAGGCGAATAGCCTGACAGTGGGATACCAATTTGGCCGGAGGCGCAATCGGCGAACGACCGGGGCTTCTACGACCCGACTGGATGATGCCCTGCAGGTCCGTAACAGCGATACCGACGCGATCAACGTTACGAACAATCACGTTTTTGGGGCCAGGGCCGTTAACCAGATCCGTGGCCAGTATTCGATCTATGAACCGAGTTTTCAAACCAACCAACCGCTTGCACCGGTAGTTCTGATCGGATATACAAATCCCATAACTTCCGGGTCTCAGACATTGATCGCGGGAAATTCGACAGCCCTCATCTTCGGAGATGCGACAGGGTTTCCCCAAAACCGGCGTGAGACGCGCATTCAGGTGCAGGACAGTCTTACGTATGTGGCTGGCAGACACGGCCTAAAATTCGGTTTCGATGTGATGAACATCAATTCGCGCGCGTTGGGGCTGGAAGACGTAAGCGGTACCTACAATTTTTCCGGGATGCTCAATTACCAGAACAATGTTCTGTCTCGATACCGGCAGAACTTCGGCACGCGATCGGATGTCAAGAACACTTACATGGGGCTTTTCTTCAATGATGAGATGAAGGTGACGCCCACTTTAACGTTCAACTACGGGCTGCGATACGAAAGGGAATCGGCTGTGTCGGACAACAATAATTTTGGCCCACGGGTCGGGATCGCCTGGGACCCCTTTAAGAAAGGTACCGGCGTTATCCGTGCCGGTGCGGGGATCTTTTATAACCGCGTGCTCTTAAGGACGGTCGCAAACTCGATCCAGAATACCGGCGGTAATCTCGTCTCGTTTGACACAAGTCTCATCGGCACGTCTGCCGCCGATACCCGACGTCAGGCCGTGCTTGCGGCCATCGCCAGTACGTTTCCCAATAGCTTCGCGACTGTGGACGATATTCGGGCGATGCTTTCGGCCGCATGTCAAAACGTCACTAATCCGATCGCTCCATGCACAACGGATATCGGATTTGTCGACAGAGTGACTAGTATAGGCAATCCGCTTCGAACGGTCGATCCAAACCTCGTTATTCCGGAAAGCTATCAGTTCAACGTCGGGTTCGAACGCGAGATCATCAAAAGTTGGGTTTTTGAAGCGAACTACACGGTTAACAAGACCGTGCATCTCTGGCGTGATACAAACGGCAATGTTCCGGTCCTCCCCAGCGGCTTTGCCGACTGGACGGCTTATCTATTGGCCAATCCGTACTCGATCACGAATGCGAATGGCACGATTCGAACATACAATTTTGTGCTTGGCTCTACCACTGATACCACAAGCGGCGTTACGTCGTGCAGTTTCACGACAAACGTTACGTGCAACGTCAACCTAAATTCCGCCAGCACTACGCAGACCGCGCCGGCCGCGGCCTCGCCCGGGAATAACAATAACGCCACAGGGGCACCGATCGGTATTGCCCTGGCGGCCATATCGCAGTTTCGCCCGAATCCAAATGTCGAGGAAGTGTCGGTCATTAGATCCATAGGCAATGCCTTTTACCACGGGTTAATTCTGGAACTCAGAAGTCGTTACCGGCAGTTGGGAGGGGGTTTTGGGTCGTCTTTCCGGTTCGCTTATACACTTTCAAGTACGAAAGACGATGGACTGAACAACACGGCGAATGCGGAGGTTAACGGCGACTTTAGCCGCGAATGGGCGCGCAATCTGCAGGACCGGCGTCATCGCATTGCTTTCTCAGGTTCCTTCGATACTCCGTGGTGGTTCGGAAAACTCAGGCTTTCACCGCTTTTTCGTTACGGAAGCTCCGCTCCCTTCAATTTAGGCGGCGTGGGCGACCGCAACCTTAATGATGTAAGCACCGATAAACCGAACTTCAGTGGTAATTTGGCTGATATAGTCTGGCGGGAACCGGGCTCACCCGTGCCGACCGCGTTGATCTCACAATTCTCGCTTGCTCCGATCGGATCGAGAAGCGGGAATCTCCCTCGAAATGCCGGCACGGGGCCAAGTTTTTATACCTTCGATTTGAGCGTTACACGGGAATTCAGCTTTCGAGAGAGAATGAGGCTTAGGCCGGTCGTTCAGTTCGATAATATCTTGAACGCGGCTGTATTTAGCTTTGGCTCCGCTTTCATCAACTACAACAATCTGACCGTTACCAATTCTAATGCCCAGGCCAACTTTATAGTACCAACACGCACCTATCGTCAGCGGCAAATACGTTTGGGGATGAGGTTCGATTTTTAGAGATATTTAAGGGCAATTAGGGCCTTTGCGCGCCTCTCTGATATGTCTATCTAATGAGTGAGAAAGGCGAAAGTGTACAAGTGTGCCGCGAATTTAAGTGATGACCTTCGATGTAAGAATATGCTAGATTTAAATGTTGAACATTTTTGTTCACCTTCACGAATATGAGTCAGGTTTTAGAAATGGGGACGGCGCCGGTCAGTGAGTCGACGATCGAGTCGGTACTGCTCGATGCCGATCTTTTTGTAAAGTACAGCTCGCCGGAAAAGGCGTTTGAGTTGCTGCGAAGTTCGCTAGAACGCAGTCCTCGCTCGATCAGTTTGCGCGAGAAAATGCGCGATATATGCGTGAGGCAAAAGAACCTTAATGAGGCGGCGAAGCAGTGCCTTGCTCTCGTAAGCCTTTACATCGCCAGGGAAGATTTTGACCTTGCGTATGACAGGCTCCAGGAAGCCAAACTTCTCGACCCGCGCATCTCTGTCGCTCCGGGCCTCGAGGCGATCCGCCGTGCGCGTCGGCCCGATTTTGCCCTGGACCGCGACAAGACACCGAAAAAGGTCCGCACCGACGTGACCTTCGCCGGCAATCTGGGCTATGTAAGCATATTCGACGCTGTGCAGGTCATTGAGAGTGCGAAGATGACGGGTCTACTTGTGATCAAGGCGGACCTGCACCTGGCGAATGTCGCATTCAATGAGGGTAAGATCGTCGATGCTGAATGTAACGGCAGCAACGGCGCGAAGGCCTTTAGGGATATCATTGAGATCAATTCCGGCACGTTTGAGTTCTCTACGTCAGAGAACGAGTTTCCCGTCGTTATTGTGGTTTCGAGCAATACGAATTTCCTGCTCGATGTGCTCACAGAACTCGATAACGAACGCGCCGAGAAACAGGGGTTAAGAAGCGTCGGCGGTGAGCTAATCTAACTTGGTTTTTGGCTTTGGGGATTTGGTTTTTGGTTGTAGTATTTCGTTTTGCTATGGCCAAGACTCATTTTGAAAATCTTCGAGTGTATCAAATATCGGAATCCCTTGCGGACCAGGTTTGGGCGATCGTATCCGAATGGAACCATCTTGCTAAAGACACGGTCGGTAAGCAAATGATTCGATCTGCCGACAGCATCGGTGCGAACATCGCCGAAGGGAGCGGTCGGGGCAGTGATACCGAGTATAGGCGATTTATAAGGATCGCACGCGGTTCGCTGTACGAAACACGACATTGGCTCCGCCGAGCATATAGACGCGGTTTGCTGAGAAAAGAGCAGATCGATCAAGTTACTCCGCTTTTGGATGAGTTAGCTCCGACGTTGAACGCTTATTTGCGGTCGATCGGTACATTTGAAAGCAAAAACCTAATTCCGAAAACCGAAAGCCGAAAATAAATTGACACTCGTTTCGAAATACCGCAAAATATAGTGCTTTCCCAAATTCCGAGCACTATAGAATGTTTAAGCTCCAGCGTTTAGAAATTACAGGTTTTAAATCTTTTGCCGATTATACCGAGATCGTTTTTACCGGTAGCGGAATAACGGCCGTCGTCGGGCCGAATGGCTGCGGAAAATCGAATGTTTCCGATGCGATGGCCTGGGTGCTCGGCGAGCAGCGGGCAAAATCCCTTCGCGGCGGTGAAATGAAAGACGTCGTTTTCGCCGGCACGAAAAACCGTAAACCGGGCGGGATGGCTGAGGTCGTCCTCCATCTGGTACGCGATGACACGGTTTTCGACAACGAGGAAACCGAACTTGAGGACATCGACGAGGCCTTAAGCGAGATCGATGAAAAGGCGGTAGACCTAAGCGAGATCGAGGCGGTGGAGGCAGAGACGGTTGACGCGATCGCTGAGCTTGCCTTGGATGCTGACGCTTTTCACGAAAATGACGAAGAGATCGAAACTGTAAAGGCCGCACAGGTCGGTTCGGCCCAGACG
This sequence comes from Pyrinomonadaceae bacterium, assembly GCA_041745615.1. GTDB lineage: Bacteria > Acidobacteriota > Blastocatellia > Pyrinomonadales > Pyrinomonadaceae > OLB17. The sequence goes on along the minus strand of JBGTIP010000033.1, from coordinate 34,866 downwards.
ATAGAAACCAAGGTAAGGACGAAACGCCATTGGCGTCCGCGTTCTTTCGCACTCGATTTCGCACCCGGTGAAGCGGTATCAGTCACCCGCCGCCTTTATCTGTCCGGTGAGAGCGAATATCAGTTGAACGGCAAAACTTGCCGGCTGCGGGATATTACGGACCTGTTTGCGGGAACCGGACTTTCAGGTGCTCACTACGCGATCATTGAGCAGGGACGTATTGGTCAGATACTTTCGGCCAAGCCGGCGGATCGCCGAAATTTGATCGAGGAGGCGGCGGGCATCTCAAAGTTCCGGGCACGCCAGCGGGCCGCGGAATCACGGCTCGACTCGGCCAAGACCAATTTGGGCAGGATCGCAGACATCGTTTCGGAGATCGAAAAGCAGGTCAATTCCCTTAGGCGACAAGCGGCGAAAACAAGGCGGTTCAAGATCCTGCAGGAAGAATTCCGGGTCCTGCTTCGACAGCTATATGCGGCTGAAGGCAGGTTCCTGTCCGACCTGTCAGCCGAATTAAAAGTACAGCTCGAGCGTGCCTCCGAGATCGAAAAAGAACTCACTGCCGAAGTTGGCGCTAAAGAGGAAGCGGCACGCGAGGCAACACAGCGGTCACGTGATGCCGAGGAGAGTCTGGCCGAGCTTCGCAGAATTCATGCTCATAACGCCCTCGAGCGTGACCGAGCCGAGCGTGAACATCATTATAAGTCCGATCAGATCGTAAATCTGAATAACCGTTCAGAGAGCCTGAGAGTGGAAATTGCCGCAAGCCGCCAGCGGTTAGATCTGCTCAACACGGAGCTTGAAAGGCTAAAAAAAGACGAGGATCACGAAACTGCCGAACACGCGAGAGCGGATTCTGCCTTGCGCGCGTCCGAAGAGGTCTATAAGAGCGAGGCCGAGAGCCTGGCGGAGATCGAGCGGTCTATCGAGGCCCTGCGAACGTCCCTCGTGCAGCACACCGGGGCCTTCGAGCGTTTTGACGAGATCGGACGACAGATCGAGAACAACCTTGAACGCCTTTTGTCGCGTGCACAGGGATTAGACAAAGAAGGTTCGCGGGCAGCCGAAACCTATACAGCCAATAGGAAGGCGGCCGAGGATCTGGCAGGGAGCCTGAGCGCTGAGGAAAAGAAGCTTTCCGACTTAAATAAGGAAAAAGATCAACTTCTGACGCTGACTGCCGACGCTCGAAACAGGCTTCGCGAGGCCGAGGCTGCATTGAAATCTATTGGGGATGACCATTCCGCCAAGAAGCACCGCCTTTCGACGCTGCAGGAACTGGAAGAGAAAAAAGCGGTCTACCGGCCGCAAGTGCAGAAATTATTCGCCGCTGAAAAAGCTATCGGCGTGAAGCTTGGAGGTGTTCTGGCGGACCGCTTCGACGTATCGAGCGACGCAGAGACCGCGGTCGAAGCTCTTTTCGGCGCGTTTCTCGAGGCGGTGATAGTCGGGTCCATCGAAGATGCGAGAAAGGTTTCGACATGGCTGCGCGATAACGGAATAGGCCGAACGGCCCTGATCGTTCTTCCCGAGAAAGCCGGCGGGGCGGCAGGCGATGCTGTACACGGCGATACGATCGCGGGCCATCTGGGCGTATCGGGCGAATTGGCCGGGGTGCTGCGGCAGATCTTTCCACGGGAAATGTCCGCTCGGCTCGTAAAGGAAATTGACGAAGGCGCCGGCTCGGACGAGGTGGTTGTAAATTACTCCGGGGACATGCTGCTTGGCGGGCGGTTGATGGTTTCAGGAAAGCAGAAGACTGCCGGTAAGAACGATTCGCTATTGGCATTCAAACGTGAATTGAACCAGCTGGACAAAGACTGCCGGGTGCTTGCTTCCGAGATCGAGGCTGCGGCAAGTACCGCTGAGTCCAACCGTGTCGAACTTATCGACCTTGAGAGCAAAACGGTTGATCTGCAGTCGCTTATTATCAAGGTCGACCGCGGCATTCATGGGCTCCAGATCCAGGCCCATGCGGCAAAGGAGGAGATCGCCAGGGCCGAACGCCATCGCCGCGTAGTAGATGAGGAAGCCGGGCAGATCAAAACTGAGATCGCTGACCTCGAGCGGAAAAAGATCGATGCGTTGACCAATAAGAATGCGGCCGATCGGGCTCGCTCGGACGCGAACAACGATCTTGAAAAGATCGCGGCTGCGTATACTGCGGCTCGTGCCAAAACCGACGAAGCCGGCGGAATATTGAACGAGAAGCGAATGGCCGCCGCAACCTCAGATGAACGACGCCGGTCGGCAGTTTCCGCCTTGAGGCGGGTCGAGAGCGAAAGCAAAGAGGTTGAGGGAAGGCTCGCTTTGCAGATGCTAGAGTTGGACGAATCCGAAGCAAAGATCAAGGCCCTTCACGCCTCGATCACAGAGATAACCGACAAGATCGCGTCGGCCGATGATGCGATCGTAAAAGAGGATATCGAGCTGAAAGCCTCTCTCGGTTCGCTGTCGGACGCTCGACAATTGTCAGACTCAATGAGCGAAGAACTGGCCGAATTGAACCGCCGGTCCGCCGCCGCCCGTAACGAAAGGGCAGAGATCGAGATCCGTCGAACCGAGGCTATAACTCAGCTTCGAAACGTTAGCGAAAACTGCCAGCACGAACTTAATGTCCCGCTTCAGCAGCTCGTCGAAACGATCGATCCTATCGATGGCTTCGATCTCGACAGTTCACGCCGTGAGGCCGACGATCTCCGGCAGCGGCTCGATAACTTTGGGGCGATCAATATGCTTGCTCTTGAAGAGCTGGCGGAAACGGAAGAACGCCACCTTTTCCTAACCTCGCAGAAGAAGGATATTATCGACAGCGTTGCGGCAACCGAAGAGGCCCTCCGCGAGATCAAGCAGCGGTCGCGTGAGAAATTCAAGGCAGCGTTTGAAGCGATCAATGCCAACTTCGTTGAGTTTTTCCAGGAGTTGTTTGGCGGCGGGCGCGGCGAAATGACCTTGCTCGAGTCCGATGACATTCTGGAGGCCGGCATCGAGGTGGTTGCCCAACCGCCGGGGAAACGCCTTCAGAATATTCTTCTGCTCTCAGGTGGTGAAAAGGCCATGGCGGCGATCGCACTGGTACTCGCCATCTTTAAGTATCGCCCTTCCCCGTTTTGTCTGCTGGATGAAGTAGACGCCCCGCTCGACGACGCCAATGTTGGCCGTTTTGCGGCAAAGATCGCCGAGATGTCCGAAAAGACCCAGTTCATCGTGATAACCCACAATAAACGAACGATGGAGGCCGCCCGGGCCCTATATGGTGTCACCATGCAGGAAGCCGGGATCTCCAAGATCGTTTCGGTCAAGTTTGACTAAACTCGAATTGCCAACGTTGGGCTCGTTAAGGGCATCTTATCGTTCTCTGCTCAAGCTGCTTTTAATGAGAATATTTTTCACCTTAGTTTTTTCACTCGTTGCTGTGGTGTTTGGCGCCGGATCTGATCACGCTGACCTCGTAAATGCCCGAGCCATACCTTCTGCTACTCCTCCAACGCAGGAAAAAGGAAAAAAGAACAGTCGGCCATCTGAGAAATCGGCTTCCGGTGATGAGAAAGAAACCAGGACCGACACCGCCTCGGCCCCGGTCTATTATTATGAATTTGTACGTCCCGGATTTCTTTACGGTCATGTGTGGATCGAGCACGATGAACAGGGCCACGGTACGATAAGCTTTTTGAAAGACGGCGATGACGAAAAAATAACCGATCCCATTGCCTTGTCACCGGTGACAATGGTCAAGATCAAGCAGGTGCTGACAGATCTCGATTTCCTGAATTCAACCGAGGAATACCAATACGAGCGGGATTTCTCTAATCTCGGTAACATTACATTTACCGTACGCCGTAACGGTCGAGAGAGAACGGTCAAATATAACTGGACCTCCAACAAGAACGCCAAGGATCTAATGGACGAGTACAGACGAATTGTCAATCAATATACCTGGCTGTTCGAATTCAGTGTTGCGCGGGTAAACCAGCCTCTTCGAACGCCCGGAATGATGGACGCTCTCGACGGGTTCCTGCGACGTAAAGAAATTCCCCATGCACCGCACCTCCTGCCATTTCTAAGCGGAGTTTCAACTGATGAAAAGCTGCCCCTGATCGCCCGAAACCACGCTTCAAGGCTGATAAAGCAGATCGAGAAATCGCAGAAATAGACCGGCCCTAACATCATCCTATAAATTCTGCTTTGAGAAGTGTTTTTCGATTTTGTCGGAAAGATATAAAATCTCATTAGCGGGCCGTGATGGATCTGGCTGGCCCGCATTGATCGATTTTATCGTGGATACTTGGTCGTAAATAAAACTGTGCTCCAAGTTTCAGTTAAGGCGGAAGACCGAAGCAGATGGATATCGCATGGGATCCCTGCGATCGCCGCTGGCTATGCGCTCCTGGGCGGTACTATATCGCTGCTTGGCTGGGTGCTCGACCTACCGCGCTTGTACGATTGGGACCTCGACGGCATAAGCATAAAGACCAACGCGGCGATCAGCTTAATGCTCGTCGGATGCGGCCTGCTGGTCTGGATAATTTCCCCTCGTTTCAAATGGATAACGCCTTTTACCGGGGCGTTAACCATAGGCATTGCCGGACTGACGTTGATCGAACATCTCGTGGGTATCGACTTTGGTATTGACACGTTGCTGATCGCTGAGTTGCCGGGGGCGACCGCTACTGCGTCACCGGGTCGGATGGGCGTGCCAGCCTCGATTTCCCTTACTCTTATCGGCACTGCGCTCATATCCCTCGCGTACGCACCTCTCCGGCGATGGGCGGCATTGCTGGCGGCTGGAGTGCTCGGTATATCTGCACTTTCACTTGTTGGATATGGATTCGGGGCAGATCAGCTATACGCGATTTCTCGCTTTACCGGGATCGCATGGCAAACCGCCTCAATGATCGCGGCCATTGGGGTCGGCCTTATTCTGGCAGTGCCCGACCATGGTATCGCCGCGATCGCATCACGTGATGACGCCGGCGGCATGATCTTTCGACGGCTGATCATACCTTTAATTGCCATCTCTCTAACCCTCGGGTGGCTGGAAGTCCTGGGCCACCGACAAGCACTATATGACGTACCGTTCGGTTCGGCCCTACGTACGCTGATTGAAATTGCTCTTTTACTTGGGCTCTTGTGGTGGACCGCCAGCGGGGTTAGCAGACGAGAAGAGCGGATTCATCAGGATGCCGAAGCAATTTCCGAAAAAGACGAACACATTCGAAACGTACTCCATTCGCTTTCCGATGTTTTCCTGTCTTTCGACGCGCAACTGCGATTTAAGCAGATCAACTCGGCTGCTCGTGAGTTGTTTGCCGCAAATGGGGTAGATACCTCGAACATAGAAGGTCAGTACCTTTTTGACGTCTTTCCCGATGCGCAGGGCACCGTTCTTGCCGATGGACTCATGAGTTCTCTTGAGCAAAGGGTGCCCGTCGAGATGGAGGAATTGTATCAGCCATTCAACCGGTGGTTTCATACGCGGTTTTTTCCTACTGACGATGGCGGTGTGTCTATCTTCGCGCTCGATGTGACGGAACGAAAGAGTGCGGAGACGCTTGTCCAGCGTCGGGCAGACGAGCTCGGGGCCCTTTTCGGATTTGCGGACAGGTTAAATCGTGCGGAAGCGCTGAGCGAGGTTTATGTTGCCGCGCTTGACACTATTAAAAGTGTCCTTGGCTGTCACCGGGCTTCGATCCTGTTATTCGATGAGGCAGGGGTGATGAGTTTTGTTGCTATGAGCGGTCTGAGCGAAGCGTATGTAAAGGCTGTGACTGGTCATTCGCCCTGGAAGCAGGGTGAGAAAGGCGCCACTCCGTTCGGGGTCCCCAACGTGCAGGAGTCTGACATCGAGCCTGATCTGAAGTCGACAATTACAGAAGAGGGGATCGCGGCATTGGCATTCATTCCGCTCATTTCCAACGAGGATCTGATCGGCAAATTTATGGTTTACTTCGATGAGCCACACGAGTTTACAGAAGCTGAATTCGAGATCGCACAAACCGTCGGTTACCAGATAGCCTTCGGGGTCGAGAAGAAACGTACCGAACAAAACCTCAGGGAGAACGAGGAAAGGCTGAGGATCGCGACACAGACGGGCAAGGTCGGCGTATGGGATTGGGATATCCGGGGTGACCACGTTTCGTGGACACCCGCAGTTTACACGATGCATGGTGTGAACCCTGGGGAATTCGATGGCAAAGTTGAGAGTTTTTCGGCATTGATCCATCGCGATGACCGCGCTTTCGTTGGGGAAAGGATCGAGAAGGCTCTCGAGGGAACTGTCCCATACGAACTTGAATTCCGAGTACCGATATCTGATGGAAGTACAAATTGGCTTTATACCAATGCCATAGTGCTTCGTGATACTTCCGGCCCTTATCGAATGATAGGGGCGACCGTTGACATAACCGAACGTAAAATGGCCGAACTCGAATTAGCGAGGGCTGCGGCAATCGTAGATTATTCGCAGGATGCGATCATCGGAAAGACCCTTGAGGGGATCATAACAAGTTGGAATGGCGGGGCCGAACGGATATTCGGATACTCGGCTGGTGAGGCCATCGGTAAGTCAGTGACCATGCTGATACCTTCTGATCGAGCTGACGAAGAAACTCACATCTTGGCGCGATTGCGACGCGGAGAGTATATAGAGCATTACGAAACGATCCGGAGACATAGAGACGGAACTCTCCTGGATATCTCCTTGTCGGTATCGCCAGTCGCGGATGTTAGCGGCAAGATCATCGGAGCCTCGAAGATCGCGAGAAACATTACAGATCGTCGACAGACCGAGGCTGCAAAACGAGATCGTGAGATCATGAGGCGGATAGTTGAGGCACAGGAGGCTGAACGTCATCGGATCGCACGTGACCTTCACGATCATCTTGGGCAGCAGCTTACGGCGTTACGCCTCAAGCTTGAATCTGCCAGAGGCAAATGCAATGGTAATGGACCCTTAGAAATCGAAATGGAGCAGATCCAGAGCTATGCATCACGCATAGATATGGACATAAATTACCTTGCCTGGGAACTCAGGCCGACTGAGTTGGATCAGCTGGGACTCGAAGATGCGTTAGGCAGCTTTGTGCGTGAATGGTCAAAGACATACGGAGTGGACGCTGAATTTCACACATCCAAGAAAGTCAACCACCGGCTCCAACCCGACCTTGAGACAAATCTCTATCGCATCGTCCAGGAAGGGCTTAACAACATCCTGAAACACGCCAAAGCCTCAAGCGTCAGTGTACTCATTGAACATCGAGCTGACGAGATAGTACTGATCATCGAGGACAACGGCATTGGCTTCGATCCGGCCTTTTCTTCAAATGCAGCCCCCGGCAGAGGTCTCGGGCTAGTCGGCATGCGAGAACGAACCGCTTTGTATGGCGGCACTCTCGAGATCGAGAGCGGCCCCGGTGAAGGAACAACCGTTTTCGTTCGTATCCCTAACGAAGCGTAGCTCGCGACTCCCTTTTGATTTCCCCATAACCTTAGATCGCTGATCCTTTTTCATGCCGCGCCTGTCTGCAACAACCGGGCTCCATAAGGTACAAACAGTTCACCGCATGTTGGTTCGTCACGTTAGACTGCTGGAAAGTCGGTAGTATTGCTCATATATTCCAGCAGCTATATTGTGATGATAATAGACTTGGCTAAACTCAGGTTCCTGCTTTGCCCGCTCGTCTTTTGTGCGCTGGCCGCGTCAGCAGTTATTGGTCAGAGTTCACCTGCCGACGTCGTTCCGCCGACATCTTACCGTATCAATACGGGGGATAAACTAAACATCAAGTTCTTCGCAAATGAAGAGCTTAACGAGACGGGAATTTTGGTCAGGCCGGACGGCATTATCACTCCCCAATTGATCGGGGAGGTCCGGGCCGCCGGCAGGACCGTTGCGGAACTGAAGGCCTTACTTGAAAAAGAATACGTCGAAATACTCCTTTCCCCAATGATCACCGTATCAGTGGTAGATCTGGTCCAACCGAGCGTGTTTGTCGGGGGCCAGATCAACAAACCCGGGCGATATGAATTGCGGGATGCGAGCACGCTTATGCAATCGATCTTTCTTGCAGGGGGATTTACGCGGGAGGCTCGACGGACCATGGTAATACATGCGCGTCCCGACGGCAAAGGCGACTGGGTCATCAGAAAGGCGAACGTTTTGGAGTTGATCGAAGGCAAGTCGGCGGATAAAGATGTGGCACTCAAAGACGGGGACTATGTCTTTGTGCCCGATTCCAGGATCTCGCAATTTAATCGAGCTGTTGAGGCGTTCCGAGGAGTAATACCGCGTATCTACTGAGATACGGCTAGCACAGATTCTAAATGTATAGGGACAAGAGAAACGACAGAGTGGCGGCCGAGATCGTGACGAGGCTGGCCAACCGAAAACTGCTGATTCTCGCGGTCCTATTCACCGTGGTCGCCGCCGGGATGACGGCGACGTTTCTTATAACCCCGAAATACGAGGCGACTATGAGCCTTCTGATCTCCAGGGGAAGAATTGATCCGCAAATTACCTCGTCTGATAAGAGCGTTGAGGTCACCTCAACAACGATCAGCGAGGAAGAATTTAACTCCGAACTAGAACTTTTGAAAAGCCTCGAAGTGATCAAAGGAGTGGTCACCGACCTCGATCTCATCAACAATCAGAAACCAAAACAGGATACGTGGCTTAGTCAAAAGCGGGTAGAGGTCAAATCCGCGTTTTCACGATTGCTAGGCCGTGAAGCTTCCGTGAGGAAGATCTCCACTGAGCAAAGTGCCAATGACGTCGACATGTCCCTGGAACAGGCCGTGAATCGTGTGGAAGGAAATCTCGATGTAGTGCCCATCAAGAAATCACGAGTGATAAAGGTAACCTACACCGATTCGGACCCTCTGCGGGCCAAGGAAACGCTCGAGGCGATCTACCGAAGGTATGTCGAACTCCATGTCCAGATCAATGAGAAGCCTGAGGCAGCGCAGGTCTTCAACGAACAAACAGGAAGGTTCAACGACAAACTGGATTCGGCGACCCGTACTCTCAAGAATTTTGATAGTGTTAACGGAATTGCGGGCGCGGATATCGGTACCCAGCAGTCTTTGTTACAGAAACAACTATCGGATGCCCAGGCTCAGGTTAGTGCAGCCCGCACTGAGATAGGAGAAACCGGAAAGAGAATAACGTCGCTGCAGGAGAAAATTGCTGCAGAGCCAAAGGAAATACAGACCGGGTACGTTTCTAAATACGTTCAGGCGTTGGACAAGATGAAGGAAGAGCTTACTCAGCTCGAGCAGCAAAGGACCCAGCTGCTGCAGAAGTATCAGCCCAACAGCCGGTTTGTCAGGGACAACCAGCAGCGGATCGATCAGATCAAGAAATCAATTGCTGAGGAAACAGCGAACCCGCCTCAGGAGCGTTCCTATGCTCTCAATGACCTTCGTCGACGACTTGAAGCTGATTTATCCGATTCGGAAACGAAACTGGCCGCACTTAAAGATCGCGAAAAATCACTTTCCGGACAGATCGCAAAATTGAGCGCCGAAGTTAGTGTCCTTAACTCTCACAGTATCGAACGCACGACACTCGAAAGGCAGCGGAGCATTAATGAAGAAGCATACCTTCTCTACCAAAAAAAGGCCCGGGAGAACGAGATCGGGCAAGTGCTAAACAAAGAGCAAATAATGAACTTCGCGATCGTCGATTCACCAAGGACCGATGGACAGCAGAAGAATCCAAAACCCGCGCTCAACTTACTGGTGCTGCTATTTATCGGAACTCTGGCTGGAGTGGCTGCTGCCCTGGTCGCGGAAAAAGGACGATCCGCCACGTTCGCTGTCTCGGTTCGCGAGATCGAATCGCGCTACGACTTGCCGGTGCTTGTTTCGATCCCATATATGGAGATACCTGCTACAAACCAATCGGGTTCGAGGGGCCAGCTTCCACTATTGCCTCCGTCAAGGGATGCCGTGACCAGAGAAGCCTAATTACCGGATCCATCACATGAAAGAGCGTTTAAGAGCTACATTAATATTCCTTTATCGAGCGTTAGATCTGACGGCGCTCGGGATAGCTCTTTGGGCGGCATTTTATTTCGGGGGCCCACAGGGAACCGCATATATCTTCACAGCTGCAAATACGCCCACCATTGAATCGACGATCTTTTTTACCGGTGTATTCGGAAGCTGGATGTTCATGTTGTCGTCGTTCTGGCTCTACAGGTCCAAACGACTGGCCCGTTGGGAAGACGAGTTTTCTGACGTGCTGCGGGCAGTCGCATTCGCGGCGCTGATCGTTGCTACGCTGATATTGCTGGCTGAGTGGCCTATCTTTCCAAAGAGATTCTTGCTCATATTTGCGGTTGCTGCTTTCATCCTCATGTTCGTTTTGCGGCTGCTGAAACGAAAAATGCTTAGAGAGCTTCGGTTGCACGGTCGAAATCTCAGGTCTGTGATAGTGATAGGTGCAGGTGCCAGAGGGCAAAAGATCGTCAGCCTGATGAAGAAGAATCCGGAGATCGGCTATGACTTCAAAGGGTACATCGATGATCTCGATGCTCCTGATGTGATCGGCGGGCTTTCCGAGATCTCAGAATTGCTTTCGCGAAATGTCATTGATGAGATAATTATTTGCCTTCCGATAAAAACTTTCTATGACCGCATGCAGGCGATCACCCAGGCGGCCGAGGAGCAGGGCGTTACGGTACGCATACATTCCGATCTTTTCGATCTGAAGCTATCGCGGGCCGTCACAGGTGAGATCGGTGAGGTGCCGATCCTGTCCATTTACGCGAACAGAGTTTCGCCGTGGCAGTCTTTCCTCAAAACATCGATCGACCTTCTGGGCGGGATCGCACTTTTTATCGTATTCGCTCCGCTGATGCTCGTGATAGCGATCCTGATAAAGTTCAACTCACCCGGCCCGGTCTTCTTTATTCAGGAGCGTGTCGGGCTCAATAAGCGCCGGTTCAAGATGTTCAAATTCCGGACAATGGTTGTCGATGCGCCCGCCATTCAAAAAGAGCTGGAAAGCCTGAACGAAGCCGACGGCCCGGTATTCAAAATGCGAAACGATCCACGGGTGACACCCGTCGGACGATGGCTTAGAAAAACCAGTCTGGACGAACTCCCGCAATTATTGAACGTCGTTCTCGGCGACCTTTCACTCGTGGGTCCACGTCCTCTGCCTGAGCGTGATTTTCAGAAGTTCGACAAGTCCTGGTTTAATCGACGCTTCAGCGTCAAACCTGGTATCACGTGTATCTGGCAGATCTCCGGCAGAAGCGAAACCAGCTTCGACGACTGGATACTGCAGGACCTCGAATACATCGATCAATGGTCACTGCGGCTAGATCTCAAGATCCTCTTCAAAACGGTCCCGACAGTACTTCGCGGCACCGGCGCGATGTGATAAATGGCTGCGAGAGAAACTCGAACTGCAATCGACCGCTCTAACCTGATGTACCACGTAATGTTGGTTGGCGGGCTGACGGTTGCTGCGTGCTTTCTCGGTATGGCCGTCGTTTCCGCCGGATCAGACACATTAGTGATGGTCGCGGGAGCTGTGATTTCGGTGGCACTCGCGGGATTAATTGTCTGGGCCCTGGACGTGCCGCTGATAGATTTCGTGCGGATCGCCTTTCTCGCCACTTTTTTCATAAAGAGCGATATGTCTATCTTCAAGATAGACGAGATGGAAGACCCCTCGGGCCTGAACATCTCTGCGACCTTCATACTAGGCGTGATCTTATTTGTTTACGATCGGATGCATGATGAAGGACACGAAAGGGTATTTCCGCCGTTATTCACATGGCTTTTTACTGGGCTGGCCGCCTGCTCAATAGCAGCTGTCCTATTTGCAGGAACGGAATTACTCGGCGTGTACTCGATCCTCTCGCTGTTGACCTCGATACTGATCGCATATGTGACTGCGTCCCATTTCGGGCGAAAAGACCGAATAAGCTATCTCATCACAGGACTGGCGATTGGAGTGCTCGCAACAGGATTAGTGGCGCTATCTCAGTACGTGATCCAATGGCCGCTTGATCTTTCATACTTTGGTACCGGAACCCCGGAAGAACAGGCGGGAACTCAAAGCGAGGAATTGAGCCGTGTGCCGGCATTCCTTAGAACGCCGAACGGAATGGCCTGGGTTACATCAACTCTCGTGCCCCTCGTGCTTGCGCCGGTTGTGTGTCGAGTTAAGTCCATTACATCCTGGCAAAAGGTGCTCTTCACGCTAGCTGGGCTTTTTGGGGCTCTTGCCGTGACCCTGTCTCTTGCACGGGGGAGTTGGATAGGCTTAGTGGTGGCGATAGTATTGCTCATCGGAGCCGGATGGATCGGTCTACCGGCTTTCGAAAAGCGACGTTATTTCTTATCGGCTGCGGCCGGCGTTCTCTTGCTCGGCCTTTTTCTTGCGCCGCTTTCTCAAAGGATCTATGACCGCCTGACTGAGGACGATAAAGGCTCCGTTTCGATCCGCGCACCGCTAATGGAGAATGCGCTTCGAATGATCGAGGCCAATCCCCTGGTTGGCGTGGGACTTAATAACTACCGCTATACCATGACGAAATACGATGAGACAGGGATTTTCGTTTCGCAGGCATTTGCCAACCCTGTGCATAACGTCTTTGCTCATGTGACTACGGAAATCGGAATTCCGGGCGGGATAATCTTTTGTTTACTGCTGTTAGCGGCCTTTTCGGAAAGCGTAAGGGCGATGTTGACGAAGAACCGTGTTTTATTCGCCCTTGGGCTGGGAGCAGCAGTTAGCCTGGTCGTTTTTGCCATATCGGGTATGAAGGAACCAGCGACGCTTGGTTCGGTCCGTCCGCCGATGCGGACATGCTTCCTGCTGCTTGGAACGATATTGGCCATCAGCCGGGTCAGAAGGACCTACGAACGGGGCAAAAAAGATCTCTATCAACAATGAGCGCCATATCAGATGACAATCTCGACCTGCCGAGCAAGCTGGGCAAAAATTTCCTCTGGATGACGTGGTCAGGGGTCATAAGCATAGCAAACAGCGTGCTTGTTTGGGTCTTTATGGCCCGAATGAGGGATATAGACGACGTAGGGCGATTCACTATCGTGATGGGACTTTATGCTCTTTTCTTTAACCTTACCGCGCTCGGGTTGATGCCTTATCTGGTTAATGAATTCAGCCGGTGCAAGGCCAAGGGCAAGGGTTCCTCGCGATCGGTCAAGAAATTTGCGAGCAGCGCGTCCGTATTTCTTACCATTGCCGGCACGGCCTGCGCAGTAGGGATGACGGCCAGTGCCTTTATCGTCAGCGACTCGTATCAGGTAAGAATGTCGGCCATCGTCCTGAGCCTTACGATGGTTCCCTCTAACCTGATCACTATTCTGGAATCGGCGTCGATCGCATATGGCCGGGTCAAACTTCTGGCCGGCGTCACAACCAGCGAGAATATCCTAAGAACAGTAGTTCCGCTATGGCTCATCTGGAACGGATCGGACATCATCACGATCTGCAGTTCATTTGCCGTTATTCGCATTTTGGCAATGTTCATTTATTTTGCCGCCGTGCGGGCAAGCATTCAGGATTTTAGTTTTTCCAAACGGGCGTTTCGAACCATCGCGAGGGTCAGCCCGACTTTCGCGGGCACCAGCATGATGGCCGCGATAAACTGGCAGACTCCGCTGTTTATGCTTGCGTATTTCAGTACCGAGGTACAGACCGCGGAGTTTGGAGCAGCATCCAGATTCTTGATCCCCGTCTCGATCATTTTGGCAGGCTTTGCTAACACGATCCAACCAACGGTTGCTCGAAAGGTTTTGCAGGATGTGGCTAACAGCGGGATCTATTTGTCGAAGATGGCAGCCATACCTGTTTCTATTGCGGCGGTGGCCGCCGTCGCGTCACTATTTTTGTCAGAATCAGTTCTTGGCCTACTTTTTGGCGACACATACCGCAGTGCTTCCACGACTCTGATCGTTCTGACGGCCAGCATAATACCCTTTTGTTTGGTAATGGTCGGATCAAGGGGATTGATCGCTACCGGTAGTCAACGAGTGGATCTGTACGCTAACTTGATAGGTTTCGCTGCGTGCGTCCTGGCGGGGTCGATAGCGATACCCGCGTATGGTGCAATCGGGGCGGCGCTTGCTCAGCTTGTTTGTTTTTCAGCAATGGCACTTATCGAAGCCGCGTTCCTGTTTTACAAACTTGGCCCCGCGCGGTTCGGTAGCCGTGCGGCCTTGTCGTCAGCCAGCGTTATGCTCGTGTGCGGCCTACTCTGGAATTTATAGCGGTTTGGGTGTCTAACAGAAGGTACGACTTATGCAGGCCGATAAAGGTTTTAGCCAATAGTAGGCCCTGAAAAAATGCCGATCTCGCAATTCCAATCTCAGCCTCTCAGTGGAGAGTCACGGGCCTCTTTCCGTAAGGCAGATGAGGCCATTACCCGTGTTCCTCGGCGAAAAACCCGGATCGTAATGATAGGGATGCACCTGGCGAAAACGCGCGGAGGGATCACGACCCTCACGTCCGACATCCTGCGGTCGCGGCTTAAGGATGAGTATCAACTAACATACATCGAATCTCAGGCGGAGGACCTCGGTAAGGCGGGCAAGCTAATGCTTGCGATCCGGGCTCTCTGGAAGTTTCTTGCTTTGGCGGTACGCGGAACCGACGTTGTTTACGTTCACGTCGGCAGCAATGCGAGTTTGTACAGAGAGTCGTGTTTTCTTTTTCTAAGCAGGATGTTGGGCCGTAAGACTATCTGTCATTTCCACGCTGGGGATGCTCGGGAGTATCTGGATCAGCAGCCCCGCCTTTGCAAACGGATGGTGGGATGGGTTCTCGGACTCAGCGATCTGATCATCGGCGTGTCGGCGAAGTCATCGGCAGATATCAGGTATTTTGTGCCGGGTGCAAATATCGTGGTTTTGCCGAACGCAATTGACATGGAATGGTTCGAAGATGAAATGGTCTCGAAAACCCAACACGACAGCACCCCCCAAATACTCTTCGTCGGAGCCATAGGCAAACTCAAGGGGGAGCGCGATCTGATCGCAGCGTTACGGCTGCTCAAGCAGAAAGGGGTCGAAGTAAGAGCATCGATCTTAGGTTATGGAGCAGACGGCCTTTCAAGTTCCTTTGCTGATGCGGGCGTCGCAGACATGATCGATTATTCCGGGCCGGTGCCCATGGCGGAAAGAGTGCGGTTCTTTAAGAAAGCTAACATCTTCGTTTTGCCTACTTATGCCGAGGCAATGCCGATATCTGTTATGGAAGCAATGGCCGCCGGGCTGGCTATAGTAACGACACGGGTTGGCGGTATACCTGAGATCATCGAAGACGGCAGAGAAGGTTTTCTGGTGGAAGCCGGAGATATAGAGACAATGGCAGAAAAGATCGCACTACTGGCAAGAGATCCGGCCTTGTGTCACAAACTCGGCAACCAGGCCAGAAAAAGGGCCAATGAACAGTTCGACTTTCAAACATATATTGACAGGCTCGGCTCTGAGATCGATCGGATCTGGTCTCGATAGACGAGCCTGCGGCGGGGAGTAAATTATGACCGAGTTAGCAAAACACATCAGTTTGGTCGATGAAATATCTGCAGAGAACGCGGACGGGACAGATTCTCGTGAAAGTGTCTATGGATTCCGAGAAACTAGTGCCCTTATAGTCGAACTGAGGTTCCTCGTACGCGGCCTTGCCGTAATCACGTTCCTCCTCGTAGTTGCGAGCACGGTTACGCAGTACCTTTATATCTCTACCGGATACAGCTCTGCCGCATACGGGCGGCTGGTTAAGATCTTCAGCGTTGACCTCGAGATGAATGTGCCGACCTTCTTCTCGATGCTATTGTTCCTGACGGCGTCTTTACTTTTGGCGTTCGTTGCCGTCCATCATTTCAAAAGTAAGGCACGACATAAATGGAGTTGGACCATCCTGTCTGTAGGTTTTCTTTTGATGGCCTTTGACGAGATAGTCGCGGCACATGAGAGAACCGTGGAGCCACTGCGGGCACTTCTAGGGGGCGAGAATCTCGGTATATTTTATTTCGCTTGGGTCGTGCCAGCGATCGGTCTCGTCCTCTTCCTTGCCCTTGTCTTTCTGAATTTTTGGCTGAAACTACCCGCCAGAACAAGATGGATCTTTCTGATCGGCGGCGTTATATTCCTGAGCGGTACGATCGGAATGGAGCTTATCGACGGGCGTTATGCGGAGGTTCACGGCACGAATAATATGACCTACATGTTTATGACGACCCTTGAGGAAACCCTTGAGATGACAGGGATCGTTGTTTTTATCGGCGGTCTCCTCGATTACATTTCGCGGCATTACGACGGTATAAGGATGCGTCTCAGCAACCAGGACTGATCGCGGGGATGGCTGGGAAACCTTGTCGAATTTTGTCAGCTTTGAGTCTTGCTCGAACCGAATTCGGAATTTAAGGTTCTTTAATCCTTTGGCTATGGCGTAGTCCATTTGTAGATCGAACTGGCCGCGAAAATCGATTTTGCCAGGCGGCGTAACCTGCCGAGGCTGGCACATGTCGATCGATATGATGCGGATTCGACCCTGTGACCGAAGTAATAATATGACATCCACCTCACTACTTTTTAAACGCTCTATTAAATCAGCCGCTTCCGCGGCTAAAGTACGGTTTGGCATGCCCCGCTCAACACCGGGAGCAGTCAATATCATCGCTTACCACCGTGTTGTGGACGATATCGCTAAGGCCGAACGAGATGCCATCTATGGCATTGTGATCTCGGCCGATACCTTTCGGCATCATTGCGAATTGTTGCAGCAATCGTTTGATGTGGTTTCGCTGGGCACAGCGATGCACTTTCTTGAATCGAGAAGGAGAGTGTCCCGGCCCTTGGCTGTGATCACGTTTGACGACGGGTATCTCGATTTTTACGAGGTAGCGTTTCCGATCTTAAACGAGATGGCGCTTCCGGCAACGGTCTTTTTGCCGACGGCTCATGTAGGAACTTCTAAGCCGCTTGCGCACGACCGTATTTACTGGCTATTGGAAAAGGGACTCGACGATCCCAGTAACGTTCTTCAAGCCATCCGAAGGGCTGGTATAACGAAAGTGTCGGGCCATCAAGTCACTCGTGCAAACCTGCTGGGGCTGACGAATGAACTCGTCTATTTGCCTCACAACATTCGTGAAAAGCTCATCGTAGAGCTTGAGGCCGCTCTCGAGCCTGATGACTGCGCTTATCCGGCAGAGTATCGCCTTTTGGATTGGGAGATGGTTCGCGAGATGTCACGGAAAGGCATCAGCTTCGGTTCGCATACGGAGAATCACGTGGTTCTGCCGCTGGAGAGCAGGGAAGTGATCGATGAAGAGATCACATCCAGCAAGGCGGTTTTGGAGGAACAACTCAGTCGCCGCGTGACATCACTAGCGTATCCGAATGGTGAATACACGAGTGATATAAGACTCTCTGCCGCTGAAGCCGGGTTTACCACAGCCGTAACTACCGAAACGAGGATCAATTTACCCGGCGCAGATCCGATGACATTGGGCCGGATCAGTTTGTGTGAGGAATCCACTCGCGGGATCCGGGGCATTTACTCACCGGCGGTTGCGAGTCTGAGATTGGGCATATAGAGAATCATGGGCACTGCGACAGAAACGTATGCCGACCTGATAAACAAGGCGGCATTCTCAACCACGGAAGTCGTCGATCATTATGACGGCATTAATTACCTGCACGACGGAGAGAGGGTGATCCTCGATCGGCTACTTCCGGAGATCAAAGGATCCGCGATCCTTGATCTGGGGATCGGTGCCGGTCGGACCACAGCGTTCCTCCTCGATATAAGTCCGAACTACACCGGTCTTGATTTTGTGCCCGAACTTATCGAGCGTGCCCGGGAGAAGTACCCCGAAGCTAATCTTGTTGTCGGTGATGCCACGGACCTTAGGCAGTTCGAGAATGAGAGTTTCGACTTTGTCCTCTTTTCTTACAACGGACTAGGGTGTATATCACACCCGGGCAGGCTGAAGGTGCTGAGAGAAGTTCATCGCGTTCTCCGGCCCGGCGGCCGCTTTATGTTCTCGGCCCACAACCGGGATTACAAGTATTTTCGCAAACTGCCCTGGAGGCGAAAGATCGAATTCGACAAGCAGTTTGCGAAGTTCTTTTTGTACGCGCTTTATCATCTTCCCAAGCACTGGCGAATGAAAAAGCACGAGGTTGAAACTGACGACTACGCCATTGTAAACGACAGTGATCACCGGTATTCCGTATTGTTCTACTACATCTGTCCCGACAAGCAGATACAGCAGCTCGAAGACGCAGGTTTCGAAAGCATCGAGGTACACGACAACCGTGGAAGACCGGTTGAGAGGTGCGTTGACTCACACTGGCTGGAATACCTGGCGGTCAAACCTTAGAAATCACAAACAGTTAGAAGAACATCAGATCTCAAGCCGAACGATGCGTTTGTGGCTGGAAAACACACCTTTCTACCGTTCGTCACTGGAATATACCCCCCTTTATCACTCTTACAAGACCGTACCTTCGCGGTCACAGAGATATCTAAAATTATATGAGTGTAGCAATTATAACGGGCTCTTCGGGGCTGATAGGCAGTGAAGCGGCCAAATTCTTTCATTCGAAAGGATTTGATGTTGTCGGTATCGACAACAATATGCGCGAGTATTTTTTCGGCGCGGATGGATCGGTCGATTGGAATACCGCGGCGCTCAGGGAAGAACTCCCCGGCTTTATACATTACTCGGATGACATTAGGGATGAGGATGCTATGGGACGGATCTTTCGTCGATATGGCAAAGATGTTTCTGTGGTCATACATTCCGCGGCCCAGCCGAGCCACGACTGGGCGGCCAAAGAGCCGCTTACGGACTTCAGCGTGAACGCCACAGGAACGCTAATTTTGCTCGAAGCGGTCCGCAAATACTGTCCGGATGCTCCGTTTATCTTTACGTCAACAAACAAGGTCTATGGCGACACGCCCAATGCTCTTCCTTTGATCGAGCAGGAAACCCGCTGGGAGGTTGATCCAGAGCACACGTACTTCGAATACGGCATCGATGAATCGATGTCGATCGATTCGTCAAAGCACAGCGTTTTCGGAGCAAGCAAGGTAGCGGCAGATGTGATGACCCAGGAATATGGCCGATACTTCGGCCTTAAAACTGCCGTTTTCCGCGGTGGATGCCTCACGGGCCCGGCTCATTCAGGAGCGGTTCTTCACGGGTTTCTTGCTTATCTCATAAAATGCATTGTGAATAGAAAGCACTACACAATTTTCGGCTACAAGGGGAAACAGGTTCGCGACAACATTCACTCGAACGATCTTGTAAACGCCTTTTGGCATTATTACAAAGCTCCAAAAGCCGGTGCTGTCTACAACATCGGGGGAAGCCGACATAGCAACTGCTCTGTTCTCGAAGCGATCGCGATCGCTGAGGATGCCGCAGGTGAAAAGCTCTCCTTCAGCCTTTCAGACCAGGCCCGAGAGGGTGACCATATCTGGTGGGTCAGCGATGTGCGGAAGTTTCAAAATGATTATCCGGGGTGGAGCTATGAATATGACCTGGAAACCACTATCCGTGAAATGGTCGAAGTGACGAGGGAGAAATATGTTGGCGAGGCCGAGCGCATTATGGTCGCCGCCTGATAAAGAGTAAACATGATCGATCTCGGAAAACAGAATATTTTAGGAATAGGCGTTTGCGCCGTTGATTACGAAACAGCAGTCGAACGCATCATACGTGCTGCCAAAGACGAGAGGCCTTTCGCAGTCAGTGCGCTGGCAGTTCACGGAGTAATGACCGGAGCCCTCGACGCCGTTCATCGGCAGCGGCTTAACAAACTGGACCTTGTCGTCCCGGATGGTCAGCCCGTCCGTTGGGCTATGAAATGGCTGCACGGCGCCGCGCTGCCGGATCGTGTGTATGGGCCCGAATTGACATTGCGGGTTTGCGAGCGGGCGGCGGCCGAAGGGTTGTCGGTCTACCTGTACGGGAGCCGTCATGAGGTACTGGACAAACTTAGAGATAATCTTCAGAAGAAATTCCCTTCTTTAGAGATCGCCGGGCGGCAGCCGTCGAAATTTCGACAACTGACCGCTGATGAGCAGGCTGAGATCGCCGAGACGATAAGAATGAGCGGAGCATCCATTGTCCTCGTAGGACTGGGATGCCCGAGACAGGAAACCTGGGTGTATGAATACCGCGATATGCTGCCCATGCCAATGCTTGCGGTCGGGGCGGCTTTCGACTTTCATGCAGGCATGGTACCGCAGGCTCCCGAGTGGCTCCAAAAACGTGGGCTCGAATGGCTATATCGTTTGATAAATGAGCCTGGCAGGCTGTGGAAACGATACGCCGTTACTAACACCTTGTATCTGGTCTACGTTGCGATGCAATTCACCCGAATAAAGAAAGTAGAATTGGACGAAGCCAAGCTGCCGGTGCCGCGTATGCGCTTCGGCTGAGATCATTAAAACCGGTAATGTATCAAACAGAAGTCTTAAAAGGGGGAGTCGAGGTAATAGATCGGATCTCTCATGAGTGGTCGGCTTTGTGTGACGAAGGTGCGAGCAGCGTTCCATTTCTTCGGCCGGAGTGGTTTATTGCTTTTGTTCGGAATTTTGAAACTGAGATCGAACTTGTGACCGTTCGACGGAACGGCAGGTTGCGGGCCCTACTACCTCTTGTTGCAAAGAGATCAGATCTCCACGGAATTTCTGCAAAGAACTTGCAGGCGGTTTACAACCTCAATACTCAGCGATTCGACCTTATTCACGGATCAGACGAGTCGGAAAAAAAGGACATCGTTAGGGCTATCTGGAAAGTCATTAAAGACCATGAGAAATGGTCGGTTTTGGAAATGCGACTCGTCCGGACGGGTAGCTGGCTCGCCAGCCTCGTTGAACTTGCGGAAACAGATTCCTTCCGCACTGGAATCTGGAAGATGGACAGCGCTCCCTTTATCCGGCTTCCGGTTGCCGAGGGGCCGAAATGCTCGATCAACGATTTTCTCAAGGGATCGAGGAGGCAATTGAGGCAGCAGCTGGACCGTCGAAAGAGGCGTCTGGATGAAATAGGAGAAGCAAAATTGGTTCTGTCCAGAACCTATTCTCCCGATTTAATCGATAAGTATCTTGAACTCGAGACAAAAGGCTGGAAAGGACGTAACGGGACATCTGCTGTTGAAGACCCGAATGTTGCACGGTTACATCACGATTTCGCAAAGGCCGTTTCTGATGCTGATGAGCTATTCGCTTACGAACTCCGGCTCGACGAAATACCGATCGCGATGAGCATAAACATCAAAAACGGCAGGACTATGTTTCACTGGAAAACTACTTTTGACGAGGCCTACTCGAAGTACTCTCCGGGCAATCTGCTTTTCAAAATGTTCCTGGCTGATTGTCTTGAACGAGATATCGACGAGATTGATCTGATGAGTCCATCGACAACAAATAAGCGTTATTGGTCAACGGGTGAAAGAGAACACGCGGCGTTCTACGTTTTTGCACCCGGTCTGGTGGGGACACTGTTGTGGGCATGGAAATTCGGCGTCGTAGCGCTATTACGCGATCTGAGGAATAGGAAACAAAATGTGGCGGTCGCGACTGCGCACAAGCAAGCATGATTCGAATCGAAATACACGAAGGTCCCGGCAGCGATGCCTTTTGCCAGGCAAGAGACGATTGGCATCAACTCTTTCAGACGGCGAAATGCTCTCCGTTTCTATCGTGGGAGTGGATGAGTACGTGGTTTGAGCATTTTGGTGAAGGTCGCACAGCATTTCTTATCACGGCCTGTCGTAACGATAGGGTGATCGGGTTACTGCCGATGTTTTGTTCGAACGACGCGTTCTTGGGCATCACAAAAAAGAAGCTCTCACTCATGGGCGAGGGCGTCGGTGGAGCAGATCAGTTAGACCTAATTTGTGACCCGGCATATTATGACGAAGCATTTACGGCCATTGTGCGCTTTCTGTTAGATCGGAAAGATTGCGATCTGATCAGGTTCGACAGTTTGTCGAGCGAATCAAGAGGTATTGATCATTTACGAGATACAAGTTACTTGGGCGAAAAAGGCTTGAGCCGATTTTCAACGGTTACGACTGGTGTCTGTCCGCAGATCGACCTTTCGTCAGGTTGGGAATCAGTTCTGACGAACGGGAAAAGAGCGGCAAATTTCAAACGACGGTTGAATAAAATCGAGAAAAGGCCTGATTTCGATTTTCGAACTGTAGTTTCTGAAAGCGAGGCGAGTTCTGCGTTTGAGAGGTTCCTCAAACTGCATCAGAAGCGTTGGGAGCGATCGGGTGGTTCCGAGTTGACCGGACATACCAGATTAATAGGATTCCAGCGTGATCTGGTCAAGCGGATGGCAGAAGCAGGTCTTGTCCGTTTCGACGAAATATGGCTCGATGGAGAGTGCCGAAGTTCCGTTTACGGGCTCGATGATGGCCATACATTCTACTATTACAATTCCGGCTACGATCTGGATTACGCCGATCTTAGCGTTGGCCTCGTTTTGATCGGGCTGTCGATAAAAAGCGCAGTCGAGCGCGGCAATACGCTCTACGACTTTCTGCGCGGCGACGAAACCTATAAGTTCGATTGGGCAAATCAGTCGGTTGAGATCGTTAATGTTTCGCTGGGCCGAAATTCTATTTCGACTGCCGTGGCCGACAAGCTTACCAGAGCATTGGGGAGCGTCAAGAGGATCGGAAAGGCCACTCTGCCTGAGGGCCTGACCGCGATGATCGCTAACCGGCGACGGGCATGGAAACGAAGCTATCAATTGTCCGAGCGATAAGGATCAGTACATGGAAAAGACAGTTTCCATAGTTGTCATTGGGCGTAACGAGGAGCGGACCATTGGCCGTTGTTTCGAAGCCGCCCTTGCGGCGGGCGAACAGATCGGCGGTGCCGAGTTGGTCTATGTGGACTCACGGTCGACTGATAACTCAGTTGCAATCGCAAAAAGCTACGGGTTTCGTGCGGTTGAATTGCCATCGGACATGCGGCTTTCTCCATCGGCCGGCCGTTTCGTCGGGTCCACGATAGCTCGGGGGGAATTTATGCTCTTTCTGGATGCCGACACGCTGATATACAGAGATTTTTTGCCAAGTGCGATCGATATTTTCGATCATGATCGAAAGCTGGGCGGCGTCAACGGCCGGATCGATGATTTTACCGAGGCCGGCGAACCGGTCCATGACGTTGAAGAACCTTGCGACGGGGAAATGGATGTGAAATGGCTTCGCGGCCCGTGCTGCTTTTATCGCCGTGAAGCGTTGATCGAAGCGGGGTCTTTCGATCCGGCGCTCGCCATGGAAGAAGAAGCGGAACTCGGACTACGCATAATCAACAGCGGTTGGTGGCTAAAGAAGATCCCGGTTGCGATGGCCAAACATACTCGTTGTTATCATGGGGATTCGCTATCGAGTATTTTCAAGACCTTCGCTCGCGATCACCGTGCGAACAGGCTCGGTGAGATAACACGGACCATCTCTCACGCTTTTATCGCAGGTAATGGCCTGGAGTTTTGCTGGCTTCGTTTAAAAACGACGATCCTGTTTCTTTGCTGGCTCACTCTGACCTTGGCTGCATTGATGCTTCCAGGCCAATTTCATCCGTGGAAAACGGCCGGTTTGCTAGGCGTCATCGGAATCGTCGCTCTCCTGATCAAGAAGCGTAGTATATATCAAGCCCTTATTTTTGTGCCTTCGAAACTACTGAACATCGTCGACATTCTTATGGGGCTACATAAGATCCGGATACGGGAGTCGGGAATTCGCCTGTCGGGAGAAACGATCGACCAAAAGGTCCGACCGATTATTTGACGCTTATTGTGCCGTCATCGGCAATATTCGGAGCATTCCGGCCAAAGTCCGTTTCGGACAGTTTGCGAACGACTTTGATCGCGGCTCCGGTATCGTCAAGCACCGGTATACCCCTGCCTTCCTGCTTGCCCGAATGGATCTTGCCGTTAAGCAATTTGCCGTTGGCATCTAGTTCGACTTCAAGGATCATCGTGAGCGCGGTTTCAGCTTCCAACTTGAACCAGCCATAAGTCGCGAAATTCCCGAGCGAATAGGCGATGAGCCTGTCCCTATAGATCTCTATCCCCCTCAAAACATGGGGACCGTGGCCGAGAACGAGATCGGCCCCTGCATCGATCACAGTCCGCGAAAATAAAGGGAGATTACCTCGTGCCTCCCCAACATACATTTCGGTTCGGTTCGGAACATTCTGAGACCCGGTTCCCTCGGCCCCGCCGTGAAATGAGACGATAACGATATCTGCCTGCTTGTCAGCTTGCTGAACCAACTGGCGAGCCGCGGCGAGGTCGTTTACGTTGGGAGAAATGATGTTGTGGGCGAAACCGATGACCGCCAATTTAAGACCTTTGACCTCAAGAAAAGTCGTCGAAAACTGTCCACGGTCACTGCCTGCGTGTTTGATTCCGAGTTCATCGAGAATGCGGCGCGTACTTAGGCGTCCGGCAATACCGAAGTCACCGGCATGATTATTGGCCAGGCTCAGCACATCGAACCCGGCGTCCTTCAAATACTTGCCATACCTCGCAGGCATGCGGAAAGCGAAACAGCGGGTGCTCTTGGGGGAGCATTTTGTGGAAAGACCGCCGTCAATTATCGGCCCTTCCAGATTGCCGAACGCAATGTCCGCGGCGGAAAGTATCGGCGTCACGTTTTTCAACAGGTCGGCGCCGTCATTCGGCGGCATACGGGTATCATTTGGGAAGGGCGAGCCCAACATGATGTCGCCGACAGCCGCGATCGTGATAGGTGCAAGATTTTCAGGTGTGGGCAGAGCCGGCAAGGTATTGCCCTGCAGCGGCTCTTCGCTGCGCACGGCCTTCGGCTGGCACGCCACGATGAATATGATCGCTGACAGAGAAACAACCGCGATCGCAAATTTTACGTTGAAAGCTTTCATCAACTTAGATTCGGCGACAAATCTCAGAACGGCTTAGGCCCCCGCAGGGGCGAGCTTTTCGGATACCTCTGGCTCACTGGCGTCTGATATCTCATCAGTTTCGACCGCCAGCGAGTCATTCACGATCTTCTTCTGTTCTAATTCGTGGATCGCATACGAACCGGTCGCCGGCGAAGCCGATGCGGTGCGGCCGACATATTTCAAACTCGCACTGTCTGGCAGTATCGCCCGAAGGCGAGCTTCCACGAAGGTCCAACCGCCCATGTTTTGCGGTTCCTCCTGCGTCCAGATGATCTGGTTCGCACTCGGGTAAGATGCAAATATCTCGTGCAGCTTTGCAGCCGGAAAAGGATAAAACTGTTCCAGGCGTACTACCGCGACATGATCGACATTGGCCTCTTCGCGAGCCGCTTCGAGGTCGTAATAGACTTTGCCGCTGCACACAACGACTCGTCTGACTGCAGCAGGATCCGAAATCCGTTTGTCCTCGATAACCGGCTGAAATCCGCCAGTCTCAAGCTCGGCGATATTGGAAGCGGCAGCCGGCAGTCGCAGCAGGCTCTTTGGGGTCATCACTATCAGCGGCCGGGCGATCTCCTGTTTTACCTGCCGGCGAAGCAAATGAAAGTACTGTGCGGGCGTTGTGGGATAGCAGACCTGCATATTATTCTCGGCGCACAACTGGAGAAAACGCTCCAACCTTGCGGAAGAGTGCTCCGGCCCCTGCCCCTCGTAACCGTGCGGAAGCAACATTACCAATCGGCACTTTTGCTTCCATTTATCCTCCGAGGACGAAATGTACTGGTCAATAATGATCTGCGCCCCATTTCCAAAATCACCGAATTGAGCTTCCCACGCGACGAGCTGGCCCTCGGATATCACCGAATAACCGTACTCGAAGCCGAGAACCGCATACTCAGAAAGAGAGCTGTCAAAAATATAGGCGCGTGCATGCGGATTATCTTCATTACGAAGTTCGTTGAGCGGAGCCCACCGATCGCCGGTCATCGTGTCATACATCGAGGCATGACGCTGCGAGAAAGTGCCTCGCCCGGAATCCTGTCCGCTAAAGCGTACAGGAATTCCTTCGAGGACCAGGGAGCCGATAGATAACGCTTCGCCAAACGCCCAGTCCATCGGAACTTCGCCGTTGCCCATCTTTGAGCGGCGAGCAAGCTGGCCAACCATCTTTGGATTGATATGGAACCCCTCGGGCACGAGTGAGATCTTCTCACAAATTCGCTTTAGCACGTCGGCCGCAACGCCGGTTTCGAGAACGGATGATCCATCATCCTCGGGTGGCGGCGGTGCGAGCTCGGTTTTTTCCGATTTGCCTGAGGCGATCTCTTTGGCCCGAACTAGAATACCTTCATATTTTTCGACCACCTTGTCGGTCATCGCGGCAAGGTCTTCATCTGAAATGACCACTTCGCGGATCAATTGCTGGGCATAGAGATGCCGTGTCCCCGGATGCGCTTTTACGCGGGCATACATAACCGGCTGCGTGTAGCTCGGCTCATCACCTTCGTTATGCCCGAGGCGGCGGAAACCGACGAGGTCGAGGACCACGTCTTTGTCAAACTCGTGCCTGTAAGCAAGAGCGATCTGTACAACCCGATAGGCCGCCTCAGGATCGTCACCGTTTATATGAAACACCGGGGTCTGCGTGATGTGTGCGGCATCGGTCGAATAGATCGAACTGCGGCCGAGCCCTGGGGATGTCGTAAATCCGATCTGGTTGTTGATAACGATGTGTATTGTTCCGCCGGTCCGGTATCCCGGCAATCCGGCGAGCTGCAGAGTTTCCATTACGACGCCTTGCCCTGCGAATGCGGCATCGCCGTGCAGCAGCAGAGGCAGAACGTGGTCGTAAGTTTCACGTCGCTCCAGTCCCTTGCCATCACGCAGAAAATCCTGACGCGCCCGGGCCATGCCTTCGACAACTGGATTTACAGCCTCGAGGTGGCTCGGATTTGATGAAAGCTGGATCTTTAATTCTTTACCCGTCTTTGTTTTGCGTTGCCGGACAGCTCCCTGATGGTATTTCACATCCCCTTCGTCCGCCGGGAAATCAGGATGTGAAGTCCCCTCGAAAACCGTAAAGATCCTCTCCGCCATGGCCCCGGTAGCGGGGTCGCCGATAATGTTGGCAAGCACATTGAGCCGGCCCCTATGGGCCATTCCCATATAGATCTCGTCAACCCCGCGTGCCGCTGCCCCCTCGACCAACTGGTCAAGCATGGGAATGACGGTCTCGCAACCCTCGAGAGAAAAACGCTTCTGTCCGAGATATTTCTTATGCAGGAACTGTTCAAATTGTTCGGCCTCGATCAATTTCTGTAACAGTTCCTTTTTAGTTTCTTGCTTCAGAGGCTCGGTATCGACAAACTGTTCCCGGACACGCGCCCTGATCCACGCTTTCTCTTCTTTGTTTTGAATGTGGCGGTACTCAATTCCTACCTTACCCGTATAAGCCTTTCTAAGGATCTCAAGCACACGCCGAAGCGTGGCGACTTCCTCACCGTGAAGCCCTCCAGTAAAAAACTCGCGGTCGAGGTCCCAGATCGTAAGGCCAAAATTCTCGAGATCGAGGTCTGTGTCCACGTGGGTGGTCATCTTCAGCGGGTCTATATCGGCAAGACGATGGCCCCTAACGCGATAAGCATCGATAAGCTGAAGAACGTTCGCCTGTTCCTGAGCTTTCTCCCGCTCACCTCCAAAAAATGTTGGGTTATAATCCTCAGCCCACCTGAGCGGCGGGGAGATTATTTCGAAATCCTTAAAGATCGCGTCATAGAATCCCTTGGAGCCTTTGAGGTATTCGCTAATTAGGGCGAGGAACATCCCGCTTTCGGCTCCCTGTATGACGCGATGATCATAGGTGTTTGTGATCGTCAGTTTCTTGCTTATGCCTAATTGCGAAAGAGCTGCAG
Source organism: Pyrinomonadaceae bacterium (assembly GCA_041745615.1). Classification (GTDB taxonomy): domain Bacteria; phylum Acidobacteriota; class Blastocatellia; order Pyrinomonadales; family Pyrinomonadaceae; genus OLB17. Next base: position 7,002 of record JBGTIP010000033.1, on the reverse strand, counting down.
AGGTCATCGCCTGGTATTCCGATGGATACTCGATCGCTCCGGTGGCAATGATCGCGCTCTGCCCCGCCATCAATCTCGGATTCGAGGCGGCCGTGCCGATCGTGCCCGGATTAGTAAGAGAAATAGTCGTGCCCTGAAAGTCGGCGATCTCCAGCTTTCCTGCCCGGGCCTTTTGCACCTGCTCGTTGTACGCGTGAAAGAATCCGACAAAGCCCATCTTGTCGGCCTTCTTGATATTCGGGACCAAAAGGGACCTCGAACCGTCCTTCTTTTCGATGTCGATCGCGATACCGAGATTTACGTCCGTGTTTTCCAGCCTTGACGGGACACCATCGATCACTGCGAATCCGTGATTCAAGGTGGGATATTCCTTCGTGGCCTGAACGATCGCCCACGCGATAATATGGGTGAACGATACTTTTCCGTGACCCTGCTGACCTATGTGGTCATTGATTATTCGCCGGTTTTCCTCCAACACCTTGACCGGCATCTCTCGAAAGCTGGTCGCGGTCGGAACAGTAAGGCTCTGCTCCATGTTCTCGACGATCTTTTTGGCTACACCTGTTATCGGTTTCGCGACTGTATCGGCGGGGACCGAGGTCGATGGTGCCGGTTTAGCCGATGCGGACGGAGGTCCCGTCTTTCGGGCCGGTTCGGTTGCCGGAGCCTGCTTATCTGTCGCCGGTTTTTCAGGTTCTACCTCGCCACGCTCCCCGTCGGCTGACTTGCCGTTTAGCAGGTCGTCGAAATATACCTGCCACGACTCGTCAACCAATTGGGGGTCTGATCTGTAACGTTCGAGCAGCCCTTCAACATAGGTTGCATTTGACCCAAACGCCTCTTCAATAAACTTCGTTATTCTCGCTTTATTTTCGCTCACGATATGTTCTGTTGCCTCGGATTGACTTCAATTTTAACGCAATTAAAGCCAAAACGATAACGGTCTGTTGGGGATAATCCTCGGGTGAACGTTCGAATTTCGGCGGGCGGGAAATCAATTCGACGAAGCAGACTTTCCGGCTGCATCCGTTGAGGGGGCGGACTTTTCCAGGTCCTGTTTTATAGCGTCGAGTATCCCGTTGATAAATTGCGTCGCCTCGTATGTCGAAAATCTGCGAGCAATTTCCAGGGCCTCATTGATGGCAACTGTCGCGGGGGTATCGTGATATAAGAATTCGTAGACCGCTAATCGAAGCACATTACGGTCGACTATCGCCATTCGTTCGATGCGCCAATGTTCGGCACGAGTCCGGATCCGCGTGTCGATCGCCTCGATTTCGCGTAATGTGCCGCGAACTAATGAATTCGCGAATTCACGTGTCCGATCGTCGATCGCCGTGTCGCCCAACTCGTTCCAGTAATTTTCGGTTAGATCCGTGCCGTCCCGGTCGGCCATATCTGCAGCAAACAACATCTGAAGAGCGCACTCGCGCGCTTTGTGCCTGGTTCCTGAGCTCTTTTCTGCTTTATCAAGTGACATGGATCAACTACTGCCCTTCGTTAAAGAAATACTTACGGGACTGTCCATCTCAAGCATCAGATGGGCCATTTCGACCGCGGAGAGAGCGGCTTCGTAGCCTTTGTTATCGGATCTTTCACCCGCCCGGGCCTCGGCTTGTTCCGTATTGTCTGCGGTGATGACCCCAAAAAGCACAGGTGTCCCGGTTTCCATCGAGGCTTGCATGATCCCCCGGGCTGCTTCGCCCGCAACGTAGTCAAAATGCGGTGTGTCGCCCCGGATGACGACCCCAAGCGCAATTACCGCGTCAAAATTCCTGCTGCGAGCGGCTTTGAGGCACGCAATGGGCAGCTCAAAAGCACCGGGTACGTAGATAGTCTGGACCGCGCCGGAACCGGCACCGCACTCCGCGAGGGCCTCAAGGGCGCCGGCTGCTAATTTCGACGTCAGACGATCATTCCACCGGCTGACCACGATGGCAAATCGAAATCCGGCTGCGGATGACTTTTCGCGATTTAATTCAGTTTTCAAAATACCACCTTCTACTGGCCAATTGCCTTATCAAGTATAGATAACGCGATTCACAAATGACAAGCAATATACGGATTTTTGTATTACGCTTTAATCTCCTAAGATTGTTACGAATGGAATCCGGTATTATCGAAACAGAGGAAACACTGATCATTGAGACGCCGGAACGTGTTCCTCTCGAGTTTGCTCTTGCTTCGATCGGCAACCGGTTTCTGGCCGTTTCGGTTGATCATTTTATTCAGTATTTGTCGATATTCCTTGCCGCATGGTTTTTTCTGAGCCTGGCCGGGTACAGCTCCGCTGATCTGGCCGACGCTCCCGACCAGTGGGTCAGCGAAATGCCGAAATGGACGATCGCTCTGCTCATAATCGTATTGTTCCTGATCTTTGCATCCTATTTCATCGTTTTCGAATGGCTGTGGAACGGCCAGACGCCCGGCAAGCGTCTTATGAAACTTCGCGTGATCCGTGACGACGGGAGACCGCTGACGCTGTGGGAAGCGATCGCGCGTAATCTGCTAAGGGTCTGCGACGCCGTTCCCGGATTTATCGTACCAATCTACTCTGTGGGCCTGATCGTGATCTTTGCCAGCCCGAGGGACCAGCGAGTCGGCGACATTTTTGCAGGTACCGTCGTGATCCGCGAACGGGAAAGCGAGGCTCCGACCTTCGCGGAAACGTTTTCGAGCCGAATCACCGACTCTGCCTTCATCCGGACGCAAAAACCCGTTGAGGTTAAAGCGGACGTCAATAAGCTCACCGGGCCCGAGATCGAGGTGGTCGAAAGTTTTCTCCGCCGCCGCTGGGACCTGAGCGACCGCCAACGCCTTTGGATGTCATGGCGCATCGCTCTGCCGCTGATGTTCAAGCTAAAGCCGTCATATAGCAGTGAGAATTTCACATACGAAGGATTTCTTGAGGAGATCCTGCTTAAGTTCAATGCCAATCAGAAGTTCCTGAATTAGCGGTTTCGCTGAAATATACGCTCTAAAGTAAAATTCCTTCTTATATGAAACAGGTCCTGATCACCGGCGGTGCCGGCTTCATCGGTTCCCATCTCGTCGACCGTCTGCTTAACGAGGGCGGATGGAGCGTTACCGTTATCGATGACTTCAATGATTTCTACTCGCCCGACATAAAGCGGGCGAATATTGCCGCGCATCTCGAAAACCCCGATTTCAATTTGGCAGAGGCCGACATACGGGATGAAAAAACACTGGCCGAACTATTTGCCGATACGAACTTCGACGTCATAGTTCACCTTGCCGCCAGAGCGGGTGTACGTCCTTCGCTATCGGAACCGAAGCTGTATGCCGAAACGAATATCAACGGTACGCTCAACCTGCTCGAGCTTGCCCGGAAATACGGAATCGAGCAGTTTGTGTTTGGCTCATCGTCGAGCGTGTATGGGATCAATGCTAAGGTCCCGTTTGCCGAGGACGACCGTATTCATCAACCGATCTCGCCTTACGCCGCCACAAAGGCCGCAGGTGAGCTGATCTGCCACACATACTCGCACCTATACGATATTCGCTGTGTTTGTCTGCGTTTCTTCACCGTCTATGGAGCCCGCCAGCGCCCGGACCTTGCCATCCACAAGTTTTCGAAGCTTATCTCAGAGAGCAAGCCAATCCCGGTCTTCGGGGATGGCACCATGCGGCGAGATTACACCTACATCGATGACATAATCCAGGGTGTTCGTGCCGCGATCGATTACGATAGTTCGATCTACGAGATCTTCAACCTGGGCGAATCGGAAACGACCGAATTGTCCGAATTGATCTCCCTGCTCGAACGCAGCCTCGATATGCCCGCTGTGATCGACCGCCAGCCGATGCAGCCGGGCGATGTGCCGACGACCTACGCGGACATTTCCAAATCGAGAGAATTACTTGGATACAACCCCACGACCAAGATCGCCGAGGGGATACCAAAATTCGTTGAGTGGTTTAGCAGTACGGCAGCAGCCAAAGAGACACCTTCTTAGCTGATCGATCGTACCTCAAGAAACACAAGACTTATAGCCGGAAACGTACGAGCTGTGTCGCGCGGTTTCGCTCCAGGCACGCGGGCCTCGCGTGCCAAGCAGGACAACCCGGGTGCCTTTTGTATCCTGGCCTCTCGTCCGACCGGCGAGCATGGTTGACAAGAGCGTGCCGGACGAGAGTGCCAGAAATTCTCGACGATTGTGTTGCATGCGGGTAGTATGCCAGAAAACTAACAGCCGACACACTTCAGGCTGCCTTCGCCAGCTACGGATCCCGGTCACAAAACTTCCTTCATCACCTCACCAAGATCACGCAGGGCGCCAGCTCCATCGCCTGAATACGACGATCCGTGCATCGCAGCGATCGTGCGTGGGTCAAGGTCGATCAGTTTCTGCATGTTCTTTTCTGTTTGCCGCGTGTACGGCATATACCCGGCAAGCGGCGTTGCGTCGTATTCCACAAGTGTCGCCCGTGCCCTGTCGATGACGCTCTCCTGAGTCAACGGAGCGACGTCACCAACCTGATGAAAGAGGTCTGAAGTGAAAAGTGTGCGGTTCGTTTCCTCGAATAGCAGCCCGGCCTCCCAGCAGTGCGGTAAATGCGGAGTCTGTACAAACCTGAATTTGTACTTTCCGGTTGAAAACGTATCTCCGTCCATGAGGCCCCTTGCCGGACGCGAGGCAAAATCATTGACGCTCACCTCGGCGCCGACAAAACTGCAGACTGCCTCGGCATTCGGCGCGATCTCGAGCCATTCGTTTAGCGAACCACACTCGTCCGCCTCAAAATGGCTAAAGCCGATATGACGCAGCTTTGAGGGTTCGATCAGTTGGGCAACGCCGTCGCGTACAGTCGGAAAAATTGCCCGCATTCCGGTATGAAAAAGCAAAGGCTCTTCATCTCGAACAAGGAACTGGTTAAATTGTAAATTTGCTTCAGGTATGTAAAGCGAGAGTCTGAAGACGTCAGGTGCAATCTCTGTGATATTCATAGGACAGTTTACCTCCGACAGTTAAGGCGAATAAAGGCAATGAAAAGTTTCACTACTTCCGACAACCTGTCCGGCCAACAGAGGCCTTATCGCCGAAAAACGGTCGATACCGCGAGCATTCCAGGCTCTCTGGGACGCGGCGAAGCCGCACCAGAGTTTAGCCAGACGTGAAACGTCTGGTAGACATATGACAAGCGCGCCCCCGCGGTGAAACCGCGGAAGATCTACCACAAAAATCGCTCATCATACTCAGTTCCAGACCGCCGCAACAGGTCAACATACTCATCTTGAAACGAGACCTTCGCGTGATGTCTTTTCTGATTACTTATGTAGGCTGATACCTCTTTGAGTGCCGTCGGACTCACCGAAAACGCGCCGTAGCCTTTCTGCCATTCGAAGTTTCGCGTGATCTCTTTGTGGATCCACTCAGATGAATCTCCTTTTAGATCACGAATGAAATAGTCCAGGCGATGCTTCGACCTTAGACCTGACAGAATATGCGCATGATCGGGCATTCCACCTATATTGATCGGAATGGCATCAAGGCCCCTTATGATCCCGCCCATGTAGGAATGCAGCCGCCCTTCCCACTCGGGTCGGATCAGATTCCCCCGTTCTTTGGTTGAAAAGACGATGTGGACGAATAGGGAAACGTGACTCGATGGCATGTGCAGGGATCTGCCGCGTCTTCAACGCGGAGGTTTTGTATGCATCTTACCAGAAGCTTCGCATCTGGCTAATCTCTGACGGCGTCTTCGACGCGAAAAGCAGACGCTAAATTGTAACCCACTGTACCAACCGGGGGTCAAAATGCGCTTTCGGAATTTGACCGGTCGCGGATCAGCCAACTGATGATAGAATGCAGTTGTTATGCGTGCATATCCCACGTCCAGATTTTACTGCGTTTTTCTAATCTTGCTGGCTGTAGCGTCCCCTTCACTTGGAACGCCGCAAATGGAGAATTGGTTTAACTTTCAAGGAAAACATTATCCTATCGAACATGATCCCATCGGAACCTACTTCGCAAAGCATCCCGAGAAAAAGCCGGTCCGTCTAAATTGGAATAGTTCGCTTTCAAGGGGATACGTTTCATGGTATGAGCTTCGCACGGACCAGTTGTTCCTTTCCGATCTTAAGATTTCGCAAGGCCCGAGCAAATGGAAATCCGTATTGACGGAAACATTCGGGAACACAAAGGGCCTGAAAATCGATTGGTATACCGGATTATTTTTGTCCCGCTATGGTGAGAACAAGCACCCTGGTCCTTTGGAAAACATCGACTTTCGTAAATCGTATGAGAATTACGCAGTATTTGAGTTCCAATCCGGACGGCTTACGAAGGCCCTCTTCTTTGACAATAAGGGTTTCACACAATTCTCCGCAGCCCAATTCGAAGCGTACAAGAAAACCCAAGACTTCCAAGTTAATGTTGAACGATACCAGTCGTGGGGCGACACTAAAGAAGACGCCGAATTAAAAGTAGCGGATTCACTTTTTTGGTATCTGACGCGAATCCTTCCGTAAATCCCAAGTTTTTTTGCGTGTGGCGCGACGAAAATTTCCCGCTTCGCCCCTCTTTAGGGCTGCCTTCTAACTTATTTGTTGTAAATTTAAAAATAAGTGTTGCATTCTTCTTCTGGATGGGTTATTGTTGCATATATGGAACACATTTCCGACGAGATCCCGGCAGGTGAGATAGTCAACCTGACGCCGACCGACAAGGCCATGATCTTCCTAAAGATCGAAGACGATTTCCCTACGCAAGAGTTCCTGGGGCCGCTTATCGTGAACCGGCCTGAGTTGGAGTTCCGGGAGCCGATGATAGTAGACAAGCTACCCACCTTGGATAAGGAGATACTGTCTTGATATTTAACAGTCAAATGGTCAAGCCATGTTTGGATCGAAAGGTCGGTTGTTTTTGATAACACCGAAGGCAATATGGAGCAGTTTGCGCATAGCAGCACAGACTACCTGCATAGGTGCCCTGCCGTTTCGAGCCAAACGTTTGGCAAACTCCCGGACGATCACGTTGT